>NZ_BOPC01000083.1 GCF_016863555.1 Micromonospora qiuiae | reverse complement strand
CGCCATCCCTGTTGGAGGGGATGGCGCCCGTCGGGTGGTTCGGTGGGTGGTGGGTCAGCGACGGTCGACGTTGGCGGCGGTGTCTTCCTGGTAGCTGGCACCGCCGTCGGACTCGCTGGTCAGCGGCTTGGAGCCGCCCTCTGGCGGGCCGACAAGGGTCTGCTGCCCGGCGGCCAGCTCGGGGAACTTGGCGTCGAAGGCCGGCCGCTCGGAGCGGATCCGGGGCATCCGGTCGAAGTTGCGCAGCGGCGGCGGCGAGCTGGTCGCCCACTCGAGCGAGTTGCCGTGGCCCCACGGGTCGTCGACCTCGACCACCGGGCCGGCCTTGTACGACTTCCAGCAGTTGTAGATGAACGGCAGCGTCGAGATACCGGTGATGAACGCACCGACCGTGGAGATCACGTTCAGCGTGGTGAAGCCGTCTTCGGGCAGGTAGTCGGCGTACCGCCGGGGCATGCCCTCGTTGCCGAGCCAGTGCTGCACCAGGAAGGTGGCGTGGAAGCCGATCATGGTCAGCCAGAAGTGGACCTTCCCGAGGCGCTCGTCGAGCATCCGGCCGAACATCTTCGGGAACCAGAAGTAGATGCCGGCGAACACCGCGAAGACGATGGTGCCGAAGAGCACGTAGTGGAAGTGCGCCACCACGAAGTACGAGTCGTGCAGGTGGAAGTCGAGCGGCGGGGCGGCCAGCAGCACACCGGTCAGGCCACCGAGCAGGAAGGTGACCAGGAAGCCGATGGAGAACAGCATCGGCGTCTCGAAGCTGATCTGCCCCCGCCACATGGTGCCGACCCAGTTGAAGAACTTCATGCCGGTGGGTACGGCGATCAGGTAGCTCAGGAAGCTGAAGAACGGCAGCAGCACCTGACCGGTGGCGAACATGTGGTGCGCCCAGACGCTCATCGACAGGCCGGCGATGGCGATGGTGGCGGCGACCAGACCCTTGTAGCCGAAGATCGGCTTGCGGGAGAAGACCGGGATGATCTCGCTGATGATGCCGAAGAACGGCAGCGCGATAATGTACACCTCGGGGTGACCGAAGAACCAGAACAGGTGCTGCCAGAGCATCGGCCCGCCGGTCTCGGCACTGAACACCTGGGCGCCGAGCAACCGGTCCGCGGCGAGCGCGAGCAGCGCGGCGGCCAGCAGCGGGAAGACCAGGATCACCAGGAGGCTGGTGACCAGGATGTTCCAAGTGAAGATCGGCATCCGGAACATGGTCATGCCGGGCGCGCGCAGGGTCAGGATCGTGGTGATCATGTTGACCGCGCCCAGGATGGTGCCCAGACCGGAGATGACCAGGCCGATCACCCACAGGTTGCCGCCGACGCCCGGGGAGTGCTCGGCATTGGCCAGCGGGGTGTACCCGGTCCAGCCGAAGTCCGCCGCGCCCTGCGGGGTGAGGAAGCCTGCGGTGGCCATGGTGCCGCCGAACAGGTACAGCCAGTACGCGAAGCTGTTCAGCCGCGGGAAGGCGACGTCGGGCGCACCGATATGGATGGGCACGATGTAGTTGGCGAACGCGAACACGATGGGCGTCGCGAAGAACAACAGCATGATCGTGCCGTGCATGGTGAACAGCTGGTTGAACTGTTCGGGCGACAAGAACTGCAGTCCGGGCTGGGCCAGCTCGGCCCGCATGATCAGGGCCATCACGCCACCGATCATGAAAAACACGAACGCGGTGACCATGTACATGATCCCGATTTGCTTCGCGTCCGTGGTCCGCAAAAGCCGCGCGATGGTCGACCCCTTGACCGGTTCGCGGACCGGCCAGGGCCGGGTCACGACCGGCTTGGGTGCGACGGTGGTCACGAGTGGCCTCCGGTTCTGGGTTGTCCCGCTCGGCACGCTGTCTGGGCGGGCCGTCATCCGCAAGGAGGATAGTCCCCGGCAGGTGAGAGCACCGCGTGGGGTCACCGGACGTGGATCACAGCGGGCCTGGCAGCGCCGCCTACGGTCACCGGACGTGGATCACAGCGGGCCGAGGAGCAGCCGGTAGTGCTCACCGAAAATGCGGTCGCCGCGCCCGCGCAACAGCGGATCACGCAGTGCCGGCGGCACGTCCCGGGTGCGGTCACGGTCCCGGGTCCGGTCCCGCACCCAACGGGTACGCGGCCGGCGGCGGCTCTCGTACGCGGTCAGCGCCGCCTCCACGCTGCTCGCGGCGCTCAGCGCCTCGGCGAGCACCACCGCGTCCTCCAGGGCCATCGCGGCACCCTGAGCCAGCGTCGGCGCGGTGGCGTGGGCCGCGTCACCGACCAGCAGCACCCGGCCCCGGTACCAGCGTCCGAGTTCCACCTCGTCGGTCGTGCCGACGTGCACCGCGTCGAGCGCGTCGAGCACCTCCGGCACCGGCCCTCCGTAGTCGCCGAACAGTTCGCGCAACCGGGCCTGCGGATCGGCCGGCGCTTCGGTGCCCGCCTCGTCGGCGTAGCAGTGCAGCCGGCCGGCGCCGATCGGCACCACGAGAAAGCCGGAGCGCCGCCCGAGCAGCGCGGTCCACTCGTCGATCACCGGGCCGTGCCGCACGACGCCGCGATAGACCACCTGGCCGGCGGGGCGGGGCGGGCCGCCGAGCGCGGCGAGCGCCCGGATCGACGACCGGGGTCCGTCGGCCCCGATCACCAGGTCGTACTCGGTCTGGGTGCCGTCGACGAAGGTGACGCCGACGGTGGCGGGCAGCAGGTCGATGGTGCGCACCTCGGCACCGTGCCGGACCGCCCCGCCGGCTCCGCTGAGCAGCACTCGGTGCAGGTCGGAGCGGGGCAGCGCCCGGCACTCGCCGACCCCGGCCCAGAGCGTGTCGAGGTCGACCTCGCACAGCGGCGCACCGGCCTCGTCGAGAAAGCGCTGCCGGTGGATGACCTGCCCGTACGGGCGTACCGGGCCGTCGAGATCCAGCCGGCGGAGCGCTCGGGCGGCGTTGCCGGGAAGGTAGAGGCCGGCGTCGGTGAATTCACCCGGCGGTGCCTTGTCGGTGACGTCCGGGCGGAAGCCCGCCAGGCGCAGGGCCCGGGCCACGGCCAGGCCGGCGATGCCCGCGCCGACGACGAGAATGCGCAGGGGGGAGCCACGCATGGGGGTGTACGCCTCCGGGGGGTTCGGCACGCGTTGAAGGCAAGACACTACTCGGCGCGATCGGGGCACGCCAGAGGCGACCGGCCCGCCGGCACCGCCTCTCGGCGCGACGAGCCGACGTCCAGGGCAGTGCCGGCCCAGCCGGGCGCCTATCGTCGCTGGCCGGATGCGGAGAGGGGGCGGGCGGGTGGCCGATGGTCGAGGGCGGCGGCCCACCTCACATTTCCCGCATATCTCCCCACCGGTTGCGCTACTTGTTTCGTACATGTAAATGTGACGATGAGCGTGGGAGCGCTCCCGGAAATCACCCGTCCGCGAGCGTTCTCCGACCGCTCCGTCCGCCAACCCGTCCTGGCGTCGCAGGTGACGCCGCAGCGCAAGGAGCATCATGAAACGTCCCCTGCGGGCCATCATGGCCGTCGGCCTGGTCGCCGCCGGCTCGATCGTCGCCGTGGCCCTCGGCGGCACCGCCTCCGCCGACACACAGATCTGCGAGCAGTACGGCTCCACGGTGATCCAGAACCGCTACGTGGTGCAGAACAACCGCTGGGGCACCACTGCCCAGCAGTGCATCAACGTCACCAGCACCGGCTTCGAGATCACCACCCAGAACGGCAGCAACCCGACCAACGGCGCTCCGACGGCGTACCCGTCGGTCTTCTTCGGCTGCCACTACACCAACTGCTCGCCCGGCACCAACCTGCCGATGCAGGTCAGCCAGATCAGCAGCGCGACCAGCAGCATCAACTACCGGTACGTCAGCGGGGCGATCTACAACGCCTCGTACGACATCTGGCTCGACCCCTCCCCGAAGCGGGACGGGGTGAACCAGATGGAAATCATGATCTGGCTCAACCGGCAGGGCTCCATCCAGCCCATCGGCTCCCCCGTCGGCAACGCCAACATCGACGGCCGCAACTGGGAGGTCTGGCGGGGCAACAACGGTGGCAACAACGTCATCTCCTACCTGGCCCCGTCGGCGATCAGCAGCGCGAATCTCAACCTGCTGGCCTTCATCAACGACACCCGCAACCGGGGCGCGATCACCAACTCCTGGTACCTGACCAGCATCCAGGCCGGGTTCGAGCCCTGGCAGGGTGGCACCGGTCTGGCCGTGACCAACTTCTCGGCCGCGGTCAACGGCGGCGGCAACAACCCTCCGCCGACGACCACCCCGCCGCCCAGCAACCCGCCGCCGGGTAGCGCCGCGTGCGCGGTGAAGTACACCGCCAACTCGTGGAACAACGGCTTCACCGCTGACGTGCAGATCACCAACACCGGGTCGAGCACGATCAACGGCTGGACGCTGACGTACTCGCTGCCTTCCGGTCAGCAGGTGACCAACGCGTGGAACGCCACGGTGAGCCAGAGCGGCTCGTCGGTGACCGCCCGCAACGTCGGCCACAATGGCACGATCGCCCCCGGTGGCACTGCCAGCTTCGGCTACCAGGGCACTCTGAGCGGGGCGTACTCCAACCCCAGCAGCTTCACCCTCAACGGCACCCAATGTAGGTGAAAGGAAGGGCCCCTTCTTAACGCCTCATGCATAGGAAGGGGCCCTTTTTAACGCCGCACATCCACGTCGCAACGCCGCGGTGCAAACTGACAGACAGACAACTGACGGCGGCGACCACGAAAGGATCGATGCGGCCGGTGGACGTACGGCTCGAAGGTGACGGGGTGACCCTGCGCCCATGGGCCGAACGCGACCTGCCGCAACTGGTGGCGGTCTTCGACCACCCGGAGATGGCCCACCGCCTGCCGGTCCCCGCCCCCTTCGATCGGGTCGCGGCCGAGACCTACCTGGACAGGGCCCGCCGTGCGGAGGAGGCCGGCGACCGGATCTACCTCGCCATCACCAGCGGCGACGACCTGGCCCGCGGCGAGGTGATGCTCAACCTGGCCGCCCGCACCATCGGCTACGCGGTCGGGCCCGCGTACCGGGGCCAGCATCTGGCCAGCCGTGCCCTGCGGCTGCTCACCGCGTACGCCCATGTGGTGGCCGGCCTGCCCACGGTGTACCTGGAGATCGAGGCGGACAACGCTGGCAGCATGGCCGTTGCCCGCGCGGCCGGCTACCGGCAGACTCCCGACGAGTCGGTGTTCGTCGAGGACAAGGGACGACGGTACGCCCTGCGCCGCTGGGCGCACACCGAGCCGTCGACCGCCACCTGACGGAGCCGGCGCCGGGGCGCGTGCGACCGGGCCCACTTCGAACGGCAGGTGGTCAGCCCTTCCCCAGGGCGTCGATGTCGCGCATCTCCTCGGCGGTCAGCGAGAAACCGAAAACGTCGGCGTTGGCCCGGATCCGGTCCGGGGTCACCGACTTCGGGATGACCACGATCTCGTGGTCGATGTGCCAGCGCAGCACCACCTGGGCCGGGGAGACGTTGTGCGCCCCGGCGATCCGGGTCAGCACCGGGTCGGACAGGTCGCTGGTCTTGAACGGGCTGTAGCCCTCCAGCACCACTCCGCGGTCACGGTGCTCGGCGTGCCGCTGCCGGTCGTACAGGAACGGGCTCCACTTGATCTGGTTGACCGCCGGATTCTCCTCGGTCGCCTGGATCAGCTCGTCGATCTGGGTGGTGCTGAAGTTACTCACTCCCACCGCTCGGGCCAGGCCCGTGTCGCGTACGGCGAGCATCTCCCGCCAGGTCGGGATCATGTCTCCCGGGTCGGCGGGCGGCCAGTGCAACAGCCACAGGTCGACCTGGTCGACGCCGAGGGCGCGCAGGCTCTCCTCGATCGTCTCCCGTTCCCGGCCGACCCGCTCCGGCGGCAGCTTGGTGGTGATGAAGATGTCCTCCCGGCGCAGTCCGCTCTCGCGTACGGCCCGGCCGATCTCCTCCTCGTTGCCGTACATGGTGGCGGTGTCGATGTGCCGGTAGCCGGCGTCGAGCGCGGCCAGCACCGCCTTGAAGCCGGCCTCACCGGTGGCCTGCCATGTGCCGAACCCGAGCAGCGGGATCCGGACGTCGCCGGGAAGAAGTGCCACGGGGTGGTCAGCATGGTCCATACCGACCTTTCTACCCCCGATCACCGCCACCATGCCGGCAATCAGGGGAGCGGCCCGATCGCGGCGGTCGACCCGTCCCGGCACGGGCACGCCGGCCCGGACACCCTGGAGAGCGGCACGCCGGCCCGTTTTGCCGGACAATGCGGGGTGTGGCTGACCGGCTGACGGAGTACCGGCGCAAGCGGGACGCGGCGCGTACCCCGGAGCCGGTCCCGCCGGAGGGTCGAAGCCGGCGCCGGAACGCGGGCGGACGGGCCCGCTTCGTCATCCAGCAGCACCACGCCCGCAGCCTGCACTGGGACCTGCGGCTGGAGCGCGACGGCGTGCTCGCCTCCTGGGCGGTACCGCGCGGGTTGCCCCGGGAGCCCGGGCGCAACCACCTCGCCGTGCACACCGAGGACCATCCGATGGAGTACCTCGACTTCGCCGGTGAGATCCCCGCCGGCGAGTACGGCGGCGGGCTGATGACCATTCACGACCGGGGCACCTACCGCTGCGAGAAGTGGCAGGACCGCGAGGTGGTCGTGGAGCTGCACGGCGACCGGACCTCCGGGCGGTACGTGCTGTTCGCCACCGGCGGCCGGGACGGCCGGGACTGGATGGTACGCCGCACCGATCCGGCGCCGCCGGGCTGGACCAGCATGCCGGAGCTGGTCGCGCCGATGCGCCCCACCCGGGCCGCCCGGCTCCCGGCCGACCAGGCGAACTGGGGATACGAGCTGCGCTGGGACGGGGCACGGGCAGTGGCGTACGTCTCGGGCGGCCGGTTGCGGCTGCTCTCCGACACCGGCGAGGAGATCACCGGCGGATACCCGTGGCTGCGGACGATGGCCGAGGCGCTGGCCCCGACCGAGGCGGTGCTGGACGGCGTCCTGGTCCGCATCGACCGAACCGGCCGGGTCCGCCCACCCACAGACGGGAGGAAGCAACCGGGCCCAGGCGGGCGGAAGCAACCGGGCCCAAGCGGGCGGAAGCAAACAGGCGGCCGAGAGCAACCGGGCCCAGGCGGACGGGGCCGACCGCGCCGGGGTGCCGCCGACACCCAGTACCTGCTGGTCGACCTGCTCTGGTTGGAGGGCCTGACCAGTGCCGACCTGCCGTACCCGCAGCGTCGGGAACTGCTCGACGGCCTGGACCTGGCCGGGCCGCACTGGCAGACTCCGCCGTGGTTTCCCGGTACCGGGGTCGAGGCCCTGCACGCGGCGCGCGAGCAGGGGTTGCCCGGGGTGGTCGCGAAGCGGCTGGACTCGGTCTACGAGCCGGGGCGGCGTAGCCCGACGTGGCGCAGCATCGACGCGAGCTGAGACGCGAGGAGCATGGTGTGTACCTGACCCACCTGGAGTGTCCACGCTGCGGACGGGAACACGACGCCGGCGTACCCCAGAATCTCTGCGGCTGCGGCTCCCCGCTGCTGGCCCGTTACGACCTCGCGGCAGTGGCCGGAGCGGTCGAGCCGGAACGCTTCGGGCTACGCCCGGCGGACCTGTGGCGCTACCGGGAGTTGCTGCCGGTGGCGGACCCGGCCTGCGTCACCACCCTCGGCGAGGGCTGGACCCCGATGCTGCGCGCGCCCGCGTACGGCGGCCAGGTCGGCGTCGACGACCTGCTGGTCAAGGATGAGGGGTTGACCCCGACCGGTTCGTTCAAGGCACGCGGCGCGGCGGTGGGCGTGAGCCGCGCCCGCGAGCTGGGCATCCGACGGATCGCCATGCCGACCAACGGCAACGCGGGCGCCGCCTGGGCCACCTACGCGGCCCGTGCCGGAATGGGCGCGATCATCGGGATGCCGCTTTCCGCGCCGGCCATCTGCCGCCGGGAGTGCGTGGCCGCCGGCGCCGACCTGCGCCTGGTCGACGGGCTGATCGGCGACGCCGGGCGCCAGGTCGCCGCGCTCGTCGCGGCCTCGTCGGGCACCATCTTCGACGCCGGTACGCTGCGCGAGCCGTACCGGCTCGAAGGCAAGAAGACGATGGGGTACGAGCTTGTCGAGCAGTTGGGCTGGCAGGTGCCCGACGTGATCGTCTACCCGACCGGTGGCGGGGTGGGCCTGATCGGCATCCACAAGGCCCTCGGCGAGCTGCGGGAACTCGGCTGGATCGAGGACCGGCTGCCCCGGCTGGTGGCGGTGCAGTCCACCGGCTGCGCGCCGATCGTGCGGGCGTTCGCCGCCGGGGAGGATCGGGCCCGCCCCTGGGCGGACGCGCACACCGTGGCGTTCGGGATCACCGTGCCGGCACCGCTCGGCGACGAGCTGATCCTGGCCGCGCTGCGGGCCACCGCCGGCACCGCGATCGCCGTGGACGACGACGAGATCCTCGCCGACCTGCGCGACTTCGCCGCCTGGGAGGGGCTGCTGCTCTGCCCCGAGGGAGCGGCCTGCCTGACCGCCGTGCGGAAGCTGCGGGCCGGCGGCTGGATCCGCGCCGGCGAGCGGGTGGTGGTGCTGAACACCGGTGCTGGCGTGAAGTATCCGGAGACGGTGGACGTCTCCGGCGTACCAGTCCTGCCTCGGTGAATCCCAGTCGACGCGCGCTCGGCCGCCCCACCTTCGTCGATCTTGCACTTTCCGTCGCCACATATCCTCTTGAAGGCGACGAAACGGCGACCAAAGGTGCAAGATCGACGCGGTGGGGTGGGCGCGATCAGGAAGTCGGCGGCTCGTCCTTCCCGGCGGCCTCGGCCTCGTCGGCCTCCTCCTTGGTCCGGTGCACCGCCTGATCGGCGTGCTCCGGTGGGCCGTAGACGGTGTAGAGCACCAGCGGGTTCGGCCCGGTGTTGACGAAGTTGTGCTTGGTGCCGGCGGGCACGACCACCAGGTCGCCCTGGACGACCTCCCGCTTCTCGCTGGCGACGCGGGCCTCGCCGGTGCCGCTGACGAAGGTGAGGATCTGGTCGATGTCCTCGTGGACCTCCTCGCCGATCTCACCTCCCGCCGGGATCGTCATGATCACTAGTTGGGTGTTCTTCCCGGTCCACAGCACGCGCCGGAAATCCGGGCTCTTCTCAGCGACAGTCGCGATAGTGAAGTGCTCCATGCCCCGCACATACCCCGTTCCGGGCCGGCCCACGCCGCGACCGGCAAATGGTGGAATCGGCCACGCTTCGAGGGTTTGCACCGGCGCCGAACGGGGATCGACACGACTGATCGGCGATCCCGGTCACGCCAAGTCCCCGCTGACGTACCGCCGTACGGCTGCGGTGGTGGGAGACGGCCGAGCGCGGCGACGTTCCGACCCTCGTGGAACGGCGCCGCGCGCTCGTGCCGTCTCCGCCGCCCGGCACGCCAGGCCACCCCGGTCACCGGCCGGGGCGCCGCGGTCGAAAGGTGCTCAGTCGTCGTCGGGCTCCAGCACGGGCACCCCCGCGGCCCAGGCCAGTGGCGGCCGGCTGGAGCTGGGCAAGCGACCCGGCGGCGGCCAGATCACGGAGATCGAGCGGGATCGGGAGAACGACCGGCCGGTCTGGGAGGTCGAGATCGTGCGGGGCGACACCGAGCATGAGATCGACATCGACCGGGAGGCCGGCCAGGTGGTCAAGGCCGAGCAGGAGCCGCTCGACGACGACACGGACGATGACGACCGCGACGACGACTGACGTCCTTTGGGGCCTGGCCGCGAACCCAGACCCAGGCCCGTCTGGCGGTGACATCGGGCAGGGGTCAGCGCTCCCGATGCAGCCAGGCAAGCAGGTCGGGTGGGGCCAGCGCGGCGACACGCGCCCGGTAGCGGGCTCGGGTGACGTCGTCGACCAGCGCTGGAACGGGTGCTGATCACGATGTCGCCCGGACGACGGGGGAAGTCCCGCCACCGGGCGCTGTCCTCGTCGGGAGAGCGGTATCGGGGCGTCGGGCATCCGCTGGCGATAGTCGGCCGGTCGGCCCACGTTCGGGCTGTTTCGTTGGCTTGCCTATGGGCTGCGCAAAGGCGTAGCTACACTGAGCTATGACGCCTGGCTGCGGGGGCCGGGCGGCGCGCGTGGTCTACCGCCCGATCCTGCCCGCCCGACGGGGCGAGTTGGAAGCGCTCGGTCACCTCGACGCCGCCCTGGCTCCGATCATCGCCCCGATCCTGCGTCTGTCCAACGTGGATCGCTTTGTCGTGGATGCCATCGGCCGGCTGCCGTCGGGGCTCGTTCCGGCCATCGACGCCGGGGACCGGTGCGACCTGACGGAAGCCGATCCGGCCCGCTGGGGCGTACCGCTGATGCCGGTGATCGGGCTCGCGGACGGCGAGCGGCGGCTGGCGGCGCACGGTGTCGCGGCGCGGGCCTACACCGGGCGGGCCGTGGTGCGGCTGCGGCTCGGCCAGGACCGGGCCGATCCCGACGCGACCACCGCGGCCATGGAGCGGATCTGGCGGTACGCACGACTGGCCCCCGAGCAGTGCGACCTGCTCGTGGACTGCGGTGACGTGTGCTGCCCGGCGGACGTACGGGCGACCGAGCCGCGGGTCCGACGGGTGCTGGACTGGGCACGCCGGCACGCGTGGCATTCGGCCAGCGTGGCGGCCGGTGGGATGCCGCCGACGCCGTACCGGCTGCCCACCGACGAGCCGGTACGGCTGGACCGCTGGGACTGGCTGCTCTGGCAGCGGCTGGCCGACCTCGACGTGGGGTTCGGCGATTACGGCGTCACCCCGGCGACGCCCGATTCGGAGCCGGGCGGCGACCGGCTGCCGACCGTCCCTTACACCGCTGACGGCGCCTGGTGGATCTACCGATGGTCGCGCCGCGGCGGGCGGGGGGACGAGCGGATGACCGACCTCTGTCGCACCCTGGTGTCGGCGCCGCACTGGGCGCCGGCCGGGGCGGGCTTCTCCTGGGGCGACCACGAGATCCTGCGCCGAGCCCGGCGGGTGGCCGGCGCCGGGTCGGCGAGCAACTGGATCGCGTGGAGCACCTCGCACCACCTCGCCCACGTGCTCGACGCGTTGCGGAAGCCGGCTCGCGCCCCGGCCCGGCAACCCGGGGCGATCCCGTCGCGGCGTAGCCGCGCGCCCCGCCCGAGAGTGACCGGCTGAGCCCGCTACTGCTTCTCGGTGAACCCGAACTGCACGATGCCCTCGTCGTCCACCGTCGCGTCGACCGAGGCGTCGCCGAGCAGGTCGGCGGCGTCGGAATCGAGGAAGATCCGCGCGCCCTGGTTGTCGACCACCTGGTCACCCTCGATCGGCGCGGCGACCAGCTCGACGGTGAGCGAACCGGCCACGGTGTCCGCGGCAATGCGTACGCCGCCGTCCTCGGCGACGTCCTGCTGGTTGGCGAGGTCACGAATCACCAGGACGGCGTTGTCGGTCATCGTGAGCATGGTGGGAACTCCTCGTGGGTTTGGTTGGTGCCCGGATACGTCACGCCAGCGCTGCGGTCTCGTGGGGCCGGACTCGGCCCGTTACCGTCGGTGGACCACCGTCATATCGGGGCAGCTCAGCGCCCCTCGCACTGCCCACGGTGCCCGCTGCCGGAGCATTCGTCAAATAGCCGGTCGCCAATTGAATTGGCCGGCATGACGACGCCGAAAGCGGGTAGAACACGGGCTTGGGCCGGCGTCTTGGGATAGTTGTTAACAAGGGGCCCTTCCTATACACGAGGCGTTAACAAGGGGCCCTTCCTTTCACCTCAGGGTGAGCGCTTGGAGGCCGACGTTGCCGCAGTGCGGGGTGAAGGTTTCCTCGACCCTCCAGGTGAGCAGCAGCCGGGCCCCCTTCGGTGCCTTGAACCGGACGGTGACCCCGGTGGACTGGCTGGTGTGCCGTTCCTCGAGGCGGAGGCTGCGGCCGGGGCCGCCGTCGGAGAATCGGACGTCCAGGCGGCCCCGGGCCATCCAGACGCCGAGGTAGACGGTGGCGGTACGCGGCTGGCCGTCGGCGACGACGGCGAGGTCGAAACCGTTGCCCGCGCCGCAGGTGAGGACCCCGTCGGGCGTGGGGTCGGCCGACTCGACCGGCGCGCCGTCGCGCCACCCGAAGAGTTCCTGATTGCCGTCCCAGCCGCTCCGCTCGCCCCGGCCGCCCAGGTCGAGGATCTCGGCGGAACCGTCGCGTTTGCGCACCGTCGCCCCGGCGCCGCCCAGCCCCCAGTGCAGCCAGTCGCGCCGGCCCTGTTCGGTCAGGTCCACGGTGGCCGGGATGTCGGCACGGCTCACGGTCAGCGTCGACGGCGCGGCCGGAGGCGCTGGCGCCGTGCCGGGCGTCGAGCTGCTGGGGGTGGGACTCGGCGACCGCTCGCGGGGGCGCAGCCCGGGCACGGCGGGAGCGGTGGGCACCGGGCTCGGCAGGCTCGGCCGACCGACCACCGCCGGCAGGCCGTCGGACTCCGCCGGGATGTCCGGGGTCGGCTCCGACCACCAGTTCACGAACCCGACCAGGGCCAGGAGGCCGGCGAAGGCGGCCACGGCCTCGACCGCGCAGCGGCGGCGCCGACGGGCCCGGGCCAGCCGACGGGTGCCGCCCCGGCTCTCGCTCGTCAACTGTGGCTGACGCCGGTGGGCCGCCGCGCGACGAGGCAGGTGGTCCCGGATGCCGCCGAGGCGGACCGAGCGGTGCCGGGCGGATCCGCCGCGGTGGGCCGCCCGGTTGGGGCGCGACGGCGGTTCACCGCTTGGCGCGGCAGGTTCCTCGGCCACCGACTCTCCACTTCTGCCGGGCCGGACTCGCACCCGGCGCGCTCGACCCGAACCCGGGGCCGACTCACATTCGCATCAGGGGAGCCGTTCGCGCTAGTGCGCGCCGAACGCATCGATCGATCCGGGTTTGCCGGAGCCGGGCTGCCCAGGTGTCCACATCGCTCACACACGGCTCGTGTGCCGCACTGTCAGTCCCGGATGTCGAAACCGAGCGCCTGGGCCAGGGCCGCGGCCTGAAGAACGTCGATGATCGTACCGGCCCGCTGCACCGCTGTCGGATCCAGCCCGGTCAGATCGCTGCCGCGAAGGTCCGCTCGGGACAGTCGGACTCCCCGCCACTGCGCGTCGGAAAAGTCGACGCCGGTCAGCGTCGCCCCGGTCAGGTCGGCCCCGGACAGGTCGGCCTCCCGCATGCGTACGCCGGTGAACCGCCCGCCGCGCAGGTCGGCTCCGGCCAGGGTGACGAAGGACCAGTCGCCGCCGGTGACCGTCAGCGGGCGCAGGTCGCACCGGTCGAAGGTGCTGCCGATGACCTTGCAGCCGGTGAACTCCGCCTCGAAGAGGTTGCACCGGATGAACGTGCAGCGGGTGAAGGCCGAATCGGTGTGCCGGGAGACGTTGAACCGCACGTCGCCGAAGGTGCAGCCGACGAAAGTCGCGCCCCGGCTGGTCGCCTCGGTCAGGTCGACCCGGTGGAAGGCGCAGCCGACGAAGTGCCGGTCGGCCAGATCCTCGGCGTACCAGTCCTCGTCGTGGAAGGTGACGTCCTCGATCGGCTCCGGCATGTCGGCAGGCTACCCGCCGACGCCGACACTCACGTCTTCCCCGGCACCCGTACCGGCCGGTAGGTTCGGTCGGGTGAGCACGACACGCAGCACCGACGCGGCACAGCTCGGCTTCGACCCGGCGCGGCTGGCCCGGATCGACGAGCATTTCGGCAGGTACGTCGAGGACGGCCGGCTTCCCGGCTGGCAACTGGTCGTCACCCGGCGCGGGGAGATCGCGCACGCCTCGACGTACGGGCTGCGAGACCGAGAGTCCGGCGCCCCGGTCGCCGACGACACCCTGTGGCGGATCTACTCGATGACCAAGCCGATCACCTCGGTGGCGGCGATGGTGCTCTGGGAGGAGGGCCACTTCGAGCTGACCGACGAGATCGGCCGCTGGCTGCCCGAGTTCGCCGACATGCGGGTCTACTCGAAGGGGTCGACGCTCAAGCCGTACACCGTGCCGGCGATCGAGCCGATCCGGGTGTGGCACCTGCTCACCCACACCGCCGGGCTGACGTACGGCTGGATGCAGACCTCCGTGGTCGACGGCCTGTACCGGGCCGCCGGCTACGACCTCTACCCACCGGCGGATGTGGACCTGGCCGAGGCCAGCCGGTCCTTCGGTGCGCTGCCGTTGCTGTTCCAGCCCGGCACCGCCTGGGGATACTCGGTCGCCACCGACGTGCTGGGCCGGCTGATCGAGGTGGTGTCCGGGCAGAGCCTGGACACCTTCCTCGCCGAACGCGTCCTGCGTCCGCTCGGCATGGACGACACCCGCTGGTACGTCGACGGCGCCGACACCGCCCGGCTCGCCGCGCTGTACGTGCCGGATCCGGCGACCGGCCGGGCGGTGCGCCACGACGCGCTCGGCGACCTGGCGTACGAGAAGCCGGCGCTGCTCTCCGGCGGCGGCGGGTTGATCTCTTCGGCCGCCGACTACCACCGGTTCACCCAGGCGCTGCTGCGCGGCGGGGAACTGGACGGGGTACGTTTGCTCGCCCCTCGCACGGTGCGCTTCATGACCCGCAACCATCTGCCCGGCGGCCAGGACCTCGGGGCCCTGTCCACCGGCGGGTTCGCCGAGACCAGCCTGGACGGGATCGGCTTCGGCCTCGGCTTCGCGGTGGTGGACGACCCGATCCCGGGCCGGCTGCCGAGCAGCGCCGGCGAGTACTACTGGGGCGGGGTGGCCAGCACGGCGTTCTGGGTCGACCCGACCGAGGAGATCACGGCCCTGTTCTTCACCCAGCTGATGCCGTCGAGCACCTGGCCGATCCGGCCGCAGCTGCGGCAGCTGGTCTACGCCGCGCTGCTCGACTGAGATCTCGCGGGATCGCCGTTCCGGGCCCGGCCGGCGGGCCCGGTCCATAGCCTGGGACCGTGAGCGACATCGTCGTGTTCGGAGCGGGCGGCACCGCCGGCTCGCGGATCGTGGTGGAGGCGTTCAACCGGGGGCACCGGGTCGTCGCCGCGGTACGCCGGCCGGAGGCCACCTCGTACCTGCCGGCGGGGGTCCGGGTGGTCACCGGGGACGCCACCAGCGAGCGCAGCGTACGGGAGTTGGCGCCGGAGGCGGACGCGCTGGTGGTGGCGATCGGCGGCGGTGAGCGTACGCTCTGGCCCGACGCGGTCCGGGCGCTGCTCGGCGCACTGCGGGGCATGCCGGCCGCCCCCCGGATCATCCACGTCGGCGGTGGTGCCACCCTGCTCACGCCGGCCGGTACCCGGCTGCTGGACGAGCCCGACTTTCCCGAGGAGTACCGCGACGCCGCGTCGGGCCAGGCGGAGGCGCTGGACCTTTACCGTTCCTCGGCCGACGGGGTGAGCTGGACGTACGTCTCCCCGCCACCGCTGGAGTTCCGTCCGGGCGAACGCACCGGCCGGTACCGCACCGGCACCGACCATCCGGTGACCGACGCCGAGGGCCGCAGCGCGCTCAGCTACGAGGATCTGGCAGTTGCGGTCATCGATGAGATCGAGCAGCCGCGCCACCGAAACATGCGCTTCACCGCCGCGTATTGATCCTCTGATCTTGAGGAGCAGCAGCTCACCCGTTAAATTCGAGCCTCTGTGACTCGGGCAACACACCCCTGACCGCCCGGGTCCGACCTCGAATCGGGAGGCGCCATCTTGTCCTCGCTCGACGACACCGCGACACCCTCGCACGAATCGTCCCCCTCCATCGGCTCCAGCTTCTTCAACCGGCGACGGATGTTGACCGTCGCCCTCGGCGGTGCCGCCACCGTGGCGCTGCCCGCGCCCGCCTGGGCCGCCACCGACCAGCGCCCGGGCGCGCACCGGCCGCCGGTGCTCACGTCGGACGACCGGAAGGTCATCGCGCAGCTCTCCACCCGGCGCGCGCTGGAGCACCTGAAGGTGCTCTCCGAGGACATCGGACCGCGGATCGGTGGCACCGACTCGGAGCGTCGGGCCGCCAACTACATCGCCGGCCAGCTCGACCACTTCGGCTACGACACCACGTTGCAGCCGTTCGCGGTGGCCGACAAGTTCCTCGCCCAGCTCAGCTCGCCGGCGGGCCTGCCGACGGACCTGAACTGGCAGGTCGGGGCGAGCGGGCACGCGGCACTGGACAGCAGCGTCACCGCCTCGGTGGTCGACGTCGGTGCGGGCGCGGCGGGCGACTTCACCGCCGACATCGCCGGCAAGATCGTGCTGGTGGACTACGTCGCGGCTCAGCGTGAGCAGCTGGCGGCGCGGGCGGTGGCCGCCGGCGCGGTCGCCGTGGTCTTCCTCCCGGCCGACCTGGTGGAGCCCCGCCGGGCGCAGGCGTTCTCCCCCACCCTGCCCGGCTCGGCCAACTCGCCGCTGCCGATCCCGGTGGTCGGGGTGGCCCAGGCGCAGAAGCACCGGCTGCGGGCCCTGCTGGCCGCCCGTCCGCTCACCCTCACCATCACCACCACCGCGCACCGCGGGCTGACCTCTCACAACGTTCTGGCCGAGCGGAAGGGGCGGTCGGGGCCGAACGGCCCGGTGGTGATGGTCAGCGCCCACTACGACTCGGTGATCGGCGCGCCGGGCGCCAACGACGACGGCTCCGGCACGGTGCTCTGCCTGGAGCTGGCCCGGGTGCTGAAGGCGATCCCGGTCGACGCCACCGTCCGGTTCGCGCTGTGGGGCTCGGAGGAGCAGGGCCTGATCGGTTCGCGTTACTACGTCCGGGAGCTGCCGCAGGCCGAGCGCGACCGGATCCTCGCCGTCTACCAGAACGACATGGTCGCCACCAGCTGGGACCCGGCGACCCGGTACTGGCTGCTGTCGTTCACCGGCCAGAGCAACCGGGCCACCGACGAGGTCGCCGCCGCCGCGCAGCGGCTCGGCTACCAGCCGCAGATCTCCCCGGTCACCCAGCGCGGGGCCAGCGACCACCAGTCGTTCCAGGAGGTCGGCATCGCCAGCGCGAACTTCTCCTGGCGGGGTGAGGAGTCGCCGGCACTGCTGGAGCCGCCGTACCACAGCCCGGAGGACACCATCGCCAAGAACATCAGCCTGGAACGGCTCCAGGTGTCGATGGAACTGATCGGCTGCGCCGCGTACGCGACGGCACGGTCCTGACCGCTCGGGCGGGGTGCGGCGCGCGCCGCACCCCGCCCGCGTTTCAGTCGGCCAGCCGGGCCGGGAATCCGCCGGTGGCCACCGGGCCCCACGAGGTGATGGTGACCCGAATCAGCGACTTGCCCTGCCGCACCATCGCCTCCCGGTACTCGTCCCAGTCCGGGTGCTCCCCGGAGATGCTGCGGAAGTACTCCACCAGCGGTTCGAGGGCCTCGGGCAGATCGAGCACCTCGGCGGTGCCGTCGATCTGCACCCAGGGGCCGTTCCAGTCGTCGGAGAGCACACACGCCGACACCCGCGGGTCACGCCGGATGTTGGCGACCTTCGCGCGTTCGGGATAGGTGGAGATCACCAAACGGCCGGCGGTGTCCACCCCGGCGGCGACCGGCGAGGACTGCGGACGGCCGTCGGCGCGGGTGGTCATCAGCACCACCCGGTGTCGCGGGCGGAGGAACTCCAGGAGAGCGTCCCGGTCGACCCGGGTGTTGCGTGCGATCGTGCGTGACATCGTTCGTTTCTACCAGCCGTCAGGCGGAGCGGCCGGCCGACGGCTGTCAGGCGGAGCGACCGGCCGACGCCTGGCGGGGCACCCGAGGTCGGGCCGACGGCCGCCACGCCCGGCCGTTGGCGTAGATCACCCGGAAGCCGAGGTACGACGCGAGCGGCGCCCAGTGCGCCGAGCCCATCCGCAACTCGGCGGCGTTGTGTCGCTGACCGTTGGCGAGCACGTCGAGCAGGACGGTCTCGAACGCGGCCGACTCCACCCAGTCCACCTCACGGGTGAAACCGCAGATCAGCGCCGCACCGGTGACGTCGAGGAAGTCGCGTAGCACCGCTTCGGAGGCGCGCAGCACCGAACAGCTGCCGAAGTAGATCCGCCGCCCTTCGCAGCGCCCCGCCATCCGCTCGGCCACCTCGGTGAGCTCCACCGAGTGCCAGTCGGTCAGGCACAACCGGTTCGGCTCGCCGTGCATGGCGAAGAACCCGAGCCGGTGGTCGGCGTACTGCTTGAGCAGCCAGCGGTCGATGAAGTAGAAAAGCTCGTCCCGGGTGGCCGCGTCCTTGTGGATGAACCGGACCCGATTCAGCCGTTCGAGCAGTTCGAGGGTGGGCAGCACCGATCCCCGCTCGTTGAGGTCCCGGTGCCACTGGCCCTCGACGCAGAAGATCCCACCTCGCGCCACGCCCGCCTCCCCGTCGTCGCCGGCGCTGACGTTACCGGCCCGCCCCGGCCAGGGAACATCACCCTCCGTGCGACCTGCTGCGACTTTCCGCACAGTAATTGCCGGGTCGGCGTTCTCTGCGGCTACCCGGGAGTGAATGTCCGGTTCGCAAATGCCGTTAATTCCCAGGCAACGTTCAGACAAGGGAGATTGTGAGAACAATTCCGGTTAATCGCCGCGAATCGGCTTCCTCGGGTGCGAGGGTGGATTCACGGGACGGCCAGGCCGAAGTCCCGGATGCCACCCATTCACCTGTCTATCGGGAGGACTACCCGTGCGCGCACACGCCTTGAAGCGGGCCGTCGTCGCCCTCGCGCTGGCGCTACCGGGTGCCGCGATCGCCTCGGTGATCGCCGCACCAGCCGCCCACGCCGATGGCTGTTACACCTGGGAGCGCACCCTCTACCAGGGTCTCTCCGGCAGTGACGTACGCGAGCTGCAAATGCGGGTGGCCGGCTGGGCCGGCCGACGCGACATCGTGGAACTCGACGGCAAGTACGGCCCGAAGACCGCCGCCGCGATACGCCGATTCCAGGCCGCGTACGGGATCGCGGTCGACGGGATCGCCGGGCCGGAGACCTTCGGAAAGCTCTACCAGCTCCAGGACGACGACTGCACGCCCCGGCACTTCATCTACCCTGAGCTGGACAACGGCTGCGGCCGGGGTGGCTGGACGGGTGGCCCATTGACGGCCGACCAGACCCGGCAGAACGCCCTACGCACCATGTGGAAACTGGAGGCGCTGCGCAAGAGCCTCGGCGACCGGCCGCTGATCGTCACCAGCGGCTTCCGCGACCGCGGCTGCAACAGCCGGGTGGGCGGCGCGACGAACAGCCAGCACCTCTACGGCAACGCCGCCGACGTCATCTCGACCCACCGGTCGTTGTGCGACGTCGCCCGCCAGGCCCGCGACCACGGCTTCAGCGGAATCGTCGGCCCCGGCGTGCGCGGGCACAACAGCCATGTCCACGTCGACTCCCGTCGGGAGAACAACCGGGACGGCGTCTCGAACCACACCTACTGGTCCGCGCCCAAGTGCGGGATCTGAGGTCGCGACGCCGGTCCGGGCGCGGGCGGGAAATGACCGCGCGATCCGGACCGGCGTCGTACCGCCAGCGGGTGAATCCCTCTCAGCTCGCCCGCGGCCAGCGCGGCGCGGTGGCGGGGGGTGCCACCGGACGGCCGGTGCCGGGGGTCCGGGCAGCGGTCCGTGCCGCGGGAGCGGCCACCCGGGGCACCGGACCACGCGCCGGGTGACCGGCGACGCGATCGGTACGCGGCGGATAGCCGGCAGCGCGATCCGGACGCGCCGGATAGCCGCCCGCGCCCTGCTGGCGGGTCGGATAGCCGGCGGCGCCCTGCGGACGGGCCGGATAGCCGGTCGCGCCCTGCGGACGGGCCGCCGGGGTACGTCCCGGGTTCGGCCCGTTCACCAGGAACGGGAACGGCACGTGCACGAACGGGTTGCCGTGCCGGATGAGGGCGTCGAGCTGCCGCTCGTTCAGCCCGTGGGCCAGCAACACCCGCCGGCCCCACCGGTGCAACCGGCAGGGGAACCGAGCACCGTCGTTGCGGCACAGCGCCCCCGAGGGCCACTCCTCCGCCGCGTGCACGACCACCGCCCGGACCGCCAGCCGGACGTCCTCGGGGGTCAGCGATGTCGGGACCGGCAACTCGCCCAGAATTTGATCGATGGGATCTGTCGACTGCTCATCAACTCGCACGGCAGGCCTCCCGAAGCTCCGGTAGCGATGCGCTTGAGCACCGCACCTCGCGCATTGGTACGGCTGCCAGAGCGGGATGGTTCAAACGAGGTTTCCGCGCCTTCGCCGCCGACGGTCAGGCCAGGCCGGCGTCGTGCACGAGCAGCGCGATCTGCACCCGGTTGTTCAGGTCGAGGCGGGTCAGCAGCCGGGAGACGTACGCCTTGACGGTGGCCACGCTCATGAACAGCTCCCCGGCGATCTCGGCGTTGGTGCGCCCCTGGCCGACGGCCAGCGCGACCGCCCGTTCCCGCTCGGCGAGACCGGCCAGCAGCCGCAGCGCCCGCTCCCGGCGCGGGTCGGCCGCGGTCGGCACGGTGACGTGCTCGATGAGGGTACGGACGACCGTCGGGGACAGCGTGGCCTCACCCGCCGCCACCCGGGCCACCGCCCGCACGATCTCGGCCGGCGGGGTGTCCTTGAGCAGGAAACCGCTCGCGCCGGCCCGCAACGCGCGCAGCACGTACTCGTCGGCGTCGAAGGTGGTCAGCACGAGCACCTCGGGCGGTCGGGGCAACGCGCGCACCGCCTCCGTCGCGGCCAGCCCGTCGAGCCGGGGCATCCGGATGTCCATCAGCACCACCTCCGGTCGGCAGGCGGCGACCGCGGCCACGACTTCGCTGCCGTCGGCCGCCTCCCCGACCACCTCCAGGTCGGGTGCCCCGCCGAGGATCATCGACGGCCCGGGGTGGCGGTCGGCGTGCTGGCCGGGCTGGTCATCGGCGCGATCGGCACCGCCGAGCGGGTGCGGGTCGCCGTGGACGGCACCCGGGCGCGGCTGCGCCGCGGCAGCACCGAGCGGGAGATCGGCCGGTCGGAGACCCGGGTGGTCTTCGTCGACGGTAAGGACCTGGTGCTGCTCGGCGCCGACGAGAACGAGCTGGCCCGGCAGACCTCCGACCTGCCGGCCGACCGGCTGGCCAAGGCGTTCCGGGAGCACGGCTGGCCGTGGGCGGAGGCGGACCCGCACCGGGAGGCGTACCGGCGCTGGGTGCCGGGGCTGCCCGGGCTGCCGGCCGGCGCGGACGCACTGCTGCGGGCCCGGCAGGAGGCGCTGGAGGCCGACCGGGGCGACGAGGCCCGCGAACTGCGTACCGAACTGGGCCGCTACGGCGTGGTGGTCCGCGACGAGGGCAAACGGCAGTACTGGCGGCTGACCCGATCGGCCCTTCCACCCGGCTGAGCCGACCCGACCGGTCGGTGTGCGCCGGTCGGGCCGGGCCCCGAGGCGGGGCCCGGCCCGGTCAGCAGGGCGCCGGGACTACCTTGCGTGCTTGTGGCCGTGTTTGTGGCCGTGCGGCTTGCCCTTGTCCTTGCCCTTGCCCTTGCCGGGCGTCTTGCCCGGAACGCCGTTCACGGCCGAGGTGTCGTACGCGAACGTGAGCACCGCGGTGGCGACGGCGTCGGCGTTGACGTCGAGCGCGAAAACGTTGACGTTGCCCTTGAGCTTGTACTCCTTGCCCAGCGCCCGGTAGAGCGCGGCGTCGGCACCGTCGGCGACCGGCGTGAGGCTGTCGCAGGCCTGGTGGTAGCAGGGGTCGTACGCCTCCCCCGCCAGACCGCCGAAGAGGGCGGCCTCCTCGGCCGTCTTGAGGCCCTCCGCGCCGGTGAAGAGGCCACCGGCCGGGATGCCGACGTCGATGAACCCGCCGTAGTCCGAGCGGCCGGAGAAGTCCGCCGGCACGGTGGGCAGCTTGCGGGAGGCGAAGAACTCCTCGAACACCTTCTCGATCTGCGCCGACCCCTCCGGGCCCGGGCCGGAGCCCTCCTGCGCGGAGTCGTCACCGTCGTACACGCCGAAGACGTAGTTCGGCGAGCCGATCATGTCGAAGTTGAGGTAGAGGGCGATGTCCTCGACCTGCTTCTCGGTCAGCGAGTCCACGTAGTACTGAGAGCCGATCAGACCGGCCTCCTCCGCACCCCACCAGGCGAAGCGGACCGCGTTGTTCGGCTTCACCTTGGCCATCTGGAGCGCGACCTCGAGCAGCCCGGCGCTGCCGGTGCCGTTGTCGTTGTAGCCCGACCCGTCCGGCACCGAGTCCAGGTGCGCCCCGGCCATGACCACGTTGTCGGTGCGGCCCTGCCGGGTCTGCGCGATGACGTTCTCGGTGCTGCGGATCTCGGAGGTGGTGTCGGCCTCGATGCGCAGAACCAGGCCCGCCGCCGCGGCGAACTGCGCCCCGGTGTCGTACGACACGGCGACCGTCGGAATGCCGACCGGCGCGCCGAGGGTGCCGGCGTACAGGTCGTAGCGGTCCGCATTGGCCTCCGGCGTGCCGTTGCCCTGGTTCATGATGATCGCGCCGGCCGCGCCAGCCGCCTCGGCGTTGGCAGCCTTGTCCCCGAAGGCGCAGGTGCCGCGCTGCATCAGGGCGATCTTGCCGGCCACGTCCACACCGGCGAAGTCGCTCGCCTCGCAGCCGGACGACGAGTCGCGCGGCGGCGTGAGCGCCAGATCCACCGGGACCACCTCGGCCTCGGCCACCCCGGCACCGGAGTAGGACATCAGCTCGTAGTCGACGCCATCGGCGTACGTGGTCGGGTTCGGCGCCACCTGCGCGAACGACGAGCCGAACTCCTCGAAGTACGCGAAGTCGAACTGCTGCCGGCTCACCTGGTAGCCGGCCTTCTCCAACAGCCCCGCCACGTAGTCGGCGCTGGCGTCGTAGCCGGGCGTACCGGAGGCCCGCGTGCCATTGTTGGCGTTGGCGATGGCCTGGAACTTGTCGAGGTGTTTGAAGACACCCTCGACGGTCACCGCCTTGGTCAGCTTCTTGACGGTGTTGTTGTTCGGGCTCGCCGACGCCGGGCTTGCCAGCGCCACCGTGCCCAAGAGCGTGCTGGCCGCGATACCGGCGAGCACTCTCCTGCCGGAGAAAGGCACCACGATGTGCCACGTCCTTCCTCTGCGGGTATCCGGCTCCCCTACCCCCGTACGCCGGATGTTCGTGCCATCCTGATGCACATCGGGGCTGATGCAAAGGGTCTGTTCAGTCGAGGTCGGTCAATCGCGGTCTGCTAACGGTCACGCCGGCCCGGCCGGCGGCCCACTGTGGCCAGCAACTCGTCGAGAATGTCCACTTCGGCCCAGCCGTTCACTTCGATCCGCCCGGCAGTGTCCACCGTGACCTCCACGCGGTCCGGGCAGCCCGTGAGCCCCGTCAACATCTCCGGAAAACGGTCACTGAGCAGCACGAACTCCTGGTTGGTCGAGCCCATCCAGGGCCTTCGGGTGTCGATCCGGTCGGCGTCGAACGGTCCGGCGACCAGCAGATCGGTCGCCGCCAGCAACGCGGCGACGTCATCGCGGCCAGCGTCGACCGCCGCCGCCAACTGCGCACGGGTGTAGCCGGTGAAGGTCATCACCGAGCGTCCGGCGTCGCGTACCCCGGCGGCGACCTCGGCCAGCGGGGCCGCCTGGTCGAAGGGCTCGCCGCCGAGCAGGGTCAACCCCTCGGTGCCGGCGTCGAGCACCCGCCCCACCAACTCGGCCGGAGTGACCTGCTCGCCGCCGCGGAAGCTCCACAGGTGCGGGTTGAAGCAGCCGGGGCAGCGGATCGCGCAGCCCTGCACCCAGATGGCGGTCCGCTCGCCCGGGCCCTCGGCCCGGGTGGTGCCGAGGAACCGGGCCACCGAGACCGTCCGTGCCGCTCGGCGCGGCCCCGGCACGACGCCCTCCGCCCCGCCACGCGGCGTCGGCACGACGCCCTCCGCCCCGCCACGCGGTGCCGGGGTGGCGGCCGGTCGCTCAGACATCCAGGACGCGCCCCTGGGGCGGTAGCCCCGACGCGGGCCGCACCGGCGGCGAACACACCAGGTTGTCGCGCAGCCGCGCGTACTCGTGCGGCGCCAGGCCGGCCGCGGCGACGAACTCGGAGACACTGCCGAAACCACCCCGCCGGTCCCGTTCGGCCAGCGCCTGCCGGACCCGCTGCGGATCCAGGCCGGGCAGCGCCGCGAACTCCTCTGGCCGGGCGGCGTTGACGTCCAGCGGAGCGGCGGCCACGTCCAGCCGCCGGGGCTCTCCACCGATCGGCACGGGAGCCGCGACCGGACCGGAACCGAAGTAGTCGGACGTCGAGCCGGCCGGCGGGAACCCGGTGGGCGGATGGGCCGGCGGCGCCGCAGGGCCCGCACCCGGGAACGGCGGCGCAGCAGGGCCCACGCCCGGAAACGGCGGCGCAGCAGGGCCCACGCCCGGAAACGGCGGCGCAGGGGGGCTCGCGCCGAAGGGCGGCGCAGGGGGGCTCGCGCCCGGCGGCGGGGCGAGCGTGCCGGGCGGGTAGCCGGGCCCGCCCGGTGCCGGCTGCTGGGCGTACCAGGGGCGGTAGCCCGCCCGCCAGCGCAGCCACGAAGAGTTGATCATGGCGGCGTGCACGATGCTGGTGAGCCAGACGACCAGCACCAGGCCGGCCATCCAGTCACCGAGCGGAGCGTCCGGATCCGACTCCCCGGCCAGGATGAAGGCGGTCCACCCAACCAGCAGGTAGCCGATCCCGGCGATCCACCACGCCGGGCGTCGGGCGCGCAGGCCCACGTAGAGGAAGCCGAGGCCGCCGAGGCAGCTCATACCGAGCACCGGCAGCAGCAGCCACCAACTGTGCATCAGCCGCCACTTGAAGCTCGCGGCCGGCGGCTGCGGCTGCCCCACCGGTGGCTGCCCCCACGACGGCCGTCCCGGGTCAGGCGCGCTCGACATCACGGACCTCCTGTCGCAGGGGCTCGGCGGTACGCGCATAATCGGCGGTGTAGGCGCTGTCGACCGCGCGTGCCGCCAGCAGGTCCTCCAGGACGCTGACGTAGTCCAGGCATCGTTCGCCGAGGATGTCCCGGGTCTCGGCGCTCACCACGCCCTCGCTGCTGACGGTGACCACGACCCGTGGCCGCCCGCCGGTCACGACCGCCCCTCGACGGCGAAGACCAGGCGTACGCTGGCGTCCTCGGTGACCTGCTCGGACTCCAGCCGCAGGCCGGCGGCGGGTGCCCGCTGGCGCAGCCGCTCCAGCACCGCCTGCTGGACCTGCCGCCCGTACGCGGCGTCCACGGCCCGGATCACCTCGACCGCCCGCTGCTCGTCGACCTCGCCGGTGAAGTGCGCCGACCAGATGCCGTCCGCGCCCCGCTGGAAGCTCGCCCGTACGCCCATCCAGTCCGCGGTGATGGCGTCCCGCTCGATGCCCACCACGGCGGCGGTGTCGTGCAGCGCGGCGGCGAGCAGCGTCTCGTCCCGCATCCGGGTCTGCACCTGGCAGACGACCCGGCCCTGCTGATCGCGTCCCGCGCTCACGCCCTGAGCTGCCGCGACGGCGGCGACGGCCAGCGGCAGCAGTACCAGTGAGATGCTCATGCTCGCTCTCCTCTCCCGGTCGGTGCGGACATCAGAACTCCACCGCCCGTCCGCCCTGCGCGCCGGGAGCGCCGCCACCCGGCGCCTGCTGCGGGAAGCCACCGCCGTGTCCCTGTGACGGGCGGCTCTCGCCGTGGCCCTGGGCGGGATAGCCACCGCCGTAGCCGCCGGGCGGGACGCCTCTCTCGGCGTACCCCCGGGATGGAACGCCGCCGCCGCGGGTGCCGGGACGCGCGCCGCTGTCCCAGTCCTCGGCGGCGGTCGCGGCGATCGCGCGGGCGTCGGCCCACGACCGGATGGCGTCGATTTTCTCCGCCTGAGTGACGCTGAGCGGCACCATACCGACCACCGCCTGGGCCAGGTCGTCGCGGTGCAGCGGGCGGCGCTCGGAGAACGCGTCGAAGAGCCCGCCGATGACGGCCTGCTCGATCTCGGCGCCCGAGTAGCCTTCGCTCAGCTCCGCCAGCTCGGCGAGTAGGGCTTCGTCGAGGGTGAGACCACCGGCGACGGCGGGGTTGCGCAGCCGCCGGGCGAGATGAACCCGCCAGATCGAGGACCGCTCGGGCCGAGTCGGCAGATCGACGAAGAAGATCTCATCGAAACGCCCCTTGCGCAGCAGTTCCGGCGGCAGCCCTTCGATGTCGTTGGCGGTGGCGATGACGAAGACGGGGCGGGTCTTCTCCTGCATCCAGGTGAGGAAGGAGCCGAAGACGCGGGTGGAGGTGCCGGAGTCGCCGGCACCGCCGGAGAAGCCCTTCTCGATCTCGTCCACCCAGAGCACACAGGGCGCGCTCGCCTCGGCCGTGCGGATGGCGTTGCGCATGTTCTGTTCGCTCGAACCGACCATCCCGGCGAAGACGCGACCGATGTCCAGCCGCAGCAGAGGCAGGCCCCAGGCCGCGGCGATCGCCTTCGCGGTCAGCGACTTGCCGCACCCCGGCACGCCGGTGATCAGTACGCCTCGGGGGGCCGGCAGCCCGTACGCCGCCGCCTCGGCCAGCCAGGAGCCGTCCCGCTTGGCCAGCCAGCGCTTCAGGTTCTCCAGCCCCCCGACGTCGTCGAGGTTGACGTCGGCGTCGACGAACTCCAGCAGGCCCGACTTGCGGACGGTCTGCCGTTTCTCCTCGTGCACCACCTCAAGGTCGCGCTGGTCGAGCACCCCGTCGTTGACCATGGCCCGGGCGAAGGCGTTCTCCGCCTCGTGCAGGGTCAGGCCGAGGGCGGCCTTGGCGAACCGTTCCCGGCCGATTTCGTCCAGCCCGATCTGGATCCGGCCACCGGCGGTGTTCGCCTCGATCATCGCGTCCAGCACCCGGCGGATCTCGGGCTCGCTCGGCAGCGGGAAGTCGACGATCGTGATCTCCTTCTCCAGCTCGGTGGGGATCTTCAGGACCGGGGAGACCAGGATGAGGGTGCGCGGTACGGAGCCGGCCTTGAACGCCGCCGCCACGTCCCGCAGCCGGCGGATCACGCCCGCGTTGCCCGGCCGGTCACCGTCACCGTGTGCCGGGTGCAGATCCTTGAAGATGAGTACGCTCGGGTGGTCGATCCGCAGGGCGGCGTCCAACGCGTCCGCCGCCTCGTTCGTGCCGTTGTGCGCGCCGCCCTCGGGGTGCACCAGCCCCGTGGTCGTCGACCAGGTCCACACGGCGCGGGGCGTACGCACCAGCGCGGCGTCGTGCGCGACGGCGGTGACCTCGGCGATGACCCGTTGTTCCTCGGACGATTCGATGTAGAGGATCGAAAAGCGCGCCTTGAGCATCTGCGCCAGCGCGTCCCGGAACGGAATCGCCATTTTCGTTCTCCCCACGAGCCGTCCGACCTGGCCGACGACTCTAACAGCCATGATCGAAAACGCGCGAGCCGCGCAGTTCGGTGGCCTGCCGGTTGAGCTGCGGCTCAACGAGTTGTTAGAAGGGGGCCCTTCCTATACATCAGGCGTTAATAAGGGGCCCCTCCTTACACTTCAGCGCTTCGTTAGGTGAGCAGGGCGGCGGTTACGGCGAGCGCGCCGGTGAGGGAGGCGCCGACGGCGACCGACCGGCGCCACGGCACCGCGGCGCCGTTGAGCGGCAGCCTCCGCCAGCGGTACGCGACCAGGGCCAGCCCGGCGGCGGAGAGCCCGAGCCCTGCGGGCCAGAGCCAGCCGGGCACGACCGACCAGTCGCCCAGCTGATGCCCGAGGAGCGGGTACGCCAGCGCCCAGGCCGCCGCGGACAGCCCGGTCAGCCGGTCCAGCGCCGGACGGAACGCCGCGCCCAGCAGCGACAGGCCGCCGATGGAGGTGAACAGCAGCGCCAGACCGGCACCGGCCCAGGGCGGCAGCGTTGACGAGGCGCTGCCGGCGCTCTCCTGCGGTACGCCGAGCAACCGCAACCCGATCGGTTCGACACCCCGGTCGGTGTTGCCGAGCACCACCACCCCCTTTCCGGTGGCCCGCTCGAACCCCACGTAAGTGTGGAAGCCGCCGGTGGCGCCGTTGTGCCAGGTGATCTCACGGTCGCCGTAGCGGGTGGTGAACCAGCCGTAGCCGACCCGGGTGCGTTCGTCGTCGACGAAACGCGGGTCACGGGCGTCGGCGCCGGGGGCGGTGCCGGCGGCGGTGGCGGCGACCAGGCGGGCGAGGTCCTCGGCGGTGGACCAGTAGCCGATGCCGGCCGGGGCGTAGCCCGCACCGACCCACGGGTCCGGGCTGCGTCCGCTGGTCCTGGCGCCCTGCGCCCGCCCCGCCGGCAGGGCCGAGGGGTCGGTGGCCAGCACCGTCGCGGTCATCCCGAGCGGAGCCAGCACCTCCCGGTCGAGCAGTTCGGGATAGTCGGTGCCGGCGTCGGCGGCCAGGGCCTGACCGAGCAACGCCATGCCGAAGTTCGAGTAGCCGACCCGGCCCCGACCGTCGCCGGGCCCGTGTTCGTCGGTCGCGGCCCGGATCCGGTCGACGTCCTGTCCGGCGTACGGGTTGCCGGCCGCGAGGTTGGTCCACAGTAGGCGGGCCCAGTCTCGTACCGAGCCGATGGTGACCCGAGGCAGACCGGAGCGGTGGCTGGCCAACTCGGCCAGGGTGACCTGGTGGGCGGGGCCGGTGACCTCGGGCCAGGTGGTGCCGAGGGTGTCGTCGGGGTGAACCGCTCCGGCGCCGACGCGCTGCGCCAGCAGCATGCCGGTGAGCACCTTCGACACCGAACCGATCTCGAACGGGGTGTCCGACTCGACCGGGTGGCCGGCTCGGTCGCGGTCGCCCAGGCCGGCGGTACGGATCCGGCCACCGTCGATCAGCGCGACGGCGAGGCCGCGGTGCCCCACGGGATCGTCCACCGCGGCCCGTACCGCGGCGGCCAGTTCGGCGTCGCCGGTGGCCTGGGCGGTCAACCGGGGCGCGCGGGGCATGACGCCGAGCCCGGCGACCCCGGCGACGATTCCGGTGACCAGGGCGATGAGGGTTTGCTTTCGCACGCTGGTGCTCCTTCGGTCGGCGGCTCCGGGCGCGGTTCGTGGTCAGCGGCCGGCGTGGAGCCGAGTGGGCTGTCGCGCGGTTCGTGGTCAGCGGCCGGCGGCGGTGAGGATGGCCAGCAGCGGCACCACCCGCTCGGCGGGGATGGCGTATCGGCCACGGCCGGCGCTGCGCAGCCAGCCGGCGGCGGTGAGCTGGCGCAGGTGGTGGTGCAGTTGGCCGGTGGTGCCGAGCTCCTCGATCCCCGCCAGCTCGCCGGTGCCCTGCCGGCCGCCGAGGATCTCGCGCAGCAGGCGCAGGCGGACCGGGTGGGCCAGGGCGGAGAGCACGGCCGGCAACTCGGCCCAGTCGTCGGCGAGCAGGTCGTCGACGGTGCGGCCGTACTGCCAGTCGTAGCGCTGGCCGGCGACGTGGACGGTGCCGGTGTAGAGCACGGCGCCGGGGTGGTCGTCGGCCGGCAGCCGCTGCTTGAGCCCGTCCAGGGCCCAGAAGGCGCCGTCGGGCGGCGTCGCCGGCTCGCCCGCGCCGCCCCCGACCCGCTCGGCCAGCGCGGCGACCTGCGCCTCCAGTGCGGCCAACCGCTCCTCGATCTCCGACACGCTTCGATAATACGAACTTACGTAGTTACGTTCAAACGGCGAGCGGCCGAAGATGATCGGAGTCGGCCTGGGACTGCGCGGCGTCGGCGGGCTGCGCAAGGCGAAACTGGTCGAGCGGATCGTGGATCGCACCATCGGCTACCGGCTCGCCTCCACCGCCCTGCGGGAACGCTGACCTTGGCCCACCTTCCCGGCTGAACTTTCGTCCCGGCGTCGCGCTTGACCTCGAGTGCACTCGAGGACGCAGGCTGGTGCCGCGTCCCTTCGGGCGCACGAGAGGAGCCTTGATGCAATACCGCACCATCGGCACCGACCCGCGTACCCGACGCGAGGTCAGCGTGCTCAGCCTCGGCGCGATGCTTTTCGGCACGAGGACCGACGAGGCCACGTCGTACGCCATCCTGGACCGGTTCGTGGAGGCGGGCGGCACATTCATCGACACGTCGAACAACTACGCGTTCTGGGAGACCGGCGGCCAGGGCGGCGACAGCGAGGAGTTGCTGGGCCGGTGGCGGCGCAGCCGAGGGGTGGGCGACGAGATCGTCATCGCCACCAAGCTCGGCGCGCGGCCACTGGCTCCCGGCGCCAGCTACCTCGACAATCCTGAAGGGCTGTCGGCGAAGGTGATCCGGGAATCCGCCGAGCGCAGCCGGGAGCGGCTCGGGGTGGAGCGGCTGGACCTGCTCTACGCCCACATCGAGGACCGCCGGACGCCGATCCAGGAAACCGTCGCAGGCTTCGCCGAGCTGGTCGCCGACGGCACGGTGGGGCTGCTGGGCGTGAGCAACCACCGCGCCTGGCGGGTGGAGCGGGCCCGCGCGCTGGCCGCCGCGGCCGGCCTGCCCGGGTACGAGGTGCTCCAGTACCACCGCAGCTACCTGCCCGCCCGGCTGGACGGGCCGACCGACCTCGACCCCGACGGCGACGTGGGCGCCGTCGGCGGCGAGCTGGTCAGCTACCTGCGGGCCGAGCCCGGCCTGACCCTGGTGTCGTACGCGCCGCTGCTGAAGGGGGCGTACAGCCGGCCGGACAAGCCCCTGGGCCCGGAGTACGACCTGCCGAGCGCGCCGGTGCGGTTGACCGCGCTGCGGGAGGTCGCGAAACAAACCGGCGCGACCGTCAACCAGGTGGTGCTGGCCTGGCTGATCGGTGGGGACGTGCCCACGATTCCGCTGGTGGGCGCCTCCACCGTGGCCCAGTTGGAGGAGAGCCTCGGCGCCGTCGACCTGACGTTGACGCCCGAGCAGCGGCACCGGCTCGACACCGCCTGGTAACGGGGGCCGGCAGCGGCCACCCGGCCACTGCCGGACGGTGGTGCGGGCCGGCCACCGGCCACAGTCGTTGTAGCAGGTGGTCGGCCCCGCGTCGGAATTTTGTCGTACGCGTGCGGTGGGCTGGGGCGGCATGTGCTCCGGTGCCCTTCCGGGCCCGGTGCCACCACACGGGAGGACAGATCGACATCATGAGTTCTAGACGCACCAGCGGCCTCGCCATCGAGGCCGCGGGGTTGACCAAGACGTTCGGCGAGACCCATGCGCTCGCCGGCCTCGACCTGCAGGTGCCGGCCGGTGCCGTGTACGGGGTGCTCGGCCCGAACGGGGCCGGCAAGACCACCGCGGTACGGGTGTTGGCGACGTTGCTGCGCCCGGACGGCGGGCAGGCCCGGGTGTTCGGCCACGACGTGGTCACCGAGGCCGACGCGGTCCGCGCCCGGGTCAGCCTGACCGGTCAGTACGCCTCGGTCGACGAGGATCTGACCGGCACGGAGAACCTGATCCTGCTGGGCCGGCTGCTCGGGCTGCGCAGGTCGGCTGCCCAGCAGCGAGCGGAGCAGTTGCTGGCCGCGTTCGGGCTGACCGAGGCCGCCGGCCGGCAGGTCAAGAAATACTCCGGCGGCATGCGGCGGCGCATCGACATCGCGGCGAGCATCCTCAACACGCCCGACCTGTTGTTTCTCGACGAGCCGACGACCGGGCTCGACCCACGCAGCCGCAACCAGGTGTGGGAGATCGTCCGGGCGGTGGTGGCGCACGGCACGACCGTGCTGCTGACCACGCAGTACCTCGACGAGGCCGACAAGCTGGCCAGCCGGATCGCGGTGGTCGACCACGGCCGGGTGATCGCGGAGGGCACCCCGGGCGAGTTGAAGTCGTCAGTTGGCTCCGGCACTGTTCACCTGCGGCTGCGGGACGCGGCTTCGCGGCCGGAGGCGGAGCGGATCCTGCGGACGGTGCTGGACGCGCCGGTGCAGTTGGAGCCGGATCCGGTGGCGATGACGGCTCGGGTCGGCGGCGACGGCAGTGACCTGGACGCCGGTGCCCAGGCCGCCCGCGTGCTGAGCGAGCTGTCCCGCGCCGGGATCGTGGTGGACGACTTCTCGCTCGGCCAGCCGAGCCTGGACGAGGTCTTCCTGGCCCTGACCGACCACCCCGCCGCACCAGTCGAGGACGAGCGGGACGAGGCGCTGGAGGCAGCCCGATGAGCAGCGACATCGCCACCTCGACCGAGCGTGCGCCGGCGGTCTACGTCCCGTCGACCGAGGCGTTGGGGATGATCCTCGCGCCGGGCGAGCGACCGCCCCGACCGAGCCCGCTGGCGGCGTCGCTCGCCTTCAGCTGGCGCGCCGTCCTGAAGATCAAGCACGTGCCGGAGCAACTGTTCGACGTGACGGCGTTCCCGATCATCATGGTGCTGATGTTCACGTACCTGTTCGGCGGCGCGCTCGCCGACAACCCTCGTGACTACCTTCAGTTCTTCCTGCCGGGCATCATGGTGACCAGCGTCGTGATGATCACCATGTACACCGGTGTCGGCCTCAACACCGACATTCAGAAGGGCATCTTCGACCGGTTCCGGACGCTGCCGGTGTGGCGGCCCGCCGCCCTGGTCGGCATGATCGTCGGGGACGTGCTGCGCTACGTGCTGGCGGCGGTGGTGATCCTCACCGTCGGGCTGGTGCTCGGCTTCCGCCCCGACGGCGGCGTGCTCGGCGTGCTCGCCGGGATCGGCCTGCTGGTGGTCTTCTCGTTCGCCTTCTCCTGGGTCTGGACGTTCTTCGGGCTCGTCCTGCGCACCGAGAAGTCCGTGATGGGGGTCAGCATGATGGTGCTGTTCCCGCTGACCTTCCTCAGCAACGTCTTCGTCGCCCCGTCCACCATGCCGGGCTGGCTCCAGGCATTCGTCAAGGCCAACCCGATCACCCACCTGGTGTCGTCGGTGCGGGCCGCCATGTTCGGCACCACCGATTCGACCGCGATGATGTGGACAGCCCTCTGGAGTGTCCTCTTCATCGCCATCTTCGGCACCCTGACCATGCACCGCTACAACCGCCCCTGACCCCCACCCCACCCCACCCCCGTTCGGCTGGCGTTGATCATGAGGTTAGCGGCGTTTGACGATCGAATTCGCCGCAAACCTCATGATCAACAGGTTTCTTGTGGGGTCGGGTGGGGGGTCAGCGGGCGTCGGTGGTTGTGTGGGAGCAGGGGGTGCAGGCGGCGGGGCCCTGTTCGGCGTACCAGCTGCGGCGGATGGCGCAGTGCGACAGTTGACCTTTTCGGCCGGCTCGCCTCGGCGCTGGTGCGGGTGGCGCCGGCGGTGGCGCTCCGGGGCGGCTCGCCTCGGCGCTGGTGCGGGTGGCGTCGGCGGCGGTGGCGCTTCCGCGGCGGCTCGCCGGCGGTCTCGGCGTACGAGGCGACGAGGCGGTGACGCTGCACCTGGGGCGGTGGGCGGCGCGAAATGCCGCGTGTCGGGGTGTCCGGGCCGATCGGGTGGGCGCGAGTTGCGGCATCCCGTGCGCAGCTCACGAATTGCGGCA
>NZ_BOPC01000082.1 GCF_016863555.1 Micromonospora qiuiae | reverse complement strand
GCACAAGGAGTACGACAAGCGCGACGAGTACAACAAGCACAAGGAGTACGACAAGCGCGACGAGTACAACAAGCACAAGGAGTACGACGAGCGCAACAAGCACGACGAGTACGACGGCTACGACAAGCACGACGAGTACGACGAGTACAACAAGTACGACAAGCGCCACGAGGAGAAGGGCCACGACGACAAGCGCCACGAGGAGAAGGGCCACGAGGGCAAGAAGTACGGCGAGGACGACCGCTGGGAGCACAAGAAGGACTTCGTCTACTACGGCGAGGCCTGGGTCGACAAGCACGCCGAGCCCGGGACGTACAAGCTGGAGGGCTCCTGCGGCGAAGGCGAACTGGTCGTCCTGCCGCACGGCGGCGTGAAGGCCGGCGACGGTGGCGCCGCCACCGGAACCGACCGGGCCCTGGCTTCCGCCGGGGCGAGCCTGGTCGGCGCGGCCGCTCTCGGTGGCCTCGTGCTGCTGCGTCGGCGTCGGGCCGATGAGTTCGCGGCCTGACCTGACGACGAGACGGGCCGGCGGCCGTCACGGTGAACCGTGGCGCGCCGCCGGCGCCGCCGTCGTCATCCTGCTCGCCATGGTGGGCTCGGGGCTGATCGGCGCCTCGCTGAACGGCGACACCGTACGCCCACCCCAGCCGATTGCACAGGCCGGGACCGCGCCGGCCACTTCGACGGCCGAGGCCGGCTCCGGTGACGCCGACCGGGGGCCGGCCGGCCTGCCCCGCTCCGCCCCCACCACGATCAGCATTCCCCGGATCGGCGTCAACGCGGAGATCATGGCGCTCGGTACCAACCCGGACGGCAGCGTTCAGGTACCCCCGCTGGACCAAGCCCTGCTCGCCGGCTGGTACGAGCCAGGGCCGAGCCCGGGCGAAGTGGGCAACGCGGTCATCGTCGGGCACGTCGACTCGGCCGCGATCGGTCCCGCGGTCTTCTTCTCCCTCGGTGCCCTGCAACCCGGCGACATCATCACGGTCAGCCGACAGGACGGCAGCTCGGCCCGCTTCCGGGTCGACTCGGTGTCATCCCACCCGAAGGACACCTTCCCTGCGGAGCAGGTGTACGGCCCGAACGACCGGCCAGGGCTGCGGGTGATCACCTGCGGTGGCCAGTTCGACGAGACGACCGGCGACTACCGCGACAACGTGATCGTCTTCGCCTCGTTGGTGTGGTGAGCAGACCACGAACGGTGAGTGGCCCGGCGGCTGTTGCCGCCGGGCCACCCATCGCCCACGATCATGCACTTTTCGCCCCCGCGAACGCCCCCATAACCCCCATATCGGCGACCAAAACTCCATGATCGACGCGCCCGAAGGAGGCGACGCAGCGAAGGGAGGCGACGCCACCGAAGGGAGGCGACGCGGCGAAGGGGGTCAGGTGGCGGATGAGGTGCGGACCAGGGTACGGATCTGGCGTAGCAGCACCGACAGGGCCGCCAGGTCGGCCCGGGACTCGTCGAACTCGTCCATCGCCCGTTCCGAGCGGTGAATCGAGGTCGCGTTCGCCTGCTCCCACTGCTGCACCCGCTCGTGCGGCGGCAGATCGCCCGGCGTGGAGCAGAGCACCTCCACGGTGAGCGCGGCCAGCGCGGCGTACAGGTCGTAACGCAGCGCCATCCTCGCCAGGGTCTGCCACCGGTCCTCGCGCGGCAGCAGCGAGATCTTCGACAGCAACGCGTCCACCCGGAACCGGTCGGAGAGCACGAAGTAGACGGAAGCCACCTCGCTCACATCGCGCCCGGTGTCGGCGGCGGTCTCCACCACGTCGAGCAGGCCGAAGCTGTACATCAGCCGGGTGCTCTGCTCGGCAAGTTCGCGGGGCAGGCCGCGTTCGGTCATCGAGTCGATGTGCGCCGCGATCGCCTCCCGCTCGCTGCCGTAGAACAGCGTCTCCAGCTGCGGGAGCAGCTGGGCCACCCCGTCGCGCAGTCGGTCGATCTCCGCCCGCACATTGATCGGCGAGCGCCGGTTGGTCACCAGCCAGCGCACCGCCCGGTCGAGCAGCCGGCGGGTGTCCAGGTACACGTCGGTCTGCAACTGCGGGTCGACGCGGTTGTCCAGCGCCTCGACCGCGTCCCAGAGCTCGCACAGCCCGAACACCTCGCGGACCACCACGTACGCCCGGATCACGTCAACCGCCGAGGCGGCTGTCTCCTCGACGACGCGGAAGACGAACGTGATGCCGCCCCGGTTGATCGCCTCGTTGACCAACACCGTGGTGACGATGTCGCGACGCAGCCGGTGCTGGCCCATCCGGTCGGCGAAGCGCTCGCGCATCGGCGTCGGGAAGTAATTGACCAGGATCTGGTTGGTCCACTCCTCGTCGGCCAGGCCGTCGGCGAGGATCTCCTTCTCCAACGCGATCTTCACGTACGCCAGCAGCACCGCGGACTCCGGCGCGGTCAGCCCGGACTCCGTTCGTCCCGCCAGTTCCTCGTCCGTCGGCAGCGCCTCCAGCGCCCGGTCCAGCACACCGGAACGCTCCAGATCACTGATCATCCGGCGGTGCACCGGCAGCAACGAGGCGGCCTGGGCCTGCGAGTTGTTGATCGCCCGGGCCTGGTCGTAGTTGTCCCGCAGCACCAGTTCGGCGACCTCGTCGGTCATCTCGGCGAGCAACTCGTCCCGTTCGGCGACGGTCAGCTCCCCGTCGGCGACCGCCGTGTTCAACAGGATCTTGATGTTCACCTCGTGGTCGGAGCAGTTCACCCCGGCCGCGTTGTCGATGAAGTCGGTGTAGTTCCGGCCGCCGCCCATCGCGTACTCGATCCGGCCGAGCTGGGTCCAGCCCAGGTTGCCGCCCTCGCCGGCCACCCGGCAGCGCAGGTCCTTGCCGTTGACCCGGATCGCGTCGTTGGACTTGTCGCCCACCTCGGCGTTGGTCTGGCTGGACGCCTTGACGTAGGTGCCGATGCCGCCGTTCCAGAACAGGTCGACCGGCGCGGTGAGGATCGCCTTCATCAGCTCCTGCGGGCTCATCTGCTCGACGTCGTCGGCCAGCCCGAGCACCGCGCGGACCTGCGGCGACACCGGCACCGACTTCGCCGTACGCGGATAGACGCCGCCGCCGGCGGAGATCAGCTCGGAGTTGTAGTCCTCCCAGGTCGAGCGGGGCATCTCGAACAGCCGCTTCCGTTCGGCGTACGAGGTGGCCGCGTCCGGGTCCGGATCCAGGAAAATGTGCCGGTGGTCGAAGGCGGCCACCAGCCGGATGTGCTCCGACAGCAGCATGCCGTTGCCGAACACGTCACCGGACATGTCGCCGACGCCGACCACGGTGAAGTCCTGGCTCTGGGTGTCGTGGCCCATCTCGCGGAAGTGCCGTTTGACCGATTCCCACGCACCCCGGGCGGTGATGCCCATCTTTTTGTGATCGTAGCCGGCCGAACCTCCAGAGGCGAACGCGTCCCCCAGCCAGAAGTTGTGGGCGGCGGAGACCTCGTTGGCGATGTCGGAGAAGCTCGCCGTCCCCTTGTCGGCCGCCACCACCATGTACGGGTCGTCGCCGTCGTGCCGCACCACGTCCTCCGGCGGCACGATCTCACCGGCCACGATGTTGTCGGTGACATCCAGCAGGGCGCCGACGAACTGCTGGTAGCAGGCGACGGCCTCGTCCCGGTCGCCGGGCTTCTGCTTGAGCACGAAACCGCCCTTGGCGCCCACCGGCACGATCACGGCGTTCTTCACCATCTGCGCCTTGACCAGGCCGAGCACCTCGGTACGGAAGTCCTCCCGGCGGTCCGACCAGCGCAGGCCGCCGCGGGCCACCGCACCGTACCGCAGGTGTACGCCCTCGAACCGGGGCGAGTACACGAAGACCTCGAACTTCGGGCGGGGAGCGGGCAGTTCCGGGATCGCCTGCGGGTCCAGCTTGAACGCCACGTACTGCTTGGGTCGCCCGTCGAGCGGCTTCTGGTAGAAGCTGGTGCGCAGGGTGGCCTGGATCAACGACAGGTACGACCGCAGGATCCGGTCCTGGTCGAGGCTGGCCACCTCGTCCAGGGCGGTCCCGATCTCGGCCACCAGGTCGGCGCTGCGCCGCTCGCGCTGCTCGGCGTCGAGCCCGCCCGGCGCGAACCGCGCCTCGAAGAGCTGCACCAAAAGCGTGGCCACCCGCGGGTACGCGATGAAGGTCGACTCCATGTAGTCCTGCGAGAAGACGGTCCCGGTCTGGCGCAGGTACTTCGCGTACGCCCGCAGCACCACCACCTGGCGCCAGGTGAGCCCGGCGCGCAGCACCAGCTCGTTGAAGCCGTCCACCTCGGCCTCGCCCCGCCACGCCGCCGCGAACGCGTTCTCCACGTGCGGGCGCACCTCGGCCAGTTCCTGGTGCCCCTCGGGCAGTTGCAGCCCGAAGTCGTACAGCCAGATCCGCCCGTCGACGCGTTCCACCTCGTACGGGTGCTCGTCGACCACCCGTACGCCGAGCGAGTGCAGCACCGGCAGCACCGCCGACAGCATCATCGGCTCGCCGTACCGGTAAATCTTGAACCGGGCGTCCATCGCATCGTCGACGTCCGGCCCCCGGCCGCCGGCGCGTGGCGGCATCAGCTGCTTGCGGAACAGGTGCATCTCCAGCTGGCCGGCTTCCTCCAGCAGCTCCAGCTTGGCCAGGTCCTTCATCGCCTCGTACGGCGTGTGGGTGTCCTTGTAGCCCTCCGGGAACGCGTCGGCGTACCGGCCGAACAGGTTCTTGGCCTGCTCGTCGCCGAGCTTGCGTTCCAACACCAGCCGGTAGTCGTCGTCCCAGAGCCGGGTGGCGTCGGCCAGCTCCTCGGCCAGCAGGTCGGCGTCGATGTCCCCGGGTGGGTTGGTCGGGTCGGTGCGGACGGTGAAGTGCACCTGGGCCAGCGTCGACTCGGTGACCCGGGTGGTGTGGTCGACCCCCACGCCATTCAGCTCACGCAGCAGGATGTCCTGCATGCGCAGCCGGTTCTGGGTGGTGAACCGGTCCCGGGGCAGGTAGATCAGACAGGAGATGAACCTCCCGTACGCGTCCCGACGCAGGAACACTCGCAGCTGCCGGCGGCCCGCCATCCGCAGCACGCCGACCGCCGCGTGGTAGAGGTCGTCGGTCTTGATCTGGAACAGTTCGTCACGCGGGTAGGTCTCCAGGATCTGCAGCAGGCCCTTGCCGGAGTGGCTGCGCAGACTCAGCCCGGAACGGTCCAGCACCTCGGCGACCTTGCGCCGGACCACCGGCAGCTCCTGCACGCTGGTGCGGTACGCGGCGGTGGAGAAGAGACCGAGGAAGCGGCGCTCCCCCACCACCTCGCCATGCTCGTCGAAGATCTTGAAGCCGATGTAGTCCAGGTACGCCGAGCGGTTCACGGTGGCCCGCGAGTTCGCCTTGGTTATCACCAGTAGGCGCTTCTCGGTGACCTTCTCGTGGGCTTCGGGCGTCATCGAGGACAGCGTGCGGGCTTCCGGCGCGTCCTGTCGCAGGATGCCCAGCCCGGTGCCGAGCACCGCCTCCAGCGCCGGCCCGCCCTGGCCCGAGTCCGACACCAGCCGGTATTCCCGGTAGCCGAGGAAGGTGAAATGGTCGTGGGCGAGCCAGCGCAGCAGCTCGACCGAGTCGGTGATGTCCTTCTCCGGCACCGGCGGCCGGCTGTCGCTGGTCCGCGTGGCGGCCAACTCGTCGGCGAGCGCGAGGGCCCGCTGGCGCATCTTCGGCCAGTCCTCCACGGCTTCGCGCACGTCGGTGAGCACTCGCTGCAGCTCCCGGTGCAGCTTGTCCCGCTCCTCCGCGTCACGGACCGGCTCGATCTCGATGTGCATCCAGCTCTCGACCAGGTCGCCGGAGACCGCGTCGTCCGGCTCCACGTCGGCGGCCACCTCGATCAGCCGACCCAACGGCTCCCGGCGCACCACGATCAGCGGGTGGGCCAGCAGGTGCACGTCCAGGTGATGAGTGTTGAGCAGAGCGGTCACCGAGCTGACCAGGAACGGCATGTCGTCGGTGACGATCTCGATGACACTGTGGTGCTGCTGGGCGTCGGGCGGGTGGATCCGCACCTTCAACTCGCCCGGCACCCGCTGCTCGGCCAGCTCCCGATGGGCGCGGGCGGCTTCGAGCATCTCCTCGGCGGTGAACCCGATCAGCTCCTCGTCCGGCGCGAACCGCCAGAACCGGCTCACCAGGGTCGCCGCGTCGTGGTCGTCGCCGGCCAGCGCGACCGCCTGCGCCACCAGCCGCTCGGCGTTCGGTACCGGCTCGTCGAACTCGGCGTCCTCCGCGCCGTCGCCCAGCGCCTCTGGCGGCAGGCCCAGGTCGTAGAGGGTGTCGATGCTCGAACCGGTCATCCCGGTCACTCCTGAATCGAGTCGGCCGAAGCCGTCCCCGTCGGTCGCCGTGTCGAAACTGTCGTCCCGGCCGGCGTCAGCCTGCCGGAGATCGGGTTCCGGTTTGGTTGCCGGACGCCGGTCCATCGGTCGCACTCCCCTCAACCCACCGCGTTGTGGGTCACTCTGTCGCCAAGCCTAGGCCGACCGACCGGTTCGCACGTCGGCGGACCCCGGCCGGGACTTCCGGATTGGGACGGTCGTCCTTTTACCCGTTGCGGTACGAGGTTCGGCCGGCTTCGGAGTACCCGCCTAAAGTTGTTCATCACGCCGTCTGTGGCTCGTCTTTTCCCGCTCGACGACGACCGGGGCGGCCGAGGGTCGCCTCGGCGTAATAGCGTGCAGGGCAACCCGACCAGGAGGAAACCCAACCGATGCACCTGTCGCAACGCCTTCGTCACCGCTCGTCCCGCTCAATCGCGATTGCCGCCTGCCTGCTCGCCTCGGCCACCCTCGTCGCCTGCTCGGGCGAGGACGGCCCGCAGCGCAGCGTGGACGCCTTCCTGGACGGCTGGCATTCGGGCGACTTGAACGCGGTCGGCTTCGTCGACCCGACCGGGACGAAGGTCGCGGCGGCGGATGTCGCCAAGGAGATCAAGTCCCTCTCCGGCGAGTTGGCCGACGCACCGCTCAAGCTGAGCCGCAAGGGTGACCCGGAGATCGTCCGGAACACCGCCACCGCCACCATCCGGTTGGAGTGGACGCTGCCGGGCGAGACGAGTTGGGCGTACGACCGCCCGGTGCGGCTCACCCAGGGCCGCGACGACCAGTGGCAGGTGATCTGGGAGCCACAGGTCGTACAGGAGCAGCTCACCAGCGGCGACCGGCTCGGCCTGCGACGGGCCCCCGCACCCCGGGCCGCTGTGCTCGACGGCGCCGGCGAGCCGCTGGTGGCGCCGCGCCCGGTGGTCCGGGTCGGCGTGCAACCCAGCGAGGTGACCGACGTCAAGGCACTGACCCGCGAGTTGGACGCCGCGTTCCGCGCGATCAAGCCGGCGATCACGCCGCCAGTCGACGTGTCCAGCCTGGCCAAGCGGCTCGACGAGGCGAAGCCGGACGCGTTCGTCGAGGTGGTCACCCTGCGCGACGAGGCGTACCGGCAGATCAGGTCACGGATCCGCGACCTGCCGGGGACGAAGTTCCAGACCGACGAGCTGGATCTCGCCCCGACCCGCGAGTTCGCCCGGGCGGTGCTCGGCACCGTCGACCCGGCGCAGGCCGACGACCTGACGAAGTTCCCCGACCGCTACTCGCCTGGCGACCTGGTGGGGCACGGCGGGTTGCAGGGCCGGTGGGACGAGCGGCTGCGCGGCGTACCCGGACTGAGCGTGATCATCAAGCGGCCGAAGCCGGACGGGACGCTGGAGTCCACCGACGCCGTGGTGTTCCAGCGTGAGCCGGAGCCCGGCCAGCCGGTGCGGACCACTCTCGACGTGGCCACTCAGAACGCCGCGGACGGGGCGCTGCGCGGACAGCGGCGACGCTCCGCCCTGGTGGCCGTACGGATCAGCGACGGCGCGGTGCTCGCCGCCGCGAACGGCCCCGGCGCCGCCGGGGAGAACCTGGCCTTCACCGCGCAGGTGCCGCCGGGCTCCACGTTCAAGATGGTCAGCGCGCTCGGGCTGGTGGAGCGCGGCGCGATCAGCCCGGAGGCCACTGTCGACTGCCCCAAGACGTTCACAGTCGACGGCCGCCCGTTCAAGAACTCCAACGACTTCGCCCTCGGTGAGGTGCCGTTCCAGACCGTCTTCGCCAAGTCCTGCAACACGGCTTTCGCGGCCCTCGCTCCACAACTCGGCGCCGACGGGCTCGCCACCACCGGCCGCACCCTCGGCCTCGAGGGCAAGTGGGAGGTGGGCCTCGACGCGTACACCGGAAAGGTTTCCGCGAACGGCGGGGCCACCGAGCAGGCCGCTGCCGCGATCGGGCAGGGTACGACCCTGGTCAGCCCACTGGCCATGGCCGCAGCGACCGCAGCGGTGGCCAAGGGCGGGTTCACCCCACCGAAGCTGGTCCTCGACCCGGCCCCCGAGCCGGCGGCCGAGCCGGGCCCGGAGCTGAAGCCCGAGGCGGTGACGGCGGTGCAAACAATGATGCGCGAGGTGATCAGCACCGGCACCGGCACCGCGCTGCGGGACGTGCCGGGCGAGCCGGTGCACGGGAAGACCGGCACCGCCGAGTACGACGACAACCCGGAGAACACCCACGCCTGGTTCGTCGGCTGGCAGGGCGACGTGGCGTTCGCGGTCTTCGTCGAACAGGGCGGCTCCGGCAGCGGCACCGCCGTCCCGATCGCCGAACGCTTCCTGCGCGCCCTGGCCCGCTGACCTGCCTCCTCCCGAGATCGCCGGCAGTAGGTCGTGCAGGCGAGGCGGTGCCGGGCACCGTGACGCAGGCCCGGGGCATGGCACGAGCCCAGGGATCGTGACGCAGGACCGAGGGCATGGCACGAGCCCTGGGATCGTGACGCAGGCCCGGGAGGTGGCGTGGGGTCGTGGGCGGCGCACGGGTTGCGGCATGCGGGGGTGATCGGGCCGGCAGGGCAGGCGCGGGTTGCGGCATCTCGGCGCATCCGGACCGGCGGGCGAGGCGGGTTGCGGCATGTCGGGGTATCCCGGCCGATTGAGGACGCCAGTTGCGGCATCTCGTGCGCAGGCTCGCCGCCCCAGACGCCAGTTGATCGACTCCGTTACGGCGGGATGGCGGTATCCGGTCGACCGGGACACCGCCGTTACGCCGGAAACGGTGATGAGCAGCCCTAGACCAGGCGGTCAGGCGGTCGCGGGAGGCGGTCAGGCGGTCAGGCGGTCGCGGGAGGCGGTCAGGCCGTCAGGCCGCCGGGTGTGGGCGCCGAACGGACGACTCTTCGGCCGGGTCACCGGTGCCGTCCAGGTCCGACTCGTCGGCAACCGGATCGTGGCCGTCCTGCGCTGGGTTCCCGTCGTTCGAGCCAGCCTTTTCCGGGCGGTCCTGGTCGTCGAACGTCGACTGCGTCAGCTGTTCCGCCGGGCTCCCGGCGGTCTCCGCCCCAGGCCCGAGCAAACCAGGCGCGGACGAACCAGGCCCGGCCGAACCAAGACCAGCCAAACCAGGCCCGGCCGAACCCGCCCCGGACGAACCAGGCCCGGCCGAACCAAGACCAGACGAACCAGGCCCGGCCGAACCCGCCCCGGGCGAACCAGGCCCGGCCGAACCCGCCCCGAGCAAACCAGGCCCGGGCGAACCAGGACCAGACGAACCAGGCCCAGGCGCGGGTGGCGTGGCGGGGCGGTCGGTGGGGTGGCGGGGTGCCGGGGCGGCCCGTTCGGCCCGCGCACGCAGGCGGGGCGGCACCGATCCGGGGGCGGTGACCGGGCGCAGGCCGGCGACCACGGTGTTGACGATCTCGGCGGCGTACGCGCCGTCCGGGTCGTAGTCGGGGTCGAAGACGGTCAGCTCGACGCCGAGGCAGTGCGGGGTGTCCACCAGGCCGGCGAGCAGGATCTCCAGTTCGGCGAAGGCGATGCCGCCGGGTTCGGGGGCGTCGACCGCCGGCATCACGGCTGGGTCGAGCACATCCACGTCGACGTGCACCCAGTAGCCGGCGCAGTCGGCGAGTTGCTCGTGCGCCCACTGCGCGCTGCGCGCCGCCCCCTCGGCCCGCAACGTCGGCACCGGCCTGGTGATGATGCCGGCGGCCTGGAGGTCGAGCCGGTACTCGTCATGCGACCGGATGCCGAGCACCACCACATCGATGTCCCGGAAGTAGGGTCGCCGGCCCTCGATGGCCGCCAGGTCGGCCTGGCCGCGCCCGGTGACCAGGGCGAGGGCCTCGCCCGCCGCCGCGCCCACGTACGAGGCGTTGCCCGGGTGCCGGAAGTCGGAGTGGCCGTCGACGAAAACCAGCCCGATCCGGCCGCCGACCGCCTCGCCGAGCCGGTGCATGGCCAGCGCCGAGCCGAGCAGGATCGAGCAGTCACCACCGAGCACCACGGGAAACTCGCTCCGGTCGATGAGGGCTCCGATCCGGTCGGCCAGCGCCGCCGAGTAGTCGGCGATCTCGCGCGCATGGCACACCCCGTCGCCCGGCCGCCAGTCACCGGCGTCGTACCGGGGCGAAGTCAGACAGCCGGCGTCGCGGGCCCGCAGCCGGGGCAGCAGGCCCTGGTCGCGCAGAGCGCCGGGCGCCTTCGCGCAGCCCGGTACCGAGGTGAACGTGGGTGGGCGCAGGCCGAGGTTGCTCGGTGCGTCGAGGACGGCGATCCGGCGCATCATGGGCTCCCGTCCCCCGGTGTCTCCGGCGGGCCGGCGGCGCTACGCCGGCCCGCACTGGCGTGGCAGCTACGTCAGAACAGGGCGCTGGCCAGGGACCGGCGGGCCGAGGCGACCACGGGGTCCTCCGGCCCGGCGATGGTGAACAGGCCGACGAGGTGCTGGCGTACCTTCTCCCGGTCGTCGCCGGCGGTACGCCGGACCACCCCGATCAGCCGCTGGTACGCCTGCTCGGCCTGGCCGCTGAGCACCTCGATGTCGGCGGCCAGCAGTTGGGCGTCGACATCGGCCGGATCGGCCGCCGCAGCGGCGAGGGCCGCCTGCGGGTCGACGCCGGCCACCCGACGGGCGAGCCCGACCTGGGCCAGCCCGGCCTCCGCCGCGGCGTCCGTCGGGGCCTCGGCCAGGATTTTCCGGTACGCCCGCTCGGCGGCGTCCAGGTCGCCGTTCATCAGGGCGTCGTCCGCCTCGTCGAGACGGGGATCCTCCGGGGCGGCCACCTCGACCCCGCCGGCCTTGAGCACGGCCTGGATCCACTGGCGTAGTTGCGGCTCGGGCACCACTCCGGAGAAGGCGTCGACCGGCTGCCCGCCGACCACCGCGTACACCATCGGGATGCCCTGCACCCGGAACATCTGCGCCAACCGCGGGTTGGCGTCCACGTCGACCTTCGCGAGCACCCAGGCGCCGCCGCCCTCCACCGCCAAGCGCTCCAGCACCGGCGAGAGCTGCTTGCAGGGCTGGCACCACTCGGCCCAGAAGTCCACCACCACGGGTGTGGTCAGCGAGCGCTCCAGGACCTCGGACTGGAAGGTCGCCTCGGTCACGTCGACGACGGTGACTCCGCCGACGGCGCCGCCGGGCGCACCGGCGGGGGGACCCGCCTGTGCCGGTGCCGGGGCGGGACTGGGGGCAGGACTGCGCAGCGCGCTGAGGTCGACCGCGCCGCGGGTGAAAATCGACGAGGTGATCCGTGGGTCGCTCATGGTTATCTAGTCTCGCACGCGATTTGCCGAACTCAGATCAACCGCGGCCCGCACAGTTGCGACTGTCACCCCTGCCCACCCGCCCCGGACGAGCAGCGCCCTCCGGGGCCCGTGTCCGGTAGGTGATCGAGCGGCGTCCTCAGGTGGTGGTCCCGCCGATAGCCACGTCGTCGACCCGGATGTTGATCTCGTCGACCCGCAGCCCGTACGCCTCGACCGCCTGGGTCACCCCGGCCCGCACCGCCGTGGTCACCTCGGGCACCGGATGCCCGGCGTCGGTCACGATGACCAGGTTGATCACCGCGCCGCCGTTGACGACGTGGGCGGAGCAGCCGCGTCGGGCGTCGCCCACCTGGTCCAGCCCGACCCGGTCGAGCACCGCGTTGAAGAACCGCGCGATGTCCCCGCCGAGCTCGACCACGCCGGGCACGGCCTTCGCCGCGGCCACCGCGATCTTCTCCACCACCTCGTCCGAGATGTGCGTACGGCCACCCGCCACCGCGTCCGGCGTCATCGGCAACTCCTGCGTCATCTCGTGGTCCATGCTCTCTCCCGCGGCCGGCTACCTGCCCCGCGTGCATCGCGGGGCGGTGCGAGCCTAACCGCCCGGCATCCTCAACAGTGGACGCCGACGGATCGGAGAAGGACGCCGTTGGCAGGACCAGGGGCGCCGTCGGCGAGGGCCAGTCCTACGGTCTACCCGGCCAGTTGGGCGAGCAACGCGTCGGCGGCGCGGTACGGGTCGGTCGTACCGGCGGCCACCTCAGCGGCGAGCGCCGGCAGCTGCGTACCGTCGCGCAGCGAGCCGATCCGGGCCCGCAGGGTGCCCAGCGCGATCGCCTCGATCTCGGCGGCGGCCCGCGCCTCGCGGCGGCGGCGCAGCTCGTCGTGCTCGACCAGCCAGCCGCGGTGCTTGTCTATCGCGGCGGCGATGTCGTCGATCCCCTCGCTGCGGACGGCCACGGCCCGCACCACCTGCGGCCGCCACTGGCCCGGCCCGCGCTCGCCGAGCGCGATCATGCCCTGGATGTCCCGGACGGTCGCGTCGGCGCCGTCGCGGTCGGCCTTGTTGACCACGAAGACGTCGGCGATCTCCAGGATGCCGGCCTTCACCGCCTGGATCGCGTCGCCCATGCCGGGCGCGAGCAGCACCAGAGTGGTGTCGGCGAGCGAGGCGACGTCGACCTCGGCCTGCCCGACACCGACCGTCTCCACCAGCACCACGTCGCAGCCGGCGCCCTCCAGCACCCGCACCGCCTGCGGGGTGGCCGCCGACAGCCCACCGAGGTGACCTCGGCTGGACATCGAGCGGATGTAGACGCCCGGATCGGTGGCATGGCCCTGCATGCGTACCCGGTCACCGAGGATCGCCCCGCCGGTGAACGGGCTGGACGGATCGATGGCCAGCACGCCGACCCGGTGGCCCCGGGCCCGCAGGGCGCGCACCAGCTCGTTGGTGGTGGTCGACTTGCCCACTCCGGGGGAGCCGGTGAGACCGACCACCTGGGCCTGGCCGGCGTAGGGGGCGAGCGCGGCGGCGATGGCCGGCAGCGTCTCGTCGCCGGACTCGACCAGGGTGATCAGCCGGGCCACCGCGCGGGCGTCACCCTCGCGGGCCCGCCCGACCAGCATCGGTACGTCCCGACTGCGACGTACCGGATCGGTGGCCGCGGCCGGAGCGCCGCCGTCCGACCGGCTCACCGCGTCGCCTCAGCCGGACCCGACCTGCTCGGCACGCTCACCGCGCCGCCTCTCGCTGGCCCGGCTCGCTCGGCGCCCTCACCGCGCCGCCTCTCGCGGACTCCGCTCGCTCGGTACCCTCACCGCGCGCTCTCCGCTGCGGCGGGCACGTGGATGATCAGGGCGTCGCCCTGGCCGCCGCCACCGCAGAGCGCCGCCGCGCCGGTGCCGCCGCCACGCCGCTTGAGCTCCATCGCGAGGGTGAGCACCAGCCGGGCACCGGACATCCCGATCGGGTGGCCCAGCGCGATCGCACCGCCGTTCACGTTGACCTTGTCCGGGCTGACCCCGAGGTCACGGATGGATTGGATGCCGACCTGGGCGAACGCCTCGTTGATCTCGATCAGGTCGAGGTCGGAGACGCTCAGCCCGCCCTTGCGCAGGGCGTGCTGGATGGCGTTGGACGGCTGCGAGTGCAGCGAGTTGTCCGGACCGGCGACGTTGCCGTGCGCCCCCACCTCGGCCAGCCAGTCCAGGCCGAGTTCCTTGGCCTTCGCCTTGCTCATCACGACCACCGCCGCGGCACCGTCGGAGATCGGCGAGGAACTGCCGGCGGTGATGGTGCCGTCGGAGGCGAAGGCGGGCCGCAGCTTGGCCAGGGACTCGACGGTGGCGTCCGGCCGGATGCCCTCGTCCTCGCTGATCACCAACGGGTCGCCCTTGCGCTGGGGGATGACGACCGGGGTGATCTCGTCGGCGAAGTACCCGTTCTTCTGCGCGGCGGCGGCCCGCTGGTGGCTGGCGGCGGCGAACTCGTCCTGCTCCTGGCGGGTGATGCCGCGGGTGCTGCCGTGCCGCTCGGTGGACTCACCCATCGAGCAGCAGTCCCAGGCGTCGCTCAGCCCGTCGAGCGCCATGTGGTCCTTGAGGGTCACGTCGCCGTACTTGTGGCCGCCGCGCTGACCGAGCAGCAGGTGCGGGGCGTTGGTCATCGACTCCATGCCGCCGGCCACCACGATGTCGAACTCGCCGGCCCGGATCAGCTGGTCGGCCAGGGCGATCGCGTCCAGGCCGGAGAGGCAGACCTTGTTGATCGTCAGGGCCGGCACCGACATCGGGATGCCCGCCGCCACGGCCGCCTGGCGGGCCGGGATCTGCCCGGTACCGGCCTGGAGCACCTGCCCCATGATCACGTACTGCACCTGGTCCGGCGCGACCCCGGCCCGCTCCAGCGCCGCAGAGATGGCGATGCCACCGAGCTTGGTCGCCGGTAGGTCCTTGAGGTTGCCCAGCAGGCGCCCCATCGGGGTCCGCGCGCCGCTGACGATCACCGAAGCCATGCCTGCCTGCCTCCGAGGGGTGCCGTCTGTACGCCTTAACGGTTATTCGGCCAGACTAACGCCATGCCTGAGAACTCCCCCGTCGAGCCCGCTGCCGACTATGTCACAGACATCGGTCTGCGCCGCATCGATCATGTTGGGATCGCGGTCGCGGACCTCGACGCCGCGATCGACTTCTATCAGCGGACGTTCGGGATGCGCTGCGTGCACACCGAAACCAACACCGAGCAGGGCGTACGCGAGGCGATGCTGGCGGTCGGGCCGACCACCGAGGGCGGCTGCGTGCAACTGCTCGCCCCGCTGACCCCGGAGTCGGCCATCGCGAAGTTCCTCGACCGCAACGGCCCGGGCGTGCAGCAGGTGGCGTACACCGTGGCGGACATCGACGCCGCTTGCGCCGCGCTGCGCGAACGCGGCCTTCGCCTGCTCTACGACACCCCGCGACGCGGCACCGCCGGCTCGCGGATCAACTTCGTCCACCCCAAGGACGCCCACGGCGTCCTGATCGAACTGGTCGAGGTGTAAGGAGGGGGCCCTTCTTAACGCCTCGTGTATAGGAAGGGCCCCTTCTTAACAAGCCCTCTCAGGAGCCGCGAGGCGCGCGTCAGCTTCGGGACGGAACCGTCTGAGCGATGGGCCGGCGCTGACTTGACGGACGAGTCACGGATAGGCCCTTCGGCGAACTGCGGTCGGCCTCCATCCACCCGGCGGACGAGATCGAGCCGGATGGAAACAATCGCTCGGAGTTGGCCCGCCCGGCGGTCCTATTCCACGTCACGCTGCGTACCCCCCGGGCTCCGCCCGGAGCTGGCACGATCGCCCCTCGGCGCGACTGTGTGGCGGCTCGTCCAGTTGACCATGTAATGAGGACGGCACGGCCTTGGAAGCACCCCCGAGTGTCTGCCAGTATGTCCCAATGCCCCAGCAACAGTCCTCCCCTCTCGCGTTCTTCGATAACGCGAACTCGCAGCCCGATTTCACGGTTGGCCTGCGCGGGTACAACACCGGTCAGGTCGACGACTTCATCGGCCGGCTGAACGCCGCACTGAGCCAGGCCAACAAGGACCGCGCCGACGCCGAGCAGGCGCTCAACGACGCGCAGCGCCGGCTCCGGCAGTCCGAGCAGCGGCTCGCCGCCCTGGAGCAGAAGCTCACCGACACCAGCAAGCAGCTGGAGGAGAACAGCCGGCCCACGCTGTCCGGGCTCGGCACCCGGGTGGAGCAGATCCTCCGGCTCGCCGAGGAGCAGGCCAACGACCACCGCAACGAGGCCAAGCGCGAGTCGGAGGGCATCCTCTCCGCGGCCCGCCTCGAGGCCCGGGAAATCACCGACAAGGCGCGGGCCGAGGCGGCGGCGATGAAGGCCACCGCCGAGCGGGAGGCGGGCAACGTCCGTACCGCGGCCGAGCGGGAGGCGGCCGAGATGCGGGTCCAGGCCCGCCGGGAGGCCGACACGCTGCGCGCCGACGCGGAGCGGGAGACCAAGCAGTTGCGTACGGTGACCGCCCACGAGGTCGCCGAGCTGAAGTCCACGGTGGAGCGGGAGGTGGCCACCCTTCGGGCCACCGCGGAGCGCGAGATCACCCAGCAGCGGGCCAAGGCCGCTCGCGAGGCCGAGGAGAAGCGCGCGGAGGCGACCAAGCTGCTCACCGACGCCCGGGACAAGCGCGACAAGGACCTTCAGGCCCTGGAGCTCCAGCTCGCCGAGCGCCGGGAGAAGGCCGAGCGCGAGGAGTCGGAGCGGCACGCCGCCCAGGTCGCGCAGACGCAGAAGCTGGTCAACGAGGCCGAGCAGCGGGCCCGGGCCGCGCAGGAGCGGGCCAAGGAGATCGAGCAGCGCGCCGAGTCCCGCCGGGTCGAGTCGGAGCGCACCGCCACCGAGACCGTCGAGAAGGCCAAGGCCCTTGCGGAGCGTACGCTCAGCGAGGCACGGGCCGAGTCGCAGCGCCTGCTCAACGAGGCGCGTACGGAGGCCGAGCTGACCACCCAGGCGGCCCGTCGCGAGGTCGAGGACCTCACCCGGCAGAAGGATGCCGTCACCTCCCAGCTCGGGCAGATGCTCTCCGGCCTGGCCGGCATCGTGCCGGGCGTGCCCAACTCGAGCGCCGCCACGCCGGACAAGGCGGAGGCCAAGAAGGCGGACGACGCCGGCGAGAAGGTGACTGCGGAAACCTCCAGCTGAGCAACCACCGGGGCATGATCCACGGCGCGGGGTGACACCGGTTGACGGTGACGCCCCGCGCCGCCCTGCGTCTAACAGAGCCCCACCGATCGGGTGCGTCGACGCGTGAGTCAGCTCCCAATCCTGAGCGTCCGTATCGCCCCAGCAGGGCCTGATGCGTGTGAGGATGGGTGTATGTCGCACGGCGAGGAACTGTTCACCCTCGGCGGGGATGTGACCACGGAGCCCTACTTCGAGTCCGCCCTGCGTGGGTACGACAAACGACAGGTCGAAAAGTACGTCGCTCGGGCCGAGCACGAGATCGAGACGCTGGCGGCCGAACGGGAACAGGCGTACACCCAGATCCACAAGCTGGCCGGCCAGGTCGAGGTGCTGCAGCGTGACCTGACTCAGGTGCGCAAGCAGGTCGGGGTGGTCGACCGGGCCGCGTTCCGGCACCTCGGCCCGCGGGTGGAGCAGATTCTCGCGCTGGCCGAGGAGCAGGCCGAGGACATTCTTGCCGCCGCGAACGAGGAGATCGAGGCCCGCCGGGCCGCCGCCGAGCACATCATCGAGGAGGCGCGGGCCGAGGCCGCGAAGGCGCTCAAGGACTTCGAAATCGCCCTGGCTGCCCGCCGGGCCGAGGAGGAGCGGCAGGCCGCGGCGCGACGGGCGGAGTCTGAGGCCGCCAGCAAGGCGGCCAAGGAGGAGGCCGCCCGGCTGCGCAAGACCGCCCAGGATGCGCTGGCCCGGGCCGAGCAGGAGGCCACGCAGCTTCGGGACACCGCCAAGGAGATCCACGCCCGGGCCCAGCAGGAGGCCAACAAGCTGCGCGAGGCGGCTCGCGAGGCGCAGGCCACCGCCCAGCAGGAGGCGACCCAGCTGCGCGAGGCCGCCAAGGAGGTGCACGCCAAGGCCCAGCAGGAGGCCAAGCGCCTAATCGACCAGGCCACCGAGGCCGGGCGCGCCACCCACGCCAAGGCACGCCAGGAGGCCAAGCAGATCATCGACGACGCCGCCGAGGCAGGGCGGGCAGCCCGCAACAAGGCCCGCCAGGAGTCGGAGCGGCTGACCCTCCAGGCCGCTGAGGCGGCCAAGCGCACCCGCGCCGAGACCGAGGCGTACGCCCAGCGCATGCGCAGCGAGACCGAGGCGTACGTGCAGAACGCGCGGTCGCAGGCGCAGCAGGAGTTGGGTGCCTGGCGAGCCGGGGTGGAGAAGGAGGTCAACGGCCGACGCGAGGCGGCTGACCGGGAACTCGCCGAGCGTAAGGCGACCGCCGAGCGCGAGTTCACCAGCCGCCGGGACGAACTGGAGAAGCAGTACAAAGCCCGTAACGCCGAGCTGAACCAGCTGATCACCACCCGGACCGCAGAACTCGACGAGCACATCCGCTCCCGCACCGCTGAGCTGGAGTCCGGTTTCGAGGCGCGCCGGGCGGAGCTGGAGGCGGATTACACCGCGCGAAAGAACGAGATCGAGCAGAGCGCCGACCAGGTCCGCCAAGCCGCCGAGCAGGAGGCCACCAGGCTCCGCGCGCAGGCCGAAAAGCAGGCCGGCGAGCTGCTGCGCCAGGCCGAGACCGAGACGGCCGCCCAGCGCCGCGAGGCCGAGGAGTACGCGACGAACCTCCGGCACGAGGCCGAGGAGTACGCGACGACCACGCGCCGCGAGGCGGACGAGCACGCCACCCGCACCCGTCGAGAGGCCGAGGAGTACGTCGCCTCCTCCCGCCGTCAGTTCGAGGAGTACGCGGCCACCACGCAGCAGCACCTCGCCACCACTCAGCAGCACCTGGCGGCTACGCAGCAGGAGGCGGCGGCCAGCCGCCAGCAGCTCGCCCAGGTGATGCTGGAGATCGCCAAGGCCCAGCAGCAGCTCGCCGACCTGCGTCAGGAGACCTGGAAGTCCCGGCAGGAGTCCGACGAGTTGCAGCGCAAGCTGCTTGACCTGCGCCTAGAGGCGGCCTCGGCACCGGACGGCCCGACCTCGCCCGCCCCCGCCGGCTCGGGCACGCCGGTGTCCCCCGGTCTGGCCGGTGCCGCCGCGATCACCGTCGAGGCCACGGCCAACGGCCGGCTGCCCGGCACAGGCGATGCGGTCGCCGCCCCCGCCGGCACCTCCACCGCCGGCACCGCACCCGCCGCAGACGACGGCGGCATCGTCCCCGCCGGCACCGCACCCGCCGCGGACGGCGGCGTCACCGTCCCCGCCGGAACCCTCGCCGACGACACCACAACCGGCACGGACGACGGCGTACCGGCGACGAAGCCGGCCGCGGAGCCGGTCACCACCGTCGAGGATCCACCGGCGACGACATCGACCGCCACGCCGACCACCGTTGACGGTGCTGCCGCGAGCGCGGGGGTGGAGGGCGAGCCGACGGTGGCGGCCGTACCGGGTGAGGGCGGCCGAGGCGCCACCCCGACGAAGATCACCAGCACCGGCGAGAACGGCAAGCGCCCCACCAAACCGACCACCGACGAGCGCAGCGCCAAGCCGAGCAAGGTCACCTCCGACTGATCCTGGCGCGACCGCTGAAAGTGGCCCTCGGAACGGGTCACGGCGGGTCCCGGGTGGTCGACGGCCGATCTACGGCGCGACGGCCGGTCTACGGCGGGAGATGCCCCAGGTGACGAACCGGTCGAACAACGCGCTGGGCTCCGGGCCGTCGTGCGGGTTGAGGTGATAGAGGTCGCGCATCGCTTCGTACATCATGCCGGCGAGGTAGATGGTCAGGCCGACGTTGTTGCCGTCGTACTCCAGCCGCAGCAGCAACCGTGCCTCGCCGCACGGCCAGGGCTGCCCGTCCGAGCGGCAGCACCAGGTCGGCCGGAGCGGAGTGTGCGGCACACGGCCGCCGACGGCGCGGGGGCGCTCGGGATGGGGGCCACGGCCTGGCGTCGGCAGCCTACTGCTGATCATGTCCGGTGCGGGCCCCGCTGACGTCCACTCACTACTCACGTCGTCCTCCGTTGGGAACCTCTGGGTGCACCTGTTGTCGTTCGGGCGGCAACAAGTGCACCCAGATCGGCTGGATGGGGCCGCCCCTCGGGGAAAGACAAGGCGGCCCCGGCCTGAACCCGTCCGCGCCCTCCCCGGCGGCGGACCGGCCCGGCATGGCTGACAGTCTGGTGATCGCACCACTACTCTCGGAAGGCATCGAGGCTGGCCGTAGCGCCGCTGCGTAACCGATGCGCCGCCGGAGAATGCCGAGTGATTTTCGGCCGACAACTGTGGAGGCACTGTGCAGGAATCGACGGCGGATCTGATCCGGGCACAGTTGCGCCGGCTACGCGTGGCCGCCGGGCTCAGCCAGGAGGAGTTCGGCAAGCTGGTGCACTACTCGGCGTCGATGGTTTCCGCCGTCGAGACCGGCAGCCGGCCGTACGACCGGCCGTTCCTGGCCCGCACCGACGAGGCGCTCGGCTCCGGTGGTCTGCTGGTGTCGCTGCTACGCATCGCCGAGCGCGAGGGCCAGCCCGCATCGCTCCTGCCCTGGCTGGATATCCAACACATGGCCCGGCAGCTCCGGGTGTTCGAGCCGACGCTCATCCCAGGTCTGCTACAGAGCGAGGGATACGTCCGCGCGGTGATCCGCTGCGACGACCTGCTCAGCGACGAGGATGTGGAGCAGCGCGTCGCAGCACGGCTGGACCGGCAGGCCATCCTCAACCAGCCCGATCCGCCTCAGCTCATCGCGGTCATCGACGAGGCCATCCTGCATCGGCACGCCGAAAGCTTTCGGGCACTCATGATCGACCAGGTCAAGCACCTGATCGCCTGCGCCGAGCGCCCAAACGTCAGTGTGCACGTCATTCCGCTCAGTGCCGGACTGCACATCGGCCTTTTCGGGCCGTTCTCACTGGTCAGGGGCATCGACGGCGGCTGGGTGGCAACGATGGAGACTCAACTGACTGCCACGCCGATCGACGGGGAGACGGAACTGGCTACCCTGCTGGCACGGTGGGAGACAGTGCGCAACGAAGCGCTCTCCCGCCAGCAGTCGATCGAACTCCTCAAGGAGGTGGCGAAGTCATGGAGTTGAGCGGCGCGAGGTGGCGCACCGCGATCCGCAGCGCGCACACCAACTGCGTTGAGGTGGCCGATAATCTGGCCGGCATGGTTGCCGTCCGCGACAGCAAGGACCGGCAGGGCCCGGTGCTGACGTTCACTCCACAGAGCTGGCACTGCTTCGTCGCCAGGATCAAGCGACACTGAACTCCGAAAGCGAGCGGAGAAGCCGAATGCGGCAGGACGATGCGAGGCAACCCACGCCCGGACAGCCCACGGCCGGGCGCCCCGCAACGAAGGCAGCGGAATCCGACGACGGGCCGGCAGCGATGCCCTCGACCGCATCCGACAAAGCCTCGGCACCCGCGCCGGCGCAATCGGCACACACGGCAGCCGCATCGACAGAGCCGGCACTCCCGCCAGGACACCCGGCACCCGCATCGGCAGAGTCGGCGTCCGCGCCGGCGCATCCGATGTCCGTGCCCGGTCAACGGGCGGTGGGCGGGGACGGGGGACGATTCGGTACGCCGGGGCGGCCGTTACGGCGCAACAGTTTTCTGGTCGGGTTCACCGGGGCGCTCGGCGTGCTGTCCGCGTACGCCGTCTATCTGGGCCTGCGTAACGCGGCCGGGATCCTGGTCCTGGTAGTCATCGCGCTGTTCCTCGCGGTGGGCCTGCACCCGGCGGTGGTCCGGCTGCGGTCCTGGGGTCTGCCGCGCGGGCTGGCCGTGGCGGTCGTCGCGCTGACCGTGCTGGCGCTGCTCGGCGCTGGCGTGCTGGCCCTGGTGCCGCCGATCGTGACCCAGACCGGGCAGTTCATCGAGCAACTGCCGAGCTACCTTGAGGCGCTGCAGCGCAACGAGACCGTCAACGACCTGGTCGTACGCTTCGATCTGATGCGCCGAGCCCAGGAAGCGGCCAACCCGGACGTGGTCGGCCGGGCGCTGGGCGGCGTGCTCGGCGGCGCACAACTGCTGTTCGGCACGGTGTTCCGGGTGCTGACCGTACTGGTGCTGACCATCTACTTCCTGGTCTACTTCGACCGGATGCGTGACCTCGGATATGCGCTGGTGCCCCGGTCGCGACGCGAGCGGGTGCAGTTGATCGGCGACGAGATCCTCGCCAAGGTCGGGGCGTACATGGTGGGGGCGCTGACCATCGCGGTGCTGGCCGGCGCGGTCGCGTTCGTCTTCGCGCTGGCCGTCGGCCTGCCGTACCCGTTCGCGCTGGCGGTGGTGGTCGCGGTGACCGACCTCATTCCGCAGATCGGCGCGACGCTCGGTGCGGTGATCGTCAGCCTGGTCGGCTTCGCCACCAGCCCGTCCATCGGCATCGCCTGCGTGGTCTTCTTCGTGGTCTACCAGCAGATCGAGAACTACCTCATCTATCCCAAGATCATGCGCCGATCGGTGCAGGTCAACGAGGTGGCCGCGCTGGTCGCCGCGTTGCTCGGCGTCTCCCTGCTGGGGGTGATCGGCGCCCTGATCGCCATCCCGACCGTGGCCGCCGTGCAGCTCATCCTGCGTGAGGTGGTGGTCCCCCGTCAGGACGCCCGCTGAGGCGGTGGCGACCAAGAGGCGGCGATCAGACGGCGGCGGCGACCAGGAGGCGACTACTCGGCCCGGCGTTGCTGCGGGCCCGAGACCGGGACGTCGGCGAAGGCGGCTACGGTGCGGTCGGCGTAGGCGCTGGCGTCGCCGGTCTCCATCGGGCCGTCCCAGGTGGTGGGCAGCGGCACCGGCACCGCCGGGTTGACCCGCCGCACCACTTCGTCCAGCACGGTTTCGGCGTCGCCCACCCAGAGGTGCTTCGCGCCCGGCACCCCGACCACCTCGGCCTGCGGCACCGCGGCGAACCGCTCGCGCGCCTGCTCCGGGCGTAGGTAGTCGTCGAACTCCGGCACCAACGCGGTCAGCGGCTTGCCTGATTCGGCCCAGGTGGCCAGGTCGGTCGGCTCGGCGAAGCGCAGCGGCGGGGAGAGCAGGATCGCCCCGATCACCGCCGGGTCACAGCCGTACTTGAGCACCAGGTCGGTGCCGAACGACCAGCCGAGCAGCCAGACGTCGGGCAGCTCGTGGAACTCGGCGTACTCGATGGCGGCGGCCACGTCGAAGCGCTCGCCGACGGCAGAGTCGAACGCTCCCTCGCTGGTGCCACGCACGCTGCTGGTGCCCCGGGTGTTGAATCGGAGCACGGCCACGTCGGCCAGTGCGGGCAACCGCCAGGCTGCCTTCCGGAACACGTGGCTGTCCATCATGCCGCCGTGAGTGGGCAGCGGGTGCAGGCAGACCAGGGTAGCGGCCGGCTCACGGTCGACCGGGCGGGCCAACTCGCCGACCAGGCGCAGACCGTCCGCGGTGTGCAGCTCGATGTCCTCCCGGTGACCGGGCAGGATCGACGACGCGCGGATGCTCTTGCTCACCCCACCAGTTTCCCGCACCCCGAGCCGCGCCGCCCACCAAGCCGGCCGATGTGTAAGGAAGGGCACCTTATTAACGCCTACGGTAGAGGAAGGGCCCCCTTTTAACGCCGCCACACCGCCGCCGCGCCGCACCGCCGCCACACGGCCCCCGCGCCGCACCGCCGCGACACCGCACCGCTGCGCACACCGCCGCCGCACCGCACCGCCGCGGCACCGCTGTGCGCGGCCCGCAGCGGTGAGGATCAGCTGTGGCGCGGGCCACGACCGCGCTGGATGATCGGGCCACGCCGTTCGCGGGCCCGCCAGCACCCGCTGTGCCAGTGCCGCCGATCGGTGAGGTCGCCCCGGCCGTCGGCAGGCCACGCCACCACGTGCGCCACGCCGGGGCGGATCTCCTGGTCACACCCCGGACAGCGGTACGTCTTCACCGACGCGCCGCCGCTGATCCCGCGTACCTGCCAGTCGCCGTCCCGCCAGTGCTGCACCGCGGCGACGCCGTGCCGGGCCCGTTCGACATCCAGGCGTTCGGCGTCCTCGCGATGGCGGCGGTTACGACGAGGGCTCACGTCACCCAGCGTACGACCGACGCGGCGTCGGCCCGGCACGGGCTCCGGCGTGATCGCCGTCTGCCACGGAACTCGGGTCCGGTGTTAATAGGGGGCCCTTCCTCTACCGCAGGCGTTAATAAGGTGCCCTTCCTTACACCTCAGCGGAAGCTGTGGGAGCCGGCGGTGACCATCTGCTCGAGTAGCGGCACGGGAGCGAGGCCGGGTTCGCGCAACTGACGGTAGAGGCTCCGCTGGATGGCCAGCGCCACGTCCAGGCCGACCGTGTCGAGCAGCTCGAACGGGCCCACCGGGTAGCCGCAGCCGAGCTTCATCGCGTGGTCGATGTCGTCGACGGTGGAGTAGTTCGCCTCCAACATCCGCACCGCGTCGTTCAGGTACGGGAACAGCAGCGCGTTGACGATGAATCCTGCCCGGTCCCCGCAGATCACGCCGGTCTTGCCGAGCGCGGCACAGACGGCCCGAGCCAGGACGGTGGTCTGCGGTGAGGTGCGGATCGTCCGGACGATCTCCACCAGTGGCACCGCCGGGTCGAAGAAGTGCAAGCCCACCACGTCGGCCGGGCGTCCGGTGGCCATCGCCAACTCGATCACCGGCAGCGACGAGGTCGTGGTGGCCAGCACGACGCCGGGCTTGCAGATCTTGTCCAGGCTGGCGAAGAGCGCCTTCTTGGCGTCCAACTCCTCGGCGACCGCCTCGATCACCAGGTCGACGTCGGCCAACTGCTCCAGCGTCGCGGGCCAGGACTGCCCGGTGTTCGGGTCGACCGAGACGACCTCGTACCCGGCCCTGGCGAAGACCTCGATCAGGCCGGCGGCCGTCGCGCCGGCGCCGACCACGCCCACCTTCGCGATCCCGCGCGCCCCGTCGGTCGCCGACGGCTCCGCCGGGCCCGGCGTGTGCTCGTCCGGTACGACCTTCGACGAGCCGGGTCGCTCGTAGGTGTAGAAGCCCCGGCCCGATTTTCGACCGAGCAGTCCCGCGGTCACCATCTGCCGCAGCAGCGGCACCGGGGCGTGCCGGCGGTCCCGCCCGCCACGCCGGTACATGGTGTTCAAAATCTCGTACGCGGTGTCCAGGCCGATCAGGTCCAGCAGGGCGAGCGGGCCCATCGGCAGCCCGCAGCCGAGCTTCATCGCCGCGTCGATGTCCTCGCGGGTGGCGTACCCGGTCTCGAACATGCCGACCGCATGGTTGAGGTAGCCGAACAGCAGAGCGTTGGCGATGAAACCGGCCCGGTCGTTGATGGTCACGTCGACCTTGCCGAGGCGACCGCAGAGCGCCTCCGCATCGGCCACCACGTCGGCGGAGGTGACCACCGTACGCACAACCTCGACCAGCTTCATCACCGGCGCGGGATTGAAGAAGTGCAGCCCGATGACCTGATCAGGCCGAGCGGTGGCCACGGCGAGCTCGGTGACGCTCAGCGACGAGGTGTTGGTGGCGAGGATGGCGTCCGGACGGCAGACCCGGTCCAGCTCGGCGAAGATCCGCTGCTTGAGGTCGAGGCGCTCGGGCACCGCCTCGATCACCAGGTCCACCGTGCGCAGCGCGTCCAGCCCGACGGCGAAGGTGACCCGGCCCAGTAGCGCGTCCCGGTCCGCCGCGGCGAGCTTGCCCCTGGCCACTGCCCGGTCCGTGGAGCCGGTCAGGTGTGCCCGCCCGCGCTCCAGGGCGGCCTCGGAAATCTCCACGGCGACCACGTCGATGCCGTTGCGGGCGAAGACCTCGACGATGCCGGCACCCATGGTGCCCAGCCCCACCACACCCACGCTGGTGAACTCACGCGCCACGACCGGCCTCCCCTGCCCACTTCGCACCGACCGGAATTGAACGGCCGCTAAGGTCTTGCGCGCGAGTCTGCCACGTGGCACCCGGTTGTCGAGGCGCGGTGGCCTATTTCACCGGTCGGCTCGAGCGCCAGAGGCTGCAGCATCAGCGCCTGCCGTCGGTCCTGCCGCGCCGCGCCGAAACTCAACCCCACCGGATCGGTACGCGCCACCCCTGGGTCATGAAAGCGCAGCTCGGTGCGGCCGAGCCGGATCACGTCGCCGTCGGCGAGTCGGATCATCCCGTTGGTCCTGCCGCCGTTCACCCAGGTGCCGTTCGTGGAGCCGAGGTCCGTCAGGGACACCCCTTCGTCGGCCAGCCGGATCTCAGCGTGCCGCCGGCTCAGGTGCGGGTCGTACACGACGATGTCGACCGCCGGGTCCCGGCCGATCACCTGCGGCTGCCGAGGCAGCCGGAACCCGACCCCGCGCATCGGGCCGCTCGCCACCGTAAGCAGCGGCAACAGTTGTGGATCATCCTCCATGGACAGTCAGCCCCCAACCACAAGCGATCACCCTGCGTCAGCTTGCCATCACCATATGGCCACCTGCACCGCCGCCCGGTCACCCATGAGTGACCGGGCGGGTACTTTGCGCTCGAACCTTGCGGCGATCGAACCCCGTCCGGCATCCCTACCCACCGGTAGGAACCGGGTCTAAACTTCCGCCATGAATGCTGTGCGGATCCCCGGCACCGCGGTGATCGAGGGCGACCATCTGGTCTCGACCAGCCCGGCGACGGGCAGCGAGGTGGGGCGTGTCCCGGTGGCCGGCACGGCGGATGTCGTACGCGCCGTGGAGCAGGCCCGCGACGCGGGCCACTGGTGGGCGGGGCTCGGCTTCACCGGGCGACGCGAACGGCTGCTGCGCTGGCGACGGCTGCTCGCCCAGCGGATGGAACAGCTCGCGGAGCTGGTGCACGTCGAGGGCGGCAAACCGGTCCCCGACGCGCTGGTCGAGATCGTGATCGCCGTGGAGCACATCGACTGGGCGACCCGCAACGCACGTCGGGTGCTCGGTGCCCGCCGGATGCGCTCCCGGCTCGTGCTGGCCGAGTTCTCGGCCCACCTGGAGTATCAGCCGTACGGGGTGGTCGGCGTCATCGGTCCCTGGAACTACCCCGTCTTCACCCCCATCGGCTCCGTCGCGTACGCGCTGGCCGCCGGCAACGCGGTGGTCTTCAAGCCCAGCGAGTACACCCCGGTCGTCGGGCAGTGGCTGGTCGACACCTTCGCCGAGGTGGTGCCCGAGCAGCCGGTGTTCACCGCGGTGCACGGGCTCGGCGACGTCGGCGCGGCACTGTGCCGTGCCGGCGTCGACAAGCTCGCCTTCACCGGTTCGGCGGCGACCGCGCGGAAGGTGATGGCGGCCTGCGCCGAGTCACTGACCCCGGTGCTCGTCGAGGCCGGCGGCAAGGACGCGATGATCGTCGACGCCGACGCCGACCTGGACGCCGCAGCCGAGGCGTGCGTCTGGGGCGCGATGACCAACGCCGGCCAGACCTGCATCGGCATCGAGCGGGTCTACGCCGTGGAGCCGGTGTTCGACGCCTTCGTCGACAAGGTCGTCCAGCGCGCCGGGCGGCTCACCGTGGGCCCGGAGGACGCGGACATCGGCCCGATCACCATGCCGAGTCAACTCGACGTCATCCGCCGGCACATCTCCGACGCCCTGGCCCGGGGCGGTCGTGCGGCGCTCGGCGGGCCAGATGCCGTGCAACCGCCGTACGCGCACCCCACCGTGCTGGTGGACGTGCCCGAGGATTCCGTCGCGGTCCGCGAGGAGACCTTCGGCCCCACCCTGACGGTGAACCGGGTCCGCGACGCGGACGAGGCCGTCGCCCGCGCCAACGCCCTGCCGTACGGCCTCGGTGGCTCGGTCTTCGGCCGGCGTCGGGCGGCGACCATCGCGCGGCGGCTGCGCTCCGGGATGGCCTCGGTCAACTCGACCCTCACCTTCGCCGGAATGTCCACCCTTCCGTTCGGCGGGGTCGGCGAGTCGGGCTTCGGCCGCATCCACGGCGCGGACGGGCTACGCGAGTTCGCTCGCGCGAAGGCGGTGACTCGCCGCCGCGCCCGGTCGCTGCTCCCCTCGACCACGTTCGAGCGGACCCCCGCCGACGTCGCGCGCCTGGTGAAGGCAGTCAAGATGCTGTACGGCAGGTGACGCCGCCCCGTGCCACGCCCGGAGGCCGGCTGGTGGACCTAGAAGAGGGTCAGTTCGTCGCGCTCGATGCCGCGTAGCCGGTCGTAGTCCAGCACCACACAGCGGATGCCACGGTCCGTGGCGAGCACCCGGGCCTGCGGCTTGATCTCCTGCGCGGCGAAGACCCCGGCGACCGGGGCGAGCAGCGGATCCCGGTTGAGCAGTTCGAGGTAGCGGGTGAGCTGCTCCACGCCGTCGATCTCGCCACGGCGCTTCACCTCGACCGCGACCGTGCCCTGGTTGGCGTCCCGACAGAGCAGGTCGACCGGGCCGATGGCGGTCATGTACTCGCGTCGGATGAGGGTGAACCCCTCGCCCAGCGTCTCCGGGCTGGCCGCCAGCAGTTCCTGGAGGTGCGCTTCCACGCCGTCCTTGCGCAGCCCGGGATCGACACCCAGATCGTACGAGGTGTCCTGGAAGATCTCCTCCAGGGTGATCCGCAATTCCTCGCCGGCCTTGTTGACCACCCGCCAGACGCCGGGCGCCTCCTCCAGCCGGCATGGCGGGCTCATCCAGTTCAACGGCTTGTAGGCCCGGTCGTCGGCGTGGATCGACACCGACCCGTCCGCCTTCACCATCAGCAGCCGGGTGGCCAACGGCAGATGGGCCGAGAGCCGTCCGACGTAGTCCACCGAGCACTTCGCAATCACCAACCGCACGCGACGAGGGTAGCCGAGCCGTCGGGTATCGCCATCGAGCGCCACTGGCGTGCTGGTGCGATGCTGAGATGGTGTTCGAATTGCTCACCGGTACCGGCCTCGCCGCCTCGGCGGGGCTGAACGCGTACATCCCGCTGCTGGTGACGGGTCTGCTGGCCCGCTACACCAGTGTGATCGACCTGCCCGGCGGCTGGCAGTGGCTGGGTAACGAGTGGGTGTTGGGCATCCTCGCGGTGCTGCTCGCGGTCGAAGTCGTCGCCGACAAGGTGCCGGTGGTCGACCACGTCAACGACGTGGTGCAGACGGTGGTCCGCCCGACCGCCGGCGGCTTGGCGTTCGGCGCGGGTTCGGCCGCCGACACGGTGACGGTGAGCGACCCGGACAGCTTCTTCTCCAGCACCGGCCAGTGGCTCCCGGTGCTGGTCGGGGTGCTCATCGCGCTTGGCGTACATTTGCTCAAATCCGCCGCCCGCCCGGTGATCAACGCGACCACGGCCGGGTTCGGGGCCCCGGTGGCGAGCACCGCCGAGGACGCCACCAGCGTGCTGATGTCGCTCGTCGCGATCATCCTGCCGGTGCTGGTGCTGGCGTTCCTGGCCGGGTTCGTCCTTTTCCTGCCCTGGTTCCTCAGGCGTCGCGCGGACCGCCGCAGGGAGCGCCGGGCCGCCCGGGAGGCCGGCTTTCGGGTCTGATCCACGTACGCCGATCGGCCTGGCGCACCATCCAACCGGCGCAGTTGAGATGATCCCGCGGTGCCCGTGAAAATCTCCCGCGTTCCGCTCATCGCCACCCTCGCCGCCGTGGTCGGTGCGGTGGTCCTGCTGGCCGTCGCGAATCCACTCCGGCAGCCGGAAGGCGGCGGCGCCTTCGTCGAACCGTCCACCACGGACCGGGCCGCGGCGGCGATCGCCGACGCAGACCAGAAGCCAGAGGGCCCGGCGCCGACGGGCACGGCGAGCCCGCCACCGCAGGCCGACATCCTGCCCGGCGCGACCCGGCCGGGGACCCTGCCGCCCGTGCTGGACAACGGTCCGCGCACCGGCAACAAGGTCGCGCTCACCTTCGACGCGGACATGACCGACGCCATGCGGTACCAACTGCGCAGCGGCGCCGTGCGGTCGTACGCCAATCTCAAGATCATCGACCTGCTGGAGCGGGAAGGGGTACCCGCCACCTTCTTCCTGACCGGCAAGTGGGTCGAGCAGTACCCGGATGTGACCCGCCGGCTCGCCGCCAATCCCCGCTTCGAGTTGGCCAACCACACCTACGGGCACCTGGCCTTCACGGCGGACTGCTACGGCCTGCCCCGCATCGAGCGGCGGAAGATGACCGCCGACGTGGCCGACACCTTCGACATCGTGAGCGCGTACGGCGGACGGCAGACCCGGTACTTCCGCTTCCCCGGCCTCTGCCACGATCGGGTCGCGCTGGCCGAACTGGCCCCGCTCGGTCTCACGGTCGTCGACGGCGACGTGGTGAGCGGCGATCCGTTCGCGACCGCCTGGCGGCCGATCGTGCGGGCCGTACTGGACAAGGTGCGCCCCGGCTCGGTGGTCGTCCTGCACGTGACGGAGGCCAACGCGCCGATGACCGACGAGGCCCTGCCGCACATCCTGGCCGGACTGGCCGAGCGCGGTCTCGAGCCGGCCCTGCTCTCCGAGGTCCTCAGCGACTGAGCCACCCGTGGGCGCGTTGTTGCCTGACGCGCCCGTGGACGCGTTGTTAAGAAGGGGCCCTTCCTATACACGAGGCGTTAATAAGGTGCCCTTCCTTACACCCCCTCGGAGGGTTGGTGCTGGTGGGGCGCACACTTGACGGCATGAGTGACGACGTCGCGATCCGGGTCCGGGGGCTGCGCAAGGCGTACGGCGACAACGTCGCGGTGGCCGGCCTGGACCTGGACGTCCACCGAGGCGAGGTGTTCGCCCTGCTCGGGCCGAACGGCGCGGGCAAGACCACCACGGTGGAGATCCTGGAGGGCTACCGCCGGCGCGACGCCGGCGAGGTGCGGGTCCTGGGCACCGACCCCGAGTCGGTCCTCGGCGCAGGGCGATCTGGCTCCTCGGAGAGCCTCGCGGCGGACTGGCGGAGCCGGGTCGGCATCGTCCTCCAGGGGACCGGTGAGTTCGACGAGCTGACCGTCGCCGAGGTGGTCGGCCATTTCGCCGGCTTCTACCCGGCCGGGGACGACCCGGACAAGGTGATCGAGCGGGTCGGTCTGGCCGGCAAGGCCCAGGCCCGAACGCACACCCTCTCCGGCGGGCAGAAACGGCGCCTCGACGTGGCGCTGGGCATCATCGGCCGCCCCGAGCTGCTCTTCCTCGACGAGCCGACCACCGGCTTCGACCCGGAGGCCCGGCGTGAGTTCTGGGAGCTGATCCGGGATCTCTCCGCCGCCGGCACCACCATCGTGCTCACCACCCACTACCTGGACGAGGCCGAGGCGCTCGCCGACCGGGTCGGCGTGATCGCCGGCGGCCGACTGATCGAGGTCGCCGCGCCGGACAGCCTGGGCCGGCGGCGGGAGGCACTGGCCACGGTCTCCTGGCGTACGCCTGAGGGTCAAGCCGAGAGCGCGGAGAGCGCGACGCCGACGGCGCTGGTGGCGGAGCTGGCCGCGCGCTTCGGCGGCGAGGTGCCGGGCCTGACCGTCACCCGGCCCACCCTGGAAGACATCTACCTGCGGATGATCGGACAACAATGACCACCACGACGAAGCCGACGGCCCCGGTCGTCGCACCCGCAGCCCGTCGGCTCGGGCCGGCCAGGCTCGCCCTGCGGCAGGGGCGGCTCGAGCTCCGGCAGTTCCTGCGCAGCCGGGAGTCCGTGGTGTTCACCCTGGGCTTCCCGATCATCATGGTGCTGATCTTCGCGTCGATCTTCAACGACGAGATCGCCCCGGGGGTGAGCTACACGCAGTACTTCGTCACCGGCATGATCGCCACCGGTCTGATGACCGTCAGCTTCCAGAATCTCGGCATCTGGATCCCCATCGAGCGGGACCGCGGCGTGCTCAAGCGATACCGGGGCACACCGATGCCGAAGTGGGTGTGGTTCGCCGGCAAGGTGATCATGGTGTTGGTGACCGGCGTGGTGATGACCGCCATGTTGCTCGCCGTCTCGGTCACCCTGTTCGACCTCGATTTGCCGCGCACGGCGACCGCCTGGCTCACCTTCGGCTGGGTCAGCACGCTGGGCATCACCGCCTGCACCCTCTGCGGGATCGCGATCTCGTCATTGGCCCGTACCGCCCGCAGCGGTTCGGCGGTGGTCACGCCGGTGGCGCTGGTGCTCCAGTTCATCTCCGGGGTCTTCTTCGTCTTCACCAACCTGCCGAACTGGATGCAGCAGGTGGCGGCGTTCTTTCCGCTGAAGTGGATGTGCCAGGGGCTGCGCTCGGTCTTCCTGCCGGAGAGCTTCGGTGCCCAGGAGCCCGGTGGTTCGTTCGAGCTGACCCGGGTCGCCCTGGTCCTCGCCGCATGGTGCGTGATCGGCCTGGTGCTCTGCCTCACCACCTTCCGTTGGACCACCCGCCGCGACGGCTGAGGCGGCACTGCGTCGCCGACGGTCGGCTGAGGCGGCTCAGAAGGACAGGTCGGGTTCCTCGGGCATGGTGGCCCGTTCGACCTCGATGCCGAGCGCCCGCAAATCCGCCACGAAGTCGGGATAGCCCCGGTCGACGTGGTGCACGTGGGACACCTCGGTCACCCCGTCGGCGCAGAGCCCCGCGATGATCAGCCCGGCGCCGGCCCGGATGTCGGTGGCCCGTACCGGTGCTCCGGAGAGCCGGTCCCGACCACGTACCACCGCGTGATGCCCGTCGGTCTTGATGTCCGCGCCCAGCCGCATCATCTCGTTGGCGAACATGAACCGGCCGTCGAAGATGTTCTCGGTGATCAGTGAGGCGCCGTCACTGAGCGCGGCGAGCCCGATCGCCATCGGCAGCAGGTCGGTGGCGAAGCCGGGATAGGGCAGCGTCACCACGTCGACCGCCCGCGGTCGGTCGTCCATGCGTACCCGAAAGGCGTCCGCCCGGGTCTCCACCAACCCGCCGGCCGCGACCACCTTGTCCAGCGCGACCTCCAGAAACGCCGGGTCCACGCCGGTCACGGTGACGTCGCCGCGGGTCATCGCCGCACCGAAGGCCCAGGTCCCGGCGACGATCCGGTCGCCCACGGTGGCATGCCGGACCGGCTGGAGCCGGGGTACCCCGATGATCCTGATAGTGGAGGTGCCCTCGCCCTCGATCAGCGCACCCATCCGCTGGAGCATGGTGCAGATGTCCACGATCTCCGGCTCGCGGGCGGCGTTATCGATCACGGTGGTGCCGTTGGCCAGCACCGCCGCCATGACCAGATTCTCGGTCGCCCCGACGCTGGGAAAATCCAACGTGATCTCCGCGCCGTGCAGGCCGTCGGGCGCGGAGGCGATCACGAAACCATGCTCGCCGCAGATGTCGGCGCCCATCCGGGTCAGCCCGGAGACGTGCATGTCCAACCCGCGCGAGCCGATCGCGTCGCCGCCCGGGTGGGCCACTCGCACGTAACCGCGCCGGGCCAGCAGCGGGCCGAGCACGCAGATCGACGCGCGCAGCCGGCGGACCAGGTCGTAGTCGGCCTCGACGCCCGGCTGCTCGGGCACGTCGATGCTGACCGATCGGGACCGGGCCACGCCGCCGCCCGCGACCATCGGATCGATCGGGTCGTCCGCGTCGAACCGTACGTCGCAGCCCAACCGGCGCAGCACCTCGCCCATGATGGCGATGTCGGTGATCCGTGGCGCGTTGGTGATCACGCTCCGGCCGGGGGCGAGCAGCGCAGCGGCCATCAGCTTCAACGCCGAGTTCTTCGCACCCACCACGTGCACGGTGCCGGCGAGCCGGGCCCCACCGGACACCCGGATGACGTCGACGTCGGCGATCCCCGGATCACCGGCGTCACCCGGGCCCATCCCGGCGGACCGGCCGGGGCCTACCCCCGGTCGCGCCGGGATGGTCAGGTCCGGTATCCGTAGGCTGTGCGTCATGGCCGTCCACCTCACGCGCATCTACACAAAGGCCGGCGATGCCGGCATGACCAGGCTGAGCAACAACGAGCAGGTGCCGAAGACCGATCCACGGATCGCCGCGTACGCCGACGTCGACGAGTGCAACGCCGCGCTCGGCGTGGCACTCGCCCTGGGCCATCTCGGCGACGACCTACGGGCGGTGCTCGGGCAAATCCAGAACGACCTGTTCGACGTCGGGGCCGACCTGTCCACCCCGGTCGAGCCGGACCCGAAGTATCCACCGCTGCGGGTCACCGAGGAGTACGTCGAGCGCCTCGAAGGCTGGTGCGACGAGTACAACAGGCGCCTGAGCAAGCTCGACTCCTTCATCCTTCCGGGCGGCACCACGGGCGCGGCGCTACTGCACGTGGCGCGGACGACCGCCCGGCGCGCCGAGCGCTCGGCATGGGCCCTCGTCGCACACGACCCCGACCGGACCAGCACGCTCCCGGCCAAGTATCTCAACCGGCTTTCGGATTTGTTCTTTATCCTGTCAAGAACGGCAAATCCGGACGGAGATGTGCTATGGGTGCCGGGCGGAGGCCGGTGACGGTCGGTGCGCTGCACCACGTGGAACTCTGGGTACCCGACCTGAGCGCCGCAATGCGCAGCTGGGGATGGCTCCTCGGTGAATTGAGCCTCAACCACCTGGCCTTCCACGCCGGCTCACCCGCTGCCGTGGACCGGCTGGTCGAACAGGCCCCGGCGTACGGCTGGGAACTGCTCTTCCCCGACCGCCATCCGTACGCCGGCGGGCCCGACACCTACGCCGGTTACCTGGCCGACGGGCAGGGGTACGAGGTCGAGCTGGTGGCGAATTCCTGAGCGGATGCGTCCACGGGCCTTTGGGCTGCACCTCGGTGGCTGGGCGTTGGGGACGGAGGACGGAAATGCCGA
>NZ_BOPC01000081.1 GCF_016863555.1 Micromonospora qiuiae | reverse complement strand
TCGGTTGATCCGCACGTCGGTCGGTTGGTCCGCGGCCGAGGTACGGCCCAGGTCGAGGCTGACCCGCCCGAACAGGGCCTGGTAGTCGGCGACGTGCCGGGCGCGCAGCTGGTCGTAGCTGCTGGCCCGGGCCGCGGTGAGGTGTCGTCGCGCGATGCCCTGGTAGTCGCCACCGACGTTGCGGTAGTTGACGTAGCTCGAGCCGATCGAGACCAGCAGCGTCACGCTGTTGGCGCCGCTGACCCGCAGCGTGCCGCCGGAGCTGCTCACGGTGCCGCCGCTGACGGTGGCGTTGGCCAGCGCGAGGAAGCGGACCGCGCCGGTCACGCCCTCCTGGTTGCCGGAAACGCCGTCGAGGGCGATCGTGGTGCCGTCCGGGCTGGAGACGGTGGTCCGCTGCGGGCTGTCGAACGTGGCGGTGAAGGAGATCGAACCGGTCCGGTCGGCGGTCAGGCGCATCGCGATGACCTGGTCCGGCGCGCTGGCGAACACCTCCCGTTGGTACCGCACCCCGTTCATCACGTACGTCACGGAGGTGGTCGCGGTGGTGAGATCCAACTGCCGCTCGTACTGCGACGCCCCGCCAGATGTCGGGAAGGTCAGCCGGAGGTTGCCGACGGTCTGGTACGCCAGTTGGCCGACCGGGTTGCCAAGCATGTTCTGGTTGATCAGGTTTTGTGCCTGGGTCCACTGGTTCGCGAAGACCAGCCGCCGGATCTCCGGCAGCGCACCCAGGCCCCGGGGGTTGCTCGGGTCGTGCGGGCCCCCGGCCCAGACAGTGTCCTCATTGAGCTGCAGCCGCTCGGCGTCGACGTTCCCGAACACCATGGCGCCGAGCCGGCCGTTGCCGATCGGCAACGCCCGCAGCCAGTCGGTGCCGGCGGCCTGGTTGTACCACAGTGCCAGGTCGCCGGCGGCCAGCACCTGCGGTGGTGCCGCCGAGTTCGCCTGGGCCGTGGCGGTCCAGGGCAGCGGCAGCAGGGTGCCACCCGCACCCGCCGCGCCGATCTTGAGTGCCTGCCGTCGGGTCATGTCTGACATCGATCCTCCAAGTGGTGACCGATCCGGCCACCCGAAGCCCGAAGCCCCACTGATCGCCAGCAGACTCAGAACAGCCAGACATCTGATGTGTTGCGCGAATGCTACCGCCGCGCGACGGGATAGGCAATGATCGATTCAATCGGCCTCGGCCACGTCGGCCAAACCCCGCTGAGCTGGTGGTGGTCCGACACGATGCGACGGCTTGCCGGCATCTGCCAGCAAGCTCGGGTCCATCGGGCCGACCGGCCTTGGCGCGAATTACCGGCCCGCCGGAACAGGTATACATCTGATGTAGCCGGCCGGGTCGCCGACGTCAGTGCCGATTCGCGGCGCTCTCGCCCTTCCCGCGACGAGCGCGCGCACGCCGGTCGCGGTCGTGGAGCCGACCGAGGGCGGCGTCACGGACCACGGCGGGTTCCGCGACGGCGAGTCGGTGTACGTGCTCGGCGATGAGGTCGGGAAACCGGTAACGGGCGCCACTCTCGATGAGCAGGTGCCGTTCGCGCAGGTCCGCCAGGCTTCGCCGGGCGTGCAGCAGGGTCAGGTTGCCCAGGGCGGCGGCTGCGGGCACGTCGAAATCCGGGCCCGGGTGCAGGCCGAGGTAGCGGAGCAGCCGCCGCCTGCTGACGGGCAGGTCGCGGTAGGACAGGTCGAAGGCAGCGGCCACGGCGAGCGCTTCCCCGGTCAGGCCGGGGAAGCGGTCCCGAGCACTGTCGAGATCGTCCGCCACAGTGGTGACCGTTCGGGTCGAGTCGGCCCGCAGGAGGGCGGCGGCGAGCCCGACCACGGGTGGTAGGTGCCCGCAGAGCCGCACGAGCCGCTGCACGGCACCCGGATCCGGACGCACGAACGCTTCCCCGGCCTGGCGAACGAGCAACGCCGCGGCCCGCTCGGGCGTGAGGGCTCCCGACGCCGCACCGGTGGCGGCCGGCTCGACGCCGGCTGTCGGTGACGCAGGGGACGTGGACCACGCCGAGCCAGACAGCCGCACGGCTGCCCTCCCTCCTCTGTCGACGGCCCGGACTACGCTCCCATTTACGCCCATATCGCAACATAACGTGTTATCGATAACATCACAAGCCTGAATGTGAATGAGTGTCCGAACGGACGACGCTCAGCGGGCCAGCCATCCACCGTCGACCGGGATGACGGCGCCGTGCACGTAGGCGGCCGCGTCGGAGGCAAGAAAGACGGTAACCCCGGCGAGGTCGTCGGGGCGGCCCCAGCGCCCCGCCGGGATCCGCTCCAGGATCGCCCGGTTCCGCTCCGGCTGGTCCCGCAGCGCCCGAGTGTTGTCCGTACTGATGTAACCGGGCGCGATCGCGTTGACGTTGACCCCGTGCTGTGCCCACTCGTTGGCCAGCGCGCGGGTCAGCCCCGCGATCCCGGACTTGGCGGCGGCGTAACCGGGAACGTTCACACCGCCCTGGAAACTCAGCATCGACGCGGTGAAAATAATCTTTCCGGTACCACGTCGGATCATGTGGCGGCCGACCTCGCGGGCGAGCACGAACGGGGCCGACAGGTCGACCTCCAGCACGTGGTCCCAATCGGGGTCGGCATGCTCAGCGGCCGGGGCACGGCGGATCGTGCCGGCGTTGTTGACCAGGATGTCGATCGGCCGCTCCCGCTGGCCGAGCCACCCGGCGAGCGCCCGGACAGCGGCGCGGTCGGACAGATCCGCCCGGTACGGCACGAACGAGCGACCGTGCGCGGTGACCCGCTCGGCCGCATCGCTGCCCGTCTCCTCCAGCGCGGCGCTCACGCCGATCACGTCCGCACCGGCCGCCGCGAGCGCCTCGGCCATCGCCAGCCCGATGCCGCGCCGGCAGCCGGTCACCACGGCCAGCCGGCCGGTCAGGTCGAACGGATTCACGCGTTTCCTCCACAGTCGACGAGTACCTTGACGTCACCACCGGCGGCGAGGGCCTGGAACGCCTGCGCCACCTCGTCCAACGGCACGATCCGGGTGATGAGCCGATCGGCGGGCACCTGCCCACCGTGCACCAGCCGGACCGCTTCGGCGTAGTCCTCGCGGTCGTAGACCCGTACCCCGATCACCTCCAGCTCGCGCCAGAAGATCCGGTGCAGGTCCACCTCGCGCGGAGTGGGGTGGATGGCCACCACGACGAGCCGCCCACGTACGGCGAGCAGGTCGGTGGCGGCACGGACACCGGCGGCCGAGCCGGACACCTCGAAAACCACGTCGGCGCCCGCTCCCCCGGTGGCCTCCTGGACGTACCGGGTCGCGTCGACCGCCGCCGGGTCCACCGTGGCGAGCCCGAGGTCGGCGGCGAGTGCGCGGCGGCGCGCATCGAGTTCGAGCACCGTCACCGCGGCGCCGGTCTGCCGGGCGACCGTGCCGATGAGCAGGCCGACCGGGCCGGCGCCGATGACCACGGCGTGCTCGCCGCCCCGGAGCCGGGAGCGCCGTACGTCGTGCACGGCCACCGCGGTCGGTTCGACCAGTGCCGCGTGTGCCAGGGACAGGTCCTCGGGCAGCGGCACCAGCAGCCGCGCCGGCACCGTCCAGGAGCGCTGCATCGATCCGGGCGAGTCGATGCCGACGAAGGTGAGCCGATGACAGATGTGGGTGTGGCCGGCACGGCAGGCGGGGCACTGGCCGCACCAGTCCAACGGCAGCACGGTCACCGGCTCACCCACCCGGTGGCCGTCGACGCCCGCGCCGACCTCCGCGACGCGGCCCGACATCTCGTGGCCGATCACCGCCGGTACGCGGACCCGCTGATCCATCGCGCCGTGCGCGATGTGCAGGTCGGTGCCGCAGATGCCGGTGTACGCGACGTCGAGACGTACCTCGCCGGGGCCGGGCGGCACCGGTGCGGTCTCCTCGACGACGAAGGTCTGCTCGCCGACGTACAGGGCGCTGCGGTTCATGCTGCCTCCTCGATCAGGTGCCAGATCCGGCGCGTCGCGGCCGGCCGGTGCCCGGCGGGTGGGTCGGTCAGCTGCCACCACGCCGGCGAACGCAGCAAACGTCCGATGTCTCTATAGTGGTGAGGGCCGCCAGCACCGGCCGCAGGCAGCGAGCCCGCGCCAACGGCGCATGGTGGTCCGGTCCGAAGGGGGCGTGGATGGCACTGACCGACGACGCGATCGCGAAGATCCGCAGCATGATCCAGAGCGGTGAGCTGCCCCCGGGCGCGCGGCTGCCACCGGAGCCGCAACTGGCCGCCCAGATGGGGCTGTCGCGCAGCGGGGTCCGGGAGGCGGTCAAGGTGCTCGAGTCGGCCCGGGTGCTCGACGTGCGGCGCGGCGACGGCACGTACGTCACCAGCCTCGCCCCCCGCCTGCTGTTGCAAGGGCTCGGCGTCGCGGTCGAACTGCTGCGCGACGACACCCTCCTGGAGGTGATGGAGGTACGCCGGTTGCTGGAGCCGATGGCCACCGGCCTGGCGGCGCTGCGGATGACCGACGCCGACCTCGACGAACTCGGCCAGATCCTGGAGGACATGCGGGCGGCGGCCGACGACGCCGAGAAGCTCATCCAGTTCGACACCGCCTTCCACCACACCGTCATCTCCACCACCGGCAACGAAACTCTCACCTCGCTGCTGGACGGGCTGTCCGGCCGTACGCTGCGGGCCCGGGTGTGGCGCGGCTTGATAGAGGGCAACGCGGCACACAAGACGATCGACGAGCATCACGCGATCTACCTCGCCCTGCGCTCGCGCGACCAACTGCTCGCCCAGGCGAGCGCACTGATCCATGTCAACACCTCCGAGGCGTGGCTGCGTACGGTGCTCGCCGCCAAGACGGCCGACGGGTAGCGGCCGGCGGCTCATGTCGACGGCCCGGCCAGCTCGGGGCGGGTGCCCCGCCAGGCCAGTTCGTAGATGCGCAGCGCGGTGCCGGCGAAGATCTCGTGCCGTTGCGACGCCGTCAGCGGCGGCAGGGCGGCCTCCAACGCCCGACGCACTCCGGCATAGTCCGATCTGAGCAGGCAGACCGGCCAGTCCGAGCCAAACATCAGACGATCCGGCCCGAACTCCTGCACCGCTGCCTCGACGAACGGACGCAGATCGTCCGGCGACCAGTCCGGCCCAGCCTCGGTGACGAGACCGGACAGCTTGCCGGTGACGTTGGGGTTCGCGGCCAGGGCGGCGAAGGGCCCCTGCCACCGGCGCAGCCCCGCCTCGCCCTCGTCGATGCGGGGTTTGCCCAGATGGTCGAGGACGAACCGGAGCTGCGGCACCGCCCGCGCCGCCCGGGCCGCCGCCGGTAGCTGGTCGGCCCGGATCACCAGGTCGAAGACGAGCCCGGCATCGGCGATGGCGGCGAGGCCCCGCCGCACGTCGGGCCGGTCGAGGTAGTCCGGGTCCGCCTCCCCCTGCACCTGTGAGCGCAGGCCGACCAGCAACTCGCCCCCGCGCAGCCGGCGGTAACGCGCGATGGTGGCGGGCACGTCGTCGGCCGCCACGTCGATCCAGGCCACCACCCCGAGGATCTGCGCGGTGTCGGCGGCGTAGCCGAGAAACTCGCCCGCCTCGTCGGGATGGCAGCGGCCGCCCTCCACCAGCACCGTGCCGTGCACACCGGTCGCGGTGAGCTCGGCGATCAGATCCGCCGGGGTGAACGGCCGATGGATCGCGGCCAATCCGGGTTCCGCCAGCCAGGTGTAGCCACGTTCGGGCCGCCACAGATGGTGGTGCGCGTCGATGATCATGCCGTCGGCGCTCCCGCCATGGCCGGCGCGTCCGTCCACGCCGGGCCGTCCGGGAAACGGTACTCGGCGAGGGAAGCGGGGAGGATCTCCGCGCTCATGCCGGGAGCGCTGGGCGCGAGATACCGTCCGCCGCTGATGCGTACCGGATCGGCGAAGTGCTCGTGCAAGTGGTCGACGTACTCGATGGCCCGGTCGTCGATGCTGCCGGTGAGTGCGACGAAGTCGAACATCGCCAGGTGCTGCACCAGCTCGCACAGCCCCACGCCGCCGGCGTGCGGGCAGACCGGCACTCCGAACTTCGCGGCCAGCAGCAGGATCGCCAGGTTCTCGTTGACCCCGGCGACCCGGCAGGCGTCGATCTGCACCACGTCGACGGCGTCGGCTTGGAGCAGCTGCTTGAACATCACCGGGTTGTGCACGTGCTCGCCGGTGGCCACCTTCACCGGGGCGAGGGCCTTGCGCACGGCGCCGTGCCCGAGCACGTCGTCCGGCGAGGTCGGCTCCTCGATCCAGTACGGGTCGAACGGGGCCAGCTCACGCATCCAGCGGATCGCCTCGGGCACGCCCCAGATCTGGTTCGCGTCGACCGCGATGCGGACGTCCGGCCCGACCGCCTGCCGGGCAATGCCCATCCGGCGTACGTCGTCGGCCAGGTTCCCGCCGACCTTGAGCTTGATCAGCTCGTATCCCGCCTCGACCGCCTCCGTGCAGAGCCGCGCCAGCTTCTCGTCGTCGTAGCCCAGCCAGCCCGGGGTCGTGGTGTACGCCGGATAGCCCTCGGCCCGCAGCCGCCGCTCGCGCTCCGCCCGCCCGCCTTCGGCGGCTCGCAGCAGCGCCAGCGCCTCGTCCTCGGTGAGCGCGTCGCGCAGGTAGCGGAAGTCGACCTGGGCGACCAACTGCTCCGGGGTGAGGTCGGCGAGCAGCTTCCACAGCGGCTTGCCGGCCCGCCGTGCGGCGAGATCCCAGACCGCGTTGACGAGACCACCGGCGGCCATGTGCACGACCCCCTTCTCCGGCCCCAGCCAGCGGATCTGGCTGTCACCGACGAGCCGGCGGGCCAGCGTCCCCGGGTCGGCGACCAGCTCGTCGACCCGCTGACCGACCACCATCGGGGCGAGCGCCTGCACGGCCGCGACCTGCAGGTCGGTGCCACGGCCCACGGTGAAGACGAGTCCGTGGCCCTCGGCACCGGCGGAGGTGCGCAGGATGACGTACGCGGCGGAGTAGTCGGGGAACGGGTTCATCGCGTCCGATCCGTCGCGATGCCGGGACGTGGGGAAGCGTACGTCGATGGTTTCTACGGACGAGATGCGCTCACTCACCAAAACTCCTGAGGGGTTGAACAGGTGGGCCTGGTTTGTCTGCCTCGCGATGACCCGGCCGGCGGGCCGGGGCCGCCTATGTCTGTGCCTTGCCTCCGGTGATGCGGGAGACCACCAGGGCCACCAGGATGACGGTGCCGTTGAGGAAGTTCGTCCACTGCGCGGGCACTCCGGCCAGGGTCAACACGTTGATGATCATGAAGAGCAGCAGCACGCCGGTGAAGGCGCCGAAGACGCTGCCCTTGCCGCCGTTGAGGCTGACGCCGCCGATCACCGCCGCCGCGAAGACCTGGAAGATGGCGCCGTTGCCCTGGGCCGCCGGCACCGCCGCAAGCCGGCCGCTCATCAGCAGCCCGGCGAGCGCCGCGAGCATTCCGGCCACGATCAGGGCGATCCACAGCACTCGGCCGGTACGGATTCCCGCCGCCCGAGCCGCGTCGGCGTTGCCGCCGATCGCGTACAGCGCCCGGCCGGCGCGGGTGTAGCCGAGCACCACGACTCCGACGGCGAACAGCAGCAGCGACAGCCAGATCGAGGCGGGCACGCCGAACCAGGTGGCGGAGCCGAGGTAGGTCATCGACTCCGGCAGCGCGAAGAAGGTCTGGCCGCCGGAGATGCCGGTGAGCAGCCCACGCAGCACGATGAGCATGCCCAGCGTGACGATGAAACCGTTGAGCCCGAAGCGGACGATGAGCAGCCCGTTGAACGCGCCGACGAGGGCGCCGACGAGCAGCACGATCGGCACCGCCCACGCGTCCGGCAGCAGGTCGAGACCGAGCCCTCGGGTCAGCGCGGGGTCGACGATCAACCAGGCCGCGATGCCGGGCGCGAGACCGAAAGTGGACTCCAGCGACAGGTCCATCTTGCCGGTGATCAGCACGATGGTCTGGGCGAGAACCACGATGGCGATCTCCGACATGCTCTGCAGCACGTTGATGATGTTGTCGGCGCTGAGGAAGACCGGGTTGACGATCGACCCGACGATCGCGACCGCGATGATCGCCGGCACCAGCGCCAGGTCACGCAGCCGGGCGATGGCCAGGCTCCGCGACGACGCCCCCGGTGGTGTCGGTGGCGGTGCCGCCGATGGTCGCGCAGTGGCGGACAGCGTCTCAGACATGGTGGAGATCCACCCCTTCCATGGCGGCTACCAGATCGTTGTCGCTCCAGCCGTGGGCCATCTCGCGGACGACCCGCCCCTGGAACATCACCAGTACGCGGTCACAGATCCGCAGGTCGTCCAGTTCGTCGGAGACGACCAGCACGGTGGTGCCGCGACGGCGTACCTCCTCGACCACGCCGAGGAGGGTCTGCTTGGACCGCACATCGACGCCGGCGGTCGGGGTGATGAGGACCAGCAGCTTCGGATTGCTGGCCAACGCCCGGCCCATCACCACCTTCTGCTGGTTTCCGCCGGACAGGTCGGAGACCGGCACGTGCGGCCCGGCGGCCTTGATCGTCAGGTCGGCGATGGTGTCCCGGGCCAGGGCGTCGCGTCGGGCGGGCGAGATGAGGCCACGCCGCCCGATGCGGCCCGGCACGGTCATCGTGACGTTCTCGGCGATGGACAGCAGCGGCACCAGCCCCTCCCGGTGCCGGTCCTGCGGCACCAGCCCCACTCCGGCGTCGAGGGCGTCGGGCACGCTACCGGGACGCAGCACGCGGCCGTCGACGGTGACCGTCCCGCCCGCCGGTCGGGTCAGGCCGACGATCGCCTCGGCCGCCTCGACCTTGCCGCTGCCCCCGCCGCCCGCGATGCCGACCACCTCGCCCGCCCTGGCCTGCAGCGTCAGCTCGGCACCTGACGGGGTGACCAGGTCGCGCACGGAGAGCAGCACCGGCGCGTCGGCGGGCAACGAGCGACGGTCGGCCTCGGGCATGATCACGTCCTCGCCGGTCATCGCGGCCACCAACGCCGGGCGGCTCAGCTGCGCCACCGGGGCGGTGACGATGTGCCGGGCGTCGCGGAAAACCGTCACCTGGTCGCAGATCTCGTAGATCTCCTGTAGGTGGTGGCTGATGAACAGGAACGTCACCCCCTGGGCCCGCAGATCCCGGATCCGGTTGAACAGGCGGTTGATGCCGGCACCGTCGAGCTGGGCGGTCGGCTCGTCGAGGATGATGAACCGGGCGCCGAAGGAGAGCGCTCGGGCGATCTCCACGAACTGCCGCTGCTCGACCGTCAGCGTCGAGGCGGGCTGGCGTACGTCGACGTCGACCGACCACTCCGCCAGCAGCTGCTCCGCCTCGCGGCGCAGCCTCGGCCAGCGGATCAGCCCGGCCGGGCCACGGGCATGCCGGTTGAGGAACAGGTTCTCCGCCACGGTGAGGGTGCCGATGATCGTCGACTTCTGGTAGACGCAGGCCACCCGCTTGCGCCAGGCGTCGCGGTCGGCCAACGGCGGTGCCGGATGCCCGTCGAAGGTCACCGTGCCGGCATCGGCGCCCTGCAACCCGGTGAGGATGCTGACCAGGGTCGACTTGCCGGCGCCGTTGCGTCCCACCAGCGCGTGCGTCTCACCGCGGCGGACCACGATGCCCGCCTCGGACAGCGCCAGCGTCGACCCGAACCGCTTGGTGATGTTCACGGCCTCGACGACGGGCTGGTCGACGTCGGCCAGCCCGTCGGTCGAGCCCTGCGAAGCGGCGCTCATGCCGCGTTGCCCCACAGGGAAGCGTCGTCGAACTTCAGGGTGGGCTCGCCCGCGATCGGCGCGCCGTCCAGCGTCACCAGCGGTGCCGGCAACTGGTCCTCCAGCAGGCCGTCACGCACCTGGATGATGGTGCTGCCGTGCTCGGTCGGGCCGGGCTGGAACGTCTTGCCCTCGATCGCCGCCTTGACGTACTCCAGTCCGTGCTTGGCGTACAGGTCGGCCGGCTGGCTGACGGTGGCGTCGATCATCCCCTCACCGATGAGCTTCAGCTCCTCGGGGATCCCGTCGTTGGAGACCACGAAGACGTGCTTGGGGTCGCTCGGCGGCACCTGGAGGCCCCGCTGCTTCAGGATCTGCAGGGTCCCCGACAGGGCGAACGACGACTGCATGTAGATGCCCTTGATGTCCGGGTCGGAGGCGAACCGGGTCTGCAGCTTCGACGCCGCGACGTCCGCCTTCCAGTCGGTGGCCTCGCCGAAGACGGTGATGCCGGGGAACTCCTTCTGCATGCACTCGTTGAACGCCTCGGTGCGGTCCCGACCGTTGATCGAGTCCAGGCCGCCCTGGAGCATGACCACCTTGCCCTTGCCACCGAGCTTGGTGCCGAGGAACTGGCACGCCTTCGTGCCGTAGGCGCGGTTGTCGGCGCGTACCACCATGAACACGTTGCCGGTGTCCGGCCGGGTGTCGATGGTGACCACCGGGATTTTCTTGCTGTCCAACTGGGCCAGGGTCGGCGCGATGGCGGCAGTGTCCTGCGGCGCCATCACCACGCCCTTGACGCCCTGACTGATGAACGTCTGCGTGTTGGAGATGAGGTTGGCGATGTCGTTCTGCGAGTTCGTGGTCTTGAGTTCGACACCGAGTTCGTCGCCGAACTGCGGGACGTACTTGATGTAGGAGTTCCAGAAGTCGGTGTCGGAGCGGGGGTAGTCGACGCCGACGAGCAGCTCGGAGCCGCCCGTTCCGGTCCCGTTGGTCGTGCCGTCGCCGCAACCGGCCGCGAAGGTGAGTGACGCGCCGAGCATCACCGTCAGCCCCACGCTCAGCAGAGCCCTACGATTCATCGTCGTTCCTCCATATCTGGGAAGTCGTCCGACGCGCGCCGCCGCGATCCGTAGGGATCGCGGCGGCAGGTGCCGGACACACAGGTGCGATGCGTTCAGACGACGGCGATGGTCCACAGCAGATTCGTGCTTCCGTCCCAGTTCCACTGCTTGACCATCGAGCCGGAGGCGACCTGACCGCCGCCGTCGAGCACCAGGCCGGTGGCCCGGTTGGCGATCCGGTACCGCCGGTTGCCCTGGTCGGTGATCTGCCACTGTTGGTTGTTGCTGCCGTTCCACGGTGCCTGCTGGGCCGCCGCGCCGTTGCTGGTCTGGCCGAAGCCGTCGACGACCATGCCGTTGGTCCGGTTGACGATCCGGTGGTAGCCGGTGCCCAGATCGACGAGCTGCCACTGCAGGTTGGTACTGCCGTCCCAGCTCCACTGCTTCAGTTGCGACCCGGAGGCGACGTTTCCGCCGCTGTCCAGCACCAGTCCGTTGGTCACGTTCGTGATCCGCTGGTACGTGGCCGGGTTGAAGGTGACCCGCAGCGAGGCGATGGCGTCGTTGTTGCCGGTGTTACGCAGGTCGCTGTTGTCGGCGGTGAACGTCCAACTGGTGCCGGAGAAGTTGTCGTTCGCGTAGCCGATGATCTGGTGGCCGGCGGTGACCCGGACCGACGAGATGGTCCGCAGCCCGATGCCAGCGGCCTGCAACTGCGCCGCGGTGTAGCTGCCGACCGACAGGCTGACGCCGCTGTCGTAACCGACGTGGGCGTAGACGCTGGCCGGGGGCGAGACGGTGGGCCCGCCGCCGAGGGCCGGGATCGGCCCGTTGAAGGTCAGCTTCACCACGTACGCGGACGCGCTGAACGGCGCGCCGGCCGACGGCATGGTGATCCGCAGCCCGGTGGCGTCCTGGGTGCGGTTCGGCAGGTTGACGTAGCTGCCGGCGGTCGAGTCGAGCAGTTGCACACCGGCCAGGGAGCTGAGGTCGACCCGGTTCGACGCGAGCGTGGTGATGGTGACCGAGCTGCCCGGCCAACCGAGGATCGTCGCGTACAGCACGCGGTTGTCCTTGCTGCGGGTGAACCGGATGTCGCGCGCGGTGCCGACGGCCGGCGCCACGAACGAGCCGCCGCCCATCCTGGTCGGCCCCTCACCGTGGACGCTCCAGGCCCTGGTGGCGTAGATGGACTCGCCGAAGCGCCGCAGGTAGTCGCCGATGCCGCGGAGAATCGTCTGCTGCCCGGACGGGATGCTGCCGTCGGCCATCGGCGCGATGTTGAGCACCATGTTGCCGTTCTTGCTCACCCGGTCGATCAGCGAGTGCAGCATCTGGTTCAGCGAGTAGTAGCCGATCCCGACGGTGTAGCACCAGCTGGAACTGCTGATGCTGTCGTCGGTGAGCCAGTAGGGCTCGCGCAGTTCGGCGGGGCCGCCGCGCTCGTAGTCGTAGACCGCGCCGCCGCGCTCCAGACCGTCCTTGTAGGTCGCGACGACCTCTCTGTCCCAGGCGACGGCGCGGTTGTAGTAGTACGCCAGGAAGCGCAGCCGCTGCGCCTCGCTGATCCGGGGCAGGTCGAAGTCCTGCCAGATGATGTCCGGCTGGGCCTGGTCGATGACCTCCCGCAGCTTGTCGAACCAGAGCTGCTCCTGCGCGGCGGTGCCCAGTTGCCCGTAGAGCCTGCGCAGGCTCGGGTCGGACTGCTGCGGCACCCATCCGTAGAAGCCGGTGAAGTTGAAGGCGTGGTGCATGGCGACCATGACCTTGAGACCACGCGACCGGATCGCGTCGGTGTGCAGCCGGAGCAGGTCGAGCCGGGGGCCTCTGGCCACCGAGTTCCACTCGTTGACCTGGCTGTTCCACATGGAGAAGCCGTCGTGGTGCTCGGCCACCGGCCCGGCGAACCGCGCGCCCGCGTCGACGAAGAGCTGTGCCCACTCGTTCGGGTCGAAGTTGCCGCCGGCCGAGCGCAGCCGCGGGGCGAACTGCACGAACCGCCCCGAGCGGTCGTTCGCCCCGTTGATGAAGTTGTGGTACGGCCAGACTGACGGGTCGCCGTACGTGTTGCGGTGGTGGTTGTTCTCGCTCGACCCGGTGTTGTACATGTTGCGCGGGTACCACTCGTTGGCGTACGCCGGCACGCAGAACACTCCCCAGTGGAAGTAGATGCCGAACTTGGCGTCCTGGAACCACTCGGCCGCGGCCGGGTGCTGACCCACCGAGGCCCAGCTCTCCGAGTAGCTGGACGGGCCGGGGATGGCGGCCTGGGCGGGCAGCGGGCGGATGATGCCACCGGCACCGACTCCGACCGCGGCTGCGGCCCCACCGGCACCCAGGGCGGTCAACAGCGTACGACGGGTGAGCTGCGGACGGGACATGGCGATCCCTCCAAAACGCGGCGGCGGGGGTGATGGAAGCTCACATGCGTTAGACATCAGACGTTAGGGGTTGCGGTCGTGCAACGTCAACGCCTCCGCGTCGAAAGTCCTCACGCAAAATCCGAAATCGGGCCGCCGCAGGCAGCGCGACCGCCTCGATACGTCAGATGATTGACGCCGTTACCAGACGGGCGACCCAGGGAACCCCGAGCCCGAGCCGCGAGCCCAGCCAATGTTGGCGATCACATCAAGGTATCGGCCAAGCCGATGCGCCGCTTAGTGGACGACCACATGCGAACGTTAACATCGATGGCGCTAATATTTCTAGCTTGTTGCGCCCGAGACAGGCTGACCACTCCCCCGCCGTGGTCGCGTAGCGAGAACCGACGCCGGCGCAGACCGTCACGCTCACGAAGGCCGCCCTCGTACCGTAATTGGGTTGATCCCGATGAGAGGCTGGGGTCATGGTTTCGCGAGTGCGTCGGACCGACGTGGAACGCAGGGCCGCAAGACGTGCTCGACAGGCCTGACGTCGACGAGCGGTCGCTGGTGGCTGCGGTGTCCGCCGCCTGGGCCGTGGACGTCGCCGTTCTCATGTTCATGCCGGTCGGGCGGAACCGGACCCGACCGTGCTGAACTACTACCGCAGCCGACGGCACCTTGACGACGTCGCCGAGTTTCTGGGCAGCATCCTCGACCCCAGAGCGAGCCCGGAATCCCGAGCCAACGTTCTGCACTGGCTGGCTCGCATCGCCGAGACCGTCACCGAAACCGATTACCCGATGGGAGCAACCCGATGAGCCGCCACATCCAGGTCACCTTCGACGCCCACGACCCGAAGGCGCTGTCGTCCTTCTGGCGGGACACGCTGGGCTACGTGCATCCCGGCCCGCCCGGAGTCGACCTGCCCGACGGCGCCGACCCGCTGGCCGCGTGGGACGACTTCCTCGCCCGGCTCGGCGTGCCACCCGAGCAACGCAACACGAAGTCGGCCATCGAGGATCCGGAGGGGCACGGCCCGCGGCTGTTCTTCCAGCAGGTGCCGGAGGACAAGGTCGCCAAGAACCGCGTACACCTCGACGTGCGGGCGGCTCCCGGGCTGGCGGGAGAAGAGCGGATGGCGGCGCTGGAGGTCGAGTGTGACCGGCTCGTCGCGTTGGGCGCCACGCGCGTACGCCGTGTCGAGCCCGCGCCGCCGTTCGAAAACGGCTTCATCGTGATGACCGACCCGGAGGGCAACGAGTTCTGCCTCGACTGACCACGCACGCTCGCCCACGTCATTGCTCGGGCTTCAGCAGCTCCGACACGGTGACGAACCGGAAGCCTCTGGCACGCAGTCCCGTGATCATGTCTGGTAGGCCGTCGAGCGCGACGAGACGGTCGTCGGATCCGACGTCGTGGGCGAGAAGGATGGTGCCCGGTTGCGCCCGGTCGACGATGTGGCGGGCCTGGCCGGCCGGATCACCTCGGAATTGACGTTCGCGCATCTGCTGTGACCAGAGAACGATGTCGTAGCGCATGCGGGCCGCGGCGGCGAGCGCGCCGCCGCTGAGATGGCCGTACGGGGGCCGGAGAAAGCGGGGCTCGCGGCCGGTGACGTCGGTGAGCGTGGTGTGGGTGCGGAAGAGTTCGTCGTACGCCTCGTCCGGGTCGGTACGGGCGAGGTCACGGTGGGTCCACGTGTGGTTGCCGACGTCGTGCTGGCTCATCCGACGGTGGCGGATGATGTCGGCGTGGCGCTGTGCCTGTTCGCCGACCATGAAGAAGGTGGCCGGCACGCGGTGTCGGTCCAGGATGTCGAGCACCATCGGGGTCCAGCGGGGGTGGGGACCGTCGTCGAAGGTGAGAGCGACGAGTTTCTCGGTGGTGGGGACGGACCAGGTCACCTGGACCCGTCCGACGCCGAACAGGTCGGGCCGATCGGCTATGACAGCGGCGGCGGCCCCACCACGCAGCGGAAGCTTACGGTCGGTGACATCGGCTGCCTCGGCGAAGCAGACCGCTCCGACTCCCATGCCGAAGGCGACGAGGACACCATCGCGAACCATCTCGCGGCGTCGTCGTCGCGTCCACCTTGCGGGCATGGCCTCCTCCGGACCTCCTGCGGTCGAAGCGGGGCCGATTACCCGATTTCACCTCTGGCACACTCGCCGCTTTCGCGAGATCACGACCGTGGCAGCACGGCGCTACCTGCCCGCTGGGCTGCGACGAGCGCCAACAGTTCCGCGTGCGTTCGCGCGTCGGTCCAGAAGACCTCCTGCGTGAAGGGGTCCGCCCAGGCCGCCGCTGACCCTAACCGAGCGGGACCATAGCTATGCCGTACGTCTCGTACCGCTTCGGCTCGGCGGTGACAAGGGGCCGCCCGACTGGCCATTCGGCATCGGGACGGCAGGTCGCCACTGCGTGCGCATGCTGCCACGGCAGTCCGTCGGCGACGAGCCGGCCGATCGTCAGGGCAGAAGCGAAGCCCACCTCGACGATCTCGATCGCGGGCAGCGACAGCACGTGCTCACCGACTTCGGGACGTTCCGCAACGGCATCGGCCAGGCACAAGGCGGGCACGTACAGATGCCGGTGAGGTTGGCTGTGGGCTGGCGCGGCCACCAGTCCGGACAGGAAGCGGTGTCCCGGGCCCAACAGAAGCAACGCGGTGTGGTCGAGCACCAATCCAGCCGGTGCTCGACTCACGCCGCCCGCTTCTCGTCTCGGTCGTACACGTCGTCGACCTCTGGAATACGACCGGCCTCAATCTCCGTCCAGAACCGCTCAGCGGCGTCGAGATCGGTGTCGGACAGGTGTGGATTGAGGCGTTCCCGCACGTACCTGGTGGCGGCCTCGGCGCGGGCCGCCATCTCCTCCGCCGTCGGTGTGCCGTTGGCCAACTCGGAAACCAGGTCCCGGATCGTGCTACCCCGCTCGCGAGCGAGCTGGGCAAGCCGGTCACGCACCCGGCTGTCTACCTTGATGGTGGTATCCACGACCCAGGAGTATACGGCGAGAATACCGCCACGGGCTCCGGCGACACGCCGGCACCGGACCCGCGTGACGGGTCACGCCAGGCAGTCGCGCACCGCGTCGCTGAGCAGGTTGGCCCGCACGTCGTCGATGCCGCCCATCTGGTTGACGACGTAGCCGAAGCCGACCTGGTGGGTGTCGTCGCCGAAGGCCAGGTGCCCGCCCGCGCCGTCGTGACCGAAGCTGCGCTCGCCGAGCATCGGACGCGGCGCCGAGTGTACGAGGAATCCGGTGCCCCAGCGGTGTCCCGCGTCGGGGTGCCCGTACACCTGCTGGCCGGCGGCGCGGACGGTGATCGCGTCGTCGACGGACGCGGTGCTGAGCAGCCGTGGTGCGTCGATCTCGGAGACACAGGCGGCGTAGAGACGGGCCAGCCCTTCGGCGGTGCTGACGGCGCCCGCGCCCGGAATCTGGGCCGCCTGGATCGCCGGGTCGTTGAAGCTGACCAGGCCGTTCTCGTCGGCGGGGAAGGCGAAGGCGCCGCCCATGGTGATGGCACGGTCGGAGACCGGGTCGATGTCCGGGCCGGGGTCGCCGATCGGCGCCAGCATCCAGGCGACCGCGTCGCGTTCGGCGGCCGGCAGACCGACCCAGGTACGCAGGCCGAGCGGCTCGCCGAGGGCTCGGGCGAAGTAGGCGCCAGGCATCTCGCCGGTGATCCGGCGGATCACCTCACCGATCAGCCAGCCGTAGGTGATCGGGTGGTAGCTGTGCGCCGTGCCCGGCTTCCACAGCGGGGTCTGCGCCTCGATCGCCGCGATCACCGGGTCCCAGGCGAGCACTTCCTCGCGGGTGAACGGCTTGTCCAGCGCGGGCAGTCCGGACTGGTGGGTGAGCAGCCACCGGACCGGGATCTCCGCCTTGCCGTGCTGGCCGAACTCGGGCCAGTAGCGGGTGACCGGGGCGTCGAGGTCGAGCCGGCCCTGCTGCACCAGCAGGTACGCGCAGATCGCCATGATCCCTTTGGTGACGGAGAAGACGACGGCCGGGGTCTCGGCGGTCCAGGGGCGGCCGGAGCGGGGGTCGGCCAACCCGCCGTACAGGTCGACGACCTTACGGCCGCGCAGGTACACGGCGACCGCGGCGCCCACCTCCCCACGGTGGGCGAAGTTGTCGCGGAACACGTCGGCGACCGGGCCGAAGCCCTCGTCGACGTCACCGTGGATCTGCGGGTCGGTCAACTCGCTATCCCTTCACGGAGCCCTGCAACAGGGCCTTGATGAACTGTCGCTGGAAAATCAGGAACACGATCAGGGTAGGGGTCAGAATAAGCAGCGATCCAGCGCAGAGCAGCACCAGATCCGTCCCCCACTGCCCCTGGAACGCGCCCAGCGCACCGGCCATCGTCCGCTTGGTGGCGTCGTCGACCATGACGATGGCGAGCAGGAACTGGTTCCAGGTCCAGAGGAACAGCAGGATGGTCAGCGAGGCGATCGCCGGCCGGGCCAGCGGCACGTGCACCCGCCAGAACAGCTGCCAGGTGTTACTGCCGTCGACCCGGGCGGCTTCGGACAGCTCGGGCGGCACGTTGATGAAGTGCGCCCGCATCCAGAACACCGCGAACGGCATGTAGAGGCCGATCAGCGGCAGGATGATCGCCCATCGGGTGTTGAGCAGGCCCAGGTCCCGCATCTGGTAGTACATCGGGGTGACCACTGCCTCGAAGGGCAGGGTCAGGCCGAGCAGCAGCAGCCCGAAGGCGATGTGTCCGCCGGGCACCCGCAGGTGGCCGAGCCCGAAGCCGGCCATGGTGGCGATGAGTACGCCGATCGGCACCACCCCGGCCACGATCAGCATGCTCGACTTCAGCAGGGCGCCCATGTTCGCGGCGGTGAAGGCGTCGACGAAGTTGCCCCACTGCGGATCCGAGGGCCAGGCCAGGCCGGTGGGCACAGTGCCGCGGGGTTGCAGCGCCGCCGAGAGCATGCTCAGGAACGGCAGCAGGGTGACGACGACCAGCGCGATCAGGAAGATCCGGCCGGTCAGCCGCTCGCTGCGACTGCTCAGGTTCACGCCTTCTCCCCTCGGGTCAGTCGTTGGATCGGCAGGACGCAGAGCACGACCAGCAGCATCAGCACCACGCCCAGGGCCGAGGCGAGCCCGACCTGCCGCTGCGAGAAGGCGAGCCGGTAGATCTCCAGGCCGGGCACGGTGGTCTGGATGCCAGGGCCGCCGCTGGTGGAGATGTAGACGATGTCGAAGCTGGCCAGGGCCGCGATGATGGTCACGGTGAGGCAGACGCCGATCTCCTGGCGGAGGCTGGGCAGGGTGACGGCGAAGAACTCGCGGATGGGGCCGGCACCGTCCATCCGGGCGGCCTCGTAGAGCGAGGGGTCGATCTTGCTCATGCCGGTGACCAGCAGGATCGTGCAGAGGCCGAGCATGACCCAGGTGCCGATCACTCCGACCGCGGGCAGCGCGGTGTTGAACTCACCGAGCCAGGAGCGGGTGAGTGCGTCCAGCCCGACGGCCCGCAGCGCCTGGTTGACCAGGCCGCTGCTGGACAGCACCCAGCTCCAGGCGATGCCGGCCGCCACCAGCGGGATCACCTGGGGCAGGAAGAGCACGGTACGGACCAGGGTGCCACCCGGTCCGGTGGTGATCCGCCGCACCAGGCTGGCCACCAGCAGGCCGAGCGCGACCGGGATGAAGCTGAAGAAGACGATCAGTACGAACGCGTTCGAGATGATCTTCAGCAGGTCGCGGTCGGTGAAGACGGTCAGGTAGTTCTCGAACCCGACCCAGCGGGCGGGGCCGATGCCGTTCCAGCGGTACAGCGAGTACTGCACGGTCAGCGCGAGCGGGCGCAGCACGAAGAACGCGTACATGATCAGCGCGGGCAGCACCCACAGCCAGCCGATCCACCGGGCCGTGCGGCCCCACCGCCGCTTCCGGTGGGGCCGCACGGGCTGGTCGGGGTTGCCCCCGCCGGGTCGGGACGCGATGCCCGACCCGGCGGGGGCGCTGCCGAAGGCAGGCGTCATCGAGAAAGTTCCTTCTCGTACTCGGCCTGGACCGCCTTCACATAACCCTCAGGGGTCTGCTGGCCGGCGATCAGCTTCTGCATCTCCGGGGTGATGGCCGAGGCGAAGATGCCGCCGGTCGCGTTCGCGGTGAAGTCGACCGCGCCGTTGTCGGCACCGAGCTGCTGCGACGCCTTGAGGGTCTCGGCCAGCACGGTCCCCTCGGTCACCGCCGGCAGGGACAGGTCGCTCGGGCCACCCGGGTGCGAGCCGCCGATCGTCACCGAGATCTCCCGGGCCTTCTCGTTGGTGTGCGCCCAGTTGAGGAAGTACGCCGCGGCGTCGGCGTTCTTCGCCCGCGCGCCCACGCCGAAGGTGTTCGGCGCGGACATCGCCACGTTCTTCGCGTCGGCGGTCTCACCCGGGAAGAGGAAGAACCCGACCTCGCCGGCCATGTTCTTGTCCAGGTTCCCCGACTCCCAGTCGCCGTTGAACATGAAGACGCCGTTGCCCTTCATGAACTCGCCCATCATCGCGGTGTAGTCGATGGCGTTGGCGTCCTTCGGGAAGTAGCCGGCCTGTGCCCACTTCTGGATGGTCTGGGTGGCCTTGAGCGCAGCCGGGGTGTCGAAGGTGGCACCCTTCTTCTGGAAGATCCAGTCCGCGATCTGGGCCGGGTCGCCGAACTGGTTCTGCAGCGCCTGGTGCGGGAAGTTGATGCCGGCGGTGTTCTTGTTGAACTGCATGATCGGCTGCAGGTTGGCCGCCTTGGCCTTGGCCAGCAGCTCCTCGAACTCGGCGATGGTGGCCGGCGGCTGGGTCATGCCGATCTGCTCGGCCTGCTTCTTGTTGTAGAAGACGCCGGTGACGCTGTAGCCCAGCCCCATGCCGTACAGCGAACCGCTGCCGCGCTCCGCGCCGCCGTCGGTGAGCCGCAGCTGCACCAGCTGGGAGGCGGGGAACTTGTCCCAGCCGTACGCGTCGAAGTACGGGTCCATGTTCTTCAGCAGCCCGTCCTTGACCAGGTCGACCATGGTGGGCAGCCGGATGATGTCGGGCGCGTTGTCCGAGGCGAGCACACGCGGGGCGTTCTCCACGATGACGGTGAACTGGTCCTCGCGGATGTTGAACTTGACGTGCGGGTGCTGCTTGGTGAACTCGTCGGCGAGCGCCTTGGCCAACGGGAAGCCGGTCTCGGCGTACATTTCCAGGGTGATCGGATCGGTCCCCAGCTCCGTGCTGACCTTGGCGTCGGAGTCCTCCGACTTAGGCTGCTCGGAGCCGGGCGCGCTACACGCGCTGATGGTCAGGCCGGCCGCCAGCAACGGCACCAGCAGTGCCAGCCGGCGGCGGGTGAATCTGGTCGAGAACTCCGACACCTCTATGCTCCTTGACTCGTCCGCAGGCGGGTCGGGCGACGCTCCCAGTGGGCGAAACCCCGTCGCTAAACTGATTTAGCAGAGCATGCGCGCGATGCTGGCAACTGTCAAGGACGAGTTGGCCACAGTCCGGACACGGTCAGTTCACGAAACGGACGCGCTGGCTCCGATGCTCCCACCGGTGACCAACCACTCGGCACGACGCATCATGATGGGGAGCAACTGCGGCACCGAACGGACTCGCCGCGATCGGAGGATTCATGGGCCGCGACCGAGCAACCCTGGCCGACGTCGCCAGACGGGCAGGGCTGTCCAAGACCGCCGCATCCATGGTGCTCAACGGGCGGGAGGGCACCCGACTGTCCGCGGAGGCGCACCAGCGCGTGTTCGCGGCGGCGGAGGAACTCGGCTACCGGCCCAACATCGCCGCGCGCAGCCTGCGGACCCGCAAGACGGCCACCATCGCGTTCGTCTCCGACATCGTCGCCACCACCCGGTTCGCCGGTGGCCTCATCCGTGGCGCCCTGGATGCCGCTCGTGAGCGCGACCACGTCCTGCTCATCACCGAGACCCAGGGCGACGCGGCGTTCGAGCAGTACGCGATCGAGGCGATCCTCGACCGCCAGGTCGACGGCGTCATCTACGCGGCCATGGCGACCCGGCGGCTGGCGGTGCCGCCGGCGATCCTCGGTGGCGCGGTGGTGCTGCTCAACGCCACCAGCTCGACGCAGTTACCCTGGGTGCTCCCCGACGACCAGGGGGCCGGTGCGACGGTCGCCGAGACACTGCTCGCCCAGGGCCACCGGGACCGCATCGCCCTGATCGGGCGCAACCGGCAGAAGGAACGCGACCCCGAGATCTCCCTCGCGGCCGAGGCGCGGCTGCACGGCATCCGGGAGACCCTCGCCGCCGCCGGCGTCCGGCTGCTGACCGAGGTCTTCTGCCCCGAGTGGCTGCCGGAGCACGGCTACACCGCGACGCGTACGCTGCTGAGCCGGCCGGAGGCACCCAGCGCGATCATCTGCATGAACGACCGGCTGGCCTTCGGTGCGTACCAGGCGCTCGGCGAGGTCGGCCTGAGCATCCCGGACGACATCTCGGTGATCTCCTTCGACGACGACCCGATCGCCTCCTGGCTGCGCCCCGGGCTCACCACCGCCGCGCTGCCCCATGAGGAGATGGGGCGCAAGGCCGTGGAGCTCCTGCTCGACGGCGGCGGTGAGGGCCCGTCGCTGGTACCCATGCCGCTGCGCCGGCGCCGTTCCGTCGCCGCGCCCGCCAGCACCGTTCCGTCGCCGCGCCCGCCGGGTGAGGGCCCTCCGGCAGCTGATGTGACTTCCGAGGTCGCGCGCTAAACCGATTTAGTGATACCTTCCCCGCCATGCTACGTCTGCCCGACCACTGGGTGTGGGACAGCTGGTACGCCCAGGACGACGCCAACCAGTGGCACGCATTCTTCCTGCGCGCCTCCCGGGCCCTGCTCGACCCGCACCGCCGTCACCGACGCGCCTCGATCGGCCACGCCGTCTCCACCGACCTGCGCTCCTGGCGTCTCGTCGCCGACGCGCTGGTAGCCGCCGACACCGGCTGGGACGACCTGGCCACCTGGACCGGCTGCACGGTGCGCGGCCCGGACGGGCGGTGGTACCTCTTCTACACCGGCGTCGGCCGGGCCGAGGACGGGCTGGTCCAGCGCATCGGGTTGGCCGTCTCCGACGACCTGATCACGTGGCAGCGGCACGGGAACGGTCTGATCGTGGAGGCCGACCCGACCTGGTACGAACTGCTCGACCGCGAGATGTGGTACGAGCAGGCCTGGCGCGACCCCTGGGTCTTCCCCGATCCCGACGGCAACGGGTGGCACATGCTCATCACCGCCCGCGCCAACCACGGGCCGGCCGACGGGCGGGGCGTGATCGGCCACGCGACCTCCCCGGACCTGCTGAACTGGACCGTCCAGCCGCCGCTGTCCGCGCCGGCCGGCTTCGGTCACCTCGAGGTGCCCCAGGTCGCCGTCGTCGACGGGCAGCCGCTGCTGCTGTTCTGCACCAACGCCGTTGCCGCCGATCGAGGGTCCGAGCACCAACTCTGGGCGGTATCCGCACCGACGGTCCAGGGCCCGTGGGACGTGGCAGCCGCCCAGCCGATCGACCAGCCGCACCTGTACGCGCCGCGGCTGGTCCCCGACGGCGACGGCTGGTCCCTGATCGGCTTCATCGACCACGTCGACGGTCAGTTCGTCGGCGAAATCAGCGATCCGATCCCGGTCCGCTACGACCGCGCCACCGGTCTGGTCACCCAGGTGGCGGCTTCCGCGCCGACCAATGGCTGAGGTGCCGACGGCGGACGCGCTGGTGCCTGGCCCGCCCGGCGACGCGGCGGTCACGGTGCTCGGTGAGGCGGTCGTCGACCTCGTGCAGGAGCCGGACGGCCGGTTCACCGCGCACCCGGGGGGCAGCCCACTCAACGTCGCCGTCGGGCTGGCCCGCCTCGGCGTGCCGACGGCGTTGCTCGCCCGCTTCTCGACCACCCGGTTCGGCCGGCGGCTGCGGGCACACGCCGAGAGCAACGGGGTCGACCTGCGCCACGCCGTCGACACCGACGACCCGGCAACCCTGGCGATCGCCTCGCTGAGCGGTGACGGCGTGGCCGCGTACGACTTCTACGTCGACGGCACCGCCGACTGGCAATGGCGCGCCGACGAGCTGGCCCCGGCGCTCACCGGCCGAGGCATCCTGCACACCGGGTCGCTGGCGGTGTTCCGCTCCCCCGGTGCCAACCGGCTGGCCGCCGCCCTGCGCACCGCGCGTGACCGGGGCGCGCTGGTCAGCCTCGACCCGAACATCCGGCCCGGTCTGGTCGGCACCCCCGCCGAGGCCCGCGCCCGGGTCGACGGCCTGGTGGCCCTGGCACACGTCGTCAAAGCCAGCGAGGAGGACATCGCCTGGCTCTACCCGGGTCGCTCCGCCGAGGACGTGCTGCGGCACTGGCAGGATCTCGGCGTCCTGCTCGCCGTCGTGACGCTGGGTGCCGAGGGCGCGCTCGCCGTCTCCGGGACGCGCGGGTTCCGACAGCCTGCGCCGGTCGTCGACGTCGTGGACACCATCGGGGCCGGTGACGCGTTCACCGCCGGGCTGCTCGCCAGATTGTCCCGATCCCCGGTTGACCGGCCCGACGACGACCGGCCCGCGGCCAGCCGGCCCGACGAACACCACCCCCCGGCCGGCTGGTCCGACGAGGACATCGCCGCCGCACTGCGGTACGCGGTCGAGGTCGCCGCCGTCACCTGCACCCGCGCCGGCGCCGACCCGCCGTACCGGCACGACCTGCCGGCTTGAGCCGCTGGCGCACGGTCCACCGGGCGACGCGCAGGCCGCGCGCCCGTGACGGCACGCGGCCCGCACCGTCGTCATCGAGGCAGGAGGGATGTCATCGGGTCCCGATGCCGGCGGACCCTGGCTGCCTGATGCTTCCGGTGCGAGTCCCTGTCGAGCTGAACCGTTTGTGCCATCACGGCGGCTCCACACGGACGCGGGCTCCCCAATCACCGCGGCCCGCCCACACCCGCGCCTCCCCCTTCCCCCGCCTTCGGGATGGTGTGCGGAGCGAGCGTCGGAGTGTGGTGATTCGTTCGCGCCATCAGCTCGACAGGGTCGACCCTCGCATGTGCCCACCCATAGAAGAGCCGGCCCAGACCAACACGAGCTGCGGCGGACCTCACCTCCTGCGCCGCTCCGCTTTCGGCTCCAGGCCGTCACTCGGTCGTTTCGCCCGCCGCCGCCGCAGATGCCGCACGGGTTGGCAGGCTAGTGGGTGGGGATGAGAGTGGAGGTTTCGGCGCAAGGTTGGGTGGCGGTGGTCGTGGTGGTGGGGCTGCCGGGGGCGAGCCGGATCCGAATCTCGGAGTCGAGCTGGATGTTCAGGGCCTGGAACTCGTTGCGGGTGAGGGTCACGGTCACCGGCTGGCCGCCGGCCGTGGTGACCTCCACCCGGGTCTCGAAGCCGATCCGGGTCACCCGGGTCACCCGGCCGACCACACCGTCGGCGTCCGAGATGGACAGTTGCAGATCGTGCGGGCGTACCAGTTGGTCACCGAGCCGGGTGACCGGGCCGAGGAAGCGCATGACGAACTCGTTGGCCGGCCTGTCGTACAACTCGTCCGGCGAGCCGATCTGCTCCACCCGCCCGTCGTTGATCACCACGATCTCGTCGGCCACCTCCAGCGCCTCCTCCTGGTCGTGGGTGACGAAGACAGTGGTGACGTGCACCTCGTCGTGCAGCCGGCGCAGCCAGTCCCGCAGTTCCTTGCGGACCTTGGCGTCCAGGGCGCCGAACGGCTCGTCGAGCAGCAGCACGGTCGGTTCGACGGCCAGCGCCCGGGCCAGCGCCATCCGCTGACGCTGCCCGCCGGAGAGCTGCGCCGGCAGCCGGTCGGCGAACTGTTCCAGGTGGACCAGCGCGAGCAGTTCGTCGACGCGACGTCGGATCTCGTCCCTGGGCCGCTTACGGATCTCCAGCCCGAAGGCCACGTTGCGGCGTACCGTCAGGTGTTTGAACGCCGCGTAGTGCTGGAACACGAAGCCGACATTGCGCTTCTGCGGCGGCAGTCCGGTGGCGTCCACGCCCTCGATCCGTACCGTTCCGGTGTCGGCGCGTTCCAGCCCGGCGATGATGCGCAACAGCGTGGACTTGCCGCCGCCGGAGGGGCCGAGCAGCGCGGTGAGCCGTCCGGACGGAATGCTCACCGACACGTCGTCCAGCGCGACGAAGTCGCCGAAACGCTTGCCGACGTTGACGATCTCGATACTCAACGGTCTTCCTTCGGCCGGAGGGCGGATACGACGATGACGCAGGCGACGGCGACGAGGGCGAGGAGGAACGCGGTGGCGTACGCCCCGCCCTTGTCGAAGTTCAGGTACTTCTCCTCGACCACGAGGGTGGCCGTACGGGTCTCGCCGAGCACGTTGCCGGAGACGACCTTGACCGCGCCGAACTCGCCCAGCGATCGGGCCAGGCTGAGTACGACTCCGTAGATCACACCCCACCTGATCGCAGGCAGGGTGATCCGGCGGAAGGTCTGCACCGCGTCGGCACCGAGGCTGCGGGCGGCCTGTTCCTGTTCGTCGCCGACCTCCTCCAGGACCGGCACGACCTCCCGGATGACCAGCGGCAACGCCACGAACACGGTGGCCAGGACGATGCCCGGCACCGCGAAGATGATCTGTAGGCCGGCGGATTCCAGCGCCGGGCCGAACCAGCCGTGCCGGCCGCCGTAGACCAGGACCAGCGCAAGGCCGACGACGATCGGCGAGACCGACAGCGGCATGTCGAGCAGGGCGTTGAGCGCCCGCTTGCCGGGGAAGTCGTAGCGGACCAGCATGATCGAGATGCCGACGCCGAACACGGTGTTGATCAGCACGGCGATCACCGCGACGACCACGGTCAGCCGCAGCGCGTGGGTCACGTCGGGGTCGGTCAGGATGTCGTCGAGGTTGCCGAGGCCGCCGGCGAAGGCGTTGCGTCCGACCAGGTACACCGGCCAGGCCACCAGGAAGAACAGGTACGCCGCCACGACGAACCGCAGAACCTGGCGGCGGGCGAATGTGGAGTGGTCAGCCACGGCGGATCACCCTTCGCGCGATGACGTCGAGAGCGACGATGACGGCCAACGAGACGGCCAGCAGCACCACCGCGACGGCGGCGGCGCTGTCCGGGTTGTCGTTCTCGATGCTGCTGAGGATGCGTACCGAGGCCACCTCGGTACGCATCGGCAGGTTGCCGGAGAGCAGGATCAGCGAGCCGTACTCGCCGACCGCCCGGGCGAAGGAGAGCGCGGCGCCCGCCGCGATGGCCGGGGTGAGGCTCGGCAGGATGATCCGCCGGAAGGTGGTGAACCGGCTCGCGCCCAGTGACGCCGCCGCCTCCTCGCTCTCCGGTTCGAGTTCGGCGAGCACCGGCTGCACGGTTCGCACGATGAACGGCAAGGTGACGAAGAGGAAGGCGAGGAAGACCGCGGTCCGGGTGTTGGCGATGTTGACACCCAGCGGGCTGTCCGGCCCGTACAGCGACAGCAGCACCAGGCCGGCGACGATCGTCGGCAGCGCGAACGGGACGTCGATGAGGACCTCCAGCGCGCGCTTGCCGATGAAGCGGTCCCGCACCAGCACCCAGGCGATCAGGGTGCCCATCACGATGTTGACCAGCGTGACGAGCAGCGCGGTGCCCACGGTCAGCCGGAGGGTGGCGGCGGTCTGCTCGTTGGTCACCGTCCGCCAGAATCCGCCCCATCCGCCCTGGGCCGCGGTCACCGCCACGGCGGCCAGCGGAATCAGCACCAGCAGGCTGAACCACACCATCGCCACGCCGAGGCCGAGCCCGGAGACCCGGGTCAGCGGCAGGCCGCCCCGGGCCGACCGGCGGTTGCGCGGCGACCGGCTCGGGGCGAGGGCCGCCGAGGTCATTTGGCCTTCCCGGAGGCCGCGATGACCTTGGTGACGATGCCGTCGTTCTCGTCGAAGAACTTCTTGGACAGCGCGGACCAGCTTCCGAAGTCCTTCGCCACGGTCAACAGCTTCTGCGGGGCGGGGAACGGGTTGTCGGGGTCGGCCGCGCCCTCGACGCCGGTGGTGTCGACGCCGTCGATGACCGGCCGGAAGCCGGTGAGCGCGAACTGCCGCTGCCCCTGCGGGCCGAGCACGAAGTTCAGCCACTCCTTCGCCTTCGGGTCGGCCTTGGAGAGGATCGCGCCCGGGTTCTCGATCAGCACCGTGGTCGCGGGCAGCACCCAGTCCAGCTTCTCGCCGTTCTGCCGGGCCAGGATCGTCTCGTTCTCGTACGCCAGCAGCACGTCACCGGTGCCGTCGAGGAAGGTCGTGGTGGCGTCGCGACCGCTGTTGGGCAGCGACACCACGTTGCCGAAGAGCTTGGTGAGGTACTCCTCGGCCTGCACGTCGGTCCCCCCGTTGGCAGCGACGTGCCCCCAGGCGGCGAGGGCGTTCCACCGGGCGGCACCCGAGGAGGCCGGGTTCGGCGTGACGATGCCGACGCCGGGCTTGATCAGGTCGTCCCAGCCCTGGATGTTCTTCGGGTTGCCCTCGCGCACCGCGAGCACCACCACCGAGGAGGAGACGATGCCCTTGGTCGGGCCGTCGTCCCAACTCGCCTCGACCAGGCCGGCGTCGACCAGGCGGGTGACGTCGCTGGTCACCGAGAAGTGCACGTAGTCCGCCTTCAGGCCGGACACCACCGCCCGGCTCTGGTCCCCGGAGGCGCCGTAGGAGGTCTTGAACCGGACCCCCTTGCCCGCCTCGGTCTTGGTCCACTGTGCCGCGATGGCCTTGTTCGCCGCCTCGGGCACCGCGAACCCGACGATGTGCAGCGTGGTGGTCTCGCCCGCCGCGCTGCTGCTGCCGCAGCCCGCCAGGGCCAGGCCGGTGACGACGGTGAGGGCGACGGCCGTTCTGATCCGGTGCCTCATCTTCGATCCTGTCCTCCGTCCAGTGCGCACCCGCACTATGCAAATCCGACCGATTAAGTAGGGAATGCGCCCGATTCGAGTCGCCAACGGGAAGGTGCTGACGGGGACTGAATATCCCACTAACTCGACAGGTTTTCAAGCCTTACTCGGCGAAGAAACGGCTCTCGCCGAGCACGTGACCTCAGGCGGGACAGTTGTTGCTGGTCAGCCGCACGGTGTACTCGGCGTCGTCGTGGGTGATGCCGGACGGCTGCCCGTCGAACCAGGTCTCCACCTTCTGCCAACCCCGGCGCTGCTCGTAGTGCAGGTGCGGCGCGCCGGAGTTGCCGGTGCTGCCGATTCGGCCGAGCTGCTCGCCCTGGGCGACCCGCTGCCCGACCTGGACCAGCGGCGGTTCGAGCAGATGCAGATACTGGGTCTCCCACCGGCCACCATGGTCGATCTTCACCCAGTAGCCGCCGCCGCGGCCCCGGGGCCCGTCGGGATTGTCGGGAGTACGCCCACCCAGCGAGCCGTTGATCCCGGCCACGGTGACCGTGCCCGCGTAGGAGGCGAGCACCGGCTGCCCCCACGGGTCGCCGTCGAGGGGGAAGAAGTCCACGTCGTACTCGCCGTGGCCGGGGTAGGTGCCCAACTGCCACGTCTCACCGCAGCCGACGGGCATCTGGAACAGCGGGCGCGGTCCCGGCGGCAACAACTGCGGCACCACGAACGCGGCAACGGCGGCGAGCACCAGCAACGCACACGCGGCGAGCAGGACACGAAGCGTCTGACGGGTACGGGTACGGGTACGGCGATGGGAGCGGGGGTGGCCGGTCGTCACCCCTCAAGGGTGGCAGACACCGGCTCGCTCCCATTGCAGACACCGGCTCGCTCCCATTCACGGTCTTGTGAAGCGTCATGATCGCCTGATAGACATCAGACGTATTGCCGGCTCAGATGTCTGGGGGCGACGGTTGAAGCTGCTGCGAGCGGGCGCGCCGGCATGACCGGCGTCGACACCCGGGAGTTCGCCGGCCTGGCGGCGGTGGTCACCGGCGGCGCGTCCGGCATCGGCCTGGCGACCGCCACCCTCCTCGCGGAGCGGGGCGCCCGGGTCGCGTGCCTGGACCTGAACCCGGAGGCCGTACCCGCGCCGTTGCTCGGCCTGGCCGCCGACGTGACCGATGACGATTCTGTACGCGCCGCGATCACCGCCGCGAGCGACGCCCTCGGCGGCATCGACATCCTGGTCAACAATGCCGCCATCGGCGCACTGGGCACCGTCGAGGCCAACGCCGACGACGAGTGGCACCGGGTGCTCGACGTCAACGTGGTGGGCATCGTGCGGGTGACCCGCGCCGCGCTGCCGCACCTGCGCGCCTCGGCGCACGCCGCGATCGTCAACATCGGTTCCATCGCCGCCTGGCTCGGCCTGCCCCAGCGAGCGCTCTACAGCGCCAGCAAGGGAGCCGTCCAGGCGCTCACCCTGGCGATGGCCGCCGACCACGTCTCCGCCGGCATCCGGGTCAACTGCGTCAACCCGGGCACGGCGGACACCCCCTGGGTCCGCCGCCTGCTCGACGCCGCCGAGGACCCGGCGGCGGAACTGGCCGCGCTGCGGGCCCGGCAACCCACCGGCCGGCTCACCACCGGGCAGGAGGTGGCCGCCGCCGTCGCGTACCTGGCCAGCCCACTCGCCGGGTCGACCACCGGCAGCGTGCTCGCCGTCGACGGCGGGATGCACGGCCTGCGGCTACCCACGCCACCGCCAGGCGCGGCATGAGCGGCGTACGGATCGGCCGGTCGGCGGTGACCGTGAGCCGCCTCGGTCTCGGCTGCGCCCAGTTGGGCAACCTCTACGCGGCGATCGACGACGCCGAGGCCGACGCCACCGTGGCGGCCGCCTGGGACTGCGGCATCCGCTACTTCGACACCGCGCCGCACTACGGCCTCGGGCTCTCCGAGCGCCGGCTCGGCGCCGCGCTGCGCGCCCGGCCCCGGCAGGCATACACGATCAGCACCAAGGTGGGCCGGCTGCTGGTGCCGGATCCCGCCGGGGCCGGCCGCCGCGACCCCGAGGGCTTCCAGGTGCCCGCCGACCACCGCCGGGTGTGGGACTTCAGCGCCGACGGGGTACGCCGCAGCCTGGAGACGAGCCTGGCCCGGCTCGGTCTGGACCGGATCGACCTGGTGCTCATCCACGATCCGGAGGACCATCAGCAGGCGGCCCTGGAACAGGCGTACCCGGCTCTGCACGAGCTGCGGGCGCAGGGCACGATCGGCGCGATCGGGGTCGGCACGAAGCACTGGCAGACGTTGCACCGGTTCGTCGTCGAGACCGACGTCGATGCGGTCATGGTCGCCGGCCGGTACACGCTGCTGGAACAGCCAGCGCTGCACACGCTGCTGCCCGAGTGCCAGCGCCGCGGCGTGTCGGTGCTCAACGTGGGCGTCTTCAACAGCGGTCTGCTGGCCGTGCCGCACCCGCACGCCGGCCTGCACTACGAGTACGCCCACGTGCCGCCCCCGGTGCTGGAGCGGGTACAGGCGATCGTCGCGGTCTGCGACCGTCACGACACGACCCTGCCGGCCGCCGCGCTCGCCTTCGCCGCCGCCCACCCCGCGGTCGCCGCCGTGGTCGTCGGCGCCGACCACCCCGATCAGGTACGCCGCAACGCCGCCCTGCTGGCCGCACCACCCCCACCCGAGGAATTCTGGTCCGACCTGATAGCCGAAGGCCTCCTGCAAGGAAGGGCCCCCTTTTAACGCCTCGTGTAGAGGAAGGGCCCCCTTTTAACACCTGCTCAGCTCAGCGGGTCTGGCCGACTGCCGGGCCCGCCTTACGGACCGACCGGCGTACCACCGCGCAGCCCGGGTCACCGGGCCGGCCGGGTCCCACCACGTCACCACGTACGTCGGCGACGATGGTGGCGAGCAGCTCGCGGCTGCGTTGCAGCGACTCGATCTTCTCGGTCAGCAGGTCCAGCTCGCCTTGGAGGGTGTCGGCCAGGCGGGCGCGGTCGGCCGGCTCGTCGGGGATCACCGCGCGCCCGTCCAGCAGGAACTTCAGCGCCTCTCCGACCACACCGGAGGGCAGCGCGGCCGACAGCATGCACCGGATGCGAGCCACCCGGTCGACATCGGACTCCTGGTAGATCCGGTATCCCGAGTCGGTGCGTACGGGCGCCAGCAGGCCCTGTTCCTCGTAGTAGCGCAGCATCCGCACCGAGGCACCGGTCCGCGCGCTCAAGTCTCCGATCCGCATCGCTTGACTCTAACGTCAATGTCAGGCTTTAGCGTCCGCCTGTGATCCTTTATGTGCTCCTCGTCTGCTCGTTCGCCGTGGCCACCGCCGAGTTCGTGCTGGTCGGTCTCCTCCCCCAGGTCGCCGCCGACCTGGGCGTGTCGGTTCCCGCCGCCGGGCAACTGGTCACCGCGTACATGATCGTGGTGACCGTGGGCGGCCCGGTGGCCGCCGTGCTGACCCGCCGGCTTCCGCGCCGGGAACTACTGGCCGGCACCATGGCGCTGGCCGCCGTGTCGGCGGTGGCCAGCGCGATGTCCACCTCGTACGCCATGCTGTTGTCGGCTCGGCTCGGTTCGGCGCTGGCGCAGGCGCTGTTCATGGCAGTGGCCTCCCAGGTCGCCATGGCCGCCGTGCCGCCCGAGCGGCAGACCGTCGCCGTGGCCCGGATTTTCGGCGGGTTCGCCCTGGCCACCGTGCTCGGTCTGCCGCTGGGCAGCCTGATCGGTGAGGCGTACGGCTGGCCGGTCACCTTCGTGGTGGTGGCCGGGATGGCCACCGTCGGGCTGCTCGGCGTGGTCGTCTTCTGCCCCCGGATCGCCGCCGCGCCACCCGCCGGGGTCCGGGACAGCGTCGGCGCGCTGCTGCGCCGTCCCGTCCTCGCCGGCCTCGGCGTCACCCTGCTGGCGTTGACCGGTTTCGTGGCGGCCTTCACCTACGTCGCGCCGATGCTGCGCACCGTCACCGGCCTCAGCCCCGGCTGGGTCAGCGTCGGCCTGGTCGGCTACGGCCTGGGCACCATCGCCGGCAACCTGCTCGCCGGCCGGGTACGCCCCGACGCGATCACCCGCCGCCTGCCGCTCGCCGTCGGCGCGCTGGCGCTGCTCCTGCTCGCGCAGCCGCTCCTGCTGCCGGTGGCACCGCTGGCACTGGTCGGGCTGGCGCTGCTGGGGGCGGCGGCGTTCCTGGTCGTACCGCTGGTCCAGACCTGGCTGATGGGTCAGGTCGACGCGGGCACCACGGGCCTGGTCGCGGCCGTCAACATCTCCGTCGCCGGCGCTGCCGGAGCCCTCGGCGCCGTGCTCGGCGGCGCGGTGCTCGCGGTCGGCCTCAGCGCGGCCTGGATCGGCCCGGTCGCCGCCGTCTCCGTCCTGGCCGCGACCACCGTCGCCGCCGGCATCGCCCGGGTGCCGGCACCAATCGGACGTACGCCGGGAGCGCTGCTCCGGCGATGAGGCGGGCGGAGAGCAAACCCTTTGAGGCTGACGGGCTGGCGATGTTTGGATCAGGATGTGTCGACCGTGATGAGCACACCGGGTGTCGATGGGTTGGGCGAGGTCGTGCGCGTGCTGCGCCAGTGGCAGTACGACGGGGCGCCGATGCAGTTGCATCCGGGGGACCTGGGCTGGCACTGGCGGTTCGGAGCGGAGACCACGGCCCGTGCGGTCCGGACCTGGAGTCGCGACGGAACTATCCTCGCTCTCGGGCTGCTGGACGGTCCCGGCCTGGTGCGACTGGCGATCTCCCCCGGCGCCGGCCACGACGAGGAACTGGCCCGTCAGATGGTCGCCGACGTGACGCAGCCGGAACGCGGCGTCCTGCCACAGGGGGCCGTCTGCGTCGAGGCGCGGTGCGACGGCGTGTTCCGCGAGCTGCTGCTCGCCAACGGGTGGGACCTCGACGAGCCGTGGACACCACTGCGGCGCGACCTCGCGAAGCCCGTGGAAGACTGCGGCGTACCGATCAAGGCGATCGGCCCGGAGCAGGCCCACGTGCGGGTCGGCGTGCAGCGCGCGGCGTTCGACAGGTCGACGTTCACCGACGAGCGGTGGCACGCGATGGCCACCGGCTCGCCGTACGCCGAGGCCCGGTGCCTGGTCGCCTACGACGACCACGGCGTCGCGGTGGCGGGCGCCACGGTGTGGTCAGCCGGTCCGGGGCGGCCCGGCCTGCTCGAACCGATGGGCGTGCACCGCGAGCATCGTGGTCACGGCTACGGCACGGCGATCACCGTCGCCGCGGCGGCCGCCCTACGGGACATGGGCTCGTCGAGCGCGATCGTGTGCACCGAAAGCTCCAACGCCGGCGCCGTCGCCACCTACCGGTCCGCCGGTTTCCAGCAGCTATCCGACGTACGCGACCTGCGTCGTCGGAGCGGTTGAGTCGGCCCGGCGGCTGTTCCGCGGAGCCCTGATTGTCGCGGGACCTGTGCTGCCGCGGGACCTGTGCTGCCGCGGGACCTGTGCTGCCGCGGGACCTGTGCTGCCGCGGGACCTGTGCTGCCGCGAGGCACTGTGCTGCGCCGGGGCCTGTCGAGCTGAGAGCACCAACGGATCGCGGCGCCCGGCCACCGGTGGGACGCCCGACCGCGGTGGGACGCCCGAATGTCTGGCCGACGCTGTGCCGATGACCGTCATCCCAGCGGCTCGCCCGCGGCGGGACGCCCCGACGGTGGCGGAACGCCCGACGACGGCGGCCGGGCAGCCGATCGGCCAAGGGGCGCGATAGCGCAAAGGGTTCAGCGCGACAGGCTCCAACCACGACACCATTCGGCCCGCGCAAAGTGATCGACGCACACCACGAGCGGGGGCCACGCCACTGTCCACGCTTGGTGATGCCCTACGCCGGATGCACAGCACGTTCGGCGCGAGATACGGCAAGCTCACCGCCATCGCCCGCGGCGAGGCCGCCCGGAGCCGACGCGCCGAGGACATCATCGTGGACCGGGCACTCAGACATCTCCGGGCTGCGGCCGTACGCGACCCTCGGTTGACCGACGCACACGATCGGATCGCCGGACACGTACGCCAGCTTCGCACTGCGCGATCGGTGGCAGAAAAACTGCACCGGCATCGGCGTGTCGAGCAGCTAAACTGCCACCGATCTTGGGACGGACGGGTCCACACGCGGCAGCGCTGCTCCCACGAGATCGTCGTACCTCCACGCGAGGGTCAATCTTCCGTTCCTGGCGCTCAGCAACCCATAGACCCCGCCCTTGCAGGCCGACCACCAAGCCACGGTCCTGCAAGATGATCACCGCTCGCTGCACGGTCGTCACGCTAACCTGATACAGGTCTGAAAGCTCCCGACATGTTGGCAAGCGGCCCCGGGAGGTGCTCGCCCACGCGGCCGGCCATCCCGACGCGCCGAGCACGATTCTCGCGCTCGCCGCCGTCGTCGGGGTGTGCCGGGCGTGGCCGCGCCATTCCTCACCTTGGCCCAGATCCTCAACCGGCTCACCGTCACCGCCCGCCAGACCCTGCCCGAGCATTCTCCCGGCCCGGACGGCCGCTGCCCGCTCTGCCGTACCCGACTGCGCCGTGGCGGCCGCCGCCCGCGACGTGCTCGACACCATCAACCTGACCCGCTGGCTCCCGCTCGACCGCCCCCGACGGTCCGGAGCGTTAAT
>NZ_BOPC01000080.1 GCF_016863555.1 Micromonospora qiuiae | reverse complement strand
CACGTCACAGTCGAGGGCCGCCCGGAATCGGGTCGGCCCTCGACTGCGTTGCGCCGTTGTACGGCGTACTTAGGAAGGATGTACCTGTGAGTTCAGGACCGCAGGGCGGAGACCGTCCTCGGGGGCACGACGGGCGACCCGGCGACCGCGACGCCGGTTCGCGTCGGAGCGACCGCCCGTCGTACCGCGACGACCGTGACCGGGAGCGTGGCTCTCGCGACCGCGGCTTCGGCGCCGAGGGCCGTTGGTCCGGTGGGCCCCGCCGGGATGACGACCGCCGAGGGGGCGGCTTTCGGGGTGAGCGCCGCGATGACGGCTTCCGGGCTGGAGACCGTAGGGAAGGCAGCTCTGGCGGCGGTGACCGTCGGCCGGGTGGCTTCCGCGATGGTGGCCGCCGGCAAGGCGGTTTCCGCGACGGTGAGCGCCGTGAGGGTGGCTTCCGTGGTGATCGCCAGCAAGGTGGTTTCCGCGACGGTGAGCGCCGTGAGGGTGACTTCCGGGGTGGAGACCGTAGGGAAGGCAGCTTCGGTGGCGGCGAGCGCCGCCGGGAAGGCGGCTTCCGCGACGGGGATCGCCAGTCGGGCGGTTTCCGCGAGGGCGGCCGCCGGGAAGGCAGATTCGGCGGCGGAGACCGCCGCGTAGGTGGTTTCCGCGATGGTGAGCGCCGTGAGGGTGGTTACCGCGAGGGCGGTTTCCGTGGCGGTGAGCGTCGCGAGGGTGGTTTCCGCGGCGGCGAGCGTCGCGAGGGTGGTTTCCGCGATGGTGGCCGCCGCGAGGGTGGCTTCCGTCGCGACGGTGAGCGCCGTGAAGGCGGTTTCCGCGACGGCGGTTTCCGTGGCGGTGAGCGTCGCGAGGGTGGTTTCCGCGACGGTGGCCGCCGTGAAGGTGGTTTCCGCGATGGTGGCCGTCGCGAGGGTGGTTTCCGCGAT
>NZ_BOPC01000079.1 GCF_016863555.1 Micromonospora qiuiae | reverse complement strand
CGGTTTCCGTGGTGGCGAGCGCCGCGAGGGCGGTTTTCGCGATGGCGAGCGGCGTGAAGGCGGCTTCCGCCGAGGAACCGACGAACGGGGTGGCGAGCGCCGCGATCGCGGCTTCCGTGACGACCGGGAGCGCCGCCCGGCACCGAGGGACCACCGGACGGAGGAGGCCGCAGGCGAACCGGCCCCGCAGCTTCCCGATGAAATCGTCGCGGCCGACCTCGACAAGGACGTCCGTGCGGAACTCCTGTCCCTGGCGAAGCCGGTCGCGGAGACCGTCGCCCGCCACCTCGTGGCGACGGGACAGCTGATCGACGAGGACCCTGCGGAGGCCCTTGCGCACGCACTGGCCGCGCGCCGGCTCGCGTCGCGGATCGCCGCGGTGCGGGAGGCGGTCGGGCTGGCCGCGTACCACGCCGGGGACTGGCAGACCGCGCTTGCGGAGCTTCGGACGTACCACCGGATGAGTGGCGTGCAGAGCCACCTGGCGGTCATCGCGGACTGTGAGCGGGCACTGGGCCGGCCCGAGCGGGCCATCGACCTGTTCCGCGGCGCGGACCAGGAGAAGCTGGACCGGGCCGTCGCGATCGAGTTGCTGATCGTGGCCGCGGGGGCCCGGGGCGATCTCGGCCAGCGGGACGCGGCCGTGGCCATGCTCCAGGTCCCCGAACTGACCGCCGAGGCGACCGAGCCGTGGACGGCTCGGCTCCGGTACGCGTACGCCGACGCGCTGCTGGCCGTCGGGCGGCGTGCGGAGGCCCGGGAGTGGTTCTCCCGTACCGCCGAGGTGGACGTCGACGCGGAGACTGACGCGGCGGAGCGGCTGCTCGAACTCGACGGAGTGGTGATCGAGGGCGACGACGATGACGAGGTGGCCGAGGAACTGACCGCCGGCCCGGGTGCCCCGGGCGCCGTGCCGGCCCGGCCGGACACCGACCGCGCCGATGACGCGGACGACGAGCCGATCGAGACCGATTCCGCGGAGCAGGCCCCGACCAAGGCCGACGACGCCATCAAGGCCGACGCGGTCGAGGCCGATGAGGACGACGAGGCCGAGGCCGAGCCGGCCGTGAACGCGGCGCCGGAGGTCGCGGGCGTGGCGGACCAGCCCGAGGTGGAGGGGACGCAGGAGCCGGAGGCACGGCAGTCATGAGCGGCACCGGGGAGCGGCTGGTCGACGATTACGCCTTGGTCGTCTTCGACCTGGACGGGGTGATCTACCTGATCGACCGGCCGATCCCCGGCGCGGTCGAGGCCGTCGTGCGGCTGCACGGCGAGGGCCGGGCCATGGCCTATGCGACGAACAACGCCTCACGCCGGGCGAGTGAGGTCGCCGACCTGCTCACCGGGATGGGTGTTCCGGCGCGGCCGGAAGAGGTGCTGACCAGCGCGGCCGCTGCCGCTCAGTTGCTGGCCGAGCGGCTGCCCGCCGGGGTGCCGGTGCTGGTGGTCGGCGCGGAGGCGCTGCGATCCGAGGTGCGCGCGGTCGGGCTGAACCCGGTGTCTCGTGCCGAGGACTCGCCGGTCGCGGTGATCCAGGGCTACGGCCCCCAGGTGGGCTGGGCCGATCTGGCCGAGGCGGCGGTGGCGGTCCGCGCGGGCGCGGCCTGGATCGCCACCAACACCGACCGGACCCTGCCCAGCGGGCGTGGGCCGCTGCCGGGTAACGGTGCGTTGGTCGCCGCGCTGGCGACCGCGCTCGGCCGTCAACCCGACGAGGTGGTGGGCAAGCCGGCGCCGGAACTTTTCGCCACCGCCGCACGGCGGGCAGGCGAGGGCCGGACCCTCGTCGTCGGCGACCGCTTGGACACCGACATCGAGGGGGCCAACCGGGCAGGTCTGGACAGCCTGCTGGTCCTCACCGGCGTCAGCGATGTGCCGGAGCTGCTGGCCGCGCCGTCGCATCGCCGACCCACGCACGTCTCCCGGGATCTGGCGGGACTCTTCGACCCCGCCGAGGTGGTGCGGGTGCCGGCGGCCTCGGGGGACAGCGGTGGCTGGCACGTCATCACCGGTGCCGACGGTTGGCAGCTGTCCGGTGCGGGACGACCGTTGGACGCGCTGGCGGCGCTCTGCGCGGTGGCCTGGTGGCACCGCCCGGCGGGACTGCCTACGCCTGCCTCCCCGGCGGCGGCGCAGGCGTTGGACGCGCTCGGACTGCCCACCTGAGGCTCAGAGCAGCTTGCGGAGTTTCATCAGATCGAACGGGTTGGCCTTGATCGACACCCGTCGGTTGGTCACCGCGCGGGTGACGTCGAGGTCACCGCGCACCAGGGCGATCAGATCGTCGCTGGTGGTGCTCATGGCGATCTTCGCTTTCGGGTCGTCGCCGTCGGCCAGCTCGACCAACCGGCCGCCGGTGATGCGGCCGTGGAAGGCGGTTTCCAGGTCGGTGATCCGGCAGGCCAGCGTGCGGTCCAGGTCGACCCGGTCGCGGACGGTCTCCGCGTTGCGTTCCAGCCGGTCGGCCAGGTCCCGCAACGCCTGCCGGCACTCGTCCACGGTGGCCACCATCGCCTCCTCGCCACGCCGCGTCGTACCTCGGCACCGTACCGCACGGGGTGCTTCCGGTGGCCCGGTAGCGTGACACCTGCACCAGCCGCCGGGTGAAAGGACTCAGGCATGCAGGACGCGTGGCGCGCCTACCTCGAACTGGCCATGGGCCTGACGGAGGCGCCCCGGAAGAAGGCGCAGGACGCGGTGCGCCGGCTGATGGGCTCGACGGGGGCGACCGCTGCCCAACTTCAGACGCTCGCGGAGGAACTGCGCTCGACCGGTGCGGCCAACCGGGAGGCGCTGACCAAGCTCGTGCGGTTCGAGGTCGAGCGGGCGCTCGGCGTGGTGGGTCTGGCCACCGCCGACGAGGTTGCCGAACTGGAGCGCCGGGTACGCGAACTGGAGCGTCGGCTGCGCGCTGCCGAACCGCAGGGCGGCGCCTTCGCCGACGTGCCGTCGGTCGGTGTGCCCGCGACGGCCGCGGCCGCCCCGCCGGACGCGACGCCGGGCCCGGCGGAGGAAACCGCCCCCAGCGGGGCGCCGGCAAAGAAGGCGGCCGCGAAGAAGACCGTTGCCAAGAAGGCGGTTGCCAAGAACGCCGTGGCGAAGAAGGCGGTGGCGAAGAAGGAGCCCGGGACCGTGGCTCGTACCGCCGACCATGACCCGGCGAACCGGTCGAGGCCGGAGGGGGCCGCATGAGCGAGCGGATCCGGCTCGGGGCGTTCCGGCGCGGTGCGCGGGGATCGGGAGCGGCGGCATGACCGGCCCGCGCCCGGGGCCATCGGGGCCGCGCCCGGCGCCGCCGCCCAGCCGCTGGTCCGGCGTGGAGACCGGCGACGGCGGTCACCCGGCGGTGGACGCCGCGGTCCAGGCGATGGCCAATGCCGCGACCCTGGCCCCGGCGGATCAGATCGCCCAGTACGAGGCCGCGTACCAGACGTTGCGGGAAACACTCGCCACCATCGACCAGGCCTGAGGAGGCCGCCCCACCATGGCACGTCGTAACCGGTTGGACGCCGAACTTGTCCGCCGTGGTCTGGCCCGCTCCCGTGAGCAGGCCGTCGCGTTGGTGCAGGCTGGTCGGGTCCAGCTGCGTGGGGTGCCGGCCCACAAGGCCGCGGCGATGGTCGACCCGGCCGACCCGCTGCTGGTGACCGGTGCCGATCCCACCTCGGAGTACGTCTCCCGGGGCGGCCACAAGCTGGCCGGTGCGCTCGCCGCGTTCGCCCCGGGTGGGTTGGTGGTGGCCGGGAAGCGGTGCCTGGACGCCGGGGCGTCCACCGGTGGCTTCACCGACGTGCTGCTGCGCGCCGGCGCGGCCGAGGTGGTCGCGGTCGATGTCGGCTACGGGCAGCTCGCCTGGTCGCTGCGGACCGACGAGCGGGTACGGGTGTTCGAGCGCACCAACGTCCGGACGCTGACCTTCGAGGCGATCGGCGGCCCGGTCGAGTTGACCGTCGCCGACCTGTCCTTCATCTCGCTGCGCCTGGTGTTGCCCGCCCTGGCTGCCTGCACCCGGACCGACGGCGATCTGGTGCTCATGGTCAAGCCGCAGTTCGAAGTCGGCAAGGAGCGGGTCGGTGCCGGGGGCGTGGTGCGCGAGCCGGCGCTGCGGGCCGAGGCGGTGCTCGATGTCGCGGCGGCGGCCGCGGCGCTGGGACTGGGGCTGGCCGATCTGGCCGCCAGCCCGCTGCCGGGGCCGAGCGGCAACGTGGAGTTCTTCGTATGGTTACGCCGGGACGCGCCACCGGCCGACCCGGAACGGGTCCGCAGGGTGGTGGCGGCCGGACCGCAGGGCCCGGCGGCGTCCGACGAGGCGCCGGACGAGGTGACGGAGGAGGTGGCCGGGTGAGCGGAAGCAGCGGCCGAGGCATCACCACGAGGCGGACGACGCTCAGGCCGGTGCCGAGCGTTCCGACGAGGGCGGGGCGGCTGGGCGCCCCCGTGAGGTGCAGGTGCACGACCGGCGTCCGGCGGGTCGTGCGGTGAAGCGCACCGCCCTGTTGGTGACCCACACGGGCCGCCGCCGCAGCACCGAGCACGCCCGGACGGTCGCCGCCGATCTCATCGCCGCCGGTTTCGAGGTTCGGGTGGTGGCCGAGGAGGCCGACGACCTCGACCTGCCGGGCGTGGTGCCGGTGGCCGGTCCGGAGACCGCCGAGGGCGCGGAGATCGTGATCGCGCTCGGCGGTGACGGGACCTTCCTGCGCGCCGCGGAGCTGGCCCGGCCGGCCAAGGTGCCGCTGCTCGGCATCAATCTCGGCAAGGTCGGCTTCCTTGCCGAGGCGGAGATCGACGATCTCGATGTCGCGGTGCGGGACGTGGTGGGCCGCAGCTACGCCGTCGATGAGCGGCTCACCCTCGACGTGACCGCGGAGTTCGACGGCGGGCCGACGATCGAGTCGTGGGCGCTCAACGAGATCAGCGTCGAGAAGGGGGAGCGGGCCCAGATGCTGGAGCTGCTCGTCGACGTCGACGGGCGACCGCTGTCCCGATACGGCTGTGACGGGGTGGTGTGTGCCACCCCCACCGGTTCCACGGCGTACGCGTTCTCCGGTGGCGGCCCGGTGGTCTGGCCCGAGGTGGAAGCCTTGCTGCTGGTGCCGATCAGCGCGCATGCGCTGTTCAGCCGGCCGCTGGTGACCGCACCCACCTCGACCTTCTCGATCACCGTCGACCCGTTCACCACTCTCGCGGTGCTGTCCTGCGACGGACGCCGGGTGTACGACCTGCCTCCGGGGGCGCGGGTCACCGTGCGGCGGGGCGCGTTGCCGGTGCGGATCGTGCGGCTGCGGGACCGGTCGTTCACCGATCGGTTGGTGGCCAAGTTCGGCCTGCCGGTGCACGGCTGGCGGGGTAACCGGCGGTGACCGCGGCCGGTGCCGACCGGGTGTGGCGTCGCGCCGGCTGGTCAAGTGTCGGGGCGCGCGTCTACTGTCGGTTGCTGTGCTGGAGGAGCTACGCATCACCGGACTGGGCGTCATCGAGGACACGACGTTGCCGCTGACCGGCGGCATGAACGTCATCACCGGCGAGACCGGTGCCGGCAAGACGATGGTGGTGACCGGTCTGGGCCTGCTCTTCGGTGGGCGGGCCGACGCCGGTCGGGTCCGTGCCGTGCCCGGGCGTGCCGTGGTCGAGGGCCGGCTCCGGTTGACCGGCCGAGTGGCCGAGACGGTGCACGCCCGGATCACCGACGCCGGCGGTGATCCGGACGAGGACGGCGCGGTCCTGCTCAGCCGTACGGTCACGGTGGAGGGCCGTTCCCGGGCGCACCTGGGCGGGCGCGGGATGCCGGTGTCGATGCTGGGTGAGGTGGGCGAGCAGGTGGTGGCCGTGCACGGCCAGTCCGACCAGCTGCGGCTGCTGCGCCCCGCCGAGCAGCGGGCCGCGCTGGACCGGTTCGCCGGCCCGGAGCACGAGAAGCTGCTCGACGCCGTGCGGGAGGCGTACACGCAGTGGCGGCGGGTGGTCGACGACCTGGCCGACCGGCGGCGCCACGCGCGGGAACGCCACCAGGAGGCGGATCTGCTGCGGCTCGGTCTCGACGAGATCACCCGGGTCGACCCGCAGCCAGGTGAGGACGACGAGCTGAAGGCGGAGGCGCAGCGGCTGGAGCACGCCGAGGGCCTGCGGACCGCAGCGCAGTTGGCTCATCAGTGCGTGGCCGGCGGGTTGGAGGCCGTCGACGACACGCCGGACGCCTCGACGCTGCTCGGCACCGCTCGGCGGACGTTGGAGGCGCAGGCCGGCACGGATCCGGCCCTCGGTGAACTGGCGGCCCGGTTGGAGGAGGCGGCCACCCTGGTGGCCGACGTCTCGGTGGAGCTGTCGACGTACCTTGCCGGGTTGGATGCCGACCCGGCCCGGTTGCAGGCGGTCTACGAGCGCCGGGCGGCGTTGCGGGCGCTGACCCGTAAGTACGCCGACGACATCGACGGTGTGATCGCCTGGGCGGAGCGGGCCAAGAGCCGGCTGTCCGAGCTGGACACCTCCGACGAGCTGCTCGACGAGATGGATCGGGAGGCGTCGCGTCTGGCCGGTGAGGTGGCCGAGTTGGCCGGCCGGTTGTCGGTGTCCCGGCAGGAGGCCGCCGGACGCTTCGCCGAGCAGGTCACCGTCGAGCTGGCCGGGCTGGCCATGCCGCATGCCCGGGTCGAGGTGGCGGTGCTGCCCCGACCGGTCGGGCGGGCCGAGCCGACGTTGCCGGTCAACGGGGCGCAGGTCGGTGTCGGGCCGGATGGTGGCGACGAGGTCGAGCTGCGGCTGCTGGCCCACCCCGGCGCTCCCGCGCTGCCGTTGCAGCGGGGTGCCTCCGGGGGGGAGCTGTCTCGGGTGATGCTCGCGATCGAGGTGGTCTTCGCCGGTTCCGGCGGGCCGCCGACGCTGGTCTTCGACGAGGTCGACGCGGGTGTCGGCGGTCAGGCGGCGGTGGAGATCGGCCGGCGGCTGGCTCGGCTGGCCCGCAGTCACCAGGTGCTGGTGGTGACTCATCTGCCCCAGGTCGCGGCCTTCGCCGACCGGCACCTGGTGGTGGCGAAGGACACCGGGGGCGCGGTGACCACCAGTGGCGTTCGGGTGGTGGAGGACACCGAGCGGGCCCGGGAGCTGGCCCGGATGCTGGCGGGTTTGCCCGATTCGGATCTGGGTATCGCGCACGCGGAGGAGTTGCTGGCCGTGGCGGCCCGGGAGCGGCGGTCGTGAGGCCACCGATTGTGAGCGCAGGCACACCTGCCTTCGCCGTCATGTGTTTCCCTGGGTAGGCGGCCCTGCTCAGGCATGTCGCGTCAGATTCGCCTGCCTCACATGCCAGGATGGTCACGATGCGTCTACCCACGTTGCGCCGGATCCGAAACGCGGAACCGGGGCGGATTCTCGGCACCGCGCGCCTCGATCGCCGTACGAAGCGACTGGTCGGCCGGCTCCGTCCCGGTGACATCGCGGTGATCGACCACGTCGACCTGGACCGCGTCGCGGCCGATTCGCTGGTCGCGGTCGGTGTCGGCGCGGTGCTCAACGCCAAGCCGTCGGTCTCCGGCCGGTATCCGAACCTCGGCCCGGAGGTGCTGGTCTCGGCGGGCATTCCGCTGCTGGACGACCTCGGCGACGGCGTCTTCGAGCGCCTCCGTGAGGGCGACACGGTGCGCATCGAGGGCAACACGGTCTACCTGGGCGACGATGCGGTGGCGCACGGCAGCCTGCAGGACGTGGAGAGCGTCGCCAAGGCGATGACCGACGCCCGGGAGGGCCTGTCGGTGCAGTTGGAGGCGTTCGCCGCCAACACCATGGACTACCTCAGGCAGGAGCGGGACCTGCTGCTCGACGGGGTCGGTGTGCCGGAGATCGCCACCGAGGTCCAGGGCCGGCACTGCCTGATCGTCGTGCGGGGTTACGACTACAAGGCCGACCTGGATGTGCTGCGCCCGTACATCCGGGAGTTCAAGCCGGTGCTGATCGGGGTCGACGGCGGCGCGGACGCGCTGGTCGAGGCGGGCTACACGCCGGACATGATCATCGGCGACATGGACTCGGTCACCGACGACGTGTTGCGCTGCGGCGCCGAGGTGATCGTGCACGCCTACCCCGACGGGCGGGCGCCGGGGCTGCCCCGGGTCAATGCCCTGGGGGTGCCGGCGGTGACCTTTCCCGCTGCCGCGACCAGCGAGGACCTGGCCATGCTGCTGGCCGACGAGAAGGGCGCCTCGCTGATCGTGGCCGTGGGCACCCACGCCACGCTGGTGGAGTTCCTGGACAAGGGGCGCGGCGGCATGGCGTCGACGTTCCTCACGCGGCTCAAGGTCGGTGGCAAGTTGGTCGACGCCAAGGGCGTCAGCCGGCTCTACCGGCAGGGCATCTCGGGGTCGTCCCTGTTGCTGCTGGTGCTCTCGGCGGTCGCGGCGATGGCCTCGGCGGTGGCCGTCTCCACCGTCGGTAAGGCGTACCTGGGTGTGGTCTCCGAGTGGTGGGACAATTTTGTGTTCCAGCTCGGCCAGCTCTTCTAGCTCCCGACCGATCAAGAGGCTGTAGGCGTGATCAACTTCCGGTACCACGTGGTGTCCCTGACCGCGGTCTTTCTGGCGCTGGCGATCGGCCTGGTCGTCGGCACAGCCGCCCTCAACGGGCCGGTCGCGGACTCGCTCAACAACACCGTCAACTCGCTGCGTAAGGACAACCAGCAGATGCGCCAGACGGTCCAGAGCATGCAGCGGGAGTTGGAACTGGAAGAGGAGTTCGCGGCCGAGATGGCCCAGGTGATGCTGCCCGGCAAGTTGAGCGGCAAGCGGGTGCTGGTGGTGACCACGCCGACCGGGCGGGACCACGCCGAGGGCGTGCAGGAGATGCTCCGGCTGGCCGGCGCCAACATCACCGGCCTGGTCGACCTGCAGGACAAGTTCATCAATCCGGAGAACAACAACAACCTGCTGGAGCTGGCGGTGACCGCCGCCCGGCCGACCGGCGCGCCGACCACCGGGCTGCCCGGCAACGGCCACGGCGTGGAGACCTCCAGCGCCCTGCTGGCGACGGTGCTGCTGGACCGGCCGGCCGGTTCGGAACCGGTCACCGAGGCCGACCGGCGCGCGGTGCTGGCGGCCTACAGCAACGCCAACTACCTGACCACCGCCGACCGGGTCACTGCGCCGGCCGAGGCGGTGGTGATCGTCAGCGGGCAGCCGTACGTGGACAAGGACTCCGCGAAGAAGGACGAGTCGGTGGTCAAGATCGCCGAGCAGTTCGACCGGACCGGGGCGATCGTGGTGGCCGGCAACGGTTCCGCCGGCGGCAACCTGGTGGCCTTCGTCCGGGGCGACGCCGTGCTGGCCCAGACCATTTCGACCATCGACAACGCCAACACGGTGCAGGGCCAGTTGGTCACCACGCTGGCGCTGGTGCAGCAGCTCACCGAGCGCAAGGCCGGCCAGTACGGCGTGGGCGACAACCGAGACTCGCTGGTGCCTAGACTGCCCCAGTGAGCCACCGATGCGCCTGACGCGTGCGGTGGGCGATTTGCGACGATGCGGAGTGCCGGCATGAGCGTGCTCGGTCGACTGGTGGTGGCGGGCCTCGGGGCGGCTGCCGCCCGGTATGCGCTGCGTCAGGTGCGTACCTCTCCCGCCGGGTCGGCGTTGGAACGCAGCAACTTCCGTGGGCGTACGGTCACTCTGGCCGCTGGGCCGGCGTTGGCGTTGGGTGCCTGCGGCGCGGCGGCCGGTGGCGCGGCGAGCGTGCCCGCCGGGGCGGCGACGGTGGTGGCCGGGCTCGGCGCCGGTGCTGTCGGGCTCTACGACGACGTGGTCGGCGCCCGGCCGGAGCAGAAGGCGGACAAGGGCTTCGCCGGGCACCTCGCCGCGCTGCGGCAGGGACGGGTCACCGCCGGCCTGGTCAAGATCGTCGGGGTGGGTGCGGCCGGCCTGGGGGCTGCGACGCTGCTCGCCGCCGACGCGCGGGTGGCCGAACATCCGCGACGGCGGCGGCAGGGCGCGTTCGGCCGGAGCGTCGACGTGCTGCTCGGTGCGGGTGTGGTGGCCGGCACAGCGAACCTGATCAACCTGCTCGACCTGCGGCCGGGGCGGGCGCTGAAGTCCGGTCTGCTGCTCGGCGCGCCGCTGGCCGGCGGCGCCGCGGGCGGGATCGCCGCCGGCGCGGTCGGTGCCGCGGCCGGGCTGCTCCCCGCCGACCTCGACGAGGACGTGATGATCGGCGACAGCGGCGCGAACGCGCTGGGTGCGGTGCTCGGGGTGGCGTTGGCCGCCCGCACCGGCCCGCTCGGCCGGGCCGGGCTGCTCGCGGTGCTGGCCGGGCTGACCGCGGCCAGCGAGAAGGTCAGCTTCACCCGGGTCATCGCGAACACGCCGGGTCTGCGTGAACTTGACGCGCTGGGCCGCCGCGCCGACTGACGTGACCAGACCGGCACCCCTCGCCGGCGCCGGCCGCGTGGCCGGGGCGGCCGCGCTCATCGCCGTACTCACCGTGCTCAGCCGGCTGGCCGGGTTCGGGCGTACCGCCGTGTTCACCTGGGTGGTCCAGGACAGCGACCTGGGCGCGATGTACGTCATCGCGAACACCCTGCCCAACATCGTCTTCGAGATCGTCGCCGGTGGGGCGCTGGCCAGCCTGGTCGTACCGCTGCTCGCCGGCCCGGTCGCCACCGGCGACCGGCGGGCGGTGACGGCGACCACGGGCGCCCTGCTCACCTGGACGGTGACCCTGCTAGTGCCGCTGGCGATGCTGCTGGCGCTGGGCGCCGGCCCGGTCGTCGCCCTGATCGGCGACGGCCGGTCGCCGGAGGAGTTGGCGGCGGGCGCCCGGATGCTGCGGGTCTTCGCGCCACAGCTGCCGCTGTACGGCATCGGCATCGTGCTCACCGGCGTGCTCCAGGCGCACCGCCGGTTCGCGTGGCCGGTGATCGCGCCGCTGCTGTCCAGCCTCACCGTGATCGTGGCGTACCTCGCCTTCGCCGGCGTCGCGGGAACGGGAGCGAGCGTGGCGCAGGCGGGCCGCGGCGCGGAGCTGATCCTGTCGGCGGGCACCACCGCGGGCGTGGCGGTGCTGTCGCTGTCGTTGCTGATCCCGCTGCGCCGGCTGCGGCTGACGCTGCGCCCCGGGTACGCGTTCCCGGCCGACGCCCGGGCCCGGGTGGGTGGGCTGGCCGTGGCCGGCGTGGTCACGGTCACCGCCCAGCAGGTGGCGCTGCTGGTGATCCTCAACCGGCTCGCTGGCGGCCCCACCGAGGCACCCCAGGTGTTTCAGCTGGCGCTGACGTTCTATCTGCTGCCCTGGGCGGTGCTGGCGGTGCCGCTGGCCACCGCCGCGTACCCGGCCCTGGCCGCGGCGGCGGCGGGCGGGGACGACCGGACCTACCGGGACACCCTGTCGGCGGCCCTGCGGGGGGTGCTGCTGCTCAGTTTCCTGGGCGCGGCGGTGCTGGTCGGCGCGGCCGGACCGATCGGACGGTTCTTCCCGCTCAACCCCGACGCCACCGCCGCCGCCGTGGCCGGGTTCGCGCCCGGCCTGCTCGGGTACGGGCTGTTCGCGGTGCTCTCCCGCGCCCTGTACGCCCGGGGGGCGACCCGGGCGGCCACCGCCGCCATCAGCGCCGGCTGGCTGGCGGTGCTGCTGGCCACGCTGCCGCTGGCGGCCCTGCTCCCGGTGGCCGACCGGGTGCTCGCCGTGGCGCTGGCCAACTCGGTGGGGATGCTGCTGCTGGGCGGGCTGCTGCTGGTCGCGGTGCAGCGGGTGGCCGGGCGGGAGGCGCTCGACGGCGCCGCCCGGGCCGGTGCCGCCGGTGTGCTGGCCGGCACGACGGCGGCCTTCGCCGCGCTGGCGCTGCTGCGGTTGTTGCCTGTCGGGGACGGCACCCCGGCGCGGTGGGTGGCGCTGATGCAGGGCATGCTGTCCGGAGTCCTGGTCGGCGTCGTGTTCCTCGGCGTGGTCTGGCTGGTCGACCGGCGGGATCTGCAGCCGCTGCTGGCCGGGCTGCGGCGGCGCCTGCGCCGCCGTGGGCAGCAGGGCGGCGGCACCCCGGAGCGGGGCGACGGGAAGGAGACGGTGTCCCGGTGAGCGCGAGGAGTGAGCTTGCGAGCCCCGCAGTCGCGAACGGAAGGCGGGCTTGGTGAGCGCGAGGAGTGAGCTTGCGAGCCCCGCAGTCGCGAACGGAAGGCGATTCCGGTGAGCGCGTCTGAGCGGCGGCGTGTGGTGGTGCTGGTGCTCGCTTCCAGCACCGGCGGCGTGGGGCAGCACGTGCGGGCGTTGGCTCGCGGGCTGGCCGCCGCCGGTGAGTCGGTGCTGGTCTGCGGGCCGGCGGCGACCCAGGATCAGTTCGACTTCATCGCCGCCGGCGCCCGGTTCGCGCCGGTGGAGATCCCGGCGACGCCCACGCCCGCCGATGCCCGGGCGGTCGTCGTGTTGCGTCGGGTGCTCGCCGCCGAGCAGGTCGGGGTCGTGCACGCGCACGGGCTGCGCGCCGGGTTGGTCGCGGTGCTGGCCCGGCCCGCGGCCCCGCTGGTGGTGACCTGGCACAACGCGGTGCTCGCCGGTGGGCTGCGCGGTGGTGTGTCCCGGCTGGTCCAGCGGGTCGTGGCCCGGGGCGCCCGGGTGACCCTCGGTGCCTCCGCGGACCTGGTCGAGCGGGCCGCCGCGCTGGGTGCCACAGACGCCCGACTCGCTCCGGTCGCCGCGCCGGCGTTGCCCGCGCCGCGCCGGCGCCGGGCCGCCGTACGGGCCGAGTTCGGCGTCACCGGCGACCAGCCGCTGGTGCTGTCGGTGGGCCGGCTGCACCCGCAGAAACGGTACGACGTGCTGGTGGACGCCGCCGCCCGGTGGCGGGAGCGGAGACCTGCGCCGGTGGTGCTGATCGCCGGCAGCGGTCCGGCCTATCTGCCGCTGGCGGCTCGGATCAGCGCCGCCCGCGCCCCGGTCACGTTGCTGGGGCACCGCGCCGACGTGGCCGACCTGCTCGCCGGGGCGGACCTGGCGGTGGTGACCAGCGACTGGGAGGCTCGCCAGTTGTTCGCCCAGGAGGCGATGCGTGCCGGCGTACCGCTGGTGGCGACCGCGGTGGGTGGCCTGCCGGACCTGGTCGGCGACGCCGCGGTGCTGGTGCCGCCGGGCGACGTCGACGCGGTCGACGCGGCGGTGCGGGCGTTGCTCGACGACGGGCCGGGCCGCGCCGAGCTGGCGCGGCGTGGGGCGGCGCGGGCGGCGACCTGGCCCACCGAGGCGCAGACCCTCGCCCAGGTGGTGGCGCTCTATGCGGAGCTGGCCCGAGGGCCGGCCGCGCCGGGCACCGACGCGCGGTCGACGGGACGCCGCTGATGCTGCGCCGAATCGCTCCGATCCTGCTCACCCTGCTCGTGGTGGTGCTCGGCGTCATGGCGTTGGCGGCCCGTCCGCACGCGCCGTCGCAGGGGCCGAGCGCCGACTTCGTGGTGCTGGTCGGGGTGGCCGGGCTGCGCTGGGACGACGTCGATCCGCAGCGCACTCCCACCCTGTGGCGGATGGCCCGGGAGGGTTCGATCGGGTCGTTGTCGGTGCGGTCGGTGCATCGGCCCACCTGCCCGTTGGACGGCTGGTTGACCCTCGGCGCGGGCAGCTTCGCGGCGTGGCCCGGCAGCCAGGCGGACGGCCAGTGCCCGCCCGCCGAGGTGACGGTGGAGCGGCCGGACGGCATCGGGGCGAACCTGCCGGATCAGGACATCGTGGTCCTGCACAATCAGGACCGGCTGCCGTGGGGCACGGTGCCGGGTGCGTTGTCGGAGTCGGTGCGCTGCTCGGTGGCGGTCGGGCCGGGGGCGGCGGTGGCCGCGGCCCGGCCGTTCGGACGGGTCGACCGGTACGAGCCGACGCTGCCCGAGGACCCCACCGAACTGCTCGGCTCCTGCGTGCTCAGCATCGTCGATCTCGGCACGGTCGCCGGCACGGACCCGGCGGCGCGCGCGTCGGCCGCTCGCGAGGCCGACGCGCAGCTGGCCCGGGTGCTGGCGGGCCGGCCGCCGCATTCGCTGGTGATCGTCGCCGGGGTCGCCGACACCGAACGGCCGTCGCGGCTGCACGTGGCCATCGCCGACGGCCCGGGCTGGGAGGAGGGCTGGCTGACCTCGCCGAGCACCGCGCGCCGGGGCTACCTGCAACTGGTCGACCTCGCGCCGACCGCGCTGGCCGCGTTGGGCCGTCCGATGCCGGACCGGGCGTTTCTCGGCCGGCCCGCCGAGCCGGTCGGTGGCCGGACGGCCGACCTGCCGGCCGCGATCGCCGAACCGGCTGACGCCGATCGGGAGGCTGCCGCTCAGCAGGAGGTGGCCGGGGCGTTCTTCACGGTGCTGGCCGCCGTGCAGGTGGCGCTCGCCGTGGCGGTGCTGCCGCTGCTGCGCCGCGCCCGCCGGCACGCCGGGCCGTACGGTCCGAAGCCGGTGTCCCCGCGGATGGTGGCGATCGTGGAGGTGCTGCTCGTCGCGGCTGCGCTGGCGATGCCGGCGGCCCTGCTCGCCGAGGCCGCGCCGTGGTGGCGGTACGCCCACCCCGCGGTCTCCTTCGCCGGGTTGACCGGCCTGCTGCTGGCCGCTGCGACGCTGCTGGTGCGGCTCGTGCCGGGCTACCGCAGCACGCTTGGCCCGCTCGGTGCGGTGGCGGGGCTGACCACGCTGGCCATCGGCCTGGACGTGATCACCGGTGCCCGGCTGCAACTCAACGGTGTGGTGGGCTACTCCGCGTTGGAGGGCGGCCGGTACGCCGGACTCGGCACCGTGGGGCTCGGGGTGTTCGTCGCCGCTGCCCTGCTGACCGCGGGCTGGCTCGCCCAGCGGGTTCCTCGTGGTTGGCGGCCGGTGGTCATGGTGGCCATGGGCGGTATCGCCGTGGTGGTGGTCGGCAGCCCGTACCTCGGTGCCGACTCGATCGGCGCGATCGCGTTGACCGCGGGGGTGAGCGTCGCCGCGGCGATCAGCGCGGGTGGTTGGCTGACCCTGACCCGGCTGGCCTGGGCGGCGATGGCCGGACTGGCCGTGACGGTCGGGTTCGCCGTGGTGGACATGGGCCGGGCGCCGGCCGAGCGGGGCAGCCTGGGCCGGTTCCTGACGGCGCTGGGCGACGGCACCGGCGGCCTGACCGTGCAGCGTTCCGGCGCGTCCAACTTCGAGACGCTGGTAAACAGTCCGCTGACCGTGCTGGCCCTGGCGGGAGCGCTGCTGGTGTGGTTTGCGCTGCTGCGGCCCTGGGGCGGGTTGATGCGGCTGTTCGGCATCTACCCGGCGATCCGGGCGGCGATGGCCGGCACCGGGGTGGCCGTGGTGATCGGTGGGGTGCTGGGCGGCGCGGCCCTGGACGTCGCCGGCGCGGCGGCGGCCCTGGTGGTGCCGATGGCGGCCCTGTCCGCGCTGCGGGTGCTCGACCACGCGGCCGACCGGACCCGGCCCGCCGGGGACCGGCCCGGGGACGCGGGGTGGCCGGACGACCCGGTGGCGCGCCACTACGGGGATGGCGGGCCTGACGCCGGCCGATCCGACGGTGCCGCCGGCACGGCGGAGGGCGACGCTGCCGCTGCGGTGGTGGAGGGTGGACCGGAGGCCGGCGCCGGACCGGGCCGGGTGGTGCGGTCGTCGGCCGAGGTCGCGACCGGGTGATCGGCGACGGGGACCCCGGGTGCGGCACTGATGCCCTGCCGGGAAGGTGTTACCGTGGAATCCCGTGGATCGCGTGATCACTTCGCTGATCGGCTCGGCGGTCTGCACGACCGCGACGGACGACACGGGAGCAGGCCTTGGCCCCTTCAGCACGGACGACCAAGCATATTTTCGTCACCGGGGGCGTGGCCTCCTCGCTGGGCAAAGGGCTCACCGCCTCCAGCCTCGGCAATTTGCTGACCGCTCGAGGGTTGCGGGTGGTGATGCAGAAGCTCGACCCGTACCTCAACGTCGACCCGGGCACCATGAACCCCTTCCAGCACGGTGAGGTCTTCGTCACCGAGGACGGCGCCGAAACCGACCTGGACGTCGGTCACTACGAGCGGTTCCTGGACCAGGCACTGTCCGGCAAGGCGAACGTGACCACCGGCCAGATCTACTCCGACGTGATCGCCAAGGAGCGGCGCGGGGAGTACCTGGGCGACACCGTCCAGGTGATCCCGCACATCACCAACGAGATAAAGTCGCGGATCCGGGCCATGGCCGACCCCGACGACGAGGGTCGCCGGCCGGACGTGGTGATCACCGAGGTCGGCGGCACGGTTGGTGACATCGAGTCGCTGCCGTTTTTGGAGGCGATCCGCCAGGTCCGCCACGACCTGGGCCGGGACAACTGTTTCTACCTGCATGTCTCGTTGGTGCCGTACCTGGCCCCCTCCGGGGAGTTGAAGACCAAGCCGACCCAGCATTCGGTGGCGCAGTTGCGCAGCATCGGTATCCAGCCGGACGCCATCGTCTGCCGCTCCGACCGGGACATCCCCGACAAGCTCAAGCACAAGCTGTCGCTCTACTGCGACGTGGACGCCGAGGCGGTCATCGCCGCGCCGGACGCCCCGAGCATCTACGACATTCCCAAGGTGCTGCACCGGGAAGGGCTCGACGCGTACGTGGTGCGCCGGCTCGGGCTCTCCTTCCGCGACGTGGACTGGGAGGGCTGGGACGACCTGCTGGAGCGGGTGCACCAGCCGCGGCGCACGGTCACCGTCGCGCTGGTCGGCAAGTACGTCGACCTGCCGGACGCGTACCTGTCGGTCAGCGAGGCCATCCGGGCGGCCGGGTTCGGCAACCGGGCCCGGGTGCAGCTGCGCTGGGTGCCCAGCGACGACTGCGTCACCGCGTCCGGTGCGGCGGCGGCGCTGGCGGGTGTCGACGGCATCGTCATCCCCGGCGGGTTCGGTGTGCGCGGCATCGAGGGCAAGATCGGCGCCGCCCGGTACGCCCGGGAGAACCGCATCCCGCTGCTCGGGCTCTGCCTCGGGCTGCAGTGCATGACCATCGAGGTGGCCCGGCACCTGGCCGGCCTGGAGGGCGCCAACTCGCTGGAGTTCGACGCCGAGGCCGTGCACCCGGTCATCGCCACCATGGCCGACCAGGAGGACATCGTCGCCGGGCGGGGCGACCTGGGCGGCACCATGCGGCTGGGTGCGTACCCGGCGACGCTCGTCGAGGGGTCGATCGTCGCCGAGGCGTACGGCAGCACCGAGATCAGCGAGCGGCACCGGCACCGGTACGAGGTGAACAACGCCTACCGTGACCAGTTGGCCAAGGCCGGGCTGCGGGTCTCCGGCACCTCGCCGGACGGGCGGCTGGTCGAGTTCGTCGAGCTGGATCGCGAGCTGCACCCGTTCTTCGTGGCCACCCAGGCGCACCCGGAGCTCAAGAGCCGTCCGACCCGGCCGCACCCGCTCTTCGCCGCCTTCGTGCGGGCCGCTGTGGCGTACTCGCAGGCCGACCAGCTTCCGGTCGACCTGGACGCCGCCACCGCGCAGCGGGCCACCCACAACGGCGCCGCCACGAAGGCGACGTCGGCGTGGTGAGCGGGCGCGACGACCGGGGAGCCGGCTGCGGGGCAGCACGCCGGCGGTGGCGCGGGGCGGCAGCGTGCCGACGGCACGGGGCGGCGCGGTGAGCGCGGTCGAGCACCGCTACGAGGTGCGCTCTCGTGAGGTGCGTTACCGCGGCCGGATCTTCGAGGTGGTCACCGAGGAGGTGAGCATGCCGGGCGGCGGGTCCGCGGCGCGTGACCTCGTCCGGCATGTCGGGGCGGTGGCGGTGGTGGCGTTGGACGACGCCGGTCAGGTGGTGCTCATCCGGCAGTACCGGCAGCCGGTCGGCCGACGTCTGTGGGAGTTGCCGGCCGGGCTGACCGACGTCGCCGGGGAGGATCCCGCGGCGACGGCGATGCGCGAGCTGGCCGAGGAGGTCGACCTCACCGCCGGCCGGCTCGACGTGCTGGTCGACCTGCACAGCTCGCCGGGGTTCACCGACGAACGGGTCCGGGTATTCCTCGCCCGTGACCTCGGCGACGTGCCGGCGCAGCAGCGACACGACCGGCACGACGAGGAGGCGGACCTGCAGATCGTCCGGATCGACCTGGACGAGGCGGTCGGCATGGTGCTGGCCGGGGAGATCACCAACGCGTCCTGTGTGGCCGGGCTGCTGGCCGCCGCCCGCGCCCGCGACTCCGGCTGGTCGGTGCTGCGCCGACCGGACACCCCGCTGCCGGGCTGACCGTGGAGACGACGCGGGGGCCATACGGCGCAAGCCGCACGGCCCCCGCGTCGATCGGGGTCGTCAATCGCGCAGCGGACGCCCCTGCCCGTCGACACCACCCTTGACCAGGATCAGGATGCCGTCGATGACGCCCCAGATGCCGCCGAAGCCACAGGTGACCAGGGTGACGATCAGCTGGATGACACCGGTCTTGGTGTCACCCATGTAGAAACGGCCGACGCCGAAGGGCAGCAGAATCTGCAGGATGCCCGCGACGATCTTGCTCTTGTCGGAAACGCCCTGGGAGTACCCGGGCTGCATAGGAGGAGTGGTCATGAGGCGTCACAATAATGATCCACTACGCCGCTGTCGGCACCGGTGTGCCAAAGTGGCACGATGATGGTCGAACACTGTCCTGACGGTTGAGGCGGCGTCATCGTGAAGGTCGGCATCCCACGTGAGGTCACGAACCACGAGTACCGGGTGGCGATCACACCCGCGGGCGTCAACGAGTTCACCCGCAGCGGCCACCAGGTCCTCATCGAGGCCGGCGCCGGAATCGGGTCGAGCATCACCGACGAGGAGTTCGTCGCGGCCGGCGCCAAGATCCTGGACAGCGCCGACGAGGTGTGGGACGCCGCGGAACTGGTGCTCAAGGTCAAGGAACCGGTCGTCGGGGAGCGCCACCGAATGCGCGCGGGGCAGGTGCTCTTCGCCTATCTGCACCTGGCCGCGTCCCGGGACTGCACCCAGGCGCTGCTCGACCGCAAAGTCACCGGCATCGCGTACGAGACGGTCGAACTGCCCGACCGGTCGCTGCCGCTGCTCGCCCCGATGTCCGAGGTGGCCGGTCGGCTCGCGCCGCAGGTCGGTGCCTTCTACCTGATGCGCACCGGCGGTGGCCGGGGCGTGCTGCCCGGCGGCGTCTCGGGCGTGTACGCGGCCAAGACCGTCGTCATCGGCGCCGGTGTCTCCGGCATGAATGCCGCCGCCATCGCGCTGGGTCTGCAGTCCGAGGTGCTGCTGCTGGACAAGAACATCGCCCGGCTGCGGCAGGCCGACGCGATCTACCGGGGCCACCTGCAGACGATCGCCTCCAACGCGTACGAGATCGAGCGGGCGGTGTTGGACGCGGACCTGGTCATCGGTGCGGTGCTGGTGCCCGGCGCGAAGGCCCCGAAGCTGATCTCCAACGAGTTGGTCTCCCGGATGAAGCCCGGCAGCGTGCTCGTCGACATCGCCATCGACCAGGGTGGCTGCTTCGAGGACTCCCGGCCCACCACGCACGCCGACCCGGTCTACCGGGTGCACGACTCGATTTTTTACTGCGTGACGAACATGCCGGGCGCGGTGCCGAACACCAGCACCTACGCCCTGACCAACGTCACCCTGCCGTACGCCCTGGAACTGGCCAACCACGGCTGGCGTGAGGCGTCGCGCCGCGACCCGGCGCTGGCGCTGGGTTTGAACACCCACGACGGACACGTCGTCTACGGCCCGGTCGCCGAGGCGCACGACCTGCCCACCCTGCCACTGGCCGAGGTGCTGGCCTGACCGGCCGGGCGCCGACCGGCGCAGCGGAGGGGGCCGGCGCGGGCCAGCAGCCCGCGCCGGCCCTGCGCCGTGCCGTGCGCGGCTACCTGGACCACCTCACCGTCGAACGTGGACTGGCCGCGAACACGCTGGCGTCGTACCGCCGGGACCTGGACCGCTACCTCGCCTCGCTGGCCGCCGCCGGGGTGACCGACCTGGCGGCGGTCTCGACCGGCGAGGTCGAGGGCCACCTGGCCCGGTTGCGTGTCGGCGACGACGGCCATCCGCCGCTGGCGGCCTCCTCCGCGGCCCGGGCGGCCAGCGCCGTGCGTGGCCTGCACCGTTTCGCGCTCCGGGAGGGCCTGGCCGGCGCCGATCCGAGCCGCGACGTGCGACCGCCGGTCCCGCCGCGCCGGCTGCCTCGGGCGCTGCCGGTCGACGAGGTGGTCCGGCTGCTGGAGACCGCCGCAGCGGTGCAGGCCGCCGGGGAGGACGCGCCGCTGGCGCTGCGCGACCGGGCGCTGCTGGAGTTCCTGTACGGCACCGGGGCGCGCATCTCCGAGGCGGTTGGCGCCGCGGTGGACGACCTGGACGTCGACGACACGGTGGTGCGGTTGCGCGGCAAGGGCGGACGCAGCCGCCTGGTGCCGATCGGCGGGTACGCACTGCGGGCGCTGACCGCGTACCTGGTACGCGCCCGGCCTGGGCTGGCCGCCGCTGGTCGGGGCACCCCGGCGCTGTTCCTCAACGCCCGTGGTGGCGGGCTGACCCGGCAGGGCGCCTGGAGCATCCTGCGTCGGGCGGCGCAGCGCGCCGGCCTGCCCGTCGACGGGCCGCACGCCGTGTCACCGCACACGTTGCGTCACTCGTACGCCACGCATCTGCTCGACGGCGGCGCGGACGTCCGGGTGGTGCAGGAGTTGCTCGGGCACGCCTCGGTCACCACCACGCAGGTCTACACGTTGGTCACCGTCGACCGGCTGCGCGAGGTCTACGCCACCGCGCACCCACGCGCCCGCCACTGAGCGGGGCCGTCCGGTGTGGCTGGATCGAGTCGTCCGTTAATCTCGACGGCGGCCCGGGACGCAGCGGCGCGCCTTGGCCGCACGGTCGCCGGGGCGGGCCGGACCTGGCCGATGCCGCTGGCCGACACGCCGAGCGGGTGCCGAACGGCCTGCTGGTCGGTGGCGTACAGTCGGCATCGGCGCGGCCTCGCGGTGAGTTGACCGGGGTGCTGCAGCGGCGCCGCAAGGACGTCGGGCGGCTCCGACGCCGGATGGTCGTCGGGAGGGGGCTACGAGGACATGGCGGGCAACGGTGACCGTGCCGAGACCTGGACGTCGGAGCTCCGTGAGCAGCAGAATTCCCTCAGCGCCGATCTCGGTCCGGCCGATCCGGCGGCCTACACGACGCGCAAGCCGATTCCCGAGCCGATGCCGACCGACCGGCATGGCCCGGCGCGGATCATCGCGATGGCCAACCAGAAAGGCGGAGTCGGCAAGACCACCACGACCATCAATCTCGGTGCTGCGCTGGCCGAGTACGGCCGCAAGGTGCTGCTGGTCGATTTCGACCCACAGGGCGCGCTCTCGGTCGGGCTGGGAGTCAACCCGCACAATTTGGACCTGTCGGTATACAACCTGCTGATGCAGGACGACGTCACCGCCGACGACGTGCTGATCAAGACCGACGTCGCCGGGCTGCATCTGCTGCCGGCCAACATCGACCTCTCCGCCGCCGAGATACAGCTGGTCAACGAAGTGGCCCGGGAGATGGCCCTGGCCCGGGTGCTCAAGAGCATCCGCAAGGAGTACGACTACGTCCTGATCGACTGTCAGCCGTCGCTCGGCCTGCTGGCGATCAACGCGTTGACCGTGGCGCACGGCGTGCTCATTCCCCTGGAGTGCGAGTTCTTCAGCCTGCGTGGTGTGGCCCTGCTGTTGGACACCATCGACAAGGTGCGCGAGCGGCTCAACTTCGACCTGGAGCTCGAGGGCATCCTCGCCACCATGTACGACAGTCGCACCACCCACTGTCGGCAGGTGCTCCAGCGGGTGGTGGAGGCCTTCGGCGACAAGGTCTACCAGACGGTGATCACCAAGACGGTGAAGTTCCCCGAGTCCACCGTCGCCGGCTCCCCGATCACCACCCTCGACCCGGCGTCCTCCGGCGCCCGCAACTACCGTCAGTTGGCGCGCGAGGTGATCGCCGCGCAGTCGGAGCGGTAGGCCGGTAACCCCTGGTGGTCAGGCCGTGGACTACGGTCGTCGGCGTGAGCGCGCCGCCTCTCGATCCGCCCGCTGCGGCGGGTGACCCGCCCCCGGTGGCTGCCGCCGCCGGTATGGCGGCCGAAGCCGTCGGGGCGGACGTGGGGGTGGCGGCCCAGGCGAGCGCGGCCGTCGAAGGCGACGCGGCGGCGACGGACGACGCGGAGTCGGCGGACAGTGCGGAGTCGGCGGACGGCGGCGGGTTCACGGTGCGACTGGCCAACTTCACCGGCCCGTTCGACCTGTTGCTGCAACTGATCGGCAAACACAAGCTCGACGTCACCGAAGTCGCCCTGCACCAGGTGACCGACGAGTTCATCGCCTACATCCGGGCGATGGGCGACGCCTGGGACCTCGACGAGGCCAGCGAGTTCCTGCTGATCGCCGCCACCCTGCTCGACCTGAAGGCGGCCCGGCTGCTGCCCGCCGCCGAGGTGGAGAACGAGGATGACCTCGCCCTGCTGGAGGCGCGGGACCTGCTCTTCGCCCGGCTGTTGCAGTACAAGGCGTACAAGGAGGCGGCGGCGCACATCGCCGCGCTGGAGGAAGTCGGGGGCCGCCGCTACCCGCGGGCGGTCACCCTGGAGCCCCGCTACGCCGAGGCGCTGCCGGACCTCGTGCTCGGCATCGGCCCGCAGCGGCTGCTCAAGCTGGCGGTCAGGGCGATGACCCCGAAACCGGTGCCCGAGGTCTCCATCGCCCACGTGCACATGGTCCGGGTCAGCGTCCGGGAACACGCGGGGATCATCGCCGAACGGCTACGCCGCGCCGGCACCGCCACCTTCTCGCTGCTCTGTGCCGACTGCGAGGCCACCCTGGAGGTGGTGGCCCGCTTCCTCGCCCTGCTGGAGCTGTACCGGCAGGGGGTGGTGGCCTTCGTCCAGGAGCAGGCGTTGGAGGAGTTGACCGTACGCTGGACCGGTCCCGCCGACGGTGGCCCGGCCCTGACCATCGACGAGTACGCTGGCGCCCCCGCCGAGCCGAGCCCGGACGGTGCGCCGGCTCCGGGCACCGAGCCGGCGGCGAGCGGTGACGCGACGACGGAGGAACGAGCCGGATGAGCAACGAGGAACGCCCGGGATCCCTGGCCGACCAGGCCGCCGCCTGGATCCCCCCGTGGCAGCGTCCCGCCCCGCCCACCGAAGCCGACGCCGCAGATCCTGGTGCGAAGGTGCCCTCCCACGGGCGCACTGAGACCACGAGCTCCGAGGCGGCCGAAGCCCAGGCTGCCGATCCGCAGGAGGGCGCGGTGGCAGCGGGGGCACAGACCGCCGAGGTGGGCGCAGGGCAGTTCGAGGCGGTGCAGGCGGGCGCCGTCGAGAGCCCGGCGCGCAAGGAGCGAACGGGGCGGGGGCGCCCGGCGCCGCCGCCGGCGCCGGTGCTCGACGACGCGGAGCTGCGCGGCGCACTGGAGGCGATCCTGCTGGTGGTGGACGAGCCGGTCAGTGAGTTGACCCTGGCCCAGGTGCTCGAACAGCCCGCCGAACGGGTCGGCCCGATGCTCGACGAGATCGCGGCCGGCTACACCGCCGCTGGACACGGCTTCGAGCTGCGCCGTGCGGCCGGCGGCTGGCGCCTGTACACCCGGCCGGAATACGCCAGCTACGTCGAACGGTTCGTGCTGGACGGGCAGTCGGTCCGACTCACCCAGGCAGCGCTGGAGACCCTGGCGGTGGTGGCCTACAAGCAGCCGGTGACCCGGTCGCGGATCTCCGCCATCCGGGGTGTCAACTGCGACGGGGTCATCCGTACCCTGGTCTCCCGTGGCCTGGTCGAGGAATGCGGCACCGAGGCCGACAGCGGTGCCTACCTGTACCGCACGACCGTCATGTTCCTGGAGAAGCTCGGCCTGAACAGCCTCGACGACCTGCCGCCACTGGCCCCGTTCCTTCCCGACGACGTAGAAGAGTTCGCCGATGCCACGCGATAACCGCACCCCCTCCCCGAACGCGCCCGTCTACACCGGCCCCGAACGCCTGCAGAAGGTGCTCGCCGCCGCCGGTGTCGGCTCCCGGCGCGCCTGCGAAGATCTGATCTTCCGGCGGCGGGTGACGGTCAACGGGCGGGTCGCGCAGCTCGGCGACAAGGTCGACCCGACCACGGCGGTCATCCACGTCGACGGCGAGCGGCTGCAGGCCGACACCCGGCTGGTGTACCTGGCGATGAACAAGCCGCGTGGGGTGGTCTCCACGATGGCCGACGAGAAGGGCCGCACCGCGCTGGCCGACTTCCTCGGCAGCCGGGTCGAACAGCGGGTCTACCACGTCGGACGGCTCGACGCGGACAGCGAGGGCCTGCTGCTGCTCACCAACGACGGCAACCTGGCGCACCGGCTGATGCACCCCTCCTACGGAGTGCCGAAGACGTACCTGTGCGAGGTGGCCGGGCCGATCCCGCGCAACCTCAGCAAGCGGCTGGCCGCCGGGGTGGAGCTGGAGGACGGCCCCGTGACCGTCGACGCGTTCCGGGTGGTGGATACTCTGGGGCGTATCGCCCAGGTGGAGCTGACGCTGCACGAAGGGCGCAAACACCTCGTACGGCGGCTGCTGGCCGAGGTCGGCCACCCGGTGAACCGGCTGGTGCGTACCTCCATCGGGCCGATCCGGCTGGGTGACCTGCGCGCCGGGCGCACCCGGAGGTTGACCAACGCGGAGGTCGCCGCCCTGTTCAAGGCTGTGGGTGACTGACCGCGCGGTCGCGGGTACGGCTGAGGAGTAGGCTCCCTGGCGGTCCGGCGCGGCGGCGAGACTGCGGCGCCGGGCATGATGGAACACATGTGGGCAACCGCTCGCGTCCGCCGATGAGGGCGGATCGTGAGGTACGGGCTGAGGAGGACGACGGTGGAGGAAAACGTACCGGCCGAGCGCTGCGTGGTCGCTGTGGACGGGCCGTCCGGTTCGGGTAAGTCCACCGTCTCCCGACGGCTCGCCACGAGCCTGGGGGCCCGGTACCTGGACACCGGCGCGATGTACCGGGCGATCACCTGGGCGGTGCTGCGCTCCGGCGTCGACCTGACCGACGCCCAGGCGGTGGCCAAGGTGGCCGGCGAGGTCGACCTGTGCATCGGCACCGACCCCGCGGGCTACGGCGTGACCGCCGACGGGGTGAGCGTGGAAGCCGAGATCCGCGGGCCCGAGGTGACCGCCGCCGTCTCCGCCGTGGCGGCCGTGCCGGCGGTACGCGCGTTGCTGGTCGCCCGCCAGCAGGAAATGATCACCAACGCGGGGCGGATCGTGGTCGAGGGCCGCGACATCGGCTCCGTGGTGGCCCCCGACGCCGACCTGAAGGTCTACCTCACCGCCTCCGCGGCGGCGCGCGCCGCGCGGCGCAGCGCCGAGGACGCCTCCGACGTGGCAGCCACCGCCGCGGACCTGGCCCGCCGCGACCGGCTGGACTCGACCCGCAAGGCCGACCCGCTCGCTCAGGCACCCGACGCCGTGGAACTGGACACCACCGAACTGGGCATCGACGAGGTCGTGGCGCGGCTGCGTGAGCTGCTCGCCGATCGGGGAGTGGCGTGAGCGACGACGACGGTTGGGTGGAGCTTCGCGAGCCGGACCTCGACACCGAGGAGCCGACCGGCCCGCAGCCGGTGGTGGCCGTGGTCGGCCGGCCCAACGTCGGCAAATCCACGCTGGTCAACCGGATCATCGGCCGCCGTCAGGCGGTGGTGGAGGACGTACCCGGGGTGACCCGGGACCGCATCCCGTACGACGCGCAGTGGTCCGGCCGGGCGTTCACCGTGGTGGACACCGGCGGCTGGGAGCCGGACGCCAGGGACCGCGCGGCGGCGATCGCCGCGCAGGCCGAGGCGGCCGTGGCCACCGCCGACGTGGTCTTGTTCGTGGTCGACGCGACGGTCGGCTCCACCGACGTCGACGAGGCGGCGGTGAAGATGCTGCGCCGCAGCGCCAAGCCGGTGATCCTGGTGGCCAACAAGGCCGACAACACCAGCATCGAGCTCGAGGCCACCTCCCTCTGGTCGCTCGGCCTCGGCGAGCCGCATCCGGTCTCGGCACTGCACGGTCGCGGCTCCGGCGACCTGCTCGACGCCATCCTGGCGGCGCTGCCCGAAGCGCCGAAGGTGACGGAGTACCGTCCGCGCGGGCCGCGCCGGGTGGCCCTGGTGGGCCGGCCGAACGTCGGCAAGTCCAGCCTGCTGAACCGCTTTTCGGGCGAGGAACGGGCGGTGGTCGACGCGGTCGCCGGCACCACCGTCGACCCGGTGGACAGCCTGGTCTCCATCGGCGGCGAGACCTGGCACCTGGTGGACACCGCCGGCCTGCGTAAGCGGGTGGGCAGGGCCAGCGGCACCGAGTACTACGCCAGCCTGCGTACCGCCTCGGCCATCGAGGCGGCCGAGGTGGCGGTGGTGCTGCTCGACGCCAGCGAGCCGATCAGCGAGCAGGACCAGCGAATCCTGTCCATGGTCACCGAGGCGGGCCGGGCATTGGTGATCGTCTTCAACAAGTGGGACCTGGTCGACGCGGATCGCCGGTACTACCTGGACAAGGAGATCGAGCGGGAGCTGCGCCGGATCCCGTGGGCGATCCGACTGAACCTGTCGGCGAAGACCGGCCGGGCCGTGGACAAGCTCGCCGCCGCCCTGGACCGGGCGCTGGCCAGCTGGGAGACGCGGGTCCCCACCGCGCAACTCAACGCGTGGGTCACCGCCCTGGTGCAGGCCACTCCGCACCCGGTCCGCGGGGGACGGGCGCCACGCATCCTGTTCGCCACCCAGGCGGGCGTGGCGCCGCCGCGCTTCGTGCTTTTCACCACCGGGCCGCTGGACGCCGGCTACCAGCGCTTCGTCGAGCGCAAGCTGCGCGAGGAGTTCGGCTTCGAGGGCACCCCGATCGAGATTTCGGTACGCCCGCGCAAGAAGCTCGGCCCCGGCGGCCGGGGCAAGGCACACGGCTGATCGTCGTTCCCGGGCAGGGTCGGGGTGCTTCCCCGGCCCTGCCCGTCTCTATGTCCACCTCCGGCCTGGCCGTCTCGCCTGACGTCCGGCTCAGGCCCTGCCCCGACTCCCGAACCTATCTTCCTAGGATGCCCTAGCGGTGGTGCGGGTGACCGCCCTGAACGATCCGAGACGGTGGTGCGGGTGACCGCCCTGAACGATCCGAGACGGCGCGCTGCCCCAGAGCTGCTTCAGGTTGAGGCCCGCGCCGCCGCCGTGACCTCGATCTCCAGGACCGCACCGGGAAGGAAGAGCCGGCTCACCTCGAGGGTCGTGCTGGCCGGCGGGGCAGTGTTCCCGCCGGCGGGAAACAGGCTGCGGCGTACCGCGCCGTAGGCGGGCAGGTCGTCCAGGCTGGTCATGAAAGTGCGGATGTGCAGGATGTCGGCGAAGGCCGCGCCGTGCGCGGCGAGAACTTGGCGAATGATCTCGAAGATCCGTATCGCCTGCGCGCCGGCGTCGCCGGGTGCCACGATCTCGCCGGTGTCGTCGACGGCGACCTGCCCGGCGAGCATCAGCAGCGCACCGCCCCCGAGATCCAGGCGGGCCACATGAGCGAAGCGGTCGCCGAACGGCGCGGCCACGGTCGGCGGGTTGTCCAGCGTCAGGTTCATCGATTCTCCAACGTGATGAGGGATGACACGTCCGCGCCCTGATCGGCAGCGGCGTCGAGCAGATGCAGCGTGGCGACCGCCACCGGGGTGGCCGGTGCCAGCGGGGTGGCTGGCGCCACCGGAGCGGCGCCCGCCGCCCCCAGCGCCAGCCGTCCATCCTTGACAGCGAGGGCGATCGGGAAGGACGCACCGCTCGCGGTCGCCCGCCGGATCGCGCTGCCCAACGGTCCGGCGGCGAGAGCATCGAGGGCCACCGCCCGGTCGACGCCGAGTCCGTCGGCGACGACGAGCGTGTCGTGCAAGGCGCCGAGCGCGGTGACCAGCGCCGTGTTGACCACGAGCTTCAGGGCGGCCCCGGCGCCGACCGGACCGCAGCGGCGGATGGTGCCCAGGTCCCGCAGCACGGGCTCGGCGAGATCCACGATGGCAGCCGGGCCACCAGCGAAAATCGTCAGTTCGCCAGCCGTCACAGCGTCCACGCTGCCGCCGACCGGGGCATCGAGCAACGGCACCGAAGCGGGCAGGCGTGCGGCGATCCGGCTCATCTCGTCGGGCGCGATCGTCGACATCTGGACCACGATCGCTCCCGACCGGAGGGCCGCCAGGGTGGAGTCGGCGCCGAACAGCGTGGCCTCCACCGCCGCGGCGTCCGTCAGCAAGGTGAGCACCAGATCGGCCCGGGCCACCGCGGCAGCTGGCGTCGTGGCGACGTGGGCTCCCGCTGCGGCCAGCGCCCTGGCCTTGGTGGGGGTGCGGTTCCACACGCTGACCCGGTTGCCTCCCGCTAACAGCCGGCGCGCGACCGCCGTGCCCATCCGCCCGGTGCCCAACACTGCGATGTCAGTCATGGCGGCCACGCTAGAACCGATCCCAGCATGCGACTAACGAATGTCTTGCATCCCTGCCATGCGTCACTAGCATGCGAAGGTGGAGACCCAACTTCTGGAGGTGTTCCGGGCCGTCGCGCGCCACGGCTCGATCACCGCCGCCGCCCGCCAGCTGCGCTTCACCCAATCCGCCGTGTCGCGGCAGATCGCCGCCCTGGAAGCGGACATCGGGGCACGACTGTTCGACCGACTGCCCCGGGGCGTGACACTCAGCGAAGAAGGGCGCCTCCTGTTGCCGCACGCGGAGGCGTTGCTCGACCGGCTCGTGGCCGTCCGACGAGACCTCGACGAACTGCGCGGCCTGGGCAGCGGCCGGCTGCGCGTCGGGGCGTTCCCTACCGCCGTCGCGGCACTCGTTCCCCGCGCTCTCGCGTCGTTCCGCGCCGCGTATCCGCAGGTGGCGTTGTCGCTGGTCGAGGGGATGACGCCGTCGCTCTTGGATCGCCTGACCGCCGGCGAGGCCGACATCGCCGTGGTGAGCATGTCGCCGGCGACCCAGACCGATACCGCGCGGGAGGCTGACGCCGCCGCGGTGAGCACGTCGCCGACGACTCAGATCGATACCTCGCGTTTCCACCTGCATCATCTGGTCGACGAGCGACTGCTGGTCGCGGTCTCGCGCGACCACCGGCTCGCCCGACGGCGCACGGTGCGGCTGGTGGAGTTGGCCGACGACCCGTTCATCGTGGGCTCGGCGACCGACGAGGAGAACCTGCTGCGGGCCAGCCTGCCCAGCGGCTTCCAACCCCGCGTCGACATCGTCGCCGCGGAGTGGACCGGCAAACTCGGCTGTGTCGCGGTCGGGCTCGGCGTGGCCCTTGTTCCGGCCCTGGCCGTGCGGGGAGCGCCCGCCGACATCACGTTGCTGAGCCTGCACCCCGACGACGAGTCCATCCGCCGGATCTTCGCCGCCACCGTTGTCGGACGGTCCCGACCGCCTGCGGTCAGCCGCTTCCTCACCTATCTTCACGAGGCTGCAGGCGCATTCGGCTGAAGCCGTAGCCGAGCAGGACGCGGAGACCTCAAGACCGCCTGCGCCTGGCGAGTGTAGGGCTGGTCGGTGGGGTCGTGCGTCCGCCAGAGGGGCCTGTGCGACGCGGGACAGATCCTGCGCTAAGCTGTACCGGCCGTCGCGGGAGACCTTGCGGCGGCATCGGGACGTGGCGCAGTTTGGTAGCGCACTTGACTGGGGGTCAAGGGGTCGTCGGTTCAAATCCGGCCGTCCCGACAGCGAGAGGGTTTCCGCAGGTCAGAGACTTGTGGGAGCCCTCTTTTCATTGCTCGGCATGGATGCCTGGTCTAGCACGCCGCTGTTGGACTCCTTGACTCGGGCAGGTTGTCATGCCACTACTGGATCTTCAAAAACTCACCGCCGGGCTCTCCCGGACCTGGGCCGGGTTCCTCCGCGACTGGGACCGGTCCCTGCGGGCGGGGAACTATCCGGAGACCACCCGCTACAACTACCTGTTGGCCGCCGCGCAGCTTGGCCGCTATCTGGCAGAGCAGTCGCCGGATCCGGACGCCGTGGACGCGGCCGAGGATCCGTGTGCGGTGACGCGGGCGCATGTGGAGGCTTTCCAAGGTTGGATGATCGAGACCAGGTCCGCGTCGACGGCGTTGAACAAGCACAAGGGACTGCAGCAGTTCTTCAAGTGGCTGCTCGTCGACGAGGAGGCCATCGACCGCTCGCCGATGGAACGGGTGCGGCAGCCGAAGACACCCCGGAAGCTGATCCCGGTCATGCGGGACGAGGACACCAGCAAGTTGCTCGACGCCTGCAAGGGCAAAGGCTTCGCGAATCTGCGCGACGAGGCGTTGGTCCGGTTGTACTGCAACACCGGCGCACGCCTGTCGGAGGTCGGCAACCTCCTGGTCGCTGACGTGGATCTGAACACGGAGTCGGTGCGTTTCCACGGAAAGGGCGCGAAGGATCGGCGGGTACGGTTCGGACCCAAGACGGCCCGGGCGCTGTCCCGGTATCTGCGGGCCCGGGACAAGCACAGAGGCGCTGCCCTGCCGAACCTGTGCCTGGCCGAACGCGGCAGCGCGCCCTTGGCTCCGAACGGCATCAAGATCCTGCTCAAGCGGTTGGGGGCGGCGGCCGGGGTGGCGGACGTGCACGCGCACCGGTGGCGGCACAGCTTCGCCCACGAGTGGAAACGCGCCGGCGGCGACACCGGTGACTTGATGCTCCTGCTCGGATGGACATCAGAGGACATGCCCCGCCACTACGGCGCCAGCGCCGCAGCCGAACGGGCACAAGAGACACAGGCGCGACTGGGTATCGGCGAGCGCGTATAGGCGGTCGACTGGCGCGGTCACACACGCGGGGCCGTGTGTGACCGCGCCGTCACCGGTAGGCTGCGGCGAGCTTTCGGAAGGGGAGGCGATGACGCGGTACGCGGTCGACGAGAGCCGTAGCGAGTTGATGGCGAGCTGGGAAACCGGCTACGGATCTGTCGCGACTCAGGTCGCGACGCTGCCGGCGAGCGCGACATCAAGGCAGCGGCTGGCGCTGGCAGCCGAGTTGTCACGGCTGTCCGAAGCGCTGTGGCGCTGCTACACGCACCCGGCGAGCGCCGCCGACAGCCTGGAGCTCAACAGTGAGGGGTGGCGACGAGAGCGGACCCGCAACCAGTTCGCCTCGGTGACGGCACACATCAGCAAGCCGAACCTGCCTGACGACGATGGCATCCTGACCGTCTCATACGACCCCGTCGAGGAGTACGCCCACCGAGTGGGACGTTGCCTGCACACCGCCGCGGTCACCGATCTCACCGCAGCCGTCATCGCCGATGTGCAGACCGAGATCGCCGCGGTGGAGGGCGCCGAACTGGGAGACCTGTCGGGACGTTCGACCCAGGCGGTGCAACTCACCCGGCAAGACGCCTCGCCGGTCCAGGTCGCCGCCGCCAACCAGATCCTGACTGACGATCCGCTCGGCGCGGGCGAATTGTTTCTCAACCTCGACCCGACCTCGGCGTGCGTGGCGGGCCGCGCACTGGCTGCAGGCCGCCGCCGAAGTGACCTCGGAGCTGTCCGGGACCGCCGTGACCGAGATCGTGATGGAAGCCGACGACATCGAGGCACTACCGCACGCGACGCCGACCGCAGTGCTGGAGCTGATGGAGATCGGTCTGTCACCCACGCATGTGGTTACCAGCATGATCAGCGACGCCATGGCGGTGGCTGAGGGCAAGGCACCTGACATCGATGAGCTACGAGACAAAATCGAGGAAGCGGACGAGAACGTGGAACGGTACGGGGCGGACGACCCCGAGGCGCACGCCGAGTTCACGACGATCCGGCTGACCACTCTGGACCCGCGTCGTCCCGCCCGCGACATGCTCGAAGACCTTCTCGACGGAATACGTGGCTGCTGGCTCGTCTACCACGAATACGCCGAGCAGCCCGCCAGCCCCCGGGACGACGTGACCGACGACGAATGGGACGACGAGATCGACACCGCCTTCAACAACGAGGTACGTGCCCGCGCATTCGCTGACCGGCATCGCCTCAACCTGGAAGATCGCGACCGATAGCCCCGTGCCGGCGTGCGCCAGACGGACTTGTCCGAGTGCTGGAAGGTGACCACCGACAATGATGGGGGCTATCGCCCGGCCAGCCGGTGTTCAAGTCCCCCCTCGGACACAGATTTTCCGCATCGGTGCGCACTTTGAGTGCGCATGCACTGATACTACAGCTCGATGGTTTGGGTAGCCGAGCACGCCTCGGCGGACGCCTGCCTTCATGGCTAATGATCTCTTAGCTTTCGATTGAGTCTGTATGCCGGTCGGGTTGCCGCCTGGATCGTTCGGGGACTCGACTGCAGACGCTGACATGATCGATCCTGTCGTTCGGCTACCTGGTTCTTCGTCTGCACCGGATCATCTGCTTGGCCGGCGGTGGGCACGCCAACGCGGTTGAGATGCTCGTGCTGCGGCACGACGTCACGGTGCCGTCGGCGGGTGTGCCGCGATCTACGGCCCGGCAGATCCTCGACGGCGTCGGCCCGCCCGTCGTCACGATCAACGGTGTCGTCGCCTTATTCGCCGCCACAGAGGCGGCGGTCCACCTCACTCACCTGCGGGTGGTCCGTTTCGCCGTGTTTTGCAGCTCGATGGCGAGGAACGGGTTGGGGGACCACTCACCGGTCCCGCAAGGTCCCGCGAGAAATCGATCCGGTCGCATGCCGCGAGGGGATCAATGAGGTAGCCATCGGCGAGTGAGCTTCAGCGTGAGCGTGCATGGTGGCGGTCGCTGTCTTTGGGCTATCGCAATCAGCGAGTGCACCGGCGATCCGGTAGGTGAGGTGGATCGCCGTGAACACTGGTGGGGTCGATTGCCGCTTGCGCGGCGGTGCCGGCGACATCAGCTGCCGTGGTCAGCGCGTCTTATTCACCTCTGGCGGGAGGTCGGACGGGTGCCGTGGTGGCGGTCGTGGGGTGGATGATGCGTGTCCACACTCGGGTTGCCCACCAGATCGCTACGGCGAGGGCGTAGCAGACGGCGAGGATGCCGGTGGATTGTGTGTTGACGATCGCGGCGCTGATGACCGCGATTGGTGCGGCCAGGATGATGCGGAAGATCAGCGGGGTGACGAGTGCCATGACGATTCCGGTGCCCAGGAGCAGCCCGCCGACCCGGCCGGTGAGGTCGATCCATATCACCATGTGTGGCCATCGGGGAGCGGTCAGGGAATATTGGATCAGCAGCATGCCGAGGGCGGCGGCGATGACGGAGCCGGTTGGTGTGGCCAGCAGGGCCGACCAGCCGTCGTGCGGTGTGCGCCACTGGCGGGCGGCAACGATCGCCATCACGAGCGCCAACACGGCGATAGGGGTGATGGGCCATAGTGCCCAGCGCAGGAAGCTACTCACCGGCAGGGTGAAGTACTGGCTGGTGACCACGGCGTAGAGGCCCGTGATGGCGGCTCCGAGGGAGACGGCAGCGAGGATGCCGATACTGACTTTCCCGCCTTCTGTTCGGACGTCCGGTGTCGGACTGCGCGCTGCGATCAGGGAGCCGAGGAGGGTTCCGGTAGCGAGGCATGACAGCAGGGCGAACACGGCCGCCATGGCCAGTCCACCCCAGTTGAAGTTGACCCAGTAGTGCATGCCGAGGGTGACGTTGTGTCGTTCGGCGGTCACGATGCACTGCCAGATCAGCGCCAGGGACGCGAATCCTGGCACCGCGATCTCGATAGCCCTGCGCACCGGCGGCACCGGTACGTCTACCGCAGCCGCCGGGCCGGGGTTCGTGGGGCCAGCCTCGGCAGCGCCGAGCGCCGCGACGAGCTGAGGCTCGGCCACGATGGTCGGGGTGATCCCGGTGTGCTCGGTGATCGCCGCGTCCAGGTGCGGTAGGCGAGCGCTGCCTCCCACGCAGTAGATCCCTGCCAGGTCGCTGGCGGACAGTTCAGCGGCGGCGATGGTCTGCTGCGTC
>NZ_BOPC01000078.1 GCF_016863555.1 Micromonospora qiuiae | reverse complement strand
ATTACCTCACCTTCTGGAGTGTGTCAAACCGGTCTGTCCCGGTCCGTCCCACTTCAGGCAGTTCGGCACCCGCGAGCCAGCACAGCGGAAGAACCGCTTCACCAGCTCATCGGATTTGACAGGCCGGCCGCTGCGGTCTCCCGCATCCGCGCCCGGTGCCCTGCCGGTCGACAACCTTACCCGGTCGGCTCCGCCCCACCAAATCCGCCTCACGGCGAACCCAGGAGCACCGCCCGAACCGGCTCGCACCAGGCATAACCTAGGCGACCCGGAGGTCATTCCCGACGCCCCGACCGCCCAAGGCTTTCGCCCCGTTCGTCCGTTCCGTCGCCGGCAGAGAGAAAGCTACGCGTCCGGCCCGTCGAACGTCAAATCCGCCGGACGCGTCCCCGGTCACACTGTCGACGGAGGCGAGCAGGCGCCGGTGGCCGGCCACCGCGGCGCGTTCAGCGCGTACCGGCTCGGGACGCTAGCCAGGCGCGGACGCCGAGCAGGCCGACGGCCGTGCCGATGGCCAGGGACGCGGCGATGAGCAGCGCGTGCACCCAGAGGAAGCTGGTCGCCGGCCAGTCGCCGACCGTCCCGGTGGACCAGGACCTCGGGTCCTTCCAGATGGCAACGGCGAACCTGGGCCAGATCGCCCAGGTCCAGACCCCGACTCCAGTGAGGAAGACGGCCCAGCCACGCGACAACACCATGGTCGGCGAGTATGCCAGCGGTACGACCGGGGCGGCCGCAAGCAGGTCCGGTCGGTACGGTGGGGCACATGAATCCGCCGCTGAGTCGTACCAATGCGGAGGCGCACCTCTACATGGACCTGCATCCCTGCTCGTGCGGCGAGTCCCGGTTCCCCCGGCAGAGCGCGGTCGTCGCGCTGGACGACGGCGACCTGGCGAGTCGTTACACCGGCACATGCGCAGGCTGTGGCCGGGACCGTGAGTTCGTCTTCCGGCTGCCACCCGTCATCGACGGGGCGGGCACCGGATTCCGCTACGGCGGCGACGAGCCGTCCCAACTGCTCGACCCGGGCGAGTGGCTTCTGGTCGCCGATGCGTACGCCGGTCAGGTGCCGGCGGCGGCCACTACCGGCGAGGCGGCGCAGCGGGCCCGGGCCGCATTGACCCGGGCCGTCGCCGCACTGGACGAGGTCGGCAAGTTCATCCCAGCCGGTGGCGACGCCGTTCCCCCGGACGTCTTCGGCAGTGACCGAGGGCGGCAGCTGCACCAACGCGAGCCGGGCCGGTTCCGCCGGGATCGGCTGACAGCGGTCCGTGACGCGTACGCCGGGATGTTGTCGCAGCTCGGCTGAGCGGCCCCGCGCCTGCGCCGACGGTGCCGGTGTGGATCAGAGCCGGCGGGCCTCGTCCAGGCAGGCAGCGCTGGTGGCCAGCAGCATAGGCAGCGCCGCGAAGAACTCGCGCAGCACGTGGCGCGGGTCGTGCTCGCGGGCGTCGACGAAGTCGACTTGCGCACCGGCCTCCGCGAACACCTGGCAGACCTCCCAGAGGCTGTCGCCAACGCTGCTCCACTGCCAGATGTCGTGCACGAGGGTGGGCACCCGGATCACCGGTTCCAGACCGAACAGCCCGATGCCGTAGTGCAACGGGTCCTCCGGGTTGTTGCCCAGCGACACCATCAACGGCAACACCCGGTGTGCGCGAGCGAACCCTTCCAGCTCCGAATCATCCGGGCTCACCTCGACCAGCAGCCCGTCCTCCAGGAGCCCGTCGACGATCCGCTCCGGTTCCGCGGCGCCGATGCTGGTGGCGGCATCCAGCACGGAGGTCCTGGTCCACGGCCGGTCGGGATGATCGGTAGGGGGATGTGCGGCGGCCCAGACGGCGAACGTCTGCGGATCCTCCATCGTCACCATGAGCCGACCGATGCTCAACGAGTAGTACTTGACCGGAGCACCCACCTCCGGGTGGAACTCACCGGTGTAGCGGCCGACCGGCAGAATCAACGGCTCCGTCATCGTCGGCGTCCTCGTCTCGGTCATGGTTGCGGCTCCAGGTAGACCACGCTGGCCAGCAACAACGGGTGAAGGGCACGGAGGAGCGCGGTGAGCAGTTGCTCCGGATCTGTCAGCTCCGGGTCGCTGCCTCCCGTATCGCGCTCGTCGGCGGCCAGGGACTGGCACACGGACCAGAGGCTCTCGCCGGATCGTCCGCTCTCCCACAGGTTGTAAACGGTACGGGTGACCTTGACGATCGGCCGTTCGAAGAAGCCGATCGACCACAGCCATGGCTCGTCGGCGCTGTTGCCGAGCCCGAGCATCCGGGAGCCGAGCCGGTGCCGCTGGGCGAACTCGACCGCAGCCGGCGTGTCGGGCACCACCTCTGCCAACAGCCCTTCGGCGAGCAGGCCGTCGAGCAACGGTTCGGGATCCACGCCGGGAAGTTGCCCGGTTGCCGCATCTCGTAGTGAGGCGAGTGACCAGACCTGCTCCTCCTCCCGGTCGGGGGTGCTGTGCGCGAGCGCCCAGAGGACGAAGCGCTGCTCGTCCAGATCCCAGACATCCGGGCCGAGGCGCACCCGCTGGTAGCGCTCCGAAGCACCCACCTTGGGATAGAAGGTGCCGAAGTACTGCCCGAGCGGCAGCAGCAGGGCCGACGAGGTCTGCGTCTTGCTCATGCCTGTCCGTTCTCGTAGTTGCGGGAGTCGGTGAAGGTGCCGGGCGGCAGCATCTGCACCGGAGGAAGCTGGTCCACTTCCATCGGGGTCAACCGGCCGAGGAAATACCCCATCGACCTGGCCACCCCCCGCAGCTTCCGCTCCCGCATGACCGATGCAGGCGGGCCGGGCGGGCCGAGCAGGTCCGATTCGTGCACGAAATACACGCTCTCGTCACCCGACTGCATCGAGATGACCAGCAGACCGCCCGAAGGGTTCGCGATCACCAGCCAGGCCGGTGACAGCCAGGGGTCCCGGTGTACGCGCTGGGCGTGCACCAGATCGAAGAGCGGGTACTCGGGGTGCACGCCGAACAGCGGACGCTCCGGCAGCAGGGCGAACGGCATGCCGGGGATATGGTGCTCCACCTCGGGCTGTGCGCCGTTGTTTCGGCGCAGCCAGTCCCGGTAGTCGGGCGGCAGCGGATGCCCCAGGGCAGTTTCCACCGACTGGAGTTGGGCCTCGTCGAGCTGCCCGTAGGGGCGCAGCCGGGCCGGCTTCCAGAGGCGACCGGTGGGCGGTGCCATCACCTCGTGCTCGTCGACCCGGCGGACGGTGACTTCCCACTCGTCCTCGCTGGCCATGTCGAGATCGGCGAAGCGCCAGGTCTCCTCGCCCACCGGGAACGTCTCACCGAGCGTCACCTCGTGATGCGGGGACTCCTCGTTCCAGTGCGGCATGACGATCATCTCGGCGCGAACCGGTGGCCCGACGTCGACCCACCGCACCGCGAGGCGGGCGTGTCCGATGTCGACCGGAACGTTGTTCGGAATCGATGTGATCTCGGTGAAGGAGCGCAACGGCTCTTCTCCCTGTCCTGTCGTCGGCATCGTCAACCGTTCACCATGTCGTGCAGTGCGGGCTCCTCAGGAAGTGCGAAACCAAGCACCTCCCGAGCGATGCGTTCGGCCTCAGCCCGACCGATTGACATCGACCCTCCGGCGCCGGGCTGTCCACCACCGGCACCCCAGTGGGCCGTACGCTGCCCATGCTCGCAGGACACGACCACGAGCAGGCCATCCACCGTACCGTCGGCACCGAGCAGGGCGAAGTAGCCGACGTGGATCCGCTCGTCATCGACAAAGGTACGGCCGAGCGAATGGCGGTGCGGTCGGCCGGCGGCCCGGTCCGAGGGCTCCTGGAACGGCGCCGGTGAGGACGGCACCGCCGACGGCGGGCGCGGCGGCGAGAGGCCTGGTGGGAGAGCATCAGTCGCGACCGGGCCAGGTGCCGCCACGGCCTGCCCGATCGGAGCCGTGGGGGCGGTGTCCAGGTGGGCGTGGTAACCGCTCATCAGATCCAGGAAGTCCCGGACCGGCATCGGTGCGGGGTGGCTCCGGTTCCACGGGTTACGCAGCGACACCTGGCCGTTGCTGACCGCGACCACCTCGTAGGCGTGACCGGGCACGAGCCCGAACGGAAGCTGCTGACGGATCGCCTGCGGGTATGCCTGCTCCGGCTTGGTGCCGGTGATGACCGGGCTTCCCGCGGCCAGCAGGGCGGCGAGTCGCTGCGCCACCCTGGCCTCCTGCCCCGGCCTGCTGTCGAAGACCGACGACCGGCTAGGCGCACCCGTCAACTGGGTCAACAGTTGCGCCTGCATCCGCGGCGTGCTGCCGACGTTCAGTCGGGCGTAGCCGGCGGGTGCCGCCTGGTGGGGGTGGTCCTTGCTGTGCCAGGATCGCCAGTCGGTCTGCCACTGTTCGTGTTGCCTGGCAGTCCAGGTCCGATCGACGGCTGCCAACGCCTTCTCCAGCAGTGAGGCCCACGCCGAGCCGTTCTGAGACTGATCGGCGTAGGCCGTCGCTCCGTTGGTGCCGGATCGCAGTGGTACGTCAGGGCGCACGGTGATGCGAAGCCGACGACCAGTGGGCTTCATCGCGTCGCCGAGCAGTGTGCTCTCGTGCAGCAGCACGTCGACCGTGCCGTCGGGGTTCCGTTGGAAGAGTTGCGCCAGCGCGGCCGGCCGGTGACCGGCCACAGCGGCGATGCTGGCGAGCATCCCGCAATCGCCGAGCATGCCCTGCCGCACCTGCTCGCGTCGGGGCGGGCCGTCGAACAACGGTGCAGGTTGCCCGGTCCGGGAGTCCACCGCTTGCCCGTACTCGACGGCGCGCCCGGGTTTCGAGTCGGGCAGGGTGACCCGGTCGGCGACCACGGCGATCTCGCTGGTGGTCACGGTCGGGGCGGCCTCGACCTCGACGTCGGGGTCGGGCGGCATCATCGCCCGCAGCGCCTCGGTCAGCGCGTTCGGCACCAGCGCCATCCGCCGGGCATCGGTCAGGTAGTGGAAGTCGTGCGTGGTGAGCACCGCCATGGCGGCGGGATTCGACCCGTACTCGGCGCGGAAGGCGGCACCCACCCGGGCTCGGTCCTCGGCGAGTAGCGCCTTCCGGCCGGCCGGCGTGTTCAGGTCGTACGCGGGAGCCGACGGGGCCAGCGAGAACTCCGGTGCGCCGTCGAGGGTGTACGGACGCAGGTCGAAGCGGCCGGTCAGGTCGACGTAGATGCCCTGGGCGGCGACTCGGTCGGCCAGTTGCGGGTCGACCCGGCGAATCTGGTCCAGCAGGTTCGCCGGCACGCCGATGATCTGCCCGGCCAGGGCGGGCATCCGGGGCAGCGAGGACTGGCTCTGCTCCCCGTGCACGGCCAACTCTCGCAGCTTCGCGGTCAGCTCGGCGACGGGCGGCGGCTGGAGATCCGGAGCGAGCCGGCCCCGGTAGTCGATCGCGCGGAACCGTTCGACCGTCGTCGGGTTGGGGTTGAACGCCAGCGCGCTGGCCACCGCGTCGGGCGTGATCGCCGGCAGGCTCAGCGTCATGACGTGGCTCCACACGTCGGCCGGGAGGGCCGCCAGCCGGGCCTGTGCCTCCGGCGTACCCCAGCGCAGCCCCAGCTGGTCGACCAGCGCGTCGATGTCGGCGCGCAGGGCCAGCCGGGCGGTGGTGTCGGCCTGTGCGTACCAGGCGGCCATCAGCCGCAGCTCGGCCAGCCGGCCCCGGTCCTGGGCGGTGAGGTGGGCCGGGTCGATCGGTCCGTCGGCGGTGCCCTGGTCGAAGAGGCCGACCTGGGCGTCACCGGTCTCGTGTCGGGCCAGCAGTTCGGCGGCCTCGTGCACCACCGCGCGGTCGACCACGCCGTCGGCGGCCCGGTCGGAGACGGCGAGGGTGAAGGTGCCGTCCAGGTTGCGGGTGGTCTCTGCCACCGTTCCGGCGGCGAGCGGGCCGGCGGTGACCCGGATGCGTAGCGGCTCCAGGCCGGGCGCCCGGACCTCGAAGACGTCCGGCCCGACGGCGACGACCTGGTCCGCGCCGATCGGCGCGGCCAGGGTGGGCAGCACCAGCCGGGCCCGGTCCACCACCGCCGTGGGATCGGCCGCCGGCCGGCCCTGGCCGTGGAAGTCGGAATTCGGCAGCGCCGCGACGGTGTTGCGGGCCAGGTCGACGTGTGCGTACCAGGGGCTCATCAGGTCGAGGAAGGCACGCACCGGGATCGGTGAGGGGTGGCTCGAGTTCCACGGGTTGCGTAGGTGCACTTCGCCGTTGGCCACCGACACGATCTCGTACGCGTGCCCGGCGTAGAGCCCGTACGGCGGCTTGCCGTTCGGCTGCGACTGGTACGCCTGCGCGGGAAGCGTTCCGGTGAGCACCGGACTGCCGGCGGCGAGCAGGGCCGCCAACTGCGCCTCGGCGTCGGCTTCCCGTCCGGGCGTCGAGTCGAGCCGGCTCACCCTGGTCGGCATCCCGGTGAGCTGGCTGAGCAGTTCCGCCTGCATCTGCCGGGTGCTGCCGTTGCCCAGCCGGGCGTAGCCGAGCGGGGCGGCCTGGGCGGCGTCCACGTCCGGTCGGGCCGTCCACAGCTGCTGCCACTGGTCGTGGCGTTGCTGGGACCAGGTGCGGTCGACCGCGGCGATCGCCTTCTCCAGCAACGATGCCCAGGACGTGCCGACCATCGACTGGTCGGCGTACGCGCTGCGCCCGTTCGAGTTGGCGTGCAGCGGTACGTCCGGGAACACGGTGATCCGCAGTTGGCGCCCGGTGGGGTTGACCGTGTTGCCCGGCCCGCCGGTCTCGTGCAGCAGCACGTCCACCGAGCCGTCCGGGTTCGGATGGAACATCTGCGCGATCGTGTCCGGCAGGTGACCAGCCACTGAACCGATCACGGCGATCATGCCGCAGTCGCCGAGTGCGCCCTGCTGTACGTCCTCCCGCTTCGGCGGGCCGTCGAACAGCGGCGGCGGCTGCCCGGTGCGGGCGTCCAACGCCGGCCCGTAGACCGGCCCTTGCTTGTTCGCCTCGTCGGCAGGCAGGGTCACCCGGTCGGCGGTGACCCGGACATCGCCGGACGGTCCCTGGGCCGCGGTGGTCTCCGCCGTGGTGGCGGCGGTGGGCGGTACGGGGGTGATGGCACGCAGCGCCTCGGTCAGAACGTTGGGCACCAATCCCATCCACCGGGCCGTGCCCTGGTAGTGGAAGTCGTGGTTGGCGAGCAGCGCGGCGGCCTGGTCGCCGTGCAGCCCGCGCAGGGCGGTCCGGGACCGCTGTCGGTCCTCGTGCAGTTGTGCCTGCCGGCCGGCCTCGGTGGACAGGTCGAACGCCGGCCGGGCCGCCCCCAGGTCGATCGCCGGTACGCCCGCCACCATGTACGGGCGCAGGTCGTAGCGGCCGGTCAGGTCGACGTAGACGCCCTCGTTGGCGAGCCGGTCGGCAAGTTGCGGGTCCACCGCCCGGATCCGGTCGAGCTGCGCCTGCGGGACGCCGACGATCTGTCCTGCGAAGGCGGGCATCCGTGGCATGCCGGACTGCGTCTGCTCGGCCTCGGCGGCCAGTTCCCGCAGCCGGGCATCCAACTGCGCCTGTTGCGGCACCTGGAAGTCCGGTGCCAGCCGGGACCGGTAGTCGATCATCCGGATGCGCTCGACCTCGGTGAGGGTCGGGGCGCCCGCCAGCACCGCCGAGACCGCGTCGGGGCTGAGCGAGGGCACGCTGAGCTGCATCAGGTGGGCCAGGACGTCGCGTGGGATGAGTGCCCACCTGGTTCGCACGTCCGGGTCGCCCACCCGTAGGCCGAGGTGGTCGGTGAGCGCGTCGATCTCGGCGCGTACGGCGAGTCGGGCGTCGAGGTCGGCGCCGGCGTACGCGGCGGCGAGCAGGCGGATCTCGGCCATCCGGCCCCGGTCGTGGGCGGTTAGCCCGGCCGGGTCGATCCGGCCGTCCACGTTGCCCGGGTCGAGTGGACCGGTCAGTGCCCGCCCGGACTCGTGCAGCGCCGCCAGTTCGGCCACCTCGTGCGCGAGCGCCCGCGCCACGGCATGGTCGGCGGCCCGGTCCGACACGGTGACGGTGAACGTCCCGTCGGGGTTTCGGGTCGACTGGGCGACCACTGAATCGGTCAACGGACCGGTGGTGAGACGCACCGTCAGCGGGTCCTGCCCGGCCGAGCGGATCTCGAACAAATCCGGGCCGACCTGGACCACCGCGTCCACCTGGGCGTACGGGGCAACATGGGGCAGTGCGGCGCGCGCCACGTCGAGCACCGCCGCGGGGTCGGCGGCCGGCCGGCCCAGTCCGTGAAACTCGGAGTTCGGTACGGCCGCCGCGGTGATCCGGCCCGAATCCGGGTCCGGGCCCCCGTCGGGCCGCCCGGTGGCGTTGCCTCCCTGCGGTTGGCCGGCAGCCGGGTCCGGAGAGGCCGGGTCCGGGGATACTGCCGAGGACCGGCCGAAGGCGCCGAACAGTCGGCCGAGAATTCCGTTGCGTTGATGTGTCCCGGCCAGCCGTTCGGTGAGCCGGTCGGTCGCCGCCTCCGCCGCGTCGAGCCGTGTCTCCAACTCGGCGGTCGTCTGTTCCAGTTCCCGCACCGGCTCCTGCAACCGGTCGATGATCTGGTCCACCCGGTCGGCGGTTGACCGGGCTTCGCTGCGCGCGTCGAACCGGGTCCGGACGTCGTCGGCCGCCAGGCCGGCGCGCTTCGCGTACCACTTGGTCATCCCGATCACGGGTGCGGCGGCCAGCGCGGCGGCCGGGATGATCGGGGCGAGCGGACTCGCCAGCGCGATCGCGATCGCGGTACCTGCTGCCCCGGCCACACCGGTCGTGACGAAGCTGGAGAGCAGGTACGTACTCAGCCCCGGCACTCCGTGCGGGCGGCCGTTATCGGCGGATTTCTGCTCGGCGCGCAGGGTTCGCAGCTGAGCCGGCCGACTGGCTCGGTCGCCGCCGAATTCGGCGACCACCTGTCGAGCCTCCGGCGGCAGCCCGGCAAGCCGGTCGGCCTTGCCGAGCATGCCGTCGCGTAGGCCGAGCCGGTCGATCACCGCGTACAGCTCACGCAACGCGGGTTTGAGAGACATCGGACCGGCGTTACGGACGTGGTGCGCGGCGGTCTGCAACTCCCACGAGTCGGCCCGTCGGAGCGAATCCGAGGTGTCGGTCCGGGTGGTGCCACCGCCGCGGGAAGTCGGCGGAGTTGGCGTCGGCGTGCCGGCCGCCGGTTGTTGCGCCGCCAGCCGGTCGATCGCCGAGCTGACCCGGTCGAGGTTCGCGATGGCCACCCGAAGTCGGCGTGCCGCGTCGGAGACGGCAGCCTCGGTCGGACCGGCGACGCGCTCCACCCGGGCCGTCGAGTCCGTCGCCGGGTTCGGGTGCTCCAGGTCCCACTTCCGCCGGGCATCCTTGACGGCGGTTTCGATCCGCTTGAGAGCCAGGTCACGCACCGAGCCGAGCACGCCGCCAACGGTCATGTTCACCGGTCCCGCACCGGCAGCGACCTGGATCGCGTTCGCTATCTCGACGGTGGTGGCGGCCTGCACCAGCGGTCCGGGAGTCTGTTCCACCGCGTACACGCCGGCGTTCGGCACGTTACTCGGCCGCGCGTCGCTGTCGGTGGCGTCAGCCGGCCGACCGACGAAGATCCGCGTTACCTTGTCGGCCACAAGCCGGCGGCCGAACCGTTCGGCGACCGGGCGCAGCTCGGCCGGAAGCAGCTCGCGGCGCTGCTCGGCACCCGGGATGCCGTCCCGCAGTCCGAGCTGGTCGAGCATCGCCCGCAGGTGGCGGGCGTGCCTGACCCGAGCTGGGCCCCGGGCCGACTCGTGCCGCGCGGCCAACTCCGCGAGGCGCTGCACAGCGGCGGCGTCGGCCGGGCCGCGCGTACGGTTCGCCGGATCGGCGGTGGATGTGGGACCGGTCGAGGTGGATGTGGGACCGGTCGAGGTGGCCGGATCACCGGACTGGCCGGGACGGCCAAGCGACGCCGAATCAGGCGTGGGCAGACCCGCCCAGGCCGGGTCACCGAAGAGCAGTCGCCGGAACGAGTGGGCGACTCCGTTGCGGCCGTGCGACTCGGCCAGTCGCCGGTTCAGGTCGGCAACCCGCTGTTCCAGGTCGGCGGCGCGGCGGGTGACCTCGGCGGCTCGCTGCGTCACCGCGTCCACCGGCCCCGTCACAACCTCGCTAACCTGCGTGAGCAGAGCATCGGCCGGCAATGCCGGATGTGCCTTGTCCCAGGTGTCCCGGGCATCCTTGGCGGCCGCCTCCCGGCGGGCCATCAGCGGATCGACCACCGCCCCGCTGGCCGTCGCGGTCAGCCCGGCGGTGATGGCGAACCATCCGAGCCTGAGCTGACCGATCAGGTCACCGACAAGGGCGATGCTGCCGGCCGCCAGCACGTTCGGCGCGTTCTCCACCGTGGACATCCACCAGGGCGCGACCTTGCCCGGTCGCTCACCCTCGGCCGGTCGCCGGTCGACGATCACCCGCAGGCGCTCTCGGACCGCCGCCGGACGGGAACCACCGAACCGGTCCGCCAACGACCGGACGTCGGCCGGAAGCAGTTCGCGGCGCTGCTCGGCACCGGGTGTGCCCTGCCGCAGGCCGAGGGAGTCCAGCAGCGCCCGGATTTCCCGGGTCGCACGCGGCCGGGCCCAGCGCGTCCCGGCGTCGCGTTGCGCGGAGAGCGCCCGCAACTCGGCGAGACGCCCCTGCTCGTGCGGGGTGAGCCCGACCGGGTTTGCGGGCCCCGGCGATGCGGCCGGGTCACCCGACCGGCCCACGGACGGTGACGGGCCGGTGGTGGCCGGCGCGGTGAAGCTTCTGGTCCGGCCGATCAGGCGGCGTCGGCCTTCCTCGGCGTCGAGCCGCTGTCCGAGGGCCTCGACCTGGCTGTCGAGCCGAGCCGTCGCCGAGTCGACCTCCCGCGTCGCCGGACCCACGTCGTCGGTCCGGCCGGCGACCTGCTCACCGGTGGTGGCATCGCTGTCGGCGTTGGAGCGGGCCTCCTGGCGCGCGTCGTGCCGGGCCCGGCGGTCCTCGGCGGCCAGGCCGGCCCGCTTGGCCAGCCACTTCGCCGGGCCGGTGGCGACCGCGCCCACCAACCCGCCGACACCGAGCATCAGTGCCAGCTCCGGCCGGCCGGCGTCCGAGGTCAGTTTCACCGCCAAGGCGGTGAGCATCGAGTTCGTCGTGAGGTGGGTGAGCACGTAGGTGCGCAGCCGGGGCAGGCCCGTCGGACGGGCGTCACTGGTTGGTGCGGCCGGCAAACGGCTCGCCGGTTTGCTGCCCGGACGGTCGGTGTGCCAATCGGGGTACACGTCGTTCAGGGCGGTGCGGGTCGAATCCGGCACGGTGGCGAGACGCTGCTCCGCGCCGAGCATGCCGTCACGCAGGCCGAGCCGGTCCACCACGGCGGCCAGTTCGCGCTGGGCTGCGGCCCGAGACCAACGATCGGCAACCGCGACCTGGTGCGCCGCAGTGCGTAGCTCGGCGAGGTCGGCGGGGGAGAGCGGATCGACCGTCGGGGCACCCGGAGCCGACGGGCGCCCGAGTGCCGAAAGTTCGGCCACCTCGTGCGCCAGACCCCGCTCGACGATCGCGTCGGCGGCCCGGTCGGAGAGCGTCACCACGGCAACGCCGTCGGCGTCGAACCGGCCGGTCGCCACCGCCCGGTCCGCGACGGGTCCGCTGGTCAGGCGCAGATCGAAGGTGCTGCCGTCGGCCCGCGTCACCTGGTACGTGCCGTCGGAGCGCGGTTGGACGTCGGAGACTCCGGCGTGCGCCGCCACCTGGCCGATCACGCTGCGTGCCCGGTCCAGAACCGCGTCCGGGTCAGGCTGCGCACGGCCCTGACCGTGGAAGTCCGTACCCGGCAGGGCACTGGCGGTGATCACGGTCCACGTCCGGTCACCGGGGTCGCTCAGTCCGTCAGACGCGGTCGAGGCCGGCGGCACCGCTGTCGTTATGCTGCCGTCGGGCCTGGCAGGCTGGATCGGGTCGCCCTCGGCGTCGAGCACGATCGACCAGACGTCGCCCACCTGATCGGCGTAGAGCGGGTCGCCGTCGGAGAGGCGCCCCCGTTGGCCGTCGACCCAGATGACGGTGCCGTTGTGGTTCACCGCATTCCAGGTGTGCGCGCCACCGTCACCCGACCAGCTGGTGATGATGAGCGCCGCAGCGCCGTGACCAGCCGTACGCAGAGCATCAGCGACCGCGTCCAGGGCGGGGGTACCACTGCCCTGGTGACCGAAGCTGGCTCGCAGTGCCTGTTCCTGCCGGGCGGTACTGCCCCGCTCCACCTCGGATGACGTGGCCGTCGGCGCCGCCACGTCCGGCCGGCCGTACCAGGTCGACAGAACAGAGAGACCGACGTCAGCGCAGTTGGTGCTGCGCCCCGGTTGATCCGGGCCGCCGTCGTTGACCAGCCCCGCCCACGACCCGAGCCGCGGATCCGGGTGGGCCGTCGGGCGTCCGGTCGCCGGATCCCGGGGCACGGCCGCGTCGAGCACGTCCTGGTCGGCCTGGTCGGGCGGCACCAGGCCCTCAGGCTGCCCGTACGGCCGGCTGTCACTCAACAGTGGGCCGTTGCCCACCACCCCGGGCACCGGGGGCTGGTAGGCAGTGACCTCGCGGTCCGGATCGACGAGCGGTTCCACGTTGAACTGCGGGAGGAAGTGTGCACAGGACCGGCATGGTGGGCGGTAGTGCCCGGGCTCATAGCTGATGCCGCCTGACTTGGCCTCCTTGGCCTGGTGCGTGACGATCTTGGCGCCTTCGAAGGCGTTCAGGGCGTACTGCTCGAACGTGCCGGGTTCGCCCGCGTTCCGCCACTGCTGTTCGAGCCGGTAAAGCTGATCGGAGACCAGGGCCACCTCGGCGCACTTGCCGTGCCCGCCACCCACGCCGTCCAACAGGGCCGCTGCCGTCCGGTCCAGGGCGGCCTGTGCGAGCGGATGCACGCTCGGCTGGGTGGGCGGCTTGGTGCCCTTGTCCTCCGTCATACTGGTGTGCGTCGTTAGCTCGCCGTTGGCCATCAGCAACGCGCCGGCCATACCGGGTCGCTTGCCCTTGGAGACGGTGGCAGCCTTGACCGCCGTACGGACGGTCTCGGCCAGGGTCCGCGACGCCTCGATCAGGGAGCGCTCCGCATCCGGACCGGTGGGATCGCCGTCGACCGCCGTCGGATCCAGGTGCCAGCTGTGCGTACCGCGTCCGGTCGGCCCCTCCGATTTCTTGAGGGTTTCCGGATTCACCTGGCCGGCGTTGGTGTCCGGCCCGGTCGGACCACCGTGGGAGGCCCCCGTGCTGGCCGGCACCGGTGCGACGACCGGCCCGTCCGCGGTGGGCCGCTGTGCCTGATCCGCCCGGTCCGCCGCCGGATCGACAGCGCCGTCGCGGGCCACGGGGGCGGTGGTATCGGAGGCGTTGGTGCCGGAGGCGGTCGTGCCTGGGGCGTTGGTGCCGGAGGCGGTCGTGCCTGGGGCGGTCGTCGGGTCGGTGCCCGCCGTCTGGGCCGGCACCGCCGGTGCGAGCGGGTCGACCGGCGTACGTGCCTCCGGCCGGCCAGACGATGGCGTGCTGCCCGGCTGGCTCGCCGCACCCTGCTGGGCTGGGGTGCCCGGCTGAGGAGCAGTTGCCGGATTGGGACTGGTCGAGGTCGGAGCGGTAGCCGGAGTCAGCGAGATCGAACCGGCGGTGTGCGCCGCTGTGGGGTTGACGACCGGCCCGGCGGGAGTGGTACGGCTGGGCGCGGCTTGCGTGGTGGTGCTGCCGGAAGGGGTGGTCGTGCCCGCCGTCGGCGCGCCGGTCGTGGTCGGCGCGTTGGGATTGGTCGCCGCCTGCGGGCCGGTCGGCGGACCCGCTGGCTGTTGGCTGACGGTGGGGGCCGGGTTCGTCGGGGCGGTGGGACCTGCCGGGGTGACATTGCCCGCAGAGAGCCCGGCCGTCGGGGCGGCAAGTGGCGAACCCCCGGGAAGGACCATCGGCGGCGTGTCCGACACAACGGGGTCGGCCTGGTTGCCGACCGGACCGGGGTCGGCCACGACGGTCGTCGGTGTGCCGGTCGATGTTCGGGCGGGACCGGTCGCGGCGTCGCCGGACGTGCTCGTGCCGGCTTCGGTTCGCGGACCTGCACCGCCGGTCTGGTCAGTGGCGCCGCTCGTCCGACGATCGGTGCCGGGCTGGTCGGTGGAGCCGCTCGTCGGGCGATCGGTGCCGGGTTGGTCGGAGACGGGCGCGGCTGGCCCTTCCGCCGTCACCTTCTGCCCGGTGTCGGCGGTGGGGCTGGCCGGAGGGGTGCCGCCGTCGCTCGGTGCGCCCGACCCGTCGACCGACGGCGCACCCGACCCGTCGACCGACGGCGCACCCGATCCGTCGACCGGCGGGGGCGCGAGGTTGATCGAACCCGACCCGCTGGCCGGTACGCTGCCGGCGCCCGTCTGGGTCGCGCCACCGGTGTCGGTGTTCGCGCTGCCGGCGGTGCCGCCCCCGCCACTGGTGCTGCCGCTGCTGGTCGGCACGGAGCCCGCGCCGTTCCCCGAGGTCGAACTACCGGTGGAACCGCCACCCGTCGTCGAATTGGCGCCGCCGCTGGAGCCGGCCCCCGACGTCGAACCGGAGCCACCGCTGGAACCAGCCCCCGACGTCGAATTGGCGCCGCCGCTGGAACCAGCCCCCGACGTCGAGCCGGAGCCGGTCGAGCCGGCACCCGTCCCGCCGGACGCACCGTTCGTGCCGCCCAGGTTGCCGAGACCGTTGGTGCCTCCGACGCCGAGGGATGGATCGATGCCGCCGGCACCCAGGCCGGCGCCGGGGGTGAAGTCGACCCCCAACTTGCCGAGGCCCCAGTTGGTGATCTTCGCGCCCATCGTGCCAGCGCCGCTTCCGATCATGGTTGCCCCGGTGCGGCCGGCACCGCTGGCGAACCCCCCGAGGAAGGCGTCCGCGCCCGGCATGGCCCATTGCCCGTTGATCGTGCCGTTGGCCAGCACACTCGCCGCGGGGGAGATGATCGCGTTCTGCGCGCCGGAGGTGATGCTGGTGCTACCCCAGCGGACCACGCCGCTGCCTGGGAAGGAGAGCCGGGAAGGGCTGAACGAGACGGGCATCCGGGGCGCCACCCGGCGGCCGGCCCAGTGCAGGCCCGTGCCGAGCACCGCGCCGTAGGCGCCACCGACTCCGGCGGTGAGGGTGCGCTTGCCGTCCCACTGTCGCCGCTCGCCGGTGTGCATCTGGTACGCCTGGGCACCGACATCGATGATCAGCTCCTCGCCGATCTCCTCGAGCAGTTCCCGCCCGAGCCGGGTCATGCCCTGCCGGAACCCCTGGCTCGTCACGAACCGCCCGAGCCGCGTGCCGGCGGTCCTCAGCGCCGTCTGCATTCCGGCTCGGGTGAGCAACTGCCGCCCCATCTGAGCGATCAGCCGCCGGAAGGCGATGGTCACCGCCTGCCGGCCGCCTGCCAGGATGCCCGGGATCGCGCCCGCCGAGACCCCGCCCAGCCAGGCCATCAGCAGCGCGACGAAAACCGCGATGACGGTGATCATGACCGCGATCAACACGGTCAGTTTGGCGTACTCGATCTCCAGGGCAGCCTGGTCACAGCCGGACGCGTACGCGGCGGCGACCTCCTGGATCAGGGGCAGCCCGTTGTTCGGGTCGACACCGAGCTGGTTCCACAGCCCGCCGAACGCCTCGCCGGCCCCGCCGCCCCAGCTCTGCAGGATTTTCATCACCGCAGGGTCGGCTTCGAACAGCGCCTCGTTGACCGCCTCCGCCAGCCCCTGCCAGGCGTCGGCGAGCTCGCGCATCTTGTCCTCGTCGCCGCTGGGCCACCCCTCGCCCGCGCCCACCCAGCAGATGGCGTCCCAGACCCACGCGTAATCGCCCAGCCAGCCCCTGGGATTGGGTACCGCCACCCCGTGTACCCCTCCGTCCGATGTCGACCAGCGTCCGGCTGGCGGCTATTTGTCCTTGCCGCCGAAGAGCTTGCTGGTCATCTCATCGACGTCGACCGTGCCCTCGACCGCACCCTTGACGGTCGGCCCCATCTGCTCCACCACCGGGACGATCTCATGGCCCATGTCGAGCACCTTCTGCGCCGGTTGGCCATCGCCGCCGAGGTAGTTCTTGTTGAACTCCTTGCCCGGCTCGTCGGCGCCCCAGGGCTCGCCGGCATTGAGCGCCCCGATCGTCGCGGCGAGGCCCCGCCAGCGCGCGGCCAGCCGGGCACCAGCGGCACCCAGGCCGTTCGCGCCGTCCAGCGCGGCGTCGGGCTTGACGAAGGTCTCGCGCAGCTCGCTCATCGCTTCTCCTCCCCGGGCAGGTCGCTGTCCAACTGACGGAAGATGCCATCAAGGTCGTGATCGATGTAAGCCTGGAACTGGCTGTCCGGCACGAAGGGGCGGAGCAGCTTCTCGACATCCGCCATCGCCTTTTCGGTGGCGCGGCGGATCGTCTCGGTGACGGTGGCGGACAGCTCCTTCGAGTTCGGCCGGCGGTAGATGCGGGGATCGAACTCGACCTTCGTCACCTGACCGCGCGGCCCGACGGTGACGGTGACCAGACCGTCGTCGGAGGTGACCGTCGCCTCGACCGCCTTGAGTTGCTGCTGGAGATCACCTACGCCGGACCGCATCCGCTCGAACTGCGCCATCAGTTCGTCGGCGCGGGCCCGCAGCGCCTGTACGTCCATGGCCGTTTCCTCCCCGTACACGTCCACGTTCCGCCTGCGGCCGAGCGTGACGACCCGACCATACTGAATAGACGCGACATCGGGGCAGTCGGACTGCGGCCGCTCGTCGTTAGGATGCACCGGCAGAGCCGAGGGAGAGGACCGCACCGGCATGTTCCGCGACCGTCCAATGGCGGCATTCGCCCTGGTGGGGGCGATGCTGACCACGGCGCTGGCGGTCCCCGCCGCGACTCCGGCCCGCGCCAATCCGGCGAATTGTCAGAATCCGAGCGATCCAGGAGAGGTCAACACCGAGACCCCCTGGCACCAGCGGTGGCTCGCGCCGCAGCGGGTCTGGCCGTTCAGCACCGGTGCGGGAGTGCGGGTCGCGGTCATCGACTCCGGCACCGACAGCAGTCATCCGCAGTTGGCCGGGCGGGTCACCAACGGCTTCGACGCGCTGCACAGCACGGCCAGGGGTGATGTGGACTGCGTCTCGCACGGCACCGCCGTCGCCAGCATCATCGCTGCCGGTCGGCAGGACGGAGTCGGCTTCCACGGATTGGCACCGGACGCCACCATCATGCCGATCCGCGTCAGCGAGCGGAACGCCAACGAGGGTCCGGGGGCCACCGGCGACACCGTCACCGGCGCGGTTTTCGCGCGAGCGATCCGACGCGCGGTCGACGACGGCGCCAAGGTGATCAACATGTCGGTGACGCTCTACCACCCGGACCCGGACGTGGAGCAGGCCGTCCGGTACGCGTTGGAGCGGGACGTCGTGCTGGTCGCCGCCGCCGGTAACCAGCACCAGGACGGTGCCCGCCCCGATCCGGTGCCCTATCCGGCGGCGTACGACGGGGTGATCGGTGTCGGCGCCATCGACCGGAACGGGGTGCGGATCCGGCAGTCCCAGATCGGGCCGTACGTGGACATCGTCGCCCCCGGTGGCGGGGTGGTGGCGGCCACCCGGCTGGTCGGTCACGCCGTCTGGGACGGGACCAGCTTCGCCGCCCCCATGGTGAGCGCGACCGCCGCGCTGATCCGCGCCGCCGAGCCCAACCTGTCGGCCAAGGAGGTCGCCAAACGGCTGCTGGCCACCGCCGATCCGGCCCTGGGCGACGCGGAGCGTGGCTACGGCAACGGGGTGGTCAATCCATACCGGGCGGTCACCGAACGACTCACCACCGGGGCGCCGGTGGCCCAACCACCGCTGCCCGACGTGCCCTACGACGCGGCGGCACAGGCGCGTTCCGAGCGCTGGGCGGTCTTCGGTCGGTTGGCGCTCTGGATCGGCTTGGTGCTGGCCACGATCGCCGTCGCGGTGGCGGCGCTGGCCGTCCTGCTGCCGCGCGGTCGGCGGACCCGTTGGCAACCTGCCCGGCCATCCGCGCCCCCTGCGCCCCCTCGCGAGATCGACGAGCCCGAGGAGATTTTCTTCCGGGTGCCGACCTCGACGCCCCGCGGCTGACGGCAGCGGCGGAACCCCCGGCCCGCCGGCCCTGCTGCCCCGGCCGGTCCGGGCAGTCGGTCGCCTGGTGGGCGAGAACGACGATGGCCCGGCTCGCGCCGGGCCATCAAGGTGCGGTAGGCAGCGTTTCAGCCGCCGAACTTCGACCGGTTGGCCGCCTCGCGGGCCTGCATCTTGGCGGCCGACTCGCGCAGCGCCTTCTCGATCCGGCCGAGCAGGTCACGCAGGTCGCTGGCGGCCGACTCCCACTCACTCTGCCGGCGGAAGTACGCCTCGCGGGCGTCACCGTCCCAGGTGGCCAGCAGCGGAGCGATGCCGGACTTGAGCCCGTCCAACTCGCCGGTCATGTTCCGGACCGCACCGCTGCAGCTGTCCGCTGCCGCGTTCAGACCGGCGAAGTTGTACCGAATCTCCGTCATGATTCTCCCCCGTCAGAGCTTCAGTGCCGCGGTGATCTGACCGGCGGTCGCACCCGCGCTGTCCATGTCGGCCCGGATCTCCTCGTCGCTGACGTCGTAGTCCTTACCGGCCGATCCCACGGCCTCGGCGATCGCGCGCAGCGCGACGTTGAGCCGGGCCATGTCCTGGTCGAACCGCTCACGCACCTGCTGGAAGGAACCCGCACCCGCGCCCTTCCACTGGTCGTACAGCGGCGCGAGCTGGTCCATCAGCGAATTGAGGTTGCCGGTGAGCCGGTCGGCGACGGCATCGACGTCACCCTCGGTCTTCAGCATCAAGCCGGTGTCGGTACGCATCGACATGGCGGAAGTCACCCCCGTCCTCGTTCGATCGCCCCGCTTCGCCGGGGGCGGCGTGTCAGTCGGTGCTCAAGCACCATCTTCATACGCACGGTATCGGTTCACGTCCAGCCGGCGCTAGCCCGGACGGCCGCTCGCGGCTCCATTGTGGCTGGTCCGGCTACTCGGGGTCGAGGGCCAGTTTCGCGGTCGCCGGGTCCAGGGCGGGGCCGGCGGGCAGCCGCACCACCAGGCTGGCGGGCAGCCGCACCGGTTGCACCTCCGAGTAGCCGAGCATCGCCGCCACCTGATCAGAGGCGAGCGGGTACCGGTAGCCGATATCGGTGACCAGGTTGAGGGTGCCGGTTTCCTGTTCCGGCGAGGGTACGGCGGCGACCAGTACGCCGAACCCGGGCTCGATGACCACCCGGTCGGCCAGCGGGATGCCGTCGCCGGTCTGCTCACCGGTGCGCACCGGTTCGCGTACCGGCTGGACCTGCGCGTCGAGCAGCACCGTCGGCTCGTTCTGGCCCGGCTGGTAGGCCGCACAGACCGCCGGCTGGTCACCGACCAGCCGGGCGATCTCCGGCCGCTGCTCCGGTGCACGGTGCCGTCCCTGGTCCGGCGCTGCCGCCTTCGGAGCAGCGGCGGCGGCACCCGCGGCGAGTTCGATCGGGAACGGCTTCGCCTCGCCCGGATACGCCGCCTGCGTCTCCCGGTCCGCCATCAGCACGTCCGCTTGGACCGGCGTGATCGGGACCAGCCGCGACCGCTCGGCGAGGTAGTACTGGCGGGTGCCGCCCTGGCTCTCCACCATGAAGACCTGACCGATGCGGGCGTCGGGCAATGCGGTCGAGGGCTGGCCCCGGTCGGCCACCCGGCGGGGCGAGATCGGCTGGCCGGCGGGCAGTGCGTTGAGCCACGCCCCGCCGACCTCCACCACCGGCTCGGCGCTCATGGTGAGACCCTCCAGCACGATCTTCTCGTTGCGGATCTCGTACCGGTGGTCCCGCCAGATCAGATGCAGCCGGCTGGTCTTGCGGTCGCGAACCAGCAGCGCGGCGTCGCCCGGATCCCGCCCACCGGTGGGTGCCCGCCCGACGGTGAGCACCGTGGTGGCCACTGTCCCGCCGGCCGCGTCCCGGGCCGGCTGGGTGCACAGGGTCCACGGCCCGTCCAGGATGCGGTTGGGCGCCGGCAGCGCGTCCGGCGCGAACGGGATGCCGATGCGGGGGCCACGCGGGGTGCCGACCAGCGAGTTGCGGGAGACCGAGACGGTCGGCACGGCCGATTCCATGGCCAGCAGGGCGGAGGCGTAGTTCAGCACCGGGTGCAGGCGACCGTCCCGGTACAGATATCGGGTGCCGGTCTCCTTCTCCACGATGACCGCGCCGCCTTCCTTCCACTTGGTCGCCCCGCCAGGGCGCAGCAGGCCGTAGACACCGACGGCGGCCAGGCAGAGCACTGCCACCATCACGCTGGCGAACCCGGCGCCGCCGAGCCGGCGGAACGGTGCCGCCTCCGGGTCGGGTTCGCGTGCCACCAACGCGGAGGTCATCCGCTGCACGAAGAACTGGTACGACTGGACCTGGTCCCGCCGCGACGGCATGGCACCCCTCCCCCTGCGTACTCCGGCACGGTCACGTATGCCTGAGCGCGGTGCCTACCATAGGCACGGCGTCGAGACGGCCGGTGCCCGCACCCGGCGCCCCGCCGGTGGAACCCGACGACGGTAGCCCGAGGAGTCTTCGATGATCAGTCGCGACGAGGCCCTGTCCATCGCGCGTCAGTGGGCCAGCGCCGGCAGGCCGGGGCCCGCACCAGAGGTGGAGCTGTACGAATTCGATCTCGGCTACGTCACCTGGCGCGTTCTCCCGGGCGCACCTGCTACCGATGGCCCACCCGCCCCACCACCGTCCACCGGATTTCCCCGGGCAGTCATTGACCGCGAGACCGGTGAGGTCTCTCAGTGGCGGTCGCTGTCCGCGCCACTGGTCGCCGAGGAGTACGCGCGACACCGCGCCGCCGACGGTCGTTTCCCGCCCGAGGCCCGGCACGTGCTGGAAAAGGCCGGCTGGTTCCCGGGCCGCGACGTGACCGCATCGGTCGACCACTGGATGGTCCGCTTCGCCAACGAGTTGGTCGGGTTGGAGTGCCCGCCGGTCGCGCGAGCCGCGATGGTCGAGTTCGGCGGTCTGCAACTGCCCCAGTTCGGCCGGAGCGGCCGCCTGGGAGGCGGCTTCACGAGCTACATCCACCCCACCTTGGGTGGGGTGGTGACGGAGGCGGCACGGGCGTTCGCCGAGGAGTACGACAACCCGGTCTACCCGCTGGGCAACAACGAGGACGGCCCCTCCGAACTGGTCGTCGACGCCCATGGGCGGGTCTTCATGCTGCACTGGGCCGACGACTTCTTCGTCGGCCCCGACATCGACTCCGCCATCGCGAAGCTGATTCGGGGCGGCGACCTGACCGAGGCCAGCGACCTCGACTGGGGCTAGGCGACGGTCAGCCGTTGATGGCGCGCATGAACGCGTACAGGCCCAGCACGCTGCACGCCAGCGGCACGATCGCGAGCTGGAGCAGGATGTCGAACACGTCGCCGAGCCGGGCCAGCCGGGGCGACGGGGCGCGCCGGCTGTAGGCGAGCCCGGCGGCGGCCGACAGCCCGGCCGCGACCAGCGCCACCGGCAGCACGGCCAGCACCCGCGCGGCGGTCGACGCGCCGGCGGCACCGACCAGCGGCAGCAGGCCCAGGCCCGCCAGGCCGACGGCGAGCATCGGCACCCGGTGCCGGACGGTCGGCACCAGCCGGGCCCGCAGCAGGTAGCCCAGCGAGATCACTCCGGCCAGCAGCAGGGCGGAGAGTGTGCCGGTCATGTTGAGCACGACCAGGCAGCCGATGGTCACCAGGAACGCCCCGAAGATCATGCCGGTGAGCACCTCGTCGGCCCGCGCGGTGGCCTGGTAGATCGTCTCCCGCTTCGGCTGCGGCTCGTCGCGCAGCAGGTCCTCGGCGCTCCGCGGCAGCGCCGGCATCGGCATCTTCCCGAGGCGCACGGAGAGCAGCGGCATGGCCGGCAGCAGCAGGGCCACCACGCCGATCACGATGGCGCTGCCCTGGGCGGCGTCCATGGAGCCGAGGGCGAGCAGCCCGCCGACCATGCCCCAGAAGCCGACAAAGACCGCGGCCACGAACACCCGGGTCGCGTCACCGACGCCGAGCAGGCCGAGCAGCCCGCACAACAGCAGCACGGCCGAGCCGAGGAGGATGTGCGGTGCGCCCAGCGCCCACACCGATTCGCCGGTGCCGATCACCAGCACACCGCCGACGAAGGCGTAGGGCAGGCCGGCGGCGGCGACGACCGCGCCGGCGAGGGAGTCGGCCATCGCCCGGGACAGCACGATCCCGCTGAGCAGGAGCAGGACGGCGGCACCGAGCGCGACCGCGCCGCCGAGCCAGCCCGGTTCCTCGGACATCACGATCACGAGCAGGCCGAGCAGCAGCAGCACTCCGGCCACGATCAGGCCGGTCAACCGGGTCGCGAACGGGGTCCAGGCCACACCGCGCCGCCGGGCGCCGTCGGCGACCGCCTCCATCAGGTCGTCGTACGCCAGTTCCGGCCATTCGGTGCGGCGGGGCACCAGATGCAGCGTCTCGCCGTCGCGGACGTTCTGCGCGGCAAGCGTACGGGTCAGATCAACCAACCTGCCGTCGGTGCGGCGCAGCGTCCATCCACCGTGGGCGGTGCCGTCCGACGGTTCCTCATCGGCCTGTCGCAACACGGCGGGCAGCAGCCCGACGAGCGGCAACTGCTCAGGTAGAGCGAGATCAAGCCGTCGGCTGGGAGCGACGATGGCGATGCGTGCGAGTCCGGTTCCGGCCTGGGTGACCACTGACGACCCCTCGTACGAGGAGCGGGCCGACGGCCCGCGGTTGTCCTTGACGGGAGAAGGCTACCTACCATGTGCCGGTGACGCGGGTGCCGGTTCACGACGGCGGCCGAGCGTGCGGGGGTGCCGGGCGTGCCCGCCACGCCCACGAGAGGCGACGGAGGTCTGTCACGTGAGCACGGTGGTCGTCAAGCGACCCGCCCGGCAGCCGGAGCCGGAGTACCCCTCTGGCGAGGTGCTGCTGGAGGCGCCGCCCGAGGTGCCGGCACCGAGCGGCAAGGGGTGGGGGCAGATGATGATGATGCTGCCGATGCTCGCCGGCTCCTTCGCGATGGCGCTGATGTTCGCCGGCCGGGGCGGCTCGACCCTGGGCTATGTGACCGGCGGCCTGTTCGGGCTCTCCGCCATCGGCATGCTCGGCTCCCAGTTGACCAACAATGCCGGCGGCCCCAGCAAGCAGGAGATGCTGCAGAAGCGCCGGGAGTACATGACGCACCTGTCGCGCCAGCGTCGCCGGGTCCTCAAGACGATCCGCAAGCAGCGGGAAGCGGCCTTCTACCGGCACCCGGATCCGGACATCCTCTGGTCTCTGCCGCTGGGGCCACGGCTCTGGGAGCGCCGTCGCGGCGACGTGGACTTCGCCACCGTCCGTATCGGCCTCGGGCCGCAGGAACTGGCCACGCCGCTGGTGCCACCGCCGGCGACCTCGCTGGAGAAGCTGGAGCCGATGTGTGCGCTGGCCCTGCGCCGCTTCCTCACCACCTACGGCGAGGTGCCGGATCTGCCGGTGACCATGGCATTGAACGGTTTCGCGCGGGTCTATCTGCAAGGCGATGCCGACGCCGCCCGGGGCATGGTCCGGGCGATGCTGGCCCAGGCCACCGCGTTCCACGCGCCCGACGACATGCTCGTCGCGGTCTGTGTCTCGCCGGATCGGCGGGCGGACTGGGAGTGGACGAAGTGGCTGCCACACGCCCTGCACCCGTCGCGTACCGACGCGCTCGGCCAACTGCGACTGGTGTCCGGCTCGATCACCGGCCTGGAGGCGATGCTCGACGACGTGCTGGCCAGTCGACCCCGGTTCAACGCCAGCGGCGGCGCGCCTCAGGTCGGTGGGCCGCACGTGCTGGTGGTGATCGACGGTGGCGACACCGCCGGCTCGGACCACCTGATGACCGAGGGCGGCGTGGAGGGGGTCACGCTGCTCGACCTTTCCACTCCGCCGCCGCGCCTGCTCGACCGGGCGCGACTGGTGCTTGACGCGACGGCGGACCGCCAACTGCACAGCATGACGGTGGACGGGCAGGCCGAGATCGGCCGCGCCGACGACTGCCGGCTGGCGGAGATCGAAGTCCTGGCGATGCAGATGGCCCCGCTGCGCCTGTCGGCCGCCTCCCGGGCCAGCGGCGACGCCCCGCTCGCCACCGAACTCGGCCTGGAGGAGCTACTCGGCATCGGTGACCCGTACGAGTTCGACGTCGACCGGGCCTGGCAGCCGCGCCCAAACCGCGACCGGCTGCGGGTGCCGATCGGCCTGGGTGCCGACGGCGCACCGGTGGAGCTGGACCTGAAGGAGTCGGCGCAGGACGGCATGGGCCCGCACGGGCTGCTCATCGGCGCCACCGGTTCCGGCAAGTCCGAGCTGTTGCGCACCCTGGTGCTGGCGCTCGCGGCGACGCACTCCTCGGAGAGTCTCAACTTCGTCCTGGTCGACTTCAAGGGCGGCGCCACCTTCACCCGGCTGGACGGGTTGCCGCACACCAGCGCGGTGATCACCAACCTGGCCGACGAGCTGCCGCTGGTGGACCGGATGACCGACGCCATCAACGGCGAGCTGGTACGCCGGCAGGAGCTGCTCCGCTCGGCGGGCAACTACGCCTCGCAGCGCGACTACGAGAAGGCCCGGGCGGCGGGCGCCCCACTGGCACCGCTGCCCAGCCTGCTCATCATCTGCGACGAGTTCTCCGAGCTGCTCACCGCCAAGCCCGACTTCATCGACATGTTCGTGCAGATCGGCCGAGTCGGCCGGTCGCTGGGCGTACATCTGCTGCTGGCCTCGCAGCGGCTGGAGGAGGGCCGACTGCGCGGGCTGGACACCCATCTGTCGTACCGGATCGGTCTGCGGACCTTCTCGGCGATGGAGTCCCGGGTGGTGCTCGGCGCCACCGACGCGTACGAGCTGCCCCGCTCGCCGGGCCACGGTTACCTGCGCTTCGGCACCGAGCCGCTGGTGCGGTTCAAGGCCGCGTACGTCTCGGGCGTCTATCGGGGCAAGACCGCCGCGGCCGTCGCGGCCGCTGGCGGCGAGGACCAGGTACGCGAGTACACCACCACCTACGTTGCTCCGCCGGTGACCCGTACGCCGAAGGAGGAGGAGGTTCCGGAGCCGGCCGACGGGGTCGGCGAGAGCGTGCTGGACATCCTGGTCGGGCGGCTCGTCGGCCGGGGCAAGCCGGCCCACCAGGTGTGGCTTCCGCCGCTTGCCGAGCCGCCGACGCTGGACCAGCTGCTGCCGCCGCTGTCCGCCGACCCGGCCCGGGGGATCACCGTGGCACACGCCGGCCTGCTCGGCGAGTTGCAGGTGGCGGTCGGCATCGTCGACAAGCCGTTCGAGCAGCGCCGGGAGGTGCTCTGGTTCGACCTGGCCGGTGCGGCGGGCCACGCGGTGATCGTGGGCGGTCCGCAGAGCGGCAAGAGCACCCTGCTGCGGACGATCGTGACGTCGTTGGCGTTGACCCACACTCCGCGCGAGGCGCAGGTGTACTGCCTCGACCTGGGCAGCAGCGCGCTGTCGTCGCTGCGCGACCTGCCGCACGTCGGTTCGGTGGCGACCCGCCTCGACGCCGGCCTGGTCCGCCGCACCATCGCCGAGCTGCAACTGCTGATGGGTGAGCGGGAGCGGCGCTTCGCCGAGCGGGGCGTGGACTCGATGGCCGCGTACCGGCGTGCTCGCCGGCACGGTCAGCACAACGACGACCTGTTCGGCGACATCTTCCTCGTCATCGACGGTTGGTCGGCGTTGCGGGCGGAGTTCGAGGACCTGGAAGCGACCATCACCGACATCGCCAACCGAGGGCTTTCCTTCGGCATCCACCTGATCGTCACGGCCGGCCGCTGGATGGACCTGCGCCCGGCCGTCCGGGACGTCTTCGGTACCCGGCTGGAGCTGTGGCTGGCCGACCCGAGCGACTCCAACCTGGACCGCCGGGCGGCGATGAACGTGCCGGAGAAGTCACCGGGCCGGGGCATCACGCCGGACGGGCAGCAGTTCCTGGCCGCACTGCCGCGCGCCGACGGTGCGCAGGAGGCCGACAGCCTGCCCGAGGGATCCCGCAAGCTGGTCACCGACCTGGCCGCCGCCTGGCAGGGGCCGGGAGCCCCGCCGATCCGCCTGCTCCCGCCGACCGTCCCGTACGGCAGCCTGCCGAACACCGGACGCCCCGGGGTGCCGATCGGCATCGCCGAGGTCGACCTTCAGCCGGTTCACCTGGACTTCGCCACCGATCCGCACTTCATCCTCTTCGGCGACGGCGAGTCGGGTAAGAGCACCTTCCTGCGGGCGCTCGCGCAGGCGATCGTCGACCGGCACGAGCTGACCGAGGCACGACTGGTCATCGTCGACTACCGGCGCAGCCTGCTCGGCGACATCGACACACCGCACCTGATCGGCTACGGCTCGACCGCCCAGGTCACCGAGAGCATCGTGGCCGAGGTGGCCGCGGTGATGCGGGACCGACTGCCCCCGCCGGACATCAGCGCGGAGCGGCTGCGTGCCCGCGACTGGTGGAAGGGCCCCGACCTGTACGTGCTGGTCGACGATTACGACCTGGTCGCCGGCGCGGGCAGCAACCCGCTGACCCCGCTGCTGGAGTTCCTGCCCCAGGCCCGGGACATCGGCCTGCACCTGGTCGTCGCCCGTCGCACCGGCGGCGCGAGCCGCGCACTCTACGAGCCGGTGCTGATGCGGTTGCGCGAGATCAGCACGCCGGGCATCGTGATGTCCGGCAACCGGGACGAGGGGGTGCTGCTCGGCACCGTCCGCCCCGGACCGCTGCCACCCGGTCGAGGCTGGCTGGTGTCCCGGCGCGGCGGTACCCAGCTGGTGCAGTTGGTGAACCTTCCGCCGCGCTCGTGAACACCGCACGGGGTTGCTCGATCAAGCTACCGTCGGCCAGAGTGGACCTATCGTGCGCGGCTGCGCGACTTCGGCTTTTCCGAGGAACGAGCAGCCGCGCCGGCACCATGTGAGCGATCGGGGGAGGGAACATGGGCGACGAGTGGCTCGTCGATGAAGACATTGATGTCGACATCCAACAACTCAAAGACTTCGCGCAGGCCATCCAGCAGGAGTTGGAGAAGAACTTCCAACCCAGCTTCGAGAACGGCGTCCGCCCCATGCTCACCGTGCAGGTGCCGTTCGGCAGCGGCGGGCTCAAGGAGGCCGCGTTCTTCCGTGGCCGGCACGACGAGAGCCGGATGGCGGTGTCCCATCTGATGGGCGACGTGATGAAGGGCCTCGCCGCGCTGAGCGTGGCGGCGATGTCGATCTCCGCGGAGTACCTCACCGGGGACGCACTCGCGCAGGCCACCAACGAGGACGTCTTGAACGCGTTCGAGGCCGTGGACGGCCAGCAGACCCTCAGCGGCATGTGGCAGAAGAACGGCGAGGATCCGACGGGCAACATTCCCGAGGCGGCCCTCAACCCGGCGACCACGAGCCCGTACGACAGCACTCAGATCTGCACGCCCGATCACATACCCGGGGACAATCGGGAGGAGACCCCGCAGTGGGCCAAGCCCGAGGTCATCGGCGAGGGCTCGGGCGCATACCTGGTTCACGGTGACGGCGAGCGCATGCATGATGAGAAACTCCGGCTGGACCAGTCGAACCTGTAGTCGGAAACGGTAGGGACACAGGAGTCGAGGAGCGGGGATGACCGACGACTACTACGGCTGGCAGCCGATCAGCTACCACCCGTACTCCGGCGTGTCGGACGACTACGCGGCCGATCGCGCCGCACAGGCCGCGCCGTACGAGCCCACGGCGTGGGACTCCGTCAACATCGAGCAGATGTGGGAGTACGTCCGCAAGGAGAGCGACGAGCGCACCACCGCGCTCGCCGAGACGTGGCGGCGGGCGGCCAGCCTGCTGCAGTCCACCCGGGACAATCTCAAGCGTCACGCCGACGCGCTGGACGCCCGGTGGAAGTCGCCCGCGGCCCGCGTCTTCATGTCCCGGGTGGGCGCGACGTTGCACTCGCTGGACGAGTGGAAGAACGTCGCCACCAACAACGCCGCCGGCCTGGAGCAGCTTGCTAGCAAGATCGAAACCAGCCAGCGCGACATGAAGAAGCTCTGGGAGGAGTACCGGGCCGAGCAGATCCGGCAGAGCGAGCGCCGCAAGAAGGACGAAGGATTCCAAGCGGCCGACCTGATCGACTGGATCCCGGGTGTCACGGGTAACGACGGCAAGTCGTACGAGGACGTACAGAACGAGTACCACCAGCGCGCCAAGAACATCGCGAAGCCACTGGCCGACCTCTACATCGACGTCTACATCTCCAACCTCTCCCGAGGCGGGAAGTTCAAGGGCCCCACCGACGCGGTCGCCACCAACCCGAACGCGATTCCCCGGCCCGTCAGGCCGGGCAAGCCGGGCACACCCGGCACCCCGCCGGGCAAGCCCAAGCTGAAGGGCGGCCGGCCGGACCAGCCGAACCGCCCAGACATGCCGAACCGCCCGGACTCGCCGAACCAGCCGGACCTTGGCGACCGGCCGACCGCGCCCACCACCCCGCCGCCCCCGAACCTCCCGGAGGGTGTCGGCCTCGCGGGCACCGCCACCCCCACTGCGCCCACCGGGCCCGCACCCGCCCCGCCGCCTACCGTCAACACGCCGAGCACGCCCCCACCTCCCGGTCCGGCCGTGCCACCGGTGGCCGGTCCCGGGCCCCGGCCGACGAACCCCGGCCTGTCCTCGCCGGGCTCGGGAGGCCGGCCGAACGCCCCGCGGACCACCCTGCCGGGATCGGGCGGTCCCCCCACCACGGGTAGCCGCGGCCCCGCCCCGAACCGTCCCACACTTCCCGGGGCCGGTGGCCCCGGCAGCGGGTCTGGGGCGCCGCCGCCCGGTGGCCGGCGTGGCCAAGCCCCGAACCGTCCGACGCTGCCGGGCAACACCGGCGGCGGTCGGCCCGGGCTCGGGTCCAGCCGGCCGGGCACCGGGGCCCGCCCGGGGGTCTCGGCCACCCCACCACCGTCGAGTCCGCGACTGCCCGGCTCCACGGCCCGCCCCGGCCAGCGGGGCACCGCGCCGGGCACCCCGCCCAGCGCGGGCACCCCGCTCACCGGCCGTCCCGGCAAGCCGCCAGTCACGCCCACCGGCAAGCCGGCGACGCCAGCCACCGGCCCGGGCGCCCCGGGTAGCGGCGCACGGCCGGACCTGAGCGGCCGGGCCGGCAGCGCCCGGCCCGCACCGGCCACCGGTCCGGCACCGTCGCTCGGCGGCCGACGCGGCGGGCCGGTCACGCCGGGCCCACACAAGGCCGTACCGCACGCCGGGCAACAGGAGACCTGGGAGTACGGCGACGGGGACGAACTGTGGGACACCGAGTCGTCCGCCGTTGGCGTGGTCGAGGCTCCGACGGAGCAACGCCCCCGCGAGCAGGGCAGGGCGCTCGGCCAGAGCTGACCAGGGCGGGCCGGTCACGCAACCTCGGGTGGCCGGCCCGTACCATGCGGTGACCGTCCACGCCAGGTCGTCCGGCGCGACGACCCACAGAGGAAGGTAGACGGGCATGCGTGTCCTCACCCGATCGGCAGCCGCCGCGGCGTTCACCGCCGTGGGCGTCCTGGCCGCCCTCACCCTGCCTGCCGCGCCCGCCCTGGCGGACTCCACCAGGGACGACTCGTGGCACGTCAAGGCCCTGGGGCTGGCCGAGATGCACAAACTCAGCCAGGGCGAAGGCATCGTCGTGGCGGTCATCGACAGCGGAGTCGACGCGAAGCACCCGGACCTTGAGCGCAATGTCCTGCCCGGCGTCGACCTCTACGACGACGACACCAAGGGCCGTGTCGACCGGGAGGGGCACGGCACCGGCATGGCGTCGCTGATCGCCGGGCACGGGCACGGGCCGGGCAACCGCAACGGCGTACTCGGCGTCGCTCCGAAGGCCAAGATCCTCCCGGTGACCGTCAAGAGCGAACGCAGCCCCCTGATCGCACCGACGGCGCTCGCCGCCGGCATCAACTGGGCGGTCGATGCCGGCGCGGACATCGTCAACGTGTCGCTGTCCAGCAGCTTCAACGAGGAACTCAACCGCGCGGTCGACCGGGCGTACCAGAACAACGTCGTGGTGGTCGCCGGCGTCGGCAACCGCAAGGACTCATTGATCGGAAATCCGGCCCGGCATGCGGGCGCCATCGCCGTCAACGGCACCGATCGCAAGGGGGTCATCAGCAAGGAGGCGGCCCTGCCGGCCGAGGAGGTCAACATCGCCGCGCCGGGCGAGGACATCGTCCAGGCCGCCCCCGGCGGCAGGTACGTCACCGCGACCGGCAGCAGCGGGGCCACCGCGATCGTCTCGGGCGCGCTTGCCCTGATCAAGGAGAAGTACCCGGACCTGACCGCGCACGAGATGTTCCAGCGCCTGCTGGAGACCACGCAGGACGCGGGCGACCCGGGCAAGGACCTGTACTACGGATGGGGCGTACTCGACATCCGGCAGGCACTCACCGGTGAACCCGACGGCCGCGGCGCCCGGGCGGCAGCCCCGCAGGAGCCGGAGATCGACGAGGAGCTGGCCGCTGCCCGCGCCATCAAGGGTCCCGGGGCCGAGGAAACCGTGATCGTGGTGCTGGTCTGGCTGGCGATCCTGGCCGTCCTCGCCGGTGTCGTGGTGGCCATCGTCAGACTGCGCCGCCGCGCACGTCGGCGCCGGGCCATGCTGGCCGGGAACGACCCGCTGTCAGCGGTCGGGGCAGCACCCGGGAGCGCCGGCACGCCACCGGTCGCCGGGACGCCGACAGCCGGAGCCGGCCAACCCATGGGCGCTACCGACGACGAGGTCTGGCGCCGACCGCCCGGCTGACCGCCCGCCCCGAGGAGGCAGCAATGCCGTCCACACCAGCCGGAGAGTCTCCGCCACCGATCCACAGCCCGTCCCCGATTCTCGGCCCGGCCCCGGGCCACGCCTCCTCGCCGGTTCCCGGCCCCGCCCCGATCGTCGGCCCGCCGCAGAGCGAGCCGGCGCCACCGCGCCGGCGCCCGTTCGTCGTCACCCTCGCGGTGCTGCTGATGGTGCCGTCGGTCGTCACCTGGCTGATCGCCGGGATCGGCTTCTTCCGCGCGATGATGAAGGCCGAGGGTGACGGGCTCGGCAGATTCCTGGTGGTCGGCATCGGAGCGGCCGTGCTCGCTCTCGCCCTGCTGGTGGTGTTCCTCGCCTCGATCGGGGTCCTGATGGCCTGGACGGGCGACAACGCCCAGGGACTGGCCGTGCCGGCGGGCTTCACCTTCGGGCTCTTCGTCGTCGTCATCGTCACGCTGCTGATGCAGGGCAAGCTGAGCTACCACCCCACGATGGTCACGCCGCTGGTGGTGGGCGGCCTCGCCGGCGTGTCACTCGCTCTGATCAAGAGCCCGCCGGCCCGCACCTGGTTCGCCGCCCGCCGTCGCTGACCCGGCCCGGCCGATGCCCCGGACCGGCCAATGCCACAGACCGGCCAACGCCCCAGACCGGCCAGTGCCGCGGACCGAACCCGGCCATGCCACGGACTGGACCCGGCCATGCCACGGACCGGACCCGGCCAATGCGGCCAGCCGATGCCGCGGGCCGGCCAGGACGACGTCTCAGCTCGGGCCGGACGCCGGCTCGGCGAACCGCGAGGAATCAGGCCGGCGACCAGCGGCGGTCAGCCGCGTCGAAGCGGGCCAGCAGCTCGTCACGGCCGTCCTGGTGCAGGCAGTGCAGTTCGGTGCCGTCCGGGACGACCAGCGACTCCATCCGGGGCCGGCCCTGGCCCCACTCCTCGGGTGTGGCCTCGTTGGGCGGCCAACGCAGGACGGCCACCCACTCGTCCGACTCCTCGAACGGCGACCCCTCGCCGAGCAGTCCCAACCGACGGTAGAGCCGGATCGGGGTGTCCCGCCCCGGGCCGTGCCAGGCGTGCACCAGCCCGGCCGCCCGGTCGTAGCCGTCGTCGAGGTAGGACGGCAGATACCGGTGCGGGATGACCAGTTGCAGCATCAGTGGCACATCCGGGTCGGGCTCGTCATCGACCTCCGCCTCCGACGCCGGCCGGGGCACCGGTACGCCCAGTGCCGACGGGTCGGCGTACGCGGCCGTCTGCTGGCGGCGTTGCTCCTGCTCGGCCGCCTCGGTGACCACCTGCCGTAGCTCGCCGAGCCAGTCGCGCAGCGTCAGCACCGCCTCGCCGGGCAGCGCCGCGGCCAGCGGCGTGTCCGGGTTGAGCAGGAGCTGCCAGGACCGGTCCGGCCAGTGCTCGGTCAGCTGGAGGCTGCTGACCACCACCAGCTCACGATCTCCGAGCGCCTGCCGCAGCCGGGCCTCGGAGGTGAACACCGGCAGGCTGACCCGGCCCTGCTCGTCCGGCAGGCTCCACCACGGGAACTCCGGGTCGGCGAGATCCCGGGTCGCCGGGGCGTCCGGTCGCAGCGGCAGCGCCAGCTCGGCCCGCAGCAGCGCGGACATCAGGGCGTTCGGGTCCTGCCGCAGGATCGCCTCACGCAGCGGTCGCTCGGCCTCGACGGCGGGTGCGGCGAGCGTACGCAGCTCGTCGGCGGTGAGCCGGACGCCGATGGGCAGCCCGGCGTCGACGGCCAGCGCCCAGTCGTCGTCGGGCCAGTCGACGGCGAGGTCGGCCAGCCCGAAGACGTGGTAGCTGACGGACTCGCCGGGCAGTCCGGCGGCGATCGCCGCCGACGAGGTGTAGGCGATCACATGGGTCACCCCGTCGTGCTGGCCCGTCGGCCAGGCCACCGGCTCCCCGCCGGTCGCCGCCGCTGGCGACACGGGCAGCAACAGCGGGCCGGCGCCGAGTGCGGCCAGGAAAGCCTCCCGGTCGTCCGCCTCGGCCGCGGCCACCAGCGCCCGCTCGGTGGCGGTGCTCGGCTGCCAGCCGGTCACCAGGTGCCATCCCCGCGTACCCGTTCGGGCTGACGGCCGAGCACCAGCGCGGTGATCGCCTCGTCGACGCTCGCCCCGAGAAACCAGTCCCCGGTGTGGTCGAGTACGAACACCCGGCCCTGCTCGTCGACGGCGAGGATGCCGGTGCCGTCGCCCTCCTCGCCGAGCGGGGCGAGCGGCGCCCCGGTCACCTCCGCCAACTCGGCGAGGGTGGCCACCGAGTGCCGTACCCGGAACGGATCGAGGTCGAAGGCACTGGGTGCGATCTGCTCGCCCTCACCCTGCGGGCGTACGCGCAGCCCACCGAACTCGGCGTACGCCTCGATGGCGGCGGGGGTCACGACGTGCTGGCGGCCGTCCGGCGCGGCGTCGGCGGCGATGCGCAGCGCCCACTCGCGGGCCCGGGCGTCATCACGCCGGCCGGGCGACCAGCCGGCGGCGGCGAGAGTCTCGGCCACCAGCGACGGAAAACGTTCGGTCATGCCAGCACCTCGATGCCGAACCAGTCCAGCAGAGCCGCGCACGACCGACAGGGCGGCTGGGCCTCGCCGTGGCGCGGGTCGCCCTCCTCCCGCACCCGGGTGACCCGGACCTTCGCGCCCCACAGCAGCGAGCGGGCCCGGGCGGCTTCGAGCGGCGGCCCACCGGCCTCGGCGGCGTACAACCGGTCGGAGATCAGCACCGGCTCGGCGCACCAGCCGGCGAAACGCTCGCGCTGCCCGGTGGGCAGCCCGTGCAGGAAGCGCCGGATCACCGGATGCAGTTCGGGCGGTACGTCGCCGCGTACCGAGGTATGGGTGTGGACGGTGCCGTCGACCAGCAGCGCACCCGCCGCCAGCGGCAGCATCCGCAGCTGCGCCATCCGTCCTCCCGTTATCGACAGGGATCCGACCCGGGGCCGGTCCGGTTCCGCCAGCGAGCCTAGCGAGCGCCGCACGATGCGGGGCTCCACGGTGTGGGGCGCCTGGGATATCGTCGGCGCAACCCCTCCTGCCGTCGTACGAAGCCCGGAGCCATGACGCGCACCCTTCTCGTCTCCCCGGACCAGCCCGGCGCCTACCCCTCGATCGGGGAGGCCCTGGCGGTGGCCACCGACGACACTGTCGTGTCGGTCAGTCCCGGCACCTACTACGAGGCCCTGTTCATCAACGATCGAGGCGTCACCGTCGTCGCCGCGCAGGGCGCGGGAACGGTCACCATCGACGCCTCCTCCGGGACGTACCCCACGGTGTCCTGCAACTCGGGTCGGCTGGAGCTGCGCGACCTCGTCCTCAAGGCGGGTGACGCGCCGGTCGTCGTGGCCGACCGGGCGGCGCTCACCATGACCGGGTGCGAGCTGAGCGCCAACTTCGGCGCAGCGATCCAGTTGGCCGGCCGTACGGAGTTCACGCTGGCCCGCTGCCGGGTCACGAGCGGCCGCTACGGCCTGGTGGTGGAGGACTCCGACGGCACCGTCGAGGGGTGCGAGTTCGCCGACCTCAGCGAGGACGGCATCATCGTGCGGATCGGAGCCGCCCCGACGATCCGCACGACCACGGTGACCCGCTGCGGCAACCGCGGCATCTACGTCTACCAGGGTGGCCGGCCCACGATCGAGGCCTGTGACATCTCGCAGACCGGTCACGCCGGGGTGGCCGTCGTGCACCAGAGCACCCCGGTCCTGCGGCGCTGCCGCATCCGCGACACGCGGGGCCCGGCGGTCTCCTTCGGCCGTGGCTGCAACGGCACGGTCGAGGAGTGCAGCACCGAGAACACCGCCCAGCCGGCGATCGAGATCGCCGAGGGAGCCAACCCGACCATCGTGGAGGGTACGGCGAGCCGGAAGGCCACGTACGGCGCCGACGCTGCCCGCGCCGCCGCCCAGCAGGACACCGCCCGGGTGGAGAAGCTGCTGGCCGACCTGGAGGCGATGGTCGGCCTCGAGTCGGTGAAGGAGGAGGTCCGCGCCCTCATCGACGAAATCCAGGTCAACGAGTGGCGGCGCAGCGCGGGGCTGCCGGTCGGCGCGGTCAGCCACCACCTGATCTTCGCGGGCGCACCCGGTACCGGTAAGACCACTGTGGCCCGCATCTACGGTGACCTGCTCGCGGCATTGGGCGCGCTGCCCGGTGGGGCGTTCCGTGAGGTGTCCCGGCGCGACCTCGTCGGCCAGTACATCGGCCACACCGCCGAGAAGACCGCCGGGGCGTTCGACCAGGCGCGCGGCGGTGTGCTGTTCATCGACGAGGCGTACACCCTTTCCCGGTCGTCGGGCGGCAGCGCTGACTTCGGGCAGGAGGCCATCGACACGCTGGTGAAGTTGATGGAGGATCACCGCGACGAGGTCGCCGTGATCGCCGCTGGCTACACCGGGGAGATGCTCCAGTTCCTCGACGCCAACCCGGGTCTGGCCTCCCGATTCGCCAAGACCATCGAGTTCGGCAACTACTCCCCGGAGCAGTTGGTCGTCATCGTGCAGCGGATGGCCAGTGGCGACGAGTACCTCCTCGCCGACGGCGTCGCGGAGGTGCTCCGCGAGCACTTCGGCACGATCGAACGGGACCAGAATTTCGGCAACGCCCGCGAGGCCCGCAAACTGTTCGAGGGTGTCCGCAAGGCGCAGGCGCAGCGGTTGCGCCAGTCCGGCCAACGGCCCAGCCTCGACGAGCTGCGTACGGTGACCGTCGCCGACGTGCAGGCCGCGATCGGGCGCTGAGCCCGCCCGGAACCGGGACCGGGACCGGGACCGGCTGACACCGCAGTTTCGGCGAAGTTGCGGTGTCAGCTCACCCGTGACGCAGCAACTTCCCCGAAACTGCGCGGATTATCGAGGTCGCCGCAGGCCCGCGTGGGCCGGGTGGGAGAAGCGGCGCGGATCGGGAGAAGCGGCGCGGATCGGGAGAAGCGGCGCGGATCGGGAGAAGCGGCGCGGATCGGGAGAAGCGGCGCG
>NZ_BOPC01000077.1 GCF_016863555.1 Micromonospora qiuiae | reverse complement strand
GGGAGAAGCGGCGCGGATCGGGAGAAGCGGCGCGGATCGGGAGAAGCGGCGCGGATCGGGAGAAGCGGCGCGGATCGGGAGAAGCGGCGGGAGCGCCTGCTCAGGCCGGGTCGGTCTGCAGCGCGCAGGAAGCCGGCCCAGGCACCAGCATCGAAGGTGAGGGTCGGGCCGCTGCGGTCCTTCGAATCGCGTACGCCCACCGCCCCGCCAGCAAACCGCACCTCGGCACAAGGCCGGGTTGTTCGAACTGCGGAACGACCGGCACCGCAACGCCCGCCTGCACCCCGATATGCCACAACCCGCGGCCCTGCGCGCAGATGCCGCACTCGCGGCCTCCTCCATCGGCCGGGATACCTCGTCGGGTTGATCATGAAGTTATCGCCGAGGAAACCGTTCTCCAGTGGCAATAACTTCATGATCAGTGGGAGGAGGGCATGCCGCCACCGCTCACCGGACGTGCAGGCGTTGTGGTGACGCAGCTGCCGCATCGGGGGCGGGCACCGCGACGGGATCACATGGTGTCGAACGGCTGGGATATCGTCGGTCCAACCCTCATTGCCGTACAAAGCCCGGAGCCATGACGCGCACCCTCCTCGTTCCCCCGGATCAGCCGGGTGCCTTCCCGTCTATTCGGGAAACGGTGGTGTCCATGCTGGACCGGTCAGGAAGGGGCGGGCGGTGACGCATCCGGGTGCGGCACGGCCGGGCGAGCCGGGTTGGCAGCATCACCCGGACCCGGCCGCGCCGCCGCAGCAAGGAACGCCGCCGCAGGCCGGCGCGTCGGCTCAGCAATGGGCACCGCCGCAGCAGACCGGCGCGCCAGCACAGCACCCAGCCGGGATGCCGGCGCAGCAGCAGGCTGGCGGCGCGGCACCGGTGCTCGGTGGGACCGGGCCGGGGCACAGTTGGGCAGCCCAGCGGGGGCAGGGGCGGGCCACCATCGGCGGCACCTACGCCAGCCAGGCGGCCGGCAGCGCCGCGCACACCGGCCAGGCCGGCCCCGGCACCACACACCCGGGCCAAACAGGCACCGCCACCACATACGGCGGACAGGCCGGCACCACATACGGCGGACAGGCCGGCGCCACATACGGCGGACAGGCCGGCGCCACACACAGCGGGCAAGCCGATGCTGCGCACAGCGGACAAGCCGGCGCTGCGCACAGTGGACAGGCCGGCGCTGCGTACGCCAGTCAGGTTGCCGGTGTGGCAGCGGGGGCCGCAGCCGCGCCGCCGGCCGGGACGGGGGCGGCGGCGCCCGCGACGGCGGCTCGGTCGGCAGCGGCGGAGGCCAGCGGCGCGGCGGCTCCGGTGGTACGCCCGCATCGGCGGCAGTTGCGTGTCGCCGGCATCCACGTCGCGCAGTTGGTGGCCTGGCAGGCCGGTGCGGCGGCGGTGCTGGCCGCCACGCCGCACGGTGTGCCGCTGACCGTCGGCGTGGCCACCGTCGCACTGCTGCTGCTCGCCCCGACGGTGGTACGCCATCGGGGTCGGTGGCTCTACGAGTGGCTGAGAGTTTGGTGGGGTTACCGAGGCCGGCGCCGGCAGTTGGCCGCCACCGGGCCGGAGGCCGCATGGCAGTTGCTGACCCATCTGGAGGGCAGCGTCGAGCTGGACCAGGTCGAGATCGACGACCAACCGGCGGTGCTGCTCACCCATCGGGGTGGGCTCAGTGCCGTGCTGGAGGTGGACCCGACCGAGGGTGCGCTGCTGATGGGAGCGCCGCAGGCACTTTCGTCGCCGATGTCGCTGCTTCCCGCGGCCGACCCGAAGACGCCGCAGGTGGCGGTGCAGGTGCTGATCCAGGTCACTCCGGCACCCCGGGTCGGTGCGGCAGCGGTGGACCGGGCGTACCGCGAATTGACCGGCGGCAGCGTGCCAGCCAGCCGACAGGCGTGGGTGGTGCTCCAGGCACCGCGTACCCCCGATTTCCACGCTGACCGCGACCTGCGGCCGGCGCTCACCGCGGCGATCCGGCGGACCCGGCGCCAGTTGCGCCACGACCGGGTGATGGCCCGCCTGCTCAACCGCGACGAGGTGCTCGCCGCCGTCGCCAGCCTGACCCACCTCACCGGCGCTGCGGCGGGCGGGGACCGGCCGCTGGCCCGGGAGAGTTGGCGGAACTGGTCGGCACAGGGCACTCCGCAGAGCTGCCACCGGCTGCTCGACTGGCCGGACCGGGCGTGGGAGGTGGATCCGCTGCTACGCGCCCTACCCGCAGCGGCCGGCGTGGTGTCGATCGCGGTGGCCCGCCAGCCCGGTCGGCCCGGTGACGACGAGGCCGTGCTGGAGGTGGCGTTCCGGCTGATCGGGGCGGACGCCGCCGCGCTCGCCGCCGCCGACCGCGCGCTGGCCGAGGCGATTCGCGGCCACGGCGGTCGTCTGCAACGACTCGACGGCGAACACGCCCACGGCGTGGCCGCCACCCTCCCGCTCGGAGGATTCCTGCGGTGAACAGCGTCGCCTTTCCCGGCAGCCGGATCGGGCTGCACGTCACCGACGACACCACTCTGGCCGGGCTGCGCCTGGTCGCCGGGGGCGGTGGGCTGGTGGTCGGCCGGAACCGGCAGCAGGAACCGGTGGGCCTGCGGGTGTTCCGGGCCGAACCGACCCGGCTGATGTTGACCGGTGGGGTACGCGCGGCAGAGCTGCTCGCCTTCCGGGCCCTGGCACTCGGCGCCCGGCTGTTCATCCAGACCGCCCGTGAGCAGGAGTGGGACGCCTTCCTGCGGCGCTGCGTCATCGGGCGGGAGATCGCCTCGTTCCTGCCGCCCGGGGTGGCTCCCCCGGTGCCGGCGACTCCGACCGAACCTCAGCTCGTGGTGGTCGACACCGGTCCGGTGACCGGGCCGGACACCAATCTGGCCGCGCCATGGCGGGCCACCCTGGTGGTCCGCGACGACCTGGCCGGCTGGGACGTCGAGGTGCTCGTCCGTAGCGACATCGTGGTGCTCCAGCGGCTCACCGAGGCCGAGGCCGCCACGGCGGCGAACGCGCTCGGCCTGGTGAGCGTGCAGAGCTGGTTCACCCAACTGCACCCGGAGATGGTCGGCCTGATCACCAAGGGCAAGGTGCAGTGGGTGATGCTCAGCGTGACCGGCACCGAACGCCAACTCGTCGGGCCGGTGGCTCGGGGCGCTTGACCTTTTAGCGGACACTCGTCCCTTTTGAGGACTACTATCCGGACAGCTCGCTTCGACAGCTGGAGGCATCCGGATGAACGACAACCCGGCGACCGTCTACCGAGTCCGGACCGGCCGGGTGGCCTGGCGTAAGGCCGGTGACGAGGGCGTACTGCTGGACCTGGAGCAGGCCGTCTACTTCGGGCTCGGGCCCTCGGCCGCGCTGCTCTGGCCGCACCTCGTGGACGGAGCTACCGCCGAGGAGCTGACCCGCGCGTTGGTCGAACGAGCCCCGGTGGACGAGGAACGGGCCGCTGCGGACGTGTGGCGGTTCCTGAGCGAACTGGAAGCCGCCGAGCTGGTCGACCGAAACTGAGCGCCGCTGGTGCACGATGCTGAGCGCCGCCGGTCGCACGATGCTGAGCGCCGCCGGTCGTATGGTCAGGACAGCCAGGCCGTTGGCGTGGTGTGACGCAGCAGTTCGACCATCTTCTCCCGCTCGGCGTCGGTGTCCCCGTCCAGCCAGGCGTGCGCGTGGAAACCCGCGCTCGGCGCGGTCACCCCGATCACGATGGTTCGGCTGATCCGCCGGGCCGCGTACCAACGCTGTCGGACCAGTGCGCTCTCCAAGCAGCTGGCTCCGTCCCAGCGCAGCGCGCGGTGCATGGCTTCCGGGTCGATGCCGGGTGGCGGTCCCGGCAGGCGTACGGCGGGAAGTCCGCCCCGGGTGAGCTGACGCCGGGCCCGGCGACGGGCGCGGACGGCCCAGAACGCCAGGCGCACGCCGGCCAGGCCGCCGCCCCGGGCCATCCGGACCAGGCCGGGCACGAGTCGTACGGCGGTGTTGGCGCGTCGGACGAGAGTCACCATGCCACTGGTCGCCACGGATCCTCCTAGCTGTCCACCGACCAACCTCCGAAACGGATACTATGCCCAACAAGGCTGTTATCGGACTATGGCCAGGAAAGGTATTTCATGAATGAGATCCGCAAGAAGGCAGCTGCGACCCGGGGGGCGTACGAACCGCCTCGACTGCGCCGGTTGGGAACCCTGGCCGAGCTGACCAAGGGGGGTACCAACGGAATCCCTGACGGACTCGGTGGCGTCGGCTTCTCATGACCGGCCGCCTTCTCACCCCGTCCACTTGTCTATCTTGTCCATTCAGCTGAGGCGGGCCACCCGCCGGTTCCGCCATCGGCCGATCTTCACCGATCTGGACCTCGATGTGCCCCAAGGTGCGCGGCTCCTGCTCGCGGGCGACAACGGATCGGGCAAGACCACTTTGCTGCGGTGCCTGGCCGGGACGTTGGCCCTCACCGCCGGACGGATCTCGGTGGCCGGCGAACCAGTCGGTTCGCCGGCCGCCCGCCGGCTGGTCGGCCTGTGTCTCGCGCCCGAGCAGGGCCTGTACGGCCGGCTGTCCGCGCGGGACAATCTGCGGCTGGTCGCCCGGCTGCGGCTGCCCCGCCGATCCGTGGAGCCGGCGACGGCCCGCGTCATCGAAGAGTTGGGCATCGGGACGTACGCCGATCGACCGGCGGAGAAGTGCTCGGCGGGCATGCGGGCACGGGTGAGCATCGCCCGCGCCCTGCTGGGTGATCCCGTGGTGCTGCTGCTCGACGAGCCGACCCGTTCCCTCGACGAACCGACCCGCGCGATGCTGTGGGCAGCGCTGGACCGCCGTCGTCATCTGACATGTGTCATCGCCTCCCACCATCGAGAGGACCGGGCCCGGTGCGATTCGACGCTGACCCTGCCGGTGGGACGTTGACGACCGTCGAGGATCGGATCCGCCGTGCCGCGGCGGTTGCCGGGCGGTCATCCACGGGCACGCTGATCGCCTTGACCGCCCTGATCCGCCGGGACCTGCGAACCGAGCCACTGGTGCGGATCCCGGTCCTGCTGGATCTCGCCTTCGCCACCGTCAACCTGGCGATCTTTCTGTTCATCTCCCGCTTTCTCACCGCACCGGGCCGAGGTTCCGTCGAACCGTCCCACAGCTACTTCGACTACGTGGCGGTCGGCATCGCCTACATGCTGGTCATGCAGGCGACCACCACGCAGCTCACCATGCGCATCACGTCCGAGCAGCGGGCCGGCACGCTGGAGATGCTGGCGGCTCAGCCGATGTCGCCGGCGGCCCTGGCGGTCGGCACCTGCGGATACCCGTTCCTGTTCGCCGCCCTCCGTGCCTCGATCTACCTCGCCGTGCTCGCTCCGCTGCTCGGTCTCCGAGTCGGGCACGCCGACTGGCTCGGCATGGCGGTGCTGCTGGTCGCCGGATGCGCCGCCATGGCCGGCATCGGCATTCTCCTCATGGCGGTCACGATCGTGGTCGGGCACGGTGACGCGGCCGCTCGGGTGATCGTCGTCGCGCTCACGTTCCTCTCCGGCACGTACTTCCCCGTCGGCACCCTCGGTCCGGTGCTGCATCCGCTCTCCGCGCTGCTGCCCAGCCGCTTCGCGCTCGACGGCCTGCGTGCCGCGCTCGCCGGGGCGGCCTGGACCGGCCCCGCGCTCGCCCTGCTCGGCATCGCCGTGGTGCTGCTGCCGCTGTCGATCTGGATCTTCGGCGGAGCGCTGCGGCTGGCCACGAAACGAGGAGTCCTGACCCGTGAGTGAGCTGTCCACGCCGTCGATCCCGCGGCCCACCCCGCTGGACATCGCCAGCGGCTCGGTGTTGGGGCATGGCGCCCGCACGCCGTCGCTGACGGCCGCCGACCGGCCGGTGCCCGCCTCGCCGCTGGCCGCACTGGAACAGGCGGTGCTGCCCGCGCTGGCCCGACCGCCCTGCGTGGTGAGCTTCTCGGGCGGGCTGGATTCCTCGCTCGTGCTCGCGGTCGCCGTACGGGTCGCCCGCCGCGAGCAACTACCACCGCCGGTGCCGGTGACCTGGCGGTTCACTGACGCGCCGAAGGCCGAGGAGTCCGGCTGGCAGCACGAGGTGATCCGGGCGCTCGATCTCGCCGGTCCCTGGCACCGGCTGTCGGCCGGCGACGATCTCGACTTCGTCGGGCCGGTGGCCGCGCGGCTGCTGCACCGGTACGGCGGCGTGCTGCATCCCGGCAACATTCACCTGCACCTGCCGATCATCGAGTTGGCGCAGGGCGGTTCCCTGCTCACCGGCGCGGGTGGCGATCAGATGCTGGCCGGTTGGTGGCGTCCGGCCCGGACCATGCGGATCCGCCTACGACGGGCCCTGGCTCCGGCCGTCCGGGCGGTGCTGCCACCGGGCCGGCGTCGGGCCGTCCGGGCTCTCCCCTGGTTACGGCCCGACGTGGCGACCGACTGCCACCGGTCGTACGCGGCGGAGGTACGCGCCGAGCCGTACCGCCTGGACCGCCGTATCCACTGGCACCTGGGCCGCCGGGATCTCGCGCTGACCTGCGCGAGCCTGTCCGGGGTCGGTGCCGACCACCAGGTGTCGGTGGTCAATCCGCTGCTCGACGCCGGTTTCCTGGCCGCGCTGATCGTCCGGGCCGGTCGTCTCCACACCCCTACCCGGCAACAGTTGCTCACCCTGATCGCCGGGGACGAACTGCCGGCGGTGGTGACCGCGCCCCGAGGCAAGGCGACGTTCCTGGAGGCCTTCGTACGCCGGCACGCCCGGGACTTCATCACCGGATGGGACGGCTCGGGCGTGGATGAGGACCTGGTCGATCCGGTTGCGCTGAAGCGGGTGTGGTCGACGTGGCCGATCGCCCCGGGCACCACCGCCCTGCTCCAGCACCTGTGGTGGGTGACCCGGTCCGAGCGGGCCGGTGGCGTACCGCCCGGACCGACCCGCGCTGCGGAACAGCCGATCGCCGCAGCACCGGAATGAGTGCGGCGGCTACCGCAGGGGCGGATCCGAGGCGGGACCGTCATGGGCGTGCCGGGCGGCACGCAGTTCGCGTACCGCCCGCGGCAGACCGGCGGCGTGCCGGCCCAGTCGACCGGCGTACGCCAGGAGAAGGCCGAGCCGACCGCGCCGGGCCAGCGGGCTGAAATAGCGCATCGATGCCGGCGACGGCAGCAGGCGCAGCCGGAAGTGCCGCAGCCGGGCGCGGGCCGTGGGCAGTTCGGTCAGCCGGGCCAGCGACTTCGCGGTCGCGGAGGAGCGGTGCGCGGCGAGCCACCGGCTCGGCGTGTAGACCACAGGCAACCCGCCCAGTTCGGCGGCGAGCAGCCGGCCACGCTCGGTGACGCGCAGGCCCAGGGCGAATCCTTCCTCGGCGGCACATCGGCGGGCGACGGCGGTCGCGGCCCGCCAGTCGTCGATCGTGAACACGTCCAGTGCCCGGGTCAGGTCGGTGACCGGGTGGTCGGCCCTGCCGGGCCGGGCCGCGTGCAGAACGGTCAGGAGGGCGGCGCAGATTCGATCCGGCACGAGCACCCACCCGCCGGCCAGCGGCAGCTTTTCGGCGCCGGACCGTATCGCCTGCCAGAACCGCTCCGGGTCGCCCACCCAGCCGAAGCTCCGATGCAGATCGACCACCAGCGAGACGGAACCGGGTACGAACCACGGCCGTTCGTGGAACAGCTGGTCGTCGGGACGGGCACCGGCGACCACCGGGCGGTACCCGGCAGCGGCCAGCGCCTGCTGCGCGGCCTCGAAGGCCGCCGGCGCGACGAGCAGGTCCACATCGATGTAACGACGTTCGATACCGAGCAGGCGGGCCAGGCCGGCGCCCTTCAGCAGCACCGCGTCGATGCCGTGGGCGCGGAGCAGCGTGCAGGTCGCGGCGGCGGCCGAGTCCAGTGCCAGGCAGCGGACGGCGGCGGCCAGCGCGGTCACGACGGGACTCCCACCGGTGTCGCCAGCGCCCGGTCGAGCAGCCGGCGGGTGTCGTCGACCGCCGCCCACTGTTTCGGCCGGACCAGGTCCCAGGCTGGCAACGCGGAGAGGGCCAGCAGCACGGCGGGATCGGAGGTGAGCGCCGGCCAGGTGCGCAGCGCGGCGAGCCGGGCCAGCAGGTCGGTCGCGGCGACCGGGACCGCAGCCGGCTCGTCGCCCCAGCCGAGGAAGAACCAGCCGCCGAGGGGCAGCCGATCGGCTACCGGCGGCAACGCGACCCGGAGCCGGGTCGCGTACCGCGCCGGCAGCGGGGCGAGATCGATCCCGGGGACCGGTTCCCGCAGGTCGAGGCAGCGCGGCCCGGCGAAGGCGTACCGCCCGTCGGTGACCAGCACGTCGTCGGCGAGCACCGGCACGCCGTCGGCCGCCAGCACCGCGAGCAGACTGCTCTTTCCGGCGGTACGCGCACCGAGCGCCGCCCAGGCGCGACCGCCGCTGACGAAGGCACCGGCATGGAATGTCTCCCGGCCGCTCCACCGGTTGACGACGGTGGCCACGGCGGCGAGATAGGGATGGGCGAGCAGGTCCGGCGCGGGCGTCGGGCCGTACAGGGTGGCCCTCGCCCGGCCCCGGTCCACGCTCATCCACCGGCCGTCGGCCAGCATCCGCACGCACCGGTGTTCGTCCGGCCCGACCGGCTGCGGCGGCACCTCGATGGGGTCGGAGCGGATCGTCACGGTCGGTCGCCCGTCCGGCGGTCCGGCCGGTGCCAGCTCGACGACGTGGTCGAGGCCGCGCACCCGCAGCCCGTAGGCGTACCGATCGTTGTCGTTGTTCGGCATCGATGGCTCTCCCGTAAGGCGTGCCTCGCGGGCGGCACCGGCCGGTGCCGCCCGCGAGGGTCGGTGTGGTCAGTTGCTCTCGTGTCGTTGGCGGTGCGCCCTGGCCTGGTCGGGCCTGGGTTGGGCCAGTTCGCGCGGCACCACGCCGGCGTCGCCGTTGACCTGGGCGCGGTTCGTGCGCTTGGTCGCGGCGGTCGCCACCGCGGGCGGGTCGATGCCCAGTGCCAGGACGTCCCAGGCACCCCAGAACGATCCGGCCGACTCGACGCTGAACGTCAGCGAGAAGTTGAGCGTCCCACCCGGCGGCAGGCCGCCGAGCGGCAGCGGCAGGGTCGCCTCGCTGTAGAAGCCACCGCCGGGCGGGTCCTCGGACGGGGGGTCCATCCGCAGGTTGTTGACCGTGACGGTCCGCCCGTCGCTCAGCGTGAACGTGCTGGTCAGCGTCGCCGGGTTGCGCCACTGCAGGTCGGCGTAGGGCGGCCGCGGAGACGTCCCTGCGGGTGGCGGTGGCCCGTTCAGCTCGCTCAGGCTGGAGATCCGCAGCTTGATCTGACTCGCCGGCGTGCTGGCCCGGTTGGTGAGCGTCCGGCGAATGATCAACTGCCCGCGGCTGGTCGGCGTCGGTGCGACGTACTCCCGGTTGGGCGCCGCGCTCGCGGACACACCGCTGTCCAGCAGCGTGGTCTGGAGCAGGGTGTTCACGATCCGGGGCCCGTCAGCGTTGCGCGGGTTCCCGGTGCCGATCGCCGAAGGTATCCCGCCCTGGATTCCGCCGGTCGTGGTGAGGAACCGGAAATCGGCTCGGGTGTTTCCGGTGTCCAGCGGTCGGCCCGCCTCGCGCAGCCGGCCGAAGATGTTGCGGACCGTCGGCGTGTGGGTGAAGGCCGGCAGCGGGCTGCCCCGGTAGAAGCCGGGGGTGGAGCCGGCAGCGTCAGCGATGGTGCCGGTGCCGGGGGTATCGGTGTCCGGGAACCGGACGCGCAGCCCACCGACCGCGCCCAGCGAACACACCGGGCCGACCACGACCGTGCAATCTCCCTCGACGGGATCAGCCGCCAGCGGCAGATCCGGCTCGGCGACGGCCCCGAGCGAGTAGTCCGCGGCCGCGACCAGGAAGGCCTGACCGACGGGGAGGGGTAGCCGGGTGGGCGGGATGGTGACGATGGTGCCATCCGCTGCCTCGATCCGGATACCAGACACCGGCATCGGGATCGGGCTGTTGTTGTAGATCGAGACGTACTGGTCCAGTGGCCCGCCGACGCCGGACTGGCGGAACTGGGTGATCAGGGCCTGTCCGGCCACCCCGGTCGCCTGCACGTTGACCGTGTTGGAGAAGACGACGGCGTTCGTGTTGGTGGAGTCGTACCGCACCTCGAACTGGTTCGTTCCGAAGTCCGGTGCCCGGCTGGTGAAGGTGGCCCGGTTGCGCGTGACCGGGAAGGTGCCGAGCAGGGTACGCGTCCCGGCGCTGCTGAAGAGGCTCACCGAGCCCTGCGCCTCACCCGGGCCGATGTCGACGGTGAAGCCGATCTCGTCGCCGAAGTTGACCGACGCGTCGTCGACGCTCAGGGCGACCACGCTGCGGGCCTGGACCACGATCCGGATCTGGAGGACGTCGGTCACCCCGAACGCGTCGGTCACCCGGATGTCCGCACCATAGGTGCCGGCGGTGGTCGGCGTGCCCGCGATGAAACCGTTCACCGTGTTGAGGGTGACACTGGGCGGCAGCGACCCGGCAGCCACCGACCAGGTGAACGGCGGGGTGCCGCCGAGCACGGTGAGCCGCTGCGAGTAGGCCGCGCCGACCTCGCCGAGCGCCAGGTTCGGCACGACGATCTGCGGCCGGGCGTTGATGGTGATGACGGTCAGCACACTCCCCTCCCGGCCGTCGGCGTCCACCACCCGGAAGACCACCGGATACTGGCCAACGGTGGTGGGGACACCGGTGACGGCAGGGCTCAGCGGGTTGAGCGCCAGGCCGGGCGGCAGGTCGCCGCTGATCGGGCTCGGCGCGACGGACCAGGTGTAGGGCGGCACTCCGTTGGCGACCGTGACGTTGCCCATGTACGCCGCGTTGACGGTGCCCTCCGGGCCGATGTACGACACGCTCGGCGAGATGGCCGTGGTGACCGGCGCCGACCGCGCCGACTCGGGGCCGGTGCCGAGCGCGGTGCGCGCCGCCACCGTGAAGGTGTAGGTGACCGCGGGGGTCAGACCGGTCACCGTCGCCGTGGTCACCGGCGGCACGACCTGGGCCGCCTGCGCCGCCCCGTTGATGTACGGCGTGATCACGAACTGCGTTACCGGTGAACCACCGTCGTCAGAGGGGCGGATCCAACTCAGCAGGGCTGTCGTGGTGCCCGCGGTGACCGCGACGATGGCCGGCGCGGTGGGCAGGGCCATCGGCACGGCGGCCTTGGAGTGCGGGCTGGCTGGCCCGGTGCCGGCATCGTTGACGGCCGCCACGGTGAACGTCCACTTCCCACTGGTCGGGGAGATCTTCACCGCGCGGCTGGTCTGCGACGCGTCGAACCTGCTCGGGGCCTGCGCCTTGCCGTTGCGGAACGGTGTCACCACGTACCCGGTGATCTTACTGCCGTTCTCGGCGGGCTTGCGCCAGCTGACGGCGACGAGGTCGCCGCGCTTGCCGGCTTTCGGCCGCTTCGGCGTGGCGGGTTTACGGGCGGCCTTCGGCCGGACCGGGTCGGCGGCGTTCGCCGAGCCGGTGGCCGCCGGTTTGACGGGGCGGGTGGATGCCGCCGGTGGCGCGTCCCCGGGGGAACGCGCGGAAGCGGGGGTGGACACCATCGCCGACGCGACCAACGCTATGGCAAGCGCTGATCCCGCCAGCGTCCGAAAACGACGCTGAATGGACATAGGACTCCTACCTCTGATGCGGAAACCACCTGCACGCAAGGAGGGCCAGTCGCCGCTTCCGACAGCGTTGTCGCTGGTGGTGAAGCCCTCCGGGCTCGACGATTTCCACTGATCGCGGAAATGGCGAACCCCCATCGCATTTAAGAGAATTGATTTGGACGCCATCTCTCTATAGCACGCCTGCCACCCTCAAGGCAGCCGCCTGAATCAAATTCGGACACTGCCGACCAGAATCGGAATCACGAATTCGGTTACTGCGCGCGGCAAACGAACGAAATCGATTACGGATGCTGTCGCGTATCGGACATTCCACTCCGATCACTCGGCGAACCTGCCCCTTGGCGGGCCACCCCGATCGCCCCACGACGGCCGCCGAGACCGTGATCGAGCAGCCCAGCCGGGTGAGGTAGGCAACGACCGTTCGTCGCTTTGGTACATCCGGTGGCTGCCGCAGGGACACCGAAGCCGCTTATCCTCCGACCGTCTACCCCCTCGGAGGCCGCGCAGATGCAGCGAAAAAGAAGCACCCGACTATTCACAATTCCGGGCGTACTGGTCACCGCCACCGCGCTCACCCTGGCCGGCGGCACCACCGCGTTCGCCGACCCGGCGCCCGCGACGCCGTTCATCAGTGAGATCCACTATGACAACGCCGGCACCGATGTCGGCGAGGCGATCGAGATCGAGGCACCGGTCGGCTTCGACCTGACCGGCTGGCGCATCGTCCTCTACAACGGGGGCAACGGTGCGGCGTACAACACCCGCACCCTGACCGGCACGGTGCCGGACGCCGGTGTGGTCGTCGAGAACTACCCGGTCAACGGCATCCAGAACGGCGACCCCGACGGCGTCGCGCTGGTCTCCCCGACCGACTCGGTGGCCGAGTTCCTCACCTACGGGGGCACCTTCACCGCAGTCGGCGGGCCCGCCAACGGGATCAGGGGCACCGACATCGGGGTCAAGGAGTCCAGCTCCACCCCGGTCGGCCACTCGTTGCAGAAGATCGCCGGCAGTTGGCGACCGCCGGCGCCGAACAGCTTCGGCGTACGCAACACCGCGCCGGGCCCGGAGCCGGATCCGGAGCAGGGCTGCACAATCGCCGTCGACCACACCATCGCCCAGGTTCAGGGCACCGGAGCGGCCACGCCGGTGGCGGGCAGCCGAGTGGCCGTCGAAGGCGTCGTCACCGCCGACCACCGCAGCGGTGGCTACAACGGCGTGTACGTGCAGACGGCGGGCAGCGGCGGGGATCGGCCGGTCACCGCCGGCACCGCCTCGGACGGCATCTTCGTCTACCTGACCACCAACACTGCCAACCACCCGTCCGTCGCGATCGGCGACCGGATCCGGGTCAGCGGCACGGCCAACGAGTTCAACGGGCTCACCCAGCTCACCATCGCCGCCAAGGGCGACGTGCAGGTCTGCGAGCGGGGCGCACCGCTGCCCGACCCGGTGCCGGTGGAGTTCCCGCTGGCCGACGACGCCCGCGAGTCGGTCGAGTCGATGCTGGTCGCGCCGGTCGGCGCGTACACCGTCGCCGAGGTCTACAACACCAACCGGTACGGCGAGGTGGTACTCGCCGCCGGTGACCAGCCGGCGCTGACCCCGACCGACCGGGCCCGCCCGGGCACCGCCGAGGCACGGCAGATCGCCGCCGAGAACAAGCTCCGCCGGGTCCTGGTGGACGACGGCAAGACCACCAACCTGGCCACCGCCGGGCTGCTCCCGCCGTACGTGTCGAACGCCAACCCGCTGCGGGTCGGCGACTCGGTCGAGGCGTTCGGGCCGTCGGTGTTGTCGTACGGCTTCAACGAGTGGCGCCTCCAGCCGACCCGCCCGGTCGACGCGGACACCCCGCCGGCCGCCCGGACCACCTTCAAGGCCACCAACCCGCGTACCGCCGCTCCGGTCGACGTCGGCGGCGACCTGCGGGTGGCCAGCTTCAACGTGCTGAACTACTTCGTGCACTTCGGTGGTGACGCGCGCGGTGCGGCCAACGAGGCGGCGCTGGCCAAGCAGGAAGCGAAGATCGTTTCGGCGATCAGCGCACTCGACGCCGACGTGGTCGCGCTGGAGGAGATCGAGAACTCGGTCCGGTTCAGCCCCACCGACCCGCAGCGGGCGCTCAAGCGCCTGGTCGCCGCCCTGAACGCCAAGGACGGCGCGGGCACCTGGGACCACGTCCGCAGCCCGGCCGAACTGCCCGGCGCAGCCCAGCAGGACTTCATCACCACGGCGATCATCTTCAAGCCGGCCAAGGCGCAGCCGAAGGGCGCGTCGCGATCGGTGAACGACGAAACCGTCTGGTTCAACGCCCGCGAGCCGATCGCGCAGACCTTCACCGCCGGCCCGCTCGACTTCGTGGTGGTGGCGAACCACTTCAAGTCCAAGAGCGGGGCGGGCAGCGGCGACAACGCCGACACCGGGGACGGCCAGGGCGGTTGGAATGGTGACCGGGTGCGGCAGGCCCGCGCGCTGGCCACCTTCGTGGACCAGATCAAGGCCGACAGCGACACCGACAACGTGCTGCTGCTGGGTGACTTCAACGCGTACACCCAGGAGGACCCGATGCAGGTCCTCTACGGCAAGGACTACCGCAACCTCAACAACACCGGGAAGACCAGCTACGTCTTCAACGGCGAGTCCGGATCGCTCGACCACGCCCTGGCCTCGCCCTCGCTGGCCGAGCGGGTGACCAGCGTCGACGTCTGGCAGATCAACGCGGTCGAGTCGTACGCCTTCCAGTACGACGGGCTCGACGCCTTCTACGCGCCCGACCCGTACCGGGCCAGCGACCACAACCCGCTGGTCGTGGGCATCAACACCGGATCCGGCCCGGTCGATCTGCAACTGCTGAGCATCAACGACTTCCACGGCCGGCTCGAGTCCCCGGCCACCGTGGGTGGTCAGCCGGTCGGCGGTGCCGCCCAGCTCGCCGGGCTGGTCGACCAACTGCGTACGCAGAACCCGCACACCGCACTCGTCTCCGCCGGTGACAACATCGGCGCATCCACTTTCATCTCGGCGATCGACGACGACAACCCGACGATCGACGCGCTGAACCGGATGGGTCTGGCCGCCTCCGCCGTGGGCAACCACGAGTTCGACAAGGGCATCGTCGACCTGACCGGCCGGGTCACCGACCGGGCCGACTTCCCGCTGCTGGGTGCCAACGTGTACCGGGGGGCCGATCGGGTGCTGCCGGCGTACTCGATTAGCACCGTCGGCGGGGTCCGGGTCGGCTTCGTCGGCGTGGTCACCGAGCAGACCGCGTCGCTGGTCAGCCCGGACGGCATCGCCGGGATCACCTTCCGCGATCCGGTGGCCGAGGCCAACGTCGTCGCGGGGCAGCTCAAGGACGGCGACCCCGCCAACGGCGAGGCCGACGTGGTGGTGCTGCTCGCCCACGAGGGTGCCGCCACGGCCAACATCGGCTCGGCCGAGGACCTGGCCGCCGACCCGGTCTTCGGCAGGTTCACCCGGGTCGACGCCACCATCGACGCGATTTTCAGCGGCCACACCCACCAGCCGTACGCCTTCGAGGTCCCGGTTCCCGGCACCGACAAGCTGCGCCCGGTGGTCCAGGCCGAGGACTACGGCAAGCGCCTGGGCAAGGTCACCCTGACCTACGACCCGGAGTCGGGATCGGTCACCAACGCCGACGCGTCGCTGGTGGACGTGGTCGGAGCGCCGCAGGACCCGGCAGTGGCCGAGATCGTCGCCGCCGCCAAGGTGAGGGCGGAGGAGCTGGGCAAGCAGAAGCTCGGCGAGATCACCGCCGACATCCGGCGGGCGTACACCGACGGCAACGAGGACCGGGGCAAGGAGTCCGCGCTGGGCAACTTCATCGCCGACGTGCAGCTCGCCGGCACCGCCGACGCCGGCCGGGGCGGGGCGCAGATCGCGTTCATGAACCCGGGCGGTCTGCGGGCCGACCTGCTGTACCGGACCGACGGCACGGTGACCTACGCCGACGCCTTCGCCGTCCAGCCGTTCGCCAACGACGTGGTCACCAAGACCTACACCGGTGCCCAGATCAAGCAGGCGCTGGAGCAGCAGTGGCAGCCGGCGGGCGCGTCCCGTCCGGTGCTCTGGCTGGGCGTGTCGAAGGGCTTCACCTACACGTACGACCCGACCGCCGCCCAGGGCTCGCGGATCACCTCGATGAAGCTCAACGGCACGCCGATCGACCCGGCGGGCAGCTACCGGGTGACGGTGAACTCATTCCTCGCCGCCGGCGGGGACAACTTCACCGCCCTGGGCCAGGGCACCAACCCGGTCACCACCGGCGACAACGACCTCACCATGCTGGTCAGCTACTTCGCTGCGAACTCGCGGGTCACCCCGGACACCACGCCCCGGTCGACCATCGGCAGCGGCGAACCCGAAGTGCCGGCGTGGGACGTCGAGGTGACGGCCCGCAGCCAGTGTGCCGGTACGACCGCGTACGTCGCGGTCACCGCCCGCAACGCCGACGACGTGGCGCTCACCATCGAGCTGGTCACGCCGTACGGCTCGCGTACGGTCGCCGATGTCGCTCCCGGCAAGGTCGCCTACCAGTCGTTCACCACGCGGGCCCGGTCGGTGCCAGCCGGCACCTCGACGGTGAAGATCACCGGGACCGTGAACGGAACGCCGGTGACGGCCCAGGCCGAGGCGGTGTTCGCCGCGATCACCTGCGGCTGACCCTTTTCAACGGTGGCGGCGCTCTCAGCCGGAGGGCGCCGCCACACCGTATCCCTTCGATTCAGCAATGGAGCATGCACATGAGCACAACCAGGCACAGGCGCCTGTTCGCGGCGGTTGCCGCGGGCGCGATGGTGGCCGGGTCGGTGGCGATGGCCGCACCGGCGTCGGCCGAACCCGACGACCGCGCCGACGTGTCGGTCACGGTCGACATCGAGGAGATCAAGGAGCCGGGAGTGCTGGCGCTCTCGGTCGCGGGTGACTCGGTGGCCCTGTCCGAGGAGGGGTCGACGTTGCTGGTGCGCCAGTTCGTGGGCACCCTGCCGACGGTGACGGTGACCGACACCCGCACGGCGGACGAGGTGCCGGCCGATGCGTCCTGGGCCGTGGTGGGCAGCGCGACCGACTTCGTCGGTAACGCCGGCCAGGAGCCGATCGGCGCCGGGCACCTGGGTTGGCGGCCACGGCTGCTCGACGGTGGCGACACCGGCCTGGTGACCGAGGGCGAGGAGGTCGTGACCGTCCTCGACGAGCCGACGCAGCCGGGTAACAACGTGGGCCTGGTGGATCAGGAGTTGCTGGTCTCCACGTTCGACTCGGGTGCGGTGGCCGGTGGCGAGTACACGGTCGACGCCGAGTTGTTCCTGCGTACGCCGGCGGACGTCGCGGCCGGTAAGTACCGCTCGACGCTGACCCTGTCCCTGTTCGAGTAACACCCGTGGTGGGGGTCGCCCGGCCGGGCGGCCCCCACCACGCTGCACAAAGGATGCTGTCATGACCCGAACCTCGTCGCGGGCCCTGCCCCGGCTGCTCGCCGCCCTGGCCGCGCTGCTCGTCGCCGCACCGATCGCGCCCACCGCCGCCGCCGCGGAGCCGACCAAGCCGTCGGTGACCTGGTCGGTGCAGCCGGCCGACCAGAACGGCCCCGACGGTCGGCGATGGATCGAGCGCACGCTCGACCCCGGTCAGGTCGTGACCGAGCACCTGGCCGTACGCAACTTCAGCGACTCCGCCGTGGTCTTCTCGCTGAAGGCGGCGGACGGCTACCTCACCGACAAGGGGCGATTCAACATGCTCCCCTCCAACGAGAAGTCGGTGGACGGCGGCACCTGGATCACCGTGCAGGAGAAGATCTCCGTCGGGGCCAAGGAGACGAAGGTGGTGCCCTTCACCATCACCGTGCCCGCCGATGCCAGCCCCGGCGATCACCCGGCCGGCATCGCGGCGACGGTCACCAGTTCCGGCGGCACGGTCGCCGTGGAGAGCCGGGTCGGATTCCGGGTCATGCTGCGTGCCAGCGGCACGATCACCGCCAGCATGGCGATCGACAATCTCACCGCCACGTACAAGCCCTCCTGGAACCCCTTCGCCGGCGGCACCGTGCGGATCGGCTACACCGCGACCAACACCGGCAACGTCGCGGTGACCGGCGGCGGCCGGGTCGGCGTCGCCGAACTCTTCGGCCTGCTGGAACGGGACACCCCGGCGCAGGTCGAGGAGTTGCTGCGGGGCGGCGACCGCCCGGTCGAGACCCGGGTGAACGGGGTGTGGGGGCTGGGGCCGGTGCGCACCACGGTCGAGGTGACACCCGCCGTCCTCGGTGGCGATGCGACCGGCGCCGAGATCCGGACCACCTCGGCCACGGTCACCACCTGGGCGCTCCCCTGGGCGCAGCTGGCCCTCGCGCTCATCCTCGGCGTGCTGGTCTTCGCCGCCCGCACCGTCGCCCGGCGGCGAAAGCAACGCCTCGCACAACTCCTCGACCAGGCCCGCGAAGAGGGCCGCACCCAAGCCCACAAAACCCCCTAGCCCCCCGCCCCCACCCCTCGCCCTCGCCCACCCCCCGCCCTCGCCCACCCCTTCGCCCTCGCGATCTTGCACTTTTGGTCGCCGCATTTTGGGGCAAGTTGGGCAAATAGTCGACAGAAAGTGCAAGATCGCGGCGGTCGTGTCAGGCCGTCGGTGCCGACACGATCAATGTTGGTGCGGGGAGGGGCATAGCACGAGGGAGGGGTGTGTGGGGGGTTTTCCACAGGACATGGGTTGTCCACAGGGCAAGGGGGGTGGGGGTGGCTGGATTGGGGCGGGGCGGGCGAGGGTGCGGGGGTGACTGCTGAACTGTGGCGAGTGGAGAACCTGATGCGGACACTCAGTGCCCGGCGGCTTCGGACCCGGCTGGATCGGGCGGAGTTGCGCCGCGTACGCCGTGGTGTCTATACCGATCATCCCTTCGACGACGAGGACGAGTTACGGGCTCTCCTGTTGTGTCTGCCGGAGGGCGCCATGTTCGCCCGGCAGACGGCGGCCCGCCGGTACGGCTTCGGCGTGCTGCGCGACGACCTCGTGCACGTCCAGGTGCCGATCACCGTGCCGAAGCCCCGGCTGCCCGGTCTGGTCGTGCATCATTCCGTGCTGCCGGTGGAGCCGGTCCTCGTGCAAGGGCTGCCCTGCGTGCCGGCGGCACGTTGCGCTGTCGACCTGGCGCGTACGGTACGGCGCCTCGACGCTCTCCCCGTTCTGGACTGCGCTCTGAGATCCGGTGCGGTGACGCCGGACGATCTGCTGGCTGAGGTGCCCGCCCATCGAGCGCTACGTGGCGTACGGCAGGCCCGCGAGTTGGTGCCGCTGGCGGACGGCCGGGCGGAATGCCGCCAGGAGAGCCAACTGCGGTTGGTGCTGCTGGACGGGCGACTCCCCCCGCCCGAGCTGCAGCTGCTGGTGCACGACGCTTACGGATTCCCGCGTTATCGCCTTGACCTGGGCTACCGGGAACGCAGGATCGGGATCGAGTACGACGGCGTCTCGCACCTCGATCGGGAAGGCCTCCGGTACGACCGGGAGCGCGTCAACTGGCTCGACGCGCAGGGCTGGCGGATGCGTTACTTCACCGACCGCGACCTTTACCGTCGCCCCACCCACATCGTCGCCACCATCCGAGCCGCTCTCTCCTGATCCCTGGCCTTTTCGCCGGTCTTGCACTTTCGGTCGCTGAAATCTCCCAGGAGACGCGTTTTGTCGCGACGAAAATGCAAGAGCGGCGGAGAGGGGGCGGGGGCTGCGCGGACGACGATCCTGTAGCTGAACGACGCGCCGTCGACGCCTGCGGGAGAGTCCTGCTCGCACTGCCGGTAGCCGAGGGCTGGGCGTAGGGCGGTCAGGCCTGTCGAGCTGAGAGCACAAGCGGATCACGGCAAACGGACCGGGGCGCGACGGACGAGCCGACCGGGTCACGGCAAACGGACCGGGGCGCGACGGGCAGGCGGACCGGGTGCCGGCGAGCGGACCGGGTGCCGGCGAGCGGACCGGGTGCCGGCGAGCGGACCGGGTGTCGGCGGGCGGACCGGGTGCTGGCGAGCGCATGCCACTGATGTGATGGCATGAACGGTTCAGCTCGACAGGGACAGGCAGGGGCATCAAGGCCGGACTGGGCCGGGGAAAGACCGTGCCGGCCGGGACCCAGCCACGCTGGGAGGCGCCTCGGCGGTCCGTCCCTTACCGGACCGCCGAGGCGCGTCGATGCCGTTGGCAATCAGCCGATCGCGTACGCCCGGATGATCGTCACATCCGTGTAGCCGCCGGTGGTGTCGGTGACCCGAGCCCGCAGCGACACCGCACCCGAGGACGGGTTGGTGACCTGTGCCGTCCACACACCGCCGACCTTTTTGACCTTCACCGACCGCCAGGTCTTCCCGCCGTCGAACGACGCCTTGGCGGTGACCGTCTTCACCTTCGGGTTCTTGCCCAGCTTGGCGTCCGGTTCGCCCTTGAGCCGGCTCAGCTTCAGCTGGACGTTGGTGCTGCTACCCGGCTTCGCACGGTTGTTGAGGTCCAAGCCGGTGGGCAGCATGGTGATCGCGTAGACCGGCGCGGTCACCCAGGTGTTCGGCTTCGCCTTGAACCGGTACGTGACGTTGGTCTTCGGCGACAACATCCCGGCCGGGAAGGTGATCTCCGGGTAGTGCCGGCTGGCCTTGTTGGTCAGCTTGTACCAGCCGGCCTTCTTCACCTTGTATTCAAGGATGGTCCCGTGCGGGTCCCAGCCCTTGTCCTTCACCGTCTTCACGGTCTTGCCGCCGAAGGTCAGGGTCGCGGTAGCCTTGTCGCCAACCTCGGCGCTGTCCCGGGGAAAGCCGGGATCGGCGAACATGTCGTTCAGCGAATACGAGATCCGGCCGTTGAGCACCACCGGCAACCGTGTCGACGGGCCCCAGGCGGATCGGAAGAAGTTCAGGTTGTACGACTTGCCCGCGGCCACCGTACGCGTCGCGGTGTAGCCGCCGATGTTGTACGACGAGCCGTCCTTGGCGCTGCCGGAACTTCCTGCCCGGAAGTCCCACTTGCCGGCCGTCACCTTGACCTTCGTCCGGTACGCGAGTTCGTTGGTCACCAGGTTCCGGTAGATGTCGCTACCGCACGAGCGGCCGGTCGGCTGCGCGACAAAGTTGCTGGAGTTGCCCCCGGAGGGGCCGCGCCGGGCGGCCACGTTGACGGTGGCGAGCGAAGACTGTTTGATCGTCCGAGAGGGATTGGTCGGTACACCGGTGGTCGTGTACATGACCGCGTACTGGGTGGACCCGGGGCGCCCGGAGCCGTCGGCCCAGGTCCGCAGTGCGGCGAAGGCGTAGGTCTTCGACGAGTTCGGGATGACGTACAGGCTGCGGTCCCAATCCGAGCCCTCGACCACGTGCCTGAGCGAGGTGGTCCTGACGCAGATCTGTGCCACGGTGTCCCCGTCGAGCCCTTCGCCGGACGGTGCCGGGCTCAGGCCGAGCGTGACCTTCTTGCCCTTGCGCGCATCCACGGTGGTCCTGCTGGCGCCGGAGACCTTGACCGTACGCACGCCGAGCGTCGTCGACGAGCCGTCCTTGACCGCGGCGAGCACCGCGTAGCTGCCCTTCGGCAGCTTCTTCGGCTTGTTGGACTTTACCGAGTAGGTGGAGTTGGTGCTGAGGTTGACCGCCTTGGCCGTGATGGTCACCTTCTTGCCGTTGCGGTCCAGCGTGGTCAGGGTGAGCGTGTTGCTCGCGGCGATCGCCGGAGCACCGCTGCCGAGCACGATGGCCGGCACGAGCGCCGCCGCGACGATCCTGGAGACCAGGCTGCGACGGACACGGAACGACGAGCCGAGGCTGAACCCGGCCCGATCAGAAAGAGAAGACAATTCCACATCCCTGTGAGTGGAAGGGTGATCGCGCCGTACGACAACGGCGGGAGATCATCGTAGGTCAAGGGCGGCGAATTCGCTCTCCCGCTTTGTGGCAGCGTGAGGCCATCACCAACACCGGTGCCCCGAGCGTGAGGGTCACACTCGGGGCACCGATGGCGTACGGGTGCTCGGCTCAGCCGATCGCGTACGCCCGGATGATCGTGACGTCGGTGTAGCCGCCGTTGGTGACGGTGACCCGGACCCGCAGCGAGACCGCACCGGATGCCGGGTTACCGACGATCGCGGTCCACTTTCCGTTGATCTTCTTGACCTTGACCGATCGCCAGGTCTTGCCGCCGTCGAACGACGCCTTGGCGCCGATCGACTTCACCGTCGGGTTCTTGCCCAGCTTGGTGTCGGCGTACATCTTGGACCGGTTCAGCTTCAGCTCGACGTTGGTGGTGCTGTTCGGCTTCGCCCGGTTGTAGAGATCCAGCCCGGCCGGCAGCATGGCGATCCCGTAGACGGGCGCGACCACCGAGGTGTTCGGCTTCGCCTTGAACCTGTACGTGACGCTGGTCTTCGGCGAGAGCATCCCGGCCGGGAAGGTGATCTCCGGGTAGTACCGGCTCGCGGTGTTGGTGAGCGTGTACCAGCCGGCCTTCTTCACCTTGTAGCTCAGGTCAGTGCTCCCTGGCTCCCAGCCCCGGTCCTTGACCGTCTTGACGATCTTGCCGCCGAAGGTCAACGTCGCGGTCGCCTTGTCGCCACCCTCGACGTTGCCCCGCGGGTAGCCGGGGTCGGCGAACATCTCGTTCAGCGAGTAATTGATCCGGCCGTAGACCGTGGCCGGCACGTACGCGGACGGGCCCCAGGCGGAACGGAAGAAGTTCAGGCTGTACGACTTGCCCGCGACGATCTTGCGCGGCGAGTAGTAGTGCCCAATGAACGGCGACGAGCCGTCCTTGGCCGTGCCGGAGCTGTGCACCGGGAAGTCCCACTTGCCGGCCGACACCTTGATCTTCGTCCGGTACGGCTCGTTGCTGTTCACCAGGCCGTGGTACATGCCGCCGCACGGACGGTCGATTGGCTGCACCGCCAGGCTGCTGTAATCGCCGGCGGAGGGGCCGCGCCGGGATGCCACGTTGACGGTGGCGAGCGAAGACTGCTTGGCGGTCCGTGACGGCTTGCTCGGCACGCCGGTGGTCGTGTACATCACCGCGTAGTGCGTGGACCCGGGGTGTCCGGAGCCGTCGGCCCAGGTGCGCATCGCGGCGAAGGCGTACTTCTTCGACGAGTTCGGGATGACGTAGACGCTACCGTCGCCGTAGTCCGAAGCTTGGACGGCGTAGCTGGCGGAGGCGGACCTGGTGCAGACCTCGACCGTGGTCTGCGCGTACAGCCACTCGCTGGTGGGTGCCGGGCTGAGGCCGACCGTGACCTTCTTGCCCTTGCGCGCGTCCACGGTCGTCTTGCTGGCGCCGGAGACCTTGACGGTACGCACGCCGAGCGTCACTGCGGAGCCGTTCTTGATGGAGGCGAGCACCGCGTAGTTGCCCTTCGGCAGCTTCTTGGGCTTGTTGGACTTCACCTTGTAACTGGAGTTGGTGGTGAGGTTGACCGCCGTCGCGTTGACGGTCACCTTCTTGCCGTTGCGGTCCAGCGTGGTCAGGGTGAGCGTGTTGCTCGCGGCGACCGCCGGAGCGCCGGCACCGAGCAGGATGGCTGGCACGAGCGCCGCAGCAGCGATCCTGGTGGTCACGCTGCGGCGGGTACGGAACGACGGGCCGAGGCTTGACCTGGCCCGGGTAGGTAGAGAGAACAATTCCACGATCCCGATGGGTGGAGGGTGATCCCGGCGTACGACAACGACGGGAATAGTGATCGTAAGCCATGCTCGTCCGATCTCACTCACTCGTTTTCCGCCGGCTGCGACCAGGCAGCCAAAAGTTTTTGTCTGATTCCTACAACCGGGGCCGCCTCGGGTTCGGTGGTTACGGTATGGCGCTGCCAGGCCGCAGGCAGAAAGGTGATGACTGCCGGGGGTCGACGTCCCGCGGCGCGTTCGTCGTACGTCTACCGGAGGGGTCGGTCGGGTGTTCAGCCGTATTGCCATCGTCAACCGTGGTGAAGCCGCGATGCGGCTCATCCACGCGGTCCGAGAGCTGGCTGCCGAGACCGGGGCGCGGATCGAGACCGTCGCTCTGTACACCGACGTCGACCGCACCGCCACTTTCGTGCGCGCGGCGGACATCGCCTACGATCTCGGACCCGCAGCCCGGCGCCCGTACCTCAACCTGGCCGTGCTGGAACGCGCGCTGGTGGAGACCGGGGCCGACGCCGCGTGGGTCGGTTGGGGCTTCGTCGCCGAAGATCCGGCGTTCGCGGAGTTGTGCGAGAAGCTCGGGGTCACCTTCGTCGGCCCGCATGCGGAGGCCATGCGGCAGCTGGGTGACAAGATCGGCGCGAAGCTGATCGCCGAGGAGGTCGGGGTACCGGTCGCACCGTGGAGCCGCGGCGCGGTCGAGAACCTGGCCGCCGCGCGGGCGGCGGCGACCCAGATCGGTTATCCGCTGATGCTGAAGGCGACGGCAGGCGGCGGCGGGCGCGGCATCCGCGTGATCAACAACGAGGCCGAGTTGGCCGACGCGTACGAGCGCACCAGTCAGGAGGCGGCGCGGGCGTTCGGCAGTGGCGTGGTGTTCCTGGAACGCCTGGTCACCGGCGCCCGGCACGTCGAGGTGCAGGTGATCGCCGACGGGCAGGGCACCGCGTGGGCGCTCGGTGTCCGCGACTGCTCCGTGCAACGGCGCAACCAGAAGGTCATCGAGGAGTCGGCGTCGCCGGTGCTCAGCGCGGAGCAGGCGGCCGAGCTCAAGACGTCGGCCGAGCGGCTGGCCGTCGCGGTCGGCTATCGCGGTGCGGCGACGGTCGAGTTCCTCTACCACCCCGGTGACCGGATGTTCGCGTTCCTCGAGGTCAACACCCGGCTCCAGGTGGAGCATCCGATCACCGAGTCCACCACCGGGTTCGACCTGGTCAAGGCGCAGCTGCACGTGGCCTCGGGTGGGCGGCTGGAGGGCACGCCGCCGGTGGAGCGCGGGCACGCCATCGAGGCCCGGCTGAACGCCGAGGACCCGGACCGCGACTTCGCGCCCTCCCCGGGCCGGATCGCCCGGCTGGACCTGCCCGCCGGGCCGGGCATCCGCGTGGACACCGGCGTCAGCGAGGGTGACACCATTCCCGCCGACTTCGACTCGATGATCGCGAAAATCATCGCGTACGGGCGGGACCGCGACGAGGCGCTCGGCCGACTGCGGCGGGCGATGGCGGACACCACGGTGATCATCGAGGGTGGCGCCACGAACAAGAGCTTCGTGCTCGACCTGCTCGACCAGCCGGAGGTGATCGACGCCAGCGCGGACACCGGCTGGATCGACCGGGTCCGCGGGGAGGGTCGACTCGTCGGGTACCGGCACACCGCCGTCGCGCTGGCGGCGGCCGCCATCGAGGCGTACGAGGAAGAGGAACGCGCCGAGCGGCAGCGGCTGCTGGCGACGGCGGCCGGCGGCCGTCCGCAGGTGCGGCACGCCAGCGGCCGACCATTGGATCTCAAGCTGCGCGGTGCCGCCTACCGCACGCGGGTGGCGCGGATCGGCGCGCACCGGTTCCGCGTCGGCATCGAGGCAGGCGGTGAAGTCCGTACCGCCGACGTCGAACTCGACCGCTTCGACCGGCACACCGGTCAGATCGTCGTCAACGGCGCCCGCTACCACCTGCTCACCGGGACGTACGGGCCGGACCACCTGATCGAGGTGGACGGTGTGACGCACCGGGTCAGCCGTGACGAGGGCGGCGTCGTCCGCTCACCCATGCCCGCGCTGGTGGTCGCCACGCCCTTGGAGGTCGGCGCCGAGGTCGAGGCGGGCGCGCCGGTGCTGGTGCTGGAGGCCATGAAGATGGAGACGGTGCTGCGGGCACCGTTCAGGGCGCGGCTGCGGGAGTGTTCGGTCTCCGTGGGCAGCCAGGTGGAGACCGGTGCGGCGCTGCTGCGGCTGGAGCCGCTCGCTGACGGGACCGCCGAGGCGGCGGAGGCACCGAAGACCGCCTCGGTCGAGCTGGACCTGCCCACCGCGGCCGAGACGGTCCCGGCGCCCCAGCGGATCCGGCGCTGCCAGGAGGATCTGCGCGGCCTGCTGCTCGGCTTCGATGTCGACCCGCACGACGACCGCCGGGTGCTGGACGACTACCTCGCCGCGCGGCAGGCGGCCGTCGACGACGGCTACCGGCCGCTGGCCGAGGAGATTCACCTCCTCAACGCCTTCGCCGACCTCGCCGAGCTGAGCCGCAACCGGCCCACGGGCGAGGACGGCGGGGCCCATGTGCACAGCGCACGCGAATACTTCCACACCTACCTGCAAAGCCTCGACGTCGAGCGGGCCGGACTGCCGGACGCGTTCCAGGCCAAGCTCGCCCGGGCCCTCGGCCACTACGGTGTCACCGAGCTGGAGCGCTGCCCCGAGCTCGAATCCGCCGTGTTCCGGATCTTCCTCGCCCAGCAGCGCGGGTCCACCGACGCCGCAGTCGTCGCGGCGCTGCTGCGGGCCTGGCTGCGGGAGTCGCCGCCGGAGCAGGCGCTGCGTGAGCCGGCCGGTCTCGCGCTGGAGCGGCTGGTGGCCGCCACGCAGGTCCGCTTCCCCGTGATCGCCGACCTCGCGCGCGGCGTGGTGTTCGCCTGGTTCGCCCAGCCGCTGCTGCGCCGCAACCGGGCCCGTGTCTACGCCGAGGTGCGCGCGCACCTGCGGCACCTCGACGCGCACCCGGACGCACCGGACCGCGCCGAGCGGGTGGCGGCGATGGTCCGCAGCACCGAGCCGCTGGTCCGGCTGCTCGGCCAGCGGCTCGTCCGCGACCACCTCGACAACGCGGTCATGCTGGAGGTGTTGACCCGGCGGTACTACGGCAACAAGCGGCTCACCGCAGTGCGCACCCGGGCGGTCGCCGGTTGCACGTTCGTGGTCGCCGAGCGCGCGGAGTCGAGCGTCGTCTCCGCCGCGGTGAACTTCGACGCGCTGGGCGGTGCCCTGCGTGGCCTGGCCGAGCTGGCGAGCGACGGGGACGCCATCGACGCCGACATCTACCTCGCCTGGGAGAACCAGCCGGAGGATCTCGACGCAACGGCCGCCGCGCTGCTCGATGCCATCAACGCGCACCCGCTGCCGCGACAGGTGCACCGGCTCACCGCCACCGTGGCGGGTCGCGGCGGAGCCGTGATGCACCATCACTTCACGTTCCGCCCCACCGACGCCGGGATGACCGAGGAACGGCTGATCCGCGGCCTGCACCCGTACATCGCGCAGCGGATGCAGATGGAGCGGCTGCACAAGTTCGACCTGACCCGGCTGCCGTCGGCGGACGAGGAGGTCTACCTCTTCCAGTGCGTGGCCCGGGAGAACCCGTCCGACGAACGCCTCGTCGCCTTCGCGCAGGTGCGCGACCTGACCGAACTGCGTGACCAGGACGGCCGGCTGGTCGCCCTGCCGACGGCTGAGGACACGGTCGCCGCCTGCCTCGACTCGATCCGCCGCGCCCAGTCACGGCGACCGTCGAAGACGCGCTTCAACACCAACCGGATCGTGATCTACGTCTGGCCGCCGAACAAACTGACCCGCGAGGAGATGACGATGATCGCCGGGCGGGTGCGCCCGACGACCGCGGGCGCCGGCCTGGAGGAGATCCTGTTCATCGCGCGGCAGCGCGACCGCACCACCGGCGAGCTGGTCAGGATCGGCGTACGGATCTCCTTCGACGCCACCGGCGGCGCCGAACTGACGATCGGTGAACCGCCGGCCGAGCCGGTCGAGCCGCTCGACGACTACCGGCTCAAGGTGTTGCGGGCGAGCAGCCGCAACACGGTGTACCCCTACGAGCTGACCCGGCTGCTCGGCGACTTCGTCGAACACGACCTCGACGACGACCACGCGCTCGTCCCGGTCGACCGGCCGAAGGGACGCAACAGCGCGGCGATCGTCGCCGGCGTGGTCACCACGCCGACTCCGCGGCACCCGCAGGGCGTCACCCGGGTCGCGCTGCTCGGCGACCCCACGAAATCGCTGGGTGCCCTGTCGGAACCGGAGTGCCGGCGGGTGATCGCCGCGCTGGACCTGGCCGAGCGGATGCGGGTGCCGCTGGAGTGGTACGCCCTTTCCGCCGGGGCCCGGATCTCCATGACGTCCGGCACGGAGAACATGGACTGGGTGGCGGCGGCACTCAAGCGGATCGTCGAGTTCACCCAGGACGGCGGTGAGATCAACATCGTGGTGGCGGGCATCAACGTCGGCGCGCAGCCGTACTGGAACGCCGAGGCGACGATGCTGATGCACACCAAGGGCATCCTGGTGATGACCCCGGACTCGGCGATGGTGCTCACCGGCAAGCAGTCGCTGGACTTCTCCGGCGGGGTGTCCGCCGAGGACAACTTCGGTATCGGCGGCTACGACCGGGTGATGGGCCCGAACGGGCAGGCGCAGTACTGGGCGCCGAACCTGACCGCCGCCCGCGACGTGCTGATGGCGCACTACGACCACACGTACGTCGTACCGGGCGAAGCGGGGCCACGTCGGACCGTCACCCTCGATCCCACCGACCGCGACATCTCCGACTTCCCGCACGTCGTGGCCGGCAGCGACTTCACCACCGTCGGCGAGATCTTCTCCAGCTCGGCGAACCCGGAGCGCAAGAAGCCGTTCGACATCCGGACGGTGATGCGGGCGCTCGCCGACCAGGACCACCCGGTGCTGGAACGCTGGGCTGGCATGGCCGACGCGGAAACCGCAGTGGTGCAGGACGCGCATCTCGGCGGCATCCCGGTGTGCCTGCTCGGCATCGAGTCCCGGGCGGTTCCCCGGCGCGGCTTCCCGCCCACCGACGGCCCGGACACCTACACCGCGGGCACGCTGTTCCCGCGCTCCTCGAAGAAGGCCGCGCGGGCGATCAACGCGGCCAGCGGCAACCGTCCGCTGGTGGTGTTGGCGAACCTGTCGGGCTTCGACGGCTCACCCGAGTCGATGCGGAAGCTGCAGCTGGAGTACGGCGCCGAAATCGGCCGAGCGATCGTGAACTTCCGTGGGCCCATCGTGTTCTGCGTGATCTCGCGGTACCACGGCGGGGCGTTCGTGGTCTTCTCGAAGGCGCTGAACCCCAACATGACCGTGCTGGCGTTGGAAGGATCGTTCGCCTCGGTGCTCGGTGGCGCGCCGGCCGCGGCCGTCGTCTTCTCCGGCGAGGTCAAGGCCCGCACCGCGGCCGACCCGCGGGTGCGGGAGTTGGAGGCCCGCGTCGCCGCCGCCTCGGGCGCCGACCGCGCCTCGTTGACGGCGGAACTCGACGAACTCCGCTCCTCGGTGCACGCGGAGAAGCTCGGCGAGGTGGCCACGGAGTTCGACCGGGTGCACAACATCCAGCGCGCGGTCGAGGTCGGCTCCGTCGACGCCGTCATTCGCGCCGCCGACCTCCGCCCCCGGATCATCGAGGCCATCGAGGCGCGACTGTCGTCGGCGTAGCGCATGCACGCCATCGGCGTCCGGCCGCAGCGCCTCTTGCCCGACCAGCACGATTTTCGGCCAATTTCTTGCGCAGATCGGGAGGGGCCGTGTCGAAAACGCAAGACTGACCTAGCGTGTGGGCATGAGCCATCCACCCATCACCCACCAGCCAGAGGACGTCGGCGGCCAGGCGGAGATTCTCGATCTGGACGCGGAGGTCCTTGCCGAGCACATCGCCTCCATCACCGAATGGCTGCCCCTCCGGACCAGCCCGAGCCACATCGTGGATCTGGGTTCCGGCACCGGAGCGGGCAGCTTCGCCCTCCTCGACCGCTTCCCCGAGGCACACGTGATCGCCGTCGACGCCGCCCCGGAGCACCTGCTGCGCCTGCGAGAGAAGGCATGCGCCCGCGGCGCCGATGACCGGGTACGCACCGTGCAGGCCGACCTCGACGCCGCCGACTGGCCCGACCTCGGTCGGCCCGATCTGGTGTGGGCGTCCGCCTCGATGCACCACATGGCCGACCCGCAGCGCGCCCTGCGCAACGTTCACGACATGCTCGTACCCGGCGGCCTGTTCGCCGTCGTCGAACTCTCCGGCTTCCCCCGCTTCCTGCCCGAGAACGCACCCGAGGACCGGCCCGGCCTGGAAGACCGCTGCCATGCCGCCACCGACCACTTCCACGCCGAACACGTGCCCCACCGCGGCGCCGATTGGGGTCCGATGCTGACCGCCGCCGGCTTCACGCTCGAAGGCGAGCGCACCATCGCCGTGCACATCGAGGGATCCCGCAGCCCGGCCGTCGGCCGCTACGCCCTGAGCGCCCTGCGACGCCTCCGCGACCGGGTCGCTGAAACACTCTCGGCCGACGATCTCGCCGCGCTCGCCCGGCTGCTCGACAGCGACAGCCCGCACAACATCCTGCGCCGCGCCGACCTGTCGCTCCGCACCGAACGCCGCGTCTGGGCCGCCCGCCGCAGCTAGCCTGGCTTCCGCTCCAGCCCCACCCCTCTGCACTGCCTCCTGACCCCTGACCCCTGAATGCAGCCATTCACACAGCCCCACGGCAGCCCACGGTAGGGGCGCGGGAGACTTTGCTCTGCTTCAACCCACGCAACGGGTTCGGCGACAAACCGTTGCGTATGTTGAAGCAGAGCAAAGGGGACAACGAACACCGTTGAGGGCCGGGCCGGGCCGGCAGCGCTGCCGTTGGCCACAGCGCTGTACCCCGACCGGTCAGGGCGGTGGCAGCATCACCGTCACGGTCAGGCCCCCTCCGGGGCGCGGTTGGGCTCCGACGGTGCCGCCGTGCGCCCGGGCCACCGCCCGCACGATCGACAGCCCCAGCCCGAAGCCCCGGGCGCCGGCCATCCGCTCCCGGCTCAGCCGCCGAAACGGCTGGAACATGGTCTCCACGTCGTAGCCGGGCACCACCGGGCCGGTGTTGACCACCACCAGCGTCGGCCGCCCGGCCGTCACATCGGTGCGCACCTCCACCCAGCCGTCGGTCGGCACGTTATGCCGTAACGCGTTCTCCACCAGGTTGAACGTCAACCGTTCCAGCAGCACCGGGTCGCCCACTGTCCGGGCCGGGCTCAGGGCGCGGCGCACCGGGATGCCGGGTGACGTCGTTTCCGCCTGGTCGATCACGTACGCGGCGATCTCGGCCAGGTCCACCTGGGCCCGCTCGGTCAGCTCGTTCTCCGAGTCGGCCAACGTGAGCAGGCCGTCGATCAGCCGCTCGTGCCGCTCGTTCACCGCCAGCAGCGCCTCGCCGAGACGGCGCACCTCGGCCGAGGCGTCCGGCCGGCTCATCGCCAGCTCCACCAGCGCCCGGTTGATCGTCAGCGGGGTCCGCAGCTCGTGGGAGGCGTTCGCCACGAAACGTCGCTGCCCGTCGAAGGAGCGGTCCAGCCGTTCCAGCATCTGGTCGAACATGTCGGCGAGTTCGCGTACCTCGTCGTGCGGGCCGGTCAACGCGATCCGCTCGTGCAGCCCACGCCCGGCGGAGTCCGCGCCGGCGATGCGGCGGGCCGTCCCGGTGATCTGCTGCAGGGGTTGCAGCGCCCGGCCGGCGATCAGCCAGCCGATCGCGACCGCCGCCGCCGAGACCACCACCAGCGCGAGGCCCCCCTGGGTGAGCAGCGACTCCAGCGCGTTGCGCTTCGCCTCGCTCTGCACGTCCTGGATCAACAGGCGGATCCGGTCAGCATCCTGTTCGCTGAGCAGCGTGCGGGCGGGCACCGCGATCCGGTCCGGGAATTCGGCCCGGAACGGCTGCGGCATCCGCTGCTCCACCAACACGTACGTGACGCCGAGCAGGACGATGCCGGCGAGCAGGAAGAGACCCCCGTAGACCAGGGTGAGGCGGGCGCGGAGGGTGAGACGCTTCACCGGATCCGATACCCCACTCCCGGCACGGTCTCCACCACCGGAGGATCACCGAGCTTGCGCCGCAGCTTCATCACGGTGACCCGCACGACGTTGGTGAACGGGTCGATGTGCTCGTCCCAGACCCGCTCCAGCAGTTCCTCGGCGGAGACCACCGCGCCGTCGGCGCGCAGCAGCTCGGCCAGCACCGCGAACTCCTTACGGGTCAACGGCACGTACCGGCCGTCACGGTGGACCTCGCGGCGGGCCGGTTCGACCACGATTCCGGCCCGGCGCAGTGCCGGCGGCGCGGCCGGAGCGGCCCGCCGGGTCAGCGCGTGCACCCGGGCGGCCAGCTCCACCAGCGCGAACGGCTTCACCAGATAGTCGTCGGCGCCGAGGGCGAGGCCGGCGACCCGGTCGCGGACCGCCGCCGCCGCGGTGAGCATCAACACCCGGGTCGCCCCGCCGGCGTCGGCGATCGCCCGGCAGACATCGTCGCCGTGCACGACCGGCAGGTCCCGGTCGAGCACCACCACCTCGTACGCGTTCACACCGAGCCGCTCCAGCGCGGCGTCGCCGTCGTACGCCACGTCGACCGCGAACGCCTCCCGGCGCAGCCACTCCGCGATAGCGTCCGCCAGCACGTCCTCGTCCTCCACCACCAGCACTCGCACCCGCCAATGGTGCCGCGACCGGAGATAACGCCGCCGTAAACAGATTCGGTTACGCCCGCGATACGCGGCGCCGGCTGAACTGAACCCGGTCGTCCGGCGGCTGCCGCCGGGCACACCGTCCGGCGAGAGACGCCGGACGCCGGAAAGGACACCGACGATGCGACGGAGAATCATCTTGCTCCCCGCGCTGCTGGCGCTCGCGCTGGCCGGATGCGCCGGCCGGGACGACGCCGGCACCGGCGTGGCCACGGCCGGCGGGGCGGCCATGCCCTCCGCCTCCGCGACCGGCACCGGGGGCAGCGACGCCGAACGGCGGCTCGAATTCACCCGGTGTATGCGGGAGAACGACGTGGACCTGCCCGACCCGGAGGGCGACAGCGGGCCGATGTTCCGATTCGACGGCAGCGTGGACCGGAGCAAGGTCGAGGCGGCCATGGAGAAGTGCCGCGAGTTGCTACCCAACGGCGGTCAGCCGCCGCGGCTCGACGCGCAGCAGCTCGAACAGATGCGGGCGATGGCCAAGTGCATGCGGGAGAACGGCGTGCCGGACTTCCCGGATCCGGCGCCGGACGGCCGGATCCAGATCCAGCGGGACGTCCTGCGCATGGACACGGACGATTCGACGTTCCGCGCGGCGATGGAGAAGTGCCGGCAGCACGCCCCCCGGTTCGGGGGTGGCCGATGACGCGGTCCACCCGCCGTACCCGGGTGGGGGCGGTCGCCGGGGGTGTGGCGCTGCTGCTGGTCGCCCTCGCCGGCGTGGCCGCCTCGGTCGGTTTCGGTGGTGGTGCGGGCGATGCCGCCGCCGAGACCGGCACCCCGCCGCCCGCCAGTGCCACCGTCTCCCGGCAGACCCTCGCCGACGCACAGACCGTCGACGGCGAACTCGGGTACGGCCCGAGCCGGACCGCCACCAGCCGGCTCTCCGGCACGATCACCGCGCTGCCGAAAACCGGTGCCACCGTGCGGCGCGGCAAGGCGCTCTACGCCGTCGACGGCGATCCGGTGGTGCTGCTGTACGGGAAGGTACCGATGTACCGGACGCTTCAGCCGGGTGTCGAGGGACCGGACGTCGAACAGTTGGAGCGGAACCTGAAGGCGCTCGGCTACACCGGCTTCACGGTCGACGGCGAGTACACCTGGGCCACCGCCGACGCGGTCCGTGCCTGGCAGGAGAAGCTCGGCGTGGCCGAGACCGGCCGGGTCGAGCTGGGTCGGATCGGGTACGCCGACGGCCCGGTCCGGATCGAGGGCCACCAGCTCGACGTCGGCGCGATCGTCCAACCGGGGCAGGCGGTGCTGACGTACACCGGCACCGACCGACTGATCACCACGGAACTCGATGTCGACGACCAGCGCCTGGCCAAGCGGGGCGAGCCGGTCGAGATCGGCCTGCCCGACGGGCGGCGGGTGGCGGGCAGGGTCAGCACGGTCGAGACGAAGATCGTGAGCGGCGCGACGGGCACGGCTGGCGACTCCGGTGGCGAGACGAAGATCGAGGTGGTCGTCAGCGTCGACGACCAGAAGGCGCTGGCCGATTTCGACCGGGCCTCGGCCGAGGTGACCTTCACCGTCAGTGAGCGCCCCGATGTGCTGACCGTTCCGGTCGCCGCGCTGCTGGCGCTGGCCGAGGGCGGCTACGGGCTGGAGGTCATCGACGGCGGGTCCAGCCGGATCGTCGCCGTCACCACCGGGCTGTTCGCCAACGGCCGGGTCGAGGTCACCGGTGACGGGATCACCGAGGGCATGGCCGTCGGGATGCCGCGATGACCGGAGACGTGATCGTGCTCGACCAGGTCGGTAAGCGGTACCCCGGCGGGGTGGTCGCCCTCGCCGACGTGTCGCTGCGCGTCGGCCACGGCGAGCTGGTGGCGATCGTCGGGCCGTCCGGCTCCGGCAAGTCGACCATGCTGAACGTGATCGGCACGCTGGACCGGCCCACCTCGGGAACGGTGCTGATCGACGGTCACGACGTTGCGCGGCTGACCGATCGGCAGCTCTCCGCGCTCCGGGCCACCCGGATCGGCTTCGTGTTCCAGCAGTTTCACCTGGCTCCGGGCGTACCGGTGCTCGACAACGTGGCGGACGGGCTGCTCTACGCCGGCGTACCCAGGCGGGAACGACGGCGGCGCGCGGAGGCCGCGTTGCACCGCGTCGGCCTCGGTCACCGGCTCGGGCACCGGCCGCACGAACTCTCCGGCGGCGAGCGGCAACGGGTCGCGGTGGCCCGCGCGGTCGTCGGCGAGCCGGCCGTGCTGCTGGCCGACGAGCCGACCGGCAACCTCGACACCAGTTCCGGCGCGGCTGTGCTAGATCTCCTGCACGGGCTGCACCGGGCCGGGACCACGGTCGTCGTGATCACGCACGACCGGGAGATCGCCGCCAGCCTGCCCCGTCAGGTGCAGATGCGCGACGGGCGGCTGCGCGCCGACTCGCGACCGGTGCCGAGCGGGGTGAGCTGAGATGGCGATGCTCCTCCCGGACCGGATGCCCCGGCCCGCGCCGGTCCGAATGCCCGCGGCCGATGTCGTCCGCGTCGGCGGGGTCGGGTTGCGGACCCGACCGCTGCGGGCGTTCCTTTCCGCACTGGGTATCGCCATCGGTATCGCCGCGATGATCGCCGTGGTCGGGATCTCGTCGTCGTCCCGTGCCGAGTTGGATCGCACCCTCGCCGCGCTCGGGACCAACCTGCTGACCGTGTCACCGGGTCGCACCCTCTTCGGTGGCGACGCGCAGCTTCCGCCCGAGGCGGTGGCGATGATCGAGCGGATCGGGCCGGTGACCCACGCGACGGCCACCGGCCAGGTCGCTGGCAACGTCTACCGGACCGACCGCATTCCGGCGGCGGAGACCGGGGGCATCGCCGTCCGGGCCGCCCAACTCGGCCTGCTGGAGACCGTCGGGGTCGAGGTGGCGAGCGGCACCTGGCTCAACGAGGCCACCGCTCGGTACCCGTCGGTGGTGCTCGGAGCGACCGCCGCCGAACGCCTCGGGCTGTCGGCCGCCGGTCCCGACGCGCAGGTATGGCTCGGTAGCCGCTGGTTCACCGTGGCGGGCATCCTCGCTCCCGCCCCGCTCGCGCCCGAGTTGGACAGCTCGGCCCTGATCGGATGGGAGGTCGCCGCCAGCCACCTGGGGTTCGACGGCCATCCGACGACCGTCTACACCCGGGCCGAAGCCAACCAGGTCGAGGCGGTCCGTGCGGTGCTCGGGGCGACCGCCAACCCGGAGGCCCCGAACGAGGTCGACGTCTCTCGCCCCTCGGACGCCTTGGCCGCTGCCCAGGCCACCGACGAGACCTTCACTGCGCTGCTGCTCGGCCTGGGCGCGGTCGCCCTGCTCGTCGGCGGGGTCGGGGTGGCCAACACCATGGTCATCTCGGTGTTGGAGCGGCGTGCCGAGATCGGCCTGCGCCGCTCGCTCGGCGCCACCCGGGGGCAGATCCGCACCCAGTTCCTCGCCGAGTCGTTGCTGCTGTCGGCGCTCGGCGGAATCGGCGGGGTGCTGCTCGGCATCGTGGTCACCTCCGGTTACGCGATCTCCCAGGGCTGGCCGACCGTGGTGCCGGCGTGGGCGACGCTCGGAGGCGTCGTCGCCACGCTGGTGATCGGCGGGTTCGCCGGTCTCTACCCGGCGATCCGCGCCTCCCGCCTGGCACCCACCGAAGCGCTCGCCACCGGGTAGGAGGAGACCTCGGAATGACCCGGGCGGGCTCGGTCGTGATGCACCGAGCCCGCCCGCTCCGGCTCCACCCGATTCCTGACCGCGCGCTGTGAGCGGCAAACGCCACTGCGCGCGAGGGTCAGGAACACCCGAGCCGGATCTGTGTCACGTGGTCAGCGTTGCAGGGTCAGCAGACCGGGGCGGTAGGGCAGAAGCCCGTAGTCGCCGCCGGAGTTGGGGGAACGCCCCTGGTAAAGCAGTTGCAGGTT
>NZ_BOPC01000076.1 GCF_016863555.1 Micromonospora qiuiae | reverse complement strand
GGGACTTGCCGGCCCTCGTTGCCGCACCTGCTGCGGTTCCTGATGGACCACGGCGGCCAACGCCGCCGCCGCCTCTGTCGTCCCACTGGCAGCGGCTTGCGGTGTATGGACCCGCGCGTGTCCGCGCCGCACGGCAGCCGACAGCAGTGCCGGCACCGAAAGCCACCTCGGGCGAAGGCGGAGAGGGTGGCGGTCCGGGTACGGTTATCGATGATCGGAAGGTGCGGGCGTCGGCCGGGCGAAAGCGGTGGCCCGGGGCGACGGACCGGGGGAGGGAGCAGGTGTGGCGCGACGGAGAGCCCTTGTGGTCCGCGGCGGGTGGGAGGGACACCGGCCGGTCGAGGCGACCGAGTTGTTCATCCCGTTCCTCGAACGCAGCGGATACGCGGTACGGGTGGAGGAGTCGACGGAGATCTACGCCGACGCCGCCGAACTGGCCGACACCGACCTCATCGTGCAGTGCATGACGATGTCGCAGATCACCGAGGAGCAGGTGGCGGGTCTGGCTGCGGCGGTCGTCGCCGGGACGGGCTTCACCGGCTGGCACGGCGGCATCGTCGACTCGTTCCGCGCCTGTTCGGACTATCTGCACCTGGTGGGCGGCCAGTTCGCCACCCATCCTGGCCTCCAGCCGTGCGAACGCAGCGGCGGCGAGGAGGACAATTTCCTGCCACACTCGATCAAGATCACCGACCTCGGGCGGGAGCATCCGATCACCGCCGGGATCGAGGACTTCGACCTGGTCACCGAGCAGTACTGGGTGCTGCACGACGACCTGATCGAGGTACTGGCCACCACCACCCACCCGACGCGGGAGTGGCACCCGTGGCACCGGCCGGTCACCTCGCCGGCGATCTGGACCCGAAACTGGGGCGCCGGACGGATCGTCGTGACGACTCCGGGGCACAGCCTCGACGTGCTGGAGCACCCGTGCGTCCGTACCGTCATCGAGAGGGGGATGTTGTGGGCGACCCGCACGGCGTCGGCATCGTAGGTCTCGGGGTCATCTCCCGCGCGTACCTGGACACGCTCGCCAACCATCCCACAGTGCGCGTCGTCGCGGTGGCCGACATCGACGCGGCCCGGGCTGTCGCTGCCGCCGCCACGATTCCCGGCGCCGAGGCGGTGAGCGTCGAGCGACTGCTCCACCACCCCGACGTGGCGACGGTGCTCAACCTCACGATTCCGGCGGCGCACGCCGAGATCTCGGGCGCGGCGATCGACGCCGGCAGGAACGTCTACGTCGAGAAGCCGCTCACCGCCACGTTCCCGGAGGGCCGGTCGATCATCGACCGGGCGGCGTCGGCCGGCGTCCGTGTCGGTTGCGCGCCGGACACCGTGCTGGGCACCGGTACGCAGACCGCCCGAGCGGCGATCGACAGTGGACTGATCGGGCGTCCGTTGGCCGCATCGGCCGTCATGGTCACCCCGGGACACGAGCGCTGGCACCCTAACCCCGACTTCTACTACGCCCCGGGCGGTGGCCCGCTGCTGGACATGGGGCCGTACTACATTTCGGCGCTGGTTCACCTGCTCGGGCCGGTCCGTGCGGTGATCGGGGCAGCCAGCCAGCTGCGTGATGTCCGGGTCATCGGCTCGGGCCCCCGCCTCGGGCAGCGGATCCCGGTCGAGGTGCCGACCCACGTGACGGGTGTGCTGGAACACACGGGCGGCGCCGTGACCACTCTCACCACCAGCTTCGATGGTGTCGCGACGACGGCCGCACCGATCGAGGTGCAGGGCGAGACCGGGACCCTCGCCGTACCCGATCCGAACAACTTCGACGGCGAGGTCCGTCATCTCGCGCTCGACGGCCCCGGGTGGCGCGCCCTCGAACCGCGGGCCGGCTACGTCGCCGCCTCTCGGGGGGTCGGCCTGATCGATCTGGTCCTGGCCGACGAGATACGTCCGCCACGGGCCAGCGGTGAGGTGGCGCTGCACGTACTCGACATCATGACCGCCCTGCTCCGTTCGGCCGCCGAGGGCCGGCGGGTCGAGCTGACGACGGCGGTCGAACGCCCCGCACCCGTTCCCTTCACCCCGGCCGAGGACTGGCTGTCAGCCCTCGCGTCCTGAGGACGATCCGGTCGAACGGCGCGCTCAGGGGCGCCGGCTGATCGGCTTTCGTTCCGCCCGGTAGTCCTTTGGCGATATGCCGTAGGCGCTACGGAAGATTCGGCTGAAGTGGGCCGCGTCGGTGAACCCCCACCGGGAGGCGACCATCTGGATCGTTCGGTGGGCCAGGAGTGGATCGGCAAGGTCGTTGCGGCAACGTTCGAGCCGACGGTGACGAATCCAGTCGGCCATGGTGAGACTCTCTTTCTCGAACAGACGGTAGAGAGTACGGACCGAGATGCCGTGCGCGGCGGCGACCGCCTGCGGGGACAGATTGGGGTCTCCGAGACGACGTTCGAGAAAGTCATGGATGCGGAGTCGCAGCACGCGTCGGTGCGTATCCGGCGAGGGCGGGGTGCCGTCCGGGTGTCGGCTGTGCAAGAAGGCGGTGACGAGGTCCACGGTGATCGTGGACAGTCGGGGTACGTCGGTGGGTCGGTAGCGGTCAGCGTGTTGGACCAGTTCGACAAGGTAGCGAGTGAGCAGAGCGCCGATCCCTTCCTGGCTGGGCAGAGCCGCCCCGATGAGCGGTGTGGCGGTCTTTGGCATTGGGAGCAACTCCACCGGCAGCTGCATCAGCAGCCCTCGGACCGGGTTACGGCCAAGGAAGCGGAAGGGCTGTGAGCTGGTGTAGAGCAACATCTTGCCCTCGTCGATGAGGAGCGGGCCGTCGACAAGGTCGAATCTCAAGCCGTTACTCAGGCTCAACCACATCACCGCCTGGCCTGGGTCATGACGGCGGATCAGCGTCGGCGACCGGTGGGCATTGAGTGGCGAGAACGCCAGAGCAGACACCTGGATGTCACCGAGGCTGACTGTTCGCGCCGACGCCTGGAACTCGGCCGCACGATCAGTGCGCACGACAGACGGCAGGAGGCCATCGACGGCTTCCTGCCAGACCGCGAAGCGTTCCGTCTGCGGCAGGCCATCGGTCCGGAACTCCGCGTAGATGTCCATCCACACCCCCCATGGTCAACCATGATCTTCCGGTATGCGTCAACCCGCCGGAGACCCTGGCACGGATGGTCAAGAGCCGGGCAGCAGCAGTCAAGACAAATGCGTTGGCGATTGCGGATAATCAATACGAAAGGGCTAATGGGGCGAAGGGGAATACTGGTATCTAAAGGCTCTTCCGTCATGATCGCGCATGGTGAGCGCACGGTTCGAACGAAAATCAGGGAGGCACCATGAGGTGGGCTTCGGCCCGGGCAGCGGCGGTCATCACCGCACTGCTCATCGCAATCGGTGGATGGGTCGTGCAGGCTCCGGCTGCTTCGGCGGCCGTGACGGCTTCGTGCCCGAGTGTCAGAGGCGGTGGATCCAGCCCGAGCACGGCAAAGGTGATTAAGCACCCCCAGGCGCCCGTTCGCACAGGCCCGGCCGCCGCGTGCAGCGTCATTGACTACGTCCCCTATTGGCATACGGTCTACAAGTGGTGCAGCTGGTTCAACTCGTCCACGGGCAACTGGTGGACCTACACCAACTGGGGCTGGATCTACGAGGGCAATCTCGACGGCTACCTCGCCCCCGGCTGCCCCTGATAACGGCGATCCACCGCCGCGCACCCGGCGGTGGATCCGCCTCAGCACCGGCCACGGCGGATGTGACCGGTGTTGAGGAACGGGCTTCATCCGCCCGCGACGGCACCCATGTCGTTGAACTGACCGGTCTGCTGAACCTGGCCGGCTGGCCGGGATGCGGGTCATCGTCCGCCGCGAACGTCCGCATCCCGGCGCTCAGTTGTCACTGCTCGAAGAACCCGCCTCACCGAGGCCAACGCCGCCGCTGGCCCAAGCGGATTCCGTGAACCATCGCGGCTAGCTCCGCTGGCCTGCGGTTTCGATGGCAGCGAGCATGTCGTCGCGGCCGAGGTTGGCTCCGAATATCGCCGACCCGGGTTGCAGGACGGCGCTCGCGGCGAGGCCACCGACCGCCACGGCGTCGAACCCGAGGTCGTCGATGAACTGGGAGACGAGTGCGACAGCGCCGGTGTCGTCTCCGGCAACGGCGAGGGCGACCCGATCGGGACTGCCGGCTGGACGGGCAAGTTCTTCGATCTCGTGGTAGCCGATGTGGTTGACTGTCTTGACGAGCCGGGCGTCGGGCGGCAGCCCATCGCGGACGATCTCGCTGGACGGTCGGCCGGTCTCGAACTCGGGAAGGATCCCGTCGGCGGGGGGCCAGTAGTTCATGACATCGACGACGATGCGGCCGGCGAGAAGCGCGAGCGGCAGTTCGCGCCAGGCGCGCAGCGGAACGGCGAGCACCACGAGGTCGGTGCCGTCGGCCAGATGCTGACCATCGACAGCGATTGCGCCTGGGGTGAGGATAGCCGCCACGAGGGCGGTGCGCTCGGCCGGGCCCGAGGTCGTGATCCGTACGTTGTAGCCGGCCGCGAGAGCCTGGCGCGCGATGGCGATCCCGGACTTGCCGGCGCCGAAGATGCCGATCGTTCGGATCGGTCCGGTCGTGGTCACTGTGCGGCCCCCACGGTCTCGGTGGCATCGCTTGTGCGGCGGCTCACCTCGGCGCGCACGACCGGCGCGACCTCGGTGCCGAGCAGTTCGATCGCCCGCATGATGTCGCGGTGGGGCACGGAGCCGACGGCGAGTTGAAGCATGGTGCGCTGATGGCCGAGCACCTCGTGATGGTGTAGCAGCTTGTCGATGACCTGTTGTGGGGAGCCGACCGCGTAGGTGCTGCCCGGGCCATTCTTCGCCGCGATGTCGGCGGGCGTGACTCTGGGGACGCCGTGCTCAGCCCCGGCGATGTTGTGCAGTTCTGCGTCGGCCGGGAAGTACACGTCAGCGGCCTTCTGGGAGGTGTCGGCGACAAAGCCGTGCAGGGTCATGGCGACCGGCTGCGGGGACTGGCCGTATTGCTCCAGCGCTTGGCGGTAGAGGTCGGCCAGCGGTGCGTACTGCGCGACGAGGCCGCCGACAGCGCCGAGCGCCATCGGCAGCCCAAGGGCGGCCGCGCGGATCACCGAGTTGGGACTGCCGCCCACGCCGACCCAAACCGGCAACGGCTCCTGCACCGGTCGTGGGAGAACGACCTCGCCGTTGAGTGGCGCCCGGAACCGCCCCGACCAGGTGACCGGCCCGCCCGTGCTTAGTTTCTGCAGCAACCGCAGCTTTTCGTCGAACAACTTGTCATAGTCGGCCAGCTCGTAACCGAAGAGCCGGAACGAGTCCAGGAAGGCGCCGCGCCCGGCCATGACCTCAGCCCGACCCTGCGACAGCAGATCGACCGTGGCGAACTGCTCGAACACACGCACCGGGTCATCCGAGCTGAGCACCGTTACCGCGCTGGTGAGCCTGATGCGTGAGGTTCGGGCTGCCGCTGCCGCGAGGAGCACCGCGGGCGCCGGTGCGGCGAACCCAGGATGGTGATGCTCGCCCACGCCGAACACGTCCAGCCCGACCTCGTCGGCCAGGACGATCTCCTCGATGAGTTCCGGGATGCGCTGCGCCGGTCGGACGCCACCGCTGAGCGCTACGTCCACGAAAGTGAATGCCCCGATTTCCATGTCGACCTCGTCTCTTCGGGTAGTCGATGATGGACACAACCCGTTAAGTGACGCAGGTATTCCACTTACGGTGCGGCGGTGCGGCCTCGCTTGCTGTGGTCCTTGTCACCGTGCAGGCGTAGCAGCGCCCGGTACGTCTCGCTGGCCGAAGGCGCGGGTGGCAGTGGGCCCGAGCCCGGGGCGGCGAACGCCTCGAGCAAGTAGGCGAGCAGCCGGTCGGAGAGAGTCTGCGCGAGCGGGCCGGCGGCCGCGACCACGCCGGCGTGGGCCATGAGCACCAGCACCAGATCCTCGGGCGAGAAGTCCGCCCGCAGTACCCCCGCGGCCTGGGCGCGCCGGATCAAAGCCGTTGCGGCCGTATAGGCGCGGCGACGATGCGTCTCGGCGCGCATGCTCTCCGGGAAGGTCATGGTGAGCACCTCGGTGAAGCCGCGGTCGGCGAGCTGCATCTTCGCGACGCGGTGCACGAAGGTGGTGAACCCTTCCCACGCGTCGGCCATGACCAACGCCTGCTCAGCGGCATCGGCGTAGACCGCGACCTGGTCGCCGAACGCCTCGGCGACCAGCTCCTCCTTGGATGCGAAGCGGCGCCGCAGCGTAGGCTCGCTCACCCCCGCATGGCGGGCGATCTGCCGCATGGATGCATTCAAGCCCTGCTCGCCGAACACCGCCCGGGCGGCCGAGACCAGCCGCGCACGGTTGTGCGCCGCATCCGCCCGCAACCCGATCTCCGCGCTACCCGACACGCCCCGAGCCTACCGCCCAGATGTGTCACGCCTGCGTCGGTTACGGCTCACCGCGGGATTGATTACCGATAAGTCTCTTCTTTTCACTGGCCTTGGCGAGTGGGCAATGATTACGGTACTGGCGTGACTACCTCCGCCGACACGCACGACGCCACCAGCATCCAGTGCCGCCGGGTGCAGTCCGTGCTGGATACCGTGGGCCGGCGCTGGTCCGGCGCAATCATGGTTGCCGCACACCGGGGTGCCCGTCGCTTCAGCGACTACCGACGGTCCATCGACGGCATCTCGGATCGCATGCTCACCGTGCGGCTCAAAGAGCTCGAGTCACTCGGCCTGCTGCGGCGTCAGGTCATTCCGAGCACCCCGGTGCAGGTCATCTACGAACCGACCGACCGCGGCTTGGATCTGTTGCGGGTGCTAGAGCCATTGTTCCGGTGGGGCGAGCGGCACCTGGCCACGAAATAGCCAACAGTCAAGCCAGTTCGTTCTGGTACAGCGCTGAGCGGAAGATGCCGTCAGGGTCGTAGCGGCGCCAGATATCGAGGACGCGATCTCCGGTGCGGCCGGGGTAGAACCGGCGGAAGGCCGCAGCATCGAGCCGGGTGGAGAAGTTGGCATACGCGCCGTCGGTGTGCTCGGCGACGTTGCGCCACACCCGGCCGAGGGCGGCGTCGTCCTGCGGCGGAAAGACGGTGCCGATCACGAGCACGTTGTGGTCGCGGTGGGCGTAGGCGGTGTCGTCGGCCGCGACATCGTTGATGGCTCCGCCAAGCGAGCGGAGCTGCATCAGCGCCGGCGTCGGCCCGATGGCGGCAGCGGTGATGGATTTGGCGGCGGCCGGGGTCAGCTCGCGGAGCAGGCCGTTGATGGTGGTGGACGGCTGTTGGCCGATGTTGGTGTGCAGGTGCGCGGTGGGTACGAGCCCGGCATACGGGAGCCGGCGCGCGGTTTGATCGAGCAGTTTCCGGCCGACGCCGCGCAGAGGCGCGACGGCTCGGTGGGCTCGGCTGTCGTCAGGGCTGGCGATCACGGCGGTCAGCGACAGGACCACATCGTCGCCGTAGGACATCAGCATGCCGGCTGTGGTCAGCTCTCGCGGCGCGGTGGCCAGATAGTCGGCCCAGCGGGTCAGGGTGCGGCCGTCGCGGTCGGCGAGCATGGTGAGCTGGGCCATGCCGACGTCGCGGAGTTCGGCGGCTTCGATCTCGAAGGCGGTCACGATGCCGACGCCGGCTCCCGCGCCGCGCACGGCCCAGAACAAGTCTGGGTCGTGCTCCGCGTCGGCGCGGACCACGGTGCCGTCGGCGAGGACGATCTCGGCGGCGCGGATGTGATCGATGGTCAGCCCGTAGTCGCGGGCGAGCCAGCCGATCCCGCCAGCGGTCGCGAGGCCGCCGACTCCGACGTTGCCGTGGTCGCCGGAGCTGATGGCCAGCCCGGCCGGGGCCAGTGCGCGGGCGACGTGGGCCCAGCGGGCGCCGGCGCCGACACGGACCAGCCGGGCGCCACGGTCGAGGACGCGTATCTCGTTGAGGGCGGACAGGTCGATGACGGTGCCGCCGTTGTTGGAAGAACGCCCGGACAAGCCATGCCCCCCGCTGCGTACCGCGATTGGCAGGTCCTGCTCCCGGGCGTAGTGCAGAGCGCTGACCACGTCGGCCGTGGTTTCAGGCAGGATGACCATGGCTGGTCTCGCGACCTGGGTGTAGGTCGAGCGCAGCAGCGCGTACCGCCGGTCTGCGGGCGTGATGATCTTGCCTTCGAGCGTGGTGGTGGTGGTCACGGTGCGGTCACCTCGGTGTGGAGCCGGTCCCGGACGGCCGGGATCACGTTGTGGACGAAAAGGTCGAGCTGTGTGTGCGGGGCGACCGCGGGCCAGAAGATGAAGGTGTCGAAGCCGAGCCGTGCCGACCAGTCGGCCAGGGTGTCGGCCCAGAGTTCGACGCTGCCGGACAGGCCGGGTCCACCGCCGCGGCCGATGGTGCCGATGACGTTGTAGATGCGGCGGATCTGTCTGGGGTCGCGTCCGGCGGACCGGGCGGACTCGTCGATGATGTGCTGCTTTGCCGGAACTTCTGCGGGCGGGACGTAGATGTTGAGCGGGGAGATCCATCCGTCTGCCAGGCGGCCGGTCACGGCCAGCATGCGTGGGCCCTGCCCTCCGAGCCAGACGGAGATGGGTGAAGCCGGTGCGGGCCCGGCGTGATAACCCTCGACCCGATGTTGCCTGCCGTTGAGGTGAACGACGTCGCCGGCCAATGCGGGCCGCAGGATCCGTAGGGCTTCCTCGGTGTAGGTCACCATGTCGGCGTTGGTGCGGCGTGTGCCACCCATGGCCGCGATGCCGTCAGCGAAGGCACCGCCGCCGACGCCGAGGGCGAGCCGACCACTGTGCAGCCGGTCGAAGGTCGTGGCCGCCTTGGCGAGCATGGCCGGAGGGCGCAGCTGCAGGTCGGCGACGTCCGGGAGCAGAGCGATCCGCTCGGTCTGCCCGGCCAGATAGGTCAGCCAGGTCCAGGAGTCCAGATGCTGTGGCTGGTACGGGTGGTCCTGCACAGCGAGATAGTCGAGGCCCCCGGCATCGGCGGCCCGGGCCAGTCGGAGAGCGTCACTGTGTCGGGCGGCCTCGGGGTCGAGGCTGATCCCGAAGCGGGGGAGACGTCGTTGGTCGGTCATGTCGCCAACGATCGGCCCATCGTTCAGCATCAACAAGTGGCTGGTTAGTTACTTACTAATGATTAGTTCCATGCGGGCGGCAGGGCTTGCGGAAGTGTCCGCCGTCGAGGAGGTGGACCTCGGCGTGCGGCAGGTCTTCGCCGAAGGCGGTCGCCCCGTCCGGCGCGAAGATCTGGTCGTTGCGGCCCCACACCGCCAAGACGGGTACTCGGTTGACCTTTAGGTGTTCCTGGAGTCGGGGATGGAGCGCGCGGTTCGTCGGGTAGTCGCGGAACAGGCGTAGCTGCGCCGCGTCGTTGCCGGGCCGCTGCAGCAGCGCGTGGTCCAGCGTCCAGGTGTCGGGGCTGATGACGCTGGGATCCGGTACGCCCTGGGTGTACTGGCGCAGCGCAAGGGGCACACCGGCACACCTGATCCCGGCCGGCGCCAGTAGGTGCCGACCGGGATCTTCGGTGTCGCAGGCGGGGTCAGGCGGCGGCCATCTCCACGTCGGGCGCGGAGCGCCGGGCGTCGTCTGGGCATCGTGCCTCGACGGCTCACACCCCGGCGACTTGCCATTCCTGGCTGGAGTCGCCGCTGATCGGGCGCTGGATGACCCTGGCGGCGTCCGCGCTGGAGCCGCCTTCGACGTCCGCACACCATCCGTTTCTCACGTTGACGAGCCGGTAGTACCCACTGGTCGCCGCGGGGACCAGATTCCACCACTGGTTGGTGCCGCCGTTGTCGGCCCACTGGATGAGTCCCTCGCCCTGGCCGGAGCCGCCCGGGCTGTCCAGGACCTTGCCGCTGTGGACGCTGGACAGCCGGAACGAGCCATCCTGGTTCGGCAGCAGCCGCCACTGCTGGTTGGTCGCGCCGGTCCACGGCCACTGGATGATGGACGCGCCGTCGGCGGTGGAGCCGCCGTTGACGTCCAGCACCTTCCCGCTGCGCCGGTTGACCAGCCGGGAGATGCCGGTGCCGGGACCGGTGGGCAGGCCGACGGTCACCTGCACCTGTTGCCCGGCGGCCAGAGAGATCACCCGGGCGTGCGAGCCGAGCGGGGAGGAGGTGACCGGAGCGGAGGTGGTCAGGGATGCGATTCCCCGCCGGCTGATGAGCGTGATCGCCTGGTTGATCGCCGAGGTGAGGAGCACCGTGGTGGTGCGGGCGGGCAGATCCCAGGCGAGGCTGTCGATACGGACCTGGTTGCGTCCGCGTACGCCGGTGATGGTGCCCTTGGCGAGTTGGTCGGGCACGGCGGGCAGCAGCTCGACGATGCCGGGCCTGGTGTAGATGAGCGCTTCGCTGAGCACGGCCGGCAGGGCGTTGGCCGCGTCAGCGTTGTAGATCTCCAGGTTCGGGTTGTGCGAGGTCATGAGAGAACGGAAAAGCATATTGTTGCCGATGATCTTGCGGAGGTTGCTGTAGACCCCGGCGCCGTCCTTCAGCCGGGCGCTGGCGAGGGCCCGGTGCAGACTGCCGTGTGCCGAGGTGTTCTCGTCGCCACGTAGCGCCAGGGCCCGCAGCCCGGCGGTGACGAGTGCCGGTTGATCCTCGGGGTTGATCTCGTGCAGGGGCCAGGCCCCGTAGAGGTGGTGGACGTGCCGGTGGTTGTACCGATCCGTGAGGCCGGGCCAGGACCATTCGGCGAGGGCGCCGCTGCCGTTGATGGTGTAGGGCGGAATCTTCGCCAGCAGGGCAGTCCAGCGCGCGACGCCCTGGCCCGGGCCCTGCTCGACGCCGAGCGCGTTGGCGGCGTCGATGGCCGCTCGTAGGGCGTGCTTACCGGCCTGGATGTCGCCGGTGGCGTTGATCGCCAGCAGGACGTTCGTGTTGGCCGGCGAGTTCTCCATCGAGAACGACGGCACGAACACCACCCGGCCGGACGCGTCGGTGCGAGTCAGGAAGTCCTCGTAGAACAGGGCCAGTTCCATCAGCGCCGGGCCCAACTTGTCCGCCAGGAACGCCCGGTCGCCGGTGACCTGGTAGTACTCCAGCAAGGGGTAGAACAGCCAGTCGGCGCCGCCCGTCCAGCAGTGGCCGGGGAAGCCGCCGTCGAAGTGCAGCATGTACCCGTACTCGCCGTCGGTTCGGGACGGGGCGAGGAAGCCGCGGGCGCCGTACAGGTTCCGGGCGTTGGTCCGCCAGTGGGCGAGTTGGCCGAGTACCAGGTTGAAGTAGCCCTGCATGGCATCGGTGAGGTCGAGGATGTTGCCGGCGGCAACCTGCAGGTTGACATTGGCGTCGGTGGTGAAGTCGTCGGCCCAGGCACCGTTCCAGGTGCCGGCCCAGATCCCGGTCAGTCGGGGCGGCAGCACTCCGCTGGAGCTGATGAACAGATAACGGCCGCTGTCGTAGAGCCGTTCCAGCAGTGCCAGGTCCATCGTGTTGCGATTGGCGTTTTGCCGCGTGATCAGCTCACTTGTCGACAGCTGGCGGTCGGTGGCAGAAACATCCAGGTCCAGACGCGAGCGGTCGTACATCGCCGAGTGCTGGGCGATGTGCCGAGTCCGCAGCGCACCGTAGTCCGCGCTCACTGCCGCCAGCGCCGCGTGCAATGGTTTGGCGTCCCACGCGGTGGACGACTCGTACCGGTCGAGCTTGGTCAGCAGGACGAGCCGGGCTGCTGCGGTGACGACGATGGTCGACCCGTTCGCGGTCACCGTCCCTCCGGTGGGGACGACCCGGGTGACGCCTTCGAAGCCGAACGCCGCATGCCCGGACGGGTAGGCGCCTCGCAGGTTCAGGTAGCCGGAGCCGTCGCTGACGGTGGCCAGGGTGCTGAAGCGGACCGAGCTCGGGACGCCGGCCAGCGAGATATTGACGCTCAACGTCGCGTCGATCGACCGGCCGGACGCGGGAATGAGTTCGTGCACGATGATCTTGTCGGCTCGGGAGGCGAAGGCGCGACGGGTCCAGGTGCCACTGCCGTCCGTCCACGTGGACGTTACTTCGCCGGTTCGGAAATCGGTGAGGCGGGCGTACCCGTTGGTGGTGGTCATGCCGGGGGTGCTGATCTGCAACTCGAAGCCGGGATGGTACGTCTGCGTCCAGCGCAGGCTCCAGCCTGCGGCGAAGTCCGCGTTGGCGCCACCGTAGTTTCCGGCCAGCGCCTTGTCCCGCACCCCGTTCAACCGGCCGGAGATCACCGGCGGGATCACGCCGCGGCTACCGTTGGGCATCACGAAGCGATGGTGATTGAAGATCACCTTTTCCAGCGTCGGCACTCCATGGAGGACAGCCCCGTACTCGCCGTTCCCGATCAGGAAACCGTCCGTCCAAGCTGTCGCGGCCCGGGTGTCGTAGATCCCCCGGTCGGGCAGTGTGACCCCCGGCGGTGCCGCTGCGGCCTGCTGGGCGCCCGTGGTCGAGGCCAGACCGACCGAGCCTGCGGTCAGCGCGGCGGCGGCGAGGACACCCCTGCGACTTACGGGTAGATCAGTCATCCCGGTTCCTTGTCACGATACGTACGCAGCCACCGACTATCGCCAAGACCAGGTGAAGGTCAGGAAGTCGAATCGATTCGACGAATCCTAGGCAGTAAAGCGATATGTGTCAATCTCTTCCGTGGTGGCGGTTGCGCCTGCAGCGGTCGACTACGCCGGGAACTTGGCGCGACGGCCATGAACCTCGGTCAGTTCAGGCGGTTGCCTCGGCGTTGGGGGTATCGCTGCTCGACCTGTTCCGGGTTAGCGACCGGCAATAGGGCGATGGGGCCGAGGCGGGCCGAGGCGGGCAAGCCAGAGGATGGAGCCATGCCGCTGTGGCATGGCCGCCGGCGACAGTGCTGGCTTCCGCAGCCAGTTGATTGACTCCGTTTCGTCGGTACGGCGGTGTCCGATCGGGTCGGGACACCGCCGTTACGGCGAAACGGCGATCGGCGATGGTCGAGGCGGTTGTTGTGGTGGCTGCGGTCCGGGTGCGCGGTGACCTGGTCGGGCCAGTTGATGCCGCAGCTGGGTGCCGCATCAGGCGCGGGGGCGATGCAGGCGAGATCCAGGCGTGGTGGCCGCTGTGCCTGGGGATGTGGACGGCGCGGGTTGCGGCATCTCGGGGTGTTCGGGTGCCCAGGGTGGGCACGGGTTACGGGATGTCGGCCTATCCCGCCCTGCGGGTGGCACGGGTTGCGCGATGTTGGGGTTTCCGGGTCGGTTGAGCCCGCGAGTTGCGGCATCCCGCGCGCAGGCCCACAAGTTGCGGTGTCCCGCGCGCAGGCCTCGGCCGGGGTCGCCTTTCTCATCGTCGAAGCTCAGCCACCTCATCCAGCCGCTCGAGCTTGTGCGGGTTGCGGATCGCGTACATCTGGGTGATCCGGTCGTTCTCGATGACGAACGACACGGCCGTGTCGTTCTCGCCGCCGGGGTCGATGCGCGCTGCGATGCCGCCGTTGAGGTCGAGGATGAAAGCGTTGGCGCCGGGCGCGACCTTGGCGAAGCGGGCCATCACCGGGGCAAGCTTCGCGGCTCCGCGGACCGGCTTCGGGATTGCCGGGGCCAGGCCGCCGCCGTCGCCCACGACGAGCACGTCAGGAGCCAGCACCTCGAGCAGTCCGGGCACGTCGCCGGTGGCCAGTGCGGCGAGGAACCGCTCGACCACCCGCTCCTGCTCGGCGCGGCTCACCGACATCCGCGGCCGGCGCGCCGCCACGTGCTTGCGGGCCCGCGTCGCGATCTGACGCACCGCCGCCGCCGACTTGCCCAGCGCCTCGGCGATTTCGTCGTACGGCACGTCGAAGACCTCGCGGAGCACGAAGACCGCGCGCTCTGTCGGTAGCAGCGTCTCGAGTACCGCCAGCATGGCGATCGACACGCTCTCCGCGAGCTCGACGTCCTCGGCGACGTCCGGGCTGGTCAGCAGGGGCTCGGGCAGCCACTCGCCCACGTACTCCTCGCGCTGCCGCACGAGCGTGCGCAGCCGGTTGAGGCAGAGCCGGGTCAAGATCCGCACCAGGTACGCCCGTGGGTTGCGGACCTCGCGGCGCTCGGTGTCGACCAGGGCTGCCCACCGCAGCCAGGTCTCCTGCACCACGTCCTCGGCGTCGGCGACCGAGCCGAGCATCTCGTAGGCGATGGTGAACAGCAGGCTGCGGTGGGCGATGAAGGGGTCCTCGCTCATGACGCGGACGCTACTCCCGGTCGCTCGGCCAGCGGCTTCAGGCCGCACGCGGCGGCGAAGCCGTCAGACTCGATGCCGAGTGCCACGTTGCCACGCGTGGTCATGTTCGCAAACGCGATCACCGAGGTGAGCTCGACCACGGCGGCGGGTCCCAGCTTGGCGTGCAGCCGGTCCACCAGCTCGTCGGTCACGGTTGGCGGTGTCTGGCTCATCGCCTCGGCGTACTCCAGGACGTCCCGCTCCAGCGGAGTGAAGACGTCCGCCTCCCGCCACCGCGGAATCTCGCGCGCCTTCTCCACGTCGAGCCCCCTGTTGCGGGCCTCGAAGTAGTTGAAGTCCAGGCACCACGTGCAGCCGATCAGCGACGCGACCGCCATGTGGGCGAACGACTTCAGGTTCTCGTCGCAGGCGTTCCACTTCTGCAGCTTGCCGCCCAAGCCGGAGCTGGCGAACAGCACCTTGGGGTTGTGCCAGTAGACGCCCACCGCCGTCGGCACCTTGCCCAGTTTCTTCCGGACGATTCGCTTGATCAGCGCTCCCTTGAGACCGGTGATCTCGGCCGGGGGGATGCGGGTCGGGTGCTCCATGTTTCCTCCTGTGTCGCTGGCTGTGTCGACGGTTAGGTCGTCACACCATGGAGACACCGGCCGGGCGGCGGATGTGACATCGGCGGAACTGGCGGACTGCGTCCAGGCGTACGCCTCGCCGGTGGCGATCTCGTGCCGCGAGTCACGCCCGGGGCTGCGCGGGGGGCGTGCTGACCCGTGCGGCCTGGTCTTCTTGCACCTGACGGGCGGTCTGCAGGAAGTCGAGGATCGTCGCGAGTTGATCCTTGTCATACCTGCGAAGAGCCTGTGCGCCGGCAGCGCCGACCGGAAAATAGATGTCTTGTTCGATGGTGTGCGCGGCGTCCGTTGGGGTGACCAGGACCCGCCGTCGGTTCTCGGTGTAACGGGTGCGTCCGGTGCGGATTCCGGCCCCGGATTCGCTGCCCTCTCGGATGGCTCAGGCCATGAGCCACGCCGCACGCGGCCTCGGGGTGGGCCGGGCTGCCAACAAAACCTGACCGTCCGCATCTGGGCCGCAGGCCGGGCGCAACTGTCTGCACCGGCCTGCGATTGGCGCCAACGGGAGACATGACCGCTGGTTACGTACCGTCGTCTTCAGCCGAGGTGGCGGCCTGACGTAGCCTGGCAGCGCTGACCGCCCTGGCCACACCCCGGAGGGACGCCGTGTTCGGCCCGGATCCGGTGGGGGAGGACATCCCCGGGCGCTGGCACCGACCCGGAGGAGCTTTTGCCGCCGGATACGCGGCCTGCTTCGACAGTTCGCTGGTGTCCGCAGCACGGCGGGAACGGGTGAAGCTGGGATCGACGACGACAACGGCATCGTATCGGAGTGCGGTGTACGGTCTCGCTCAACCTGGCCGTTCTCGACCACTATCCGGCGATCGCGGCCGCCATGGCCGAGCGGCAGTGGGATGTGATGTGCCACGGCGTCTACAACACCCGCTACGTGGAGGGTATGAACGAGCAGGAAGAGAGCGAGCTCTACGGCCTGTGCCAGGAGATCGCCCGCCGCCACCTCGGCTATCCCGCCCGCGGCATGCTCGGTCCGTTCATCACCGCCAATGAGGGGCACGCCACGGGATGGAGTACCACGCGGACTGGGTGCACGACGACTTCCCGTCGCCGCTGCGCACCAGCTCCGGATGGCTGGTGGCGCTGCCCTACAGCTACGAGCTGAACGACGGCCCGCTCATGCGTGCCCATGTGGAAGGAGCCGGGTACGCCGCGCGTTGCATCGCGCAATACGACCAGCTAGCCGACGACTACCGCCGCGACGGTCGGCCGCGGCTGATGTGTCTGCCAGTGCACCCCTTCGCGATGGGTCAACCACATCGGATCCGCCGCTTCGCCACTTCGAGTGGACCGCACTGCCCAGCAGGCCGCCACTGCGGTGGCCGGACGGGAAACCCGCGGCGCTCGCCGTGGTGCTGGACCTCGGCGCGGTGGAGTGGGAGCGAGACCCACCACGCCGAATCGTGCCTCCGCCCGGCGGACGCGGCGTTCGCCCCCATCCCGGCATTCCCCGGCTGGGATCTCAGCGACGTGAACATGGCCTTCCTCCGCGGCGTCGACCCTGAGCATCAGGCCCGGGCGATCGAGGAGGCAGCCGACGTTCTCGTCGCCGACGGAGCCAGCAGCGGGCCTCATGGCGCTGCATCTCGCGCCGTGGCTGTCCGGACAGCCATTCCGCTTCCGCCACCTCGCCGGCGTGCTCCGGCACCTGGCCGAGGACGAGTCGTGGTGGCGCGCCACACCCGCCGATGTAGTCGAATGGTGCAAGCAGGACCGGGCACAGCAGTGACACTTCTTGGCCGTCAGCTGAACAGCGGCATCCGTGCATGCCGCTGTTCGAGAGCGCCGTGGTCAGCTCAACGTGAAGGTCACGTCGTCGACGTCGAAGGCCGTGACGCCGTTGCCGGCCGTCTCGCTGGCGACGAAGCTGGCCGTCGCGGTGCGCTCGGTCGGCGCCGTCCCGGTCGACATGGCGTACTGCCGCCACTGCGACCCGCCGTCGAAGGCCAGCGAGAATCTCGTCTTCGGCGGTATCCCGGTGACCGCCAGCCCGACGTTCAGGTAATCGCCGCGGCTGGTCTCCGTGGTGGTGGTCCGGACCCAGAAGCGGACCGTCAGGTCGCAGTCGGCCGGAACCGTGACGGTGGTGCGCAGCAGGTCGGTACGCGTCACGTCCAGTCCGGCGAAGGTGGCGTACGCGCGGCCGGTGTGCGCGGGCCGGGCCGCGTCGCCGAGCACGACGATGCGGGGGCCGGCGGTCCAGCCGGTGGTGCCGCGCTCGAACCCCGGATTCGCGTGGATCTGCCCCTTGCAGGGCGCGTCGGCCGCCGGCCGGCCGGCGGGCGCGCTGCTCGTGGCCAGGAGCAGCAGGGCCGCAGCCGAGATGGTGGTGACGAAGGCCTTCATCAGTCCCTCCCGTGTCGCGCATTCGAGACTGTCGACGTAAATCGACGATGCGCGATGGGCATCGTCGCGTCAACCTCTTCTCGTGTCGGCTCTGCGCGACCGGGCGGATGGTGAGCGGAGTTGCGCCATGTGCCGGCTGAACCGGGCCACGTTGCCGGCGACGGCTGGCAGGAACCGCATTTGATCAGGCTGCCGCCGATTGACAATACATAGATGAACAATAATATTCTGGAGCTGGTTCGGTGTTTCTGACTGGTTGGCGGCGGGAGTCTCTGGTGGGTGCTCAACGACGGCGCAAGCTACGGTCGGCCACGGCCATCGGTGTGACCGGATCTCTCGTGGCGGGGCTGTTGGCCGCACAGACCGTCCCCGGTCCGGCAGCGGCCGCTGGCGTGCTCACGCTGTCCGTGGACGTCTCCGCCGCTCGGCATGTGATCAGTCCCGACGTCTACGGCATGAACGGTGGTGATCCGGCGCTCGTCGCCGAGCTCGGCATGCCGGTGGCGCGCTGGGGTGGCAACGCGAGCAGCCGCTACAACTTCAAGAACCACACCTACAACACCGGCAGCGACTGGTACTTCGAGAACATCGTGGCCGGGCCTGACAACACGGTTGAGTCGTTCGTCAAGACCAACCGGGACCGTGGGACCAAGCAGGTGGTCACCGTGCCGCTGATCGGGTGGGTGGCGAAGGACTCGCCCCAGTCGCACCCGTTCGCCTGCGGTTTCCCGGCGACCCGCTTCCCAGCACAGGACGCGTTCGACCCGTGGGACCCCAACTGCGGTAACGGCCGGCTCAACGACGCGAACCTCACCGGGGCGGTGCCCACGGACACCTCGATCCAGGTGGACGCGTCGTTCGCCGGCGAGATGGTGTCGCATCTGGTGCGCCAGTTCGGTCCGGCGTCGCGGGGCGGCGTGTCGATCTACCAGCTCGACAACGAGCCAGTGCTGTGGAGCTCCACGCACCGCGATGTGCATCCCGAACCCGTGACGTACGACGAGTTGGGCAGCAAGGGTACGGCGACCGCTGCCGCGATCAAGGCCGCCGACCCCAGCGCGGCAGTGCTCGGCCCGTCCGGCTGGGGCTACTGCGAATGGGTGGCGTCCGGGTTGGACGGGTGTGCGCCGGGCGCGGACGCTGCTGCGCACGGTGGGCTCAACCTGTCCCAGTGGTATCTGAAAAACATGAAGGACTTCAGCGACGTCCACGGTGGGAAGCGCTTCCTCGACTACTTCGACCAGCACTACTACCCGCAGATCAGCGGCGGTAAGGACCCGGAGGCCAACGCGCTGCGGTTGCGGTCCACGCGCTCGCTGTGGGATCCGACATACGTAGACGAGTCGTGGATCGGTCCGGGCGGCGTGAACGCGCCGCCGCTGCAGCTGATCCGCACGATGAAGGCGTGGGTGGCGCAGTACTACCCGGGTACGAAGGTTGCGATAACCGAGTACAACTGGGGCGCGCTCGACGACATCAACGGCGCGTTGGCGCAGGCCGACGTTCTCGGGATATTCGGGCGCGAGGGCCTGGATCTGGCCACGATCTGGGGCGAGCCGAAACCCACAGACCCCGGCGCGTATGCGTTCCGCATGTACCGCAACTACGACGGAGCGGGCAGCCGGTTCGGCGAGGTCAGCGTATCGGCGGTCAGCAGCGACCAGGGGCGGTTGGCGGTCTATGCTGCGCAACGCTCATCCGACAAGGCGCTGACCGTCATGGTGATCAACAAGACCGGCAACGATCTGACCTCACGGTTGGCGGTCGCCGGCTTCAACGGCCAGCGCACGGCACAGCGTTTCACCTACGGTGCAGCCGATCTCACTTCGATCAGGCGGGGAGCGGATCTCCCGGTGATCAGCGGCAGCGTCAGGGCGACGTACCCGGCGAACTCCATCACACTGCTGGTCCTGCCGAAACGCCGACACTGAGCGATTCTCCAGCCGGTCGTATCCGCCAGTACCGCGCCGCGTTGCGGCGGCGGTACAGCGTCGGCGGCTTGACCGCCGCGTCGGCGCCCCGTGCCCCCGGCTCTGGTCGACCAGATACGGCGGTACGCGGCGGACGAGCCGATCGCCAACGTCGTCATCGGCACGAAACTCACGGTCCACGGCGGCCGATTGCCCACCGTCGGACGATGCCAGGATGGGCTGATGGGCGCGGGGGAGCTGCACGGAAGAAAGCCCGAACAGGACGCGATCGCCGAACTTCTGGCGGGTGCCCGGGCGGGCACCAGCTCGTCGTTGGTGCTGCGCGGCGAGCCCGGCATCGGCAAGACGGCGTTGCTCGACCATGCCGCCGCGGCGGCCGGGGACATGCGGCTGGTCCGCGGTACGGGAGTCGAGTTCGAGGCGGAGCTGCCCTTCTCTGGGCTGCAGATGTTGCTGCGCCCGGCGCTCGGATCCCTCGCCGCGCTGCCCGGCCCGCAGCGCGCGGCTTTGGAGGCCGCGTTTGGCCTCGGGCCCGCGGACGGTTGCGAGCCGATGCTGGTGGGGCTGGCGGTGCTGTCCCTGCTGACGGAGTACGCGGACGAGACGGGACTGCTGTGCCTTGTCGACGACGCACAGTGGCTCGACCGGGCGTCGCGGGAGGTTCTCCTGTTCGCCGCCCGGCGCCTGCACGCCGAGCGGGTGGTCATGATCTTCGCCGTTCGGGACGGCGAGGGAACCTTCCCCGCCCCAGGTCTTCCGGAGTTGCGCCTGACCGGGCTGGCCCCGGCGGCGGCCGCGGCCCTGCTCGACCGGCATCCGCTCACACCCGCCGTGCGCCACCGCCTGCTCGCCGAGGCCTGCGGTAACCCGCTGGCACTGCTGGAGCTGCCGGCCGCCTTGGCCGCCGAAAATGGCAGCGCGTTCCCGCCGGGGGCGCTCCCGCTCACCAGCCGCCTACAACTGGCCTTTCACGGCCAGGTCAGCCGGATGCCGCAGGCCAGCCAGAGCCTGCTCCTCGTGGCGGCGGCCGACGAGACCGCCGAGCTTGCCGTGATCCTGCGTGCCGCCGCCACGCTGGGGGCGGCCATCGAGGACCTGGCCCCCGCCGAGCGAGCCGGCCTCGTGCTTCACGGCGACATCAACGGCACCGCGATCCGCTTCCGCCATCCACTGATCCGCGCCGCTGTCTATCAACGGGCGCCGCTCGGGCAACGCCTCGCCGTCCACCGCGCGCTCGCCGCCGCTCTCGGTCCGGAGCATGCCGACCGCCGGGCCTGGCACCTGGCAGCCGCCGCTACCGAAGCCGACGAGGAGGTTGCCGCCGCGCTGGAACGCACCGCCGCCCGCGCCCGCGAACGTAGCGGCCACGAGGCCGCCGCGGCGGCGTACGAACGGGCAGCCCGGTTGACCGTCGAGCCCGATGCGAGGGCGCACCGCGAGGCGCTGGCGGCGGAGGCGGCGCTGGAGGCGGGGGACTTGGAGCGTGCCAGAACGTTGGGGTGCCGCGCGGCCCGGCGGCTGGACAAGTCGCCGACGGTGAAGGCGCGGGTCGCTCATGTGCGTGCCCTCGCGGATTTCTGGCAGGGCTCCTACTCCACCGCTCACCGGTTGCTACTCGACGGCGCCGAGCTCATCCGTGACGCCGATCCGGCCCGGGCTGCCGTGTTGCTGATCCAGGCCGTGCACACCTCTTGGTATTTGGGGGAACGACAGCTCGCGGCAACGCTGGACCTGCTGGGCGCGCTGCCGTTGGACGATGCGGACCCACTCGCGCCGGTCGGGCGCTACCTTGTTCACCTCGACCGGAGCCGTTCCGAGCAGCCGCCGCCGCTGGGCGACACCCTCGCGGCGATGCGGCGGGGCGGCCAGGCTTCCGACCAGGCGATCATGATCCTCTGCGGGGCGGCGCTCGCGTCGGGTCAGGACGCCGACGCCTACGAGCTGGCGATCGCGCTTGCCGCCGAACACCGCGCCCGGGGTGGTGCCGGGCGTCTGCCGACGGTGCTGTTCTTCGTGGTCGAGGGTGAGGTGTTCACTGGACGGCACCTGGACGCACTCGCCACTGCGAGTGAGGCCCTGGGACTTGCCCGCGACACCGGCCAGCACCAGTGGGTCAGCCAGTTCAGCAGCGTACTGGCCTACCTCGACGCGGCCAAGGGGGAGGAGGCGGCCTGCCGGCGCAACGCCGAGCAAGGGCTGGCGGGGGCTACCCCCGGGACGATTTCTCCTGGCGCGCCGTGGGCGCACTGGTCGCTCGGGCTGCTGGACCTCGGCCTCGGCCGTCCCGAGGCGGCGCTCGCCCGCTTCGAGCGTCTGACCCGCGAGCCGATGCGGCATCACATATGTGCCACCCGTTCCACTCCCGACCTGGTGGAATCGGCCGTACGGGTGGGTGCGCCGGAACGCGCCGCCGAGCCTCTCGCACGCTTTGAGTGGTGGGCCGGATCGGTCCGGCAGCCGTGGGCCGACGCGCTCGTGCTGCGCTGCCGAGGGCTGCTCGCCACCGACGACCGGGCTGAGGCGTTCTACACGGCGGCCCTCGAACTGCATGACCAGGACGGCCGCGCGCTGGAGTACGCCCGGACCGCGCTGCTCTACGGCGAGTGGCTGCGCAGGGCTCGGCGGAAGGCCGAGGCGCGCGGGCCGTTGCGCGATGCCGTGGAGGTCTTCGACCGGATCGGCATGAGGCCGTGGGCCGAACGCGCCCGTGGTGAGCTGACCGCGACCGGTGCCCAGGACCAGGGCCCGAGGGCCGGCGGCGGCATGGCCGCCGGGCTGACCCCGCAGGAACTGCAGATCGCCCGGCTCGCCGCGCAGGGCCTGTCCAACCGCGACATCGCCGCGCAGTTGTTCCTCAGCCACCGGACGGTGGGCTACCACCTCTACAAGGCCTATCCGAAGCTCGGCGTCGTCTCACGAGGCGAGCTCAAGGAATTCGCCGATCAACTCAGGCTGTGAGATCTTGTCTCGATGATCACTCCGAAAACTGTTCTACCTGGGCAGATGCTCCCCGTGAACGTCGATGAAGTTCCGCCGGTCGAACTGGGTCCCGGCGTCCACGTACGGGCGCTCCCGGGGATGCCGGGGATCAGGACATGGGTGATCGACATCGCCCCGGGCACTGAATGGCCGGACCTCGACGTCCACGAGACATACGGCGAGGCGTACTTCGTCGTGAGCGGCGAAGTCATCGAAGGCGACAGCATCCACGGTCCGGGAACCTACGTCGCCTTCGGGCCGAAGACGAGCCACCGGCCCCGTACGGAGACCGGTGTGCGCGCCTTCGGCTTCAACTACGACGTCGGCGTTTGACGAACAGCAGAGCCCTTCCTGAGCTCAGCGGCCATCGCGGCCGAATCATGGTCGGGCCCGACACCCTCGACGATGATCACTTCACCCTCCAGGTGGTCCGCTCGTAGCGGCAGGATCGCCTGGTAGGAGGCCGACTCGTACCAGTCCCGCGCGTTGCTGGCTGACGGGAACTCGAGCATGACGACGCTCCCGGGCCACTGGCCCTCGCGGACATCCACCGGCCCGCCGTGGACGATGAAACGGCCGGAGAACGGGTCCATCGTCGCCTGGATCCTCTCCATGTACTCCAGCACCTGCGGGTGGAGTTCCTCCGGGTCCCGAAGATGTGCGATCACATAGGCGGTCACGGTTTCTCCTCTGATCATGGATGGTCGGGCGGATCGACCCAGCGGCCCGCTCCGAGGCGTTCAGACCCCGGCCGGCACCACCAAAATTAGGGGCACGGCAACGACGAGGAATCTGACGTGCTTAGGTACTTTCGCCCGCGCCTTGAGCGCCGGGGTCAAGCCCTCCGATTGGCCGACCCATGGCCGGTTTCCCTGCCCCGGCGCACCGCTGTCCTCGGTGACGAAAGCAAGCGGACTTGATGCCCGTACGCGATCATCGACACCCTCGGCTTGAAGAGACCGGCAGTAGGTGGTGGTGGCGGGGTTGGGGTCCAGGCCGGTCCCTGGGGTGGTGGCGGGGCGGGATGCGGGATGTCGGGGTGTTCGGGCCGATCGGGCGGGCGCGAGTTGCGGCATGCCGGGGTATCTCGTCCTCTGAGCGGCGCGAGTTGCGGCATGTTGGGGTGTGTGGGGTCGCTGAGGCCGCGAGTTGCGGTATCTCGTTCGCAGATCACGAGGTGCGGCATCCTGCGTGACGATGCCGGATGAGAGCGGCTCAGGCTGGCCGGCCGGTGGCTGCGCGGGCCAAGGTGGCCACCGTCCTATTGCGAGGGCGGGATGTACGGAAGCCTTCCGAACGGCGTTCGATCTTGTGTCCACCGGAACGGACGAGGACCGTTTGTGGTGCCTTACCGACCGGGTGGGGTGCTTGGGCCGACGGGTGTGCCATGGAGGTTGCGCATGTCTATTTCGCCTCTCCGACGGAGACTGGGTCAACCGGTGCCCTGCGGCTTTCACCGGCTGGCCGGCCCGAGGGGCGGGCGTGGTGCAGGCGGTTGAGATTCCCGCCGAAGGGCTCAGAAATGTCCGCTTCGGCTGGTCGATGCTGAGCGAGGCCACCTTGTCGCTGTGGGCGGCCACCGGCGGCGACCAGACACCGTGGATCCAGCGGTGGTGGAGCGATGCGCGCAGGCGGCTGGCGCCGGGCAGACCGCGCCTGCTGCGCGAGATCATCGGGCTCGGCGGGTACCTGCCGGACTTTCTCCTACCGGTGACGGCCGGCAACCCGTCCTCACTCGACGAGGAACTACACGCACTGGTGACCACACCGGCAGGGGCGATCCGGCAGGAGTTGGCCTGTGCCATCACGGCGGCGAAGCGAACGGGCCTCGGCGACCCCGCTCTGCCGCTGGCCACCCGCCTGCTGGACGCCCGCGGTGAGCACGCCTACCTGGCTACCCTGGCGGATGAGCTGAGCATCTACTGGAAGGCTGCCCTGGCCCCGTACTGGGACGGGTTGCGGGCCGACCTGGAGTTGGAGTTCGATCACCGGGCGCGACTGCTCGCCGCCGACGGGGTGCAGGCGGCCATCGCTGACCTGAGCCGGCACCTCGCCTGGAGCGGCGGCACTCTCCTCGTCGACGTCCCGCCACGCGCCCGGCTCACCGCCGGCTCGGGGCTGTGGTGTGTCGGCTCCGCCTTTCTGAGCGACCGGGTCCTCATGAGCAGCCGTCCCGACGGCACCGTGGCCATCTACTTTCCCGCTGCCGGGAGAGCCACCGCCGCGTCGGGACGGCAGCCGCCGCGGCAGGTGTCGCGGGACCTCACGGAGCTTGTCGGCGCGACCCGTGCCGCGCTGCTGGCCGATCTCGACATCACTCACACCACCGCCGATCTCGCCCGGCGCCACCACCTGTCGGCCGGCACCGTCTCCCATCACCTGGGCATCCTGCACAGGGCCGGGCTTCTCGACCGGGGGCGTGACGGCAAGCACGTGCTGTACCGGCGTAGCCCTCTCGGCAATGCACTGACCCGCCGACCATGCCGCATGGGTGAAAAACGCAAGGCCAGCTGACCTCGTCAATTCGATTCTGGTCAAATCGACGGCACAGCTGATCCTCGACCGATGTGATCGTTCATGCTCTAATTCTTGAAGATTCGCTCCGGCGAATAAATGAAAGCGATCCGAGGGAGGTGAAATTATGATCACGACTTCTGTTGTGGGTAGGTTGGCCAGCAACAGCCTCCAGCAGCACATGTTTGCGTCGCAGTCCACTGTGGCGCAGGAATGTACGAGGCAAGGGGGTGCCTGCCTCTTCACGTTCGCGTGCTGTGATGGCCTGTACTGCCGATTGTACGACGGATGGAAGGCGGACGGTCACTGCCGTCCCGGCTGAGGCGTCTTCGCCTTGGTCGTTGGCGCTGGCCCGTACGGGCTCTAGCGGTGCCGAGCATCCACTGGAAGCTGGGTCGGGCCACTCGATGAGCGGCCCGACCCAGCGCAATCGAGATGAATCGGGCACTGATGCTGCCCGCCTTGCATCCGGCAGGGCCGCCCGAGCTGCGACTCCCACACATGACAGCAACGCGAGGGGATGGAGGGGACAGGGCGGATGGAAGCGCGTGAGTTTCTGGAGTCGGTACGGGACGACACGGGGGCGTACCGGATCGAATCGTGGCCGCCGGTGATGCCGGGCCGCCCGGCGCGGCGGGTCGACGACGCCGTGGCCTCGTTGCGGGTGGAGCAGCGCACCAGTGTCGGGTTCCTGGCTCCGGTCGAGGATGCGCTGTATGTGATGGCAGGACTGCGCCGGTTGGGTTTCCCGGCCTCGTTCCACCTGGGCCGGGAAACGGTGCCGGCAATACCGCCGGCCGGGTTCTACGCGTGGGTGGAGTGTGACGGCGAAGTGGTGAGTACATCCCTTCCTGTCAAGGAGACGTACCTAGAGGTTTTTCGGGCATGAACCGAGTTGAGATAACCAAGCGCAAGGTGCGGTCGAGTGGCCCGGGAGCGGCGGTTCCCGGGCTGCGGATCGCCAATTCGAAGGATTCGTTTGAATTGGCGCTGGAGTTGCCGTCGACGCTGCCGGTGTATTACCGGATCGACCCTTCGGGGTTGGAGTGGGGCGAGGATCTGACCGCTCTCGCCGGTGGCGCAGCGGTTCCCGGTCCGGAGACGTGGGATCTGGTCGCTCTGATGCACGGCAGCGTACCGGCGCCGGATGACGCGCTGGGTGTGCCTGGGGTGCAACGGCTGACGGTCGGCACGGTGGTGCGGGTGGACGCCGCCGGGGTGCGGGTAGGGCGGCAGGCTCCAGGGTTGCCCAGCCCCAAGGGGAACCTGATCGACGTGGTCGGTGCGGCGCTGCCCGACGGTGAGTTCGGAATCGCCTACAGCGGTGGACTCTCCTCGGCGTTCCTGGCAGTGGCGGCGTACCGGGCGGGTAAGCGGCCGGTCCTGGTGCACGCGGATCTGGGCGAGGCCTTCGCGCACCTGCCGGTGCCCGAGATACCCGGCCTCCAGCTACGACAGGTATCGATTGACGCCGCAGAGTTGCTGGATCATCACCTGTCTCCCACCGACGTACCACGACCCCCGATGCCCGAGGTGGAGGTGCGTCGCCGCCTCGTAGCGAGGCTGTCCGCGGCGGTGGAGCTGCCGCTGGCAACCGGGGCGCTGCTGGAGGATCTGGTCTCGATCCGGCTGCCCGAGGCCGAGATCAGCGACGAGAAGCTCCTCGAATGCGAGCCGTTTCATGTGGCCGGGACCCTGGCCACAGTGGCCGAGGCACGCAAGCTTCTGGAGGAGCAAACAGTCCATGCGCCCATGACCGATGGTGAGGGCCCTCTGGAGAAGCAGCAGCCGGGTGCTCAGCCGCCACCGGTGCCGCCGGGAACGAACTTCCTGCCTGGTCTGACCGAAGCCGGCCAGGAGGAGTACGACATCGCACGACAGATGCGCCTTCCGCTGTGGGAAGACCACCTCACGTCCCTTCCGCCGGTGTTGGGCAGGGCCGACGCCGCGTTGGCCGAGCGCGGGGACGCCGACGCGATGCTGCCCGCCCTCGACCCGCAGGTACTCGCTGCGGTGGCCGCCCTTTCAGCCGACGACATCGGCCGGGTCGAACGGGGCATGTTCCGGAACAACCTGCCGCTGTGGCAGGCGATCGACGCGCATGGTGTCACCCGTGTACGGCGGGCGGCGCCCGGATACTGGCTGCGCCTGGCCGCCGCGGAACACCTGTCTGCACGGCGGGACACACTGGCGGCGCATGTCGCTGATTCCCCTTTGGCGACGGCAGGCCTGATCGCGGCCGAGCAGGTCGCCGCAGCACTGCGCGAGCCCCGACAGATGAGCGAGCACGCCCTGGCCCTGCTGCGGTTGCTCTGGACCGACCACTGGATGCGAGGTCAAGCATGAGCAGGCTGAAACTGGCGCCCCAGGTGACTCTGACCCGATTGCCGTACGGCGGCGCGGTTCTGGTCAACGGCGTGAATCTGGCAATCGCCGAGTGCGATGAGCCGCAGGCGGTGGCGATCGAGGATCTGCTGGCTGGCGGCGTACCGGAAGGGCAGTTGGCTCAGGTTCTGATCGTGGCCGGTTGGGTGGTGTGCAGCGATGTTGGCTGATCTGCTGGTGGCGGTCCTGGCCGGCCCTCTCGTCGCCTCCGGCGTGGCGAAGCTGGCAGCGCCGGCCGAGAAACTGTCCTGGCCGATCCGCAGCGGTCCGCTGGCGGCGCCCGGCGGTCCGCGGCTGGTCGCCGCCGCCGAGTTGGTCGGCGCGGTGCTGCTCGTCGTGGCGCCTGGCCGCCTCGCCGCGGTGACTGGCCTGGTGGCATACCTGGCGCTGGCCGGCGCAGCCCAAGCGCTGCGCGGCCAGAAGTGCGCCTGCTTCGGGCTGGCGCGGCTGGCTTCGGTAGGTCGCACCCACGTCCTCATGAACGCCGCCGGCGTGCTGCTGGCGGTCATCGCCCTACTGATCGGCCCCGGCATCCAGATAGCGCCGCGCGTGGTGTTCGCGGTGGCAGCGACCGCCCTGATCACGGGTGCGGTCCTCGCGCTGGATCATCGAGCCCGCGCGATCGAAGCAGCAAAGGAAGAACAGATCGTGGAACGCGCCCATGCGGTGTACGGCGTACAGCTCTACACCTCCGAGTCCTGCCCTTCCTGCCGGGCACTGAAGAAGCTCCTGGCAGGGATGGAACCGGCCCGCCGTGACGCGGTCGCCGAGACTGTGCTCGGACCCGATGATGCCGCACCCGCAGCGATGGCGGAGATGGGTGTGCCCTGCGCGCAGGGTCTCGACGCCGCTGGCAGACCCGTCGGCGAACCGGTCTCCGGAATCGGCTCGGTCAAGGCTCTGATCAACTCGATCGTGGTTTCCGCACATGCTTGACAGCTGGAGGGACAGCTCACCGAAGGGCGCGTGGGCGCAGCTGACCGCTCCTGCGAGATCCTCGATCTCGCAGGCGAACCCGGCCGTCACGTCCTGGCGCGATCTGCGGGTGGACCCGGACCTGGCCGGGCTCGCAGTAGACCGGCCATGGCTGACCCATATCGAAATCCACGCAGACCGTACGTCGCCGGGTTGGGCCCTACCCCTTACCGACGTGCTGCCCGCACGACTGGCCTGGCACCCCGACCGGCCCCTCGTCGCAGGGCTGGTGGTGCGGGACCGGCGGGCCCACCCGTGGGTGGCCGACTACGCCACCCAGACGGTCACGGTGTTCGATCAGGTGCGGGCCGCGACCTCTCACGCGTGGCCTCCCCATGCCTGGGTGGGCGACTGCCTCGTGGTGCTCGTTCCGTCGACTTCAGCGGCAGGAACCCCGCTGACACACGGGGATCCGGTGGCGCTGGAGGCGACCGGTCCGATGTACGTGAAGTTCCTGCCCACCCTGGCCGAACTCGCCGATCTCATCGCCGCCCGGCCCACCGCGCTGAATCCGGTCACCGGCACGGCGACCGTGTTGACCGACCCACTGGTGGTGGGGCGTCTGGCTGCCTTGGACGACGAGCTCTATCTGAAGTACGCCGAGGACGCCCCCGCCTCGGAGGACGGGCTGTCCTGGTCCAGCCTGGCCGTATCGCTGGACGGCTCCGGCTCGCCTCGTCCGGTCACGATGGCGCCGCACGAGCCCGCGCCGCACGAGCCCGCGCCGCACGAGCCCCTGCGGCAGGAGGCGACGCCAGCGCCCGAACCCACCCATGCGACGAGGATCAGCATCGATACGGGGTGCCACCAGGCCACTCTCACACACCATCCGGGCGAGCCAGCAACGGTGTTGTGGCTGCGTAACGCCCACGCTGGAGAACGGGTGGCAGTGCCTCCGCTGCTGGACACCGGACACGCGGTGGCGAACCTGGACCTACCGTTGCACTGGCCGGCCGACGCCACGGTGGAATCCCTGCACCGGCAGATCATCGACACGGTGCGCGCTGCGATGGCCACCGTGGACGGGCCGATACTGGTGGGTGGGCACAGCTTCAGCGCCACCCTCGCCCTGTACGCCCTCGCCCATGTCCCTGAGCTGCGTGCAGCGATCGTGCACAGCGGCTGCTACAACCGCACGCTCACCCCGACCGGCTGGCAGCACGAGAAACGCCATCTGTGGCAGGCCCCGGACATCTACCGGGCTTTCAGCGCCCTGGAGTTCGCCCACAAGCTGGATCGGCCGGTGCTGTTGGCTCACGGCACCCACGACACCAATCCCGCCACCGCGCCCGAACAATCGGTCGAACTCTACAAAGCCATCGTCGCCAACGGCGGCACCGCCCGCCTACTCCTCCTTCCCGGCGCCGGCCATGCTTTCCACTACGCCGAACACGCCGCGTTTCTCAGCGTCGAGCACCGTACCTGGATCGAGCGGTGGACCCGTTGACGCCCAGGCTCACCGTCCGCGACATGTGCGGGGCGGCGGTGTATGCCGTACGCATGTCCTGGGCGGCGGACCGGCGCGGGGTCCTCACCGTGGTGGGGCTTCAACTGGCCAACGCGTTCGGCCTGGCCAGTGCGTTGCTGTTGCTGCGGGGCCTGCTGGATGACGTGTTGACCCTCGCCGACAGCGACGATGCCGGAGGCGACCTGTGGCGGCTGGGTTCCGGAGTGATGGTGCTGGTCGCCCTCGGTGCGGCAGGTGGCATCCTGCAGACGCTCGGTGGGATGCGGCAGCAGATCCTCACCGATCGGGTGGACCGGTACGTCATCTCACTGGTGTTACATACCGCCTCCCACACCGAGCTGTGGGAATTCGAAGACCCGGACTTCCACGACCGGCTACAGCGCGCGGTGCACGCCTCGCGGCACAAGCCGGCCACGGTGGTCGTGATGCTGGTCGCGATGCTGCAGGTGGCGCTGACCGTGCTGGTGGTGGTGGGCGTGTTCATCACCATCGCCTGGTGGCTGCTCCCCCTGGCAACCCTCACCGCGTGGCCGCTGTTCAAAGCCGCGAAGGACCGGCGCACCGCGCTGTACGCGATGCACCACGGTCTGGCCGAGAACCGCCGCCGTCGCCAGTACCTGGAGCGGCTGCTCACCTGCCGGGACGAGGCCAAGGAAATCCGAGCTCTGAACCTCGGCGCCACCCTTCACAACCGCTGGGACAGCGAATACGCCCAGGAGCTGAACGGCATGGCCCGACTGATCCGTACCCATGCCGGACGCGAGATCCGCGCCAAATTCCTGTCCAGCGCTTTGATCGCCGCTGTCATCGTTTCGGTCTGGGCGTCAGTGAACGTCGGCATGGTGTCCCTTGCCGCCGCATCCACAGGCCTGGCCGGGCTCTGGTTGCTGTCCAGCCGCATGGGAATGGCCAGCCAAATGTTCAACGACGCGGGGGAGTCCCTCTACTTTCTCAAGGACCTGCACAACTTCGCAGGCGCAGCCGTCGAGCCACTTCCTGGGCCCGCCGAACCGGTACTCCCGTTCAGGGCGCTGCAGGCGCGCGATCTGACCTTCACGTACCCGGGCGCCGACCGCCCCACGCTCCACGGCATCGACATCTCACTCCACCAAGGCGAAATCATCGCCCTCGTCGGAGCCAACGGCTCCGGGAAGACCACCCTCGCGAAACTTCTCGCCGGCCTGTACGCGCCCACTGAAGGAACGGTGATCCGCGACGACTGCTCTGTCACCGACCTGCATCAACTACGCCACGGCTGCGCCGTGGTGTTCCAGGACTTCGTCCGCTACAAGCTCACCGTCCACGACAACATCGCTTTCGGTCGCGTCGATGAGCCGCACCACCACAGCCGCATCAGAGGCGCCGCCGAGTCCGCTGGCGTCGCCACGCTCCTGGAGAGCCTCCCCAATGGCTACCGCACACTCCTCGGACGCGAATTCACCGATGGCACCGACCTTTCCGGTGGCCAATGGCAGAAACTCGCCATCGCCCGTGCCTTCTACCGCGATGCCCCATTCGTCATTCTCGACGAGCCCACCGCCGCTCTGGACCCCCAAGCCGAAGCCGATCTCTTTGTGCGCATCCGTCATCTCTTCGCGGGACGTACCGTCCTGCTCATCTCACACCGCTTCTCCAGCGTCCGCAGCGCCGACCGCATCTACGTCCTGGATTCCGGCCGGATCATCGAGCACGGTACCCACGCCCAACTCATGCGTGCCCGGGGCCGCTATGCCGACCTCTTCCTCACCCAGGCGGCGGGGTATCTCGACACCACACCAGCCTGAGGTCACGAATTTCCCGCGCCTTCCAGGACGAACATTCTCCCCGGAGGCCCACCGCCCGCTGATTCCGGACCTCTGGCAATCGGGCTGGGCCCCACGGCCAGCTGGCGTGCGTACTCGCGGAGCAGGTGCGGCATCAGGTAGCGGTTGTCGTCGAGGCGGGTGACCAGGTGCACATCCGCGAGCCGGCACAGCGCGGTCTGCGCGTACCCGACCGCCTCCGACAGGGCGGTAGCCGCGGCCAACGCAGTGACCCCAGCCGCGGGAAGCGCCCCGAGCAGCCGGAACACCCGCTTCGAGGCGTTGTCCAAGCGGTGGTAGGAGGGTGCGAAGCATGCCTCGAGCCCGGCCTCCGGGTCGCTGTGTAGGGCCAGCGCGGCGAGTGGCCCGTTGGCGCGCATCCGGGCAACGAGGTCGGCGAGCGGAGCCGCCGTGCCGGAGCCGAGCCCAACGGCGGCGATCCGCAACGCCAGCGGCAGGCGGTCGCAGAGCTCGACCAGCACGCCAGCCGCCTCCAACTCGGCCGCGACCCTCCGTTCACCGGCGATCTGCGACAGTAGCTGGACCGCGTGCCTCTGTGCCAGCGGTGGTACCTCGACCAACCGGCCATTGTCGTGCACGGCGAGTCCGACGAGGCTGTCCCGACTGGTGACCACCGTGCAGGTACCCGGTCCGCCGGGGCGCAGCAGCCGTACCTGCTCGGCCGAAACCGCCCCGTCCAATAGCAGGAGGACTCGCCGATCCGCGACCACCGACCGGAACAGGCCGACGGCCTGCTGTTCGTCTGCGGGTATCCGGCCGGCCGGCACACCGAGCGCGACGAGCAGTTGGACGAGCGCGACCTGCGTCGCCGAAGAGGCGCACGGGCTGCATCCACGGAGATCGACGTAAAACTGGCCATCCGGAAACCGAGGGCTGACCCGGTGCGCCCAGTGCACCGCCAGCGCTGTCTTGCCCACGCCGGGCGCGCCGGTGACGACGATCAGCCCGGGTCCGGGACCGATGATCGCGGCGTCCAGCTCGGCGATCCGATGTCGCCGGCCGACCAGGTTGGCGGTTGCGGGCGGAAGCTGGCGCGGCAGTACCGGCTCGATGGACATCGTGGCGCTGCTGGGCCCGCGCATCCTGGCCACGCCCGGCGGACTCTGGTGCCAGGTGTTGGCCGACATTGCGATCCGCGTTCGTGTCGCCAGCCACGCGGCCACTTCCGCATCGGTGCCGCCGCAGGCCCGGATGTACGTCGCGACCAGGTCACGGCTGGGCAAAGTGGACCGATTCAGCATAGTGGCGACCGTGCTCGGCGGCAGCGAGCGAGCGCACTGCCGCGCACGAAGAGCCAACTGTCGGTACGACACACCAGCCGCCTCGCGGCGTAGCCGAAGCAGCCGCACGTACTCGGCGCTGTCCCGGGCAGCGTCTGGATCCACGTTCGTCACCCGATGTTTGTTCCCTTCTGTGACCACCACCGGCCGGGGGCGTTCGTGTCGACAGGCAGCCCGGCTGGCCGGCGTGTGGTCTGTGCATACCCCACCCATTCGCCAAGTCTCATGGATGGTCGTACACGCTCCGTCTACGCCGCATACACAGGACGAGTTCGTCCGAGATGATCCTGAGAATGACCGCCTATGCGGCTGCCGGCAGGGCGTTCCACCGCGCCATGGGCTACCCGCGTTGTCCGTCGACGGCGTCGAGAACTGCTGCGTGCTCGATGTCCGCCAAGGCCCGCACCCGCGTCATACCCAGCGCTTCCGTGATCGCGGCCGCTTCCTCGACGTAGCTGGCCGCCTTGTCGATGGCGCCGAGCAGCCGCGAGGCGCGGGCCAGGGCGACCAGGGCCAGCGCCTCGCCCTGCCGGTATCGGATCCGGCGCGCGCGTTCAACGGCGCGGGCCAGCAGCTCCGCAGCCCGGTCCAGGCAGCCGAGATCGATGTAGATCAGGCCCAGCCGCGTGAGCGCCCCGGAGCCGGGATAGTCGTCGCCGGTCTCGTCGTACCAGGCCAGGGCCTTCTCGACGAAGCGGATCGCTTCCTCGTGCCGGCCAAGTTGATGGTACGCCCGGCCCAGGGATTTCAAGGCGTAAACTTCGCCGACCGTAGCGCCGATCTGCTGGGCCACCGTCAACTGCTGCTCCAGATACGCGATCGCCTCCTCGGGGCGGTCCCGCATGAGGTAGCTGAGCCCGAGGTTACCCAGCGCCCGTTGCTCGCCGAAGCGGTCACCGATGTCCCGGCAGATGGACAGCTCCGTCGCGATGTGCGCCTCGGCCTTCTCGGGGCGCCCGACAGCCACGTAGGCGCCACTGATGCTGCCGTTGGCATACGCCTCCGAACGCCGGTCACCCACCTGCCGCGCCAGGCTGATGGCCTGCTCGTTCAGTTCGAACATGTCGCAGGAATAGCCTTTCAGGAGGAGGAACCAGTGCAGCGTCAGCGCCAGCCCGATACCGAGCCGGGCGTGCTCGTCCGGGCCACGCCACGACTGGCGGGCCGCCGCCAGCAGGTTCACCCGTTCCGCCTCCAACCACCGGCGTGCCTCGTCAGCTCCGGTGAACGGCTTCGGCGTCATGGGCACGTCGGGCACCGGATAGTGCGTGCGGTACGGATACAGCAGCCGGGTCGCGTCGCGGGCGGTGACGAGGTAGTAGCTGAGCAGTCTGCTGATCACTGCGGTGGCGTCACCGCCTGCGACGGTGCTGGCGGCCACCTCTCGGGCGAACAGCCGCACCAGATCGTGAATCCGGTAGCGATCGGGCTCGACCGCCTCGACCAGATGGGCGTCCAGCAGGCGTTCGATGACCCGATCCGCCTCGGCCGGCGATGTGTCGAGCAGGGCGGCTGCGGTGTGGGAGTCGATGTCGGTTACCGGCATCAGCCCAATCAGGCACAGCGCGCGGGCCGCTGCCCGGTCACCCGGATCGTCGCTTCGCGCCAGGGCCGCGTAGCTCACCCCCAGGCTGCTGCGCACCGCGAGAACACCGGAAGCCAGTTCGCTGAGCCGATGCTGCTCATCGGTCAGGCGCTCCACCAGATCCCGGACGGCCCAGGTAGGCCTGGTCTTCAGCCGGGCGGCGGCCACGTGCAGCCCGAGCGGCATGCGATCACAGAGCTCGACGAGTCGGGCGGTGGCCGGTGGGTCGTCCGCCGCACGGGCATCGCCGATCAGGCGTTCGAGCATTGCCCGCGAGGCGTCCGGATCGAGTGGGCCGAGACCCACGTGGGTGGCGCCTTCGAGGGCGGTCAGGCCGGCACGGCTGGTGACGAGCACGGCGGTACGGGACGTGCCCGGCAGCAGCGGACGCACCTGATCCGCCGTCGCGGCGTTGTCCAAAAGGATCACCATCCGTCGAGCGGCCACCAGGGTGCGGTAGAGCCCGGCCGCCTCCTCGATGTCGTGCGGCACCTCCGCTGCGGGAACCCCCAGCGCTCGCAGGAACCGGCCCAAGCCCTCGCCGGGAGAGAGCGGCTCGACGCCTGGCGTCGCCCCACGGAGATTCACATACAGTTGCCCGTCCGGGAAGCGACTGGCCCATGGTTCAACTGCGTGCACGGCCAGCGCAGACTTGCCCACGCCAGGAGGGCCGTGGATGATCACGACCGAACCATGTCCGCTGCCGTTGTCCGGGTCGAGCAACTCGCCCAGCGTGGCCAGTTCACCCTTTCGGCCAACGAATGTCGGGACATCCAGCGGTAGCTGCCGCGGTATCAGCCCACCATTCACCGGAGATACCACCGTGGCCACGCCGGCCGGCGGCGCCAGCGCCGGATCCGATCGCAGGATCCGGGCTTGCAGCATCCGCAGCGGCTGGCTCGGCTCCACCCCGATCTCCTCAACCAGGCGCGTCCGTAGCTGCTGATACGCGGCGAGCGCATCAGCCTGCCGCCCGTGGCGATAGAGCGCCAGCATCAGCTGCTCCCACAGCCGCTCCCGCAATGGATACTGAACGATCCAGCCCTGAAGCTCCGCGATCGCCTCGGCATGCCGCCCGAGCCCGAGGCGGGCGTCGAAAAGTTCCTCCACCGCGGCGAGCCGCTGTTCTTCCAGGCGCTGTGCCGTGGCGGCGAGCATGTCGCTCGTGTGTTGAATGCCTTCGAACGCCGCCCCGCGCCACAACTTCAGTGCCTGTTCGAGCCGCCTGGCCACCAGCTCGAGATCACCCAGCCGGCGTGCATCGGCGCCGTCGGCGATCAACCGTTCGAACGTCAGCATGTCCAGGCGCTCCGGCGACACACCGATCATGTACCCAGACGAATCCGTGCTGATCGGCGCGGTCGCCGGATCGGCCGGCGCCAACAGCCGACGCAGCGACCACACATACGTACGCAGATTCGACAAGGCCGACTCCGGCGGATTCGCCCCCCACAGGTCATCCACCAGAGTGTCCATCGGAACCGAGGTGTTGGCCCTGGTCAAGAGAAGGACCAGCAGGAGGCGAAGCTTCGGACGGCCGATCCATACCTCGTCGTCGGCAGCCGTGGAGACCCGCAGCGGTCCAAGTAGACGGAAGTGCATCCGATGCTCCCAGCTATCGAATACCAGGTTGCTGGCTACTCTCCGGGCCATTTGGGAGGGAGAGGGGGGCGACGGTCGCGCCCTGGCGACACGATGCCAGCCTGAGCAACTCACACGAAATCTCCACGCTCCGCCCCCGTACGCGGTACGTCGACAATGTCCGTCGATTTCCTAGGAGTGCGCCACCGAACCAGTGTGCGCCCGTTGGTCGGACCGGCCCAGCGTATCGGCAGCGGCCATCACCTGTCCCTCGCCACGGGAGACCACCCCTGCGGGCGATCGCGCCGCACGGTGCGGCCGGCACCCGGACCTTGGCGGGCAGCCATTCGAGCCCGCCTTCGCGATGTCGGTCTGCGTGTCGCACAACAGGTCTCTGGCTTCGGTCCTGCGCCGGGCTGCCCGACGCAGGACGAGGAGATCCGCCAACTACCCTTGGAGCCGCCGCGCCCAGTACACCTGACCGTCCGGACCCAGGTAGACCAGGGCCAGCAGCAGGTCGGACATCGCAACCGGCGCGGCTGCCATCGGCAGTTACCGCCAGGTGACGACGGAGACCACCGCCGGCATCGCTGCCGTCAGCCGAGTTCTTCGCCATGCCATACGCGACAGTGAACCACGCGAGCATTAGAACCTAAGAGTGCAGCATCGTGAAGTAAGATCGGGTCATGGCGCGCGTGACTCGACTGGACCACGCCGTTATTGGCGTCTCGGATTGGCGGGTCTCCACTGACTTTTACCGAGAGGTCGTCGGTGCCGAGGTGATCGACGTTGGTGGCGACCGCGTTGCGTTCCGAATCGGTCCCAACCAATTGAGCGTCCATGGCCCGGGCATGGATCTCGCGGGCAACGTTGCCCGTCTTCCCGTTCGCCCCGGCAACAGTGATATCTGCTTCGTCTGGGAGGGGCCGATCGAGGCCGCGGTGGCACACCTGCGAAGACACAGGATTGCGGTGGAAACAGGACCCGTTCGCCGGTTCGGTGCCGGCGGGATGGGGACGAGCGTCTACTTTCGCGATCCAGACGGAAGCCTACTCGAATTTATTTCCTACGAGACGTCTCCGCAGCGGGCCAGCCCTGACCCTGCCGATGTCAGCAGTCCCGCAGGCGACCATCTGGGCGATGTCCCGCGCTCGTAACGGACCACACGGTCGCGTGAGGAGCCCCGCCGGCTGTCGGAGGTGGACCTGCGGCTGGCCGCCGGTGAGCCGGTGTCGTCGGTGCCAGCGAACCTTGGCGAGCATGCCGGTGAGCCGAACGTGAACATGGTGAGCTGTGA
>NZ_BOPC01000075.1 GCF_016863555.1 Micromonospora qiuiae | reverse complement strand
GGGACAGCATCACCAGACCACCTCGCCTATTGCCGACCGCTCTAAGGAGGACCACCCTACGACCATCGGTGCATCGGAAGGCCGGCGGCGAACTGGGATCCGGTGAAGGGGCAGCGGGTAGACGGCATCGTCCATGCTGTTTGCGTGCACACACCAGAGGCGAACGAGGCGCTGCGCTGGCTCGCGGAGCAGGGCGTCACACCGTTAGGGCCCGGGCGATGGCGGCAGAGCCTGCCGTCGGGTGACCTGGAGCACAGCGACAGCGGTCTTGCCCACGAGTGGGCGGCCGCCGTACTGGACGAGGACCGCTTAGCCCCGGGGGAGCGGCTCCGATTAGGTCTTGGGCTTCTCGACCTACTGGACGAATACTGGGTGACCGTCGAGCTCCGTCATTTCATCGCTGACCAGGCCGACGCGGGGGTCAGCGAAGCCTTTTGGGCTGGTTACCGGCAGCGCCTGGAAGCCCCCGACGCAAGCGAGCAGCTGCAGTACTCACTATGGGTTGACTGGTTCGAAGATCAAGACACCGCGGGCGTGGCGTTCGCAGCGCTGCTCGGCGACGACGTGCGCTACCTACGGGCTGGATTGGGCCTGAGCGCGCTGGCCACCGGCCCGCTGCACCGCAGGGCAGCCCGAATTCTCGCGTCGTCGGCGCCCGTACGCTGGGCCTACAAACACGATGTCTATGAGGCCGTCGCCGCCGTAACCGAGTTGCACCCAGCGCTATTCAAGGGCTTGCTGACCAGCTACCACGACTTCTACGGCGACCTCGAACCAGCGGCGGCGCTCACGCTGCTAAACCGCCTGGACCTACCGCCGGAAACGGAGCACTTTGCCACGCTTCGCGCGGTCTTGAAGGCTGGTGCTCGCAATCACTATCTCCACCCGGATTTGTGGGGCGCCCCGGGTCGGACGAGAAGGGGTTCAGCCGGACAGTGACGGATCGCCGCCCGAGGCCAGAGACACACGCGAACCGGCGCGGACGTTGCGCCCAAAACTACAAGCGAGAGGTCACGCCGGTCGTTGCTATCTGCCGACCCGGATGCGGTCGGCGGCATACAGCTCGCGCGAGCCGTCAGCGCGGAAGATCACGATAACCGGGACGCCTTCGCCCATCTCCAACTCGCGGCGCTCGGCCGGTGTGGGCATCCGCGCCGTGGCGGTGTCGCCCTTGAGAAGAGTGACTGTCTCGGTCGGCTCGACGGCGCGGACGAACGTGCCGCGCGGCGGTTCCACGACCACGAGTCCCTCCGAACTGAGTAGCGCTATCGCCTGTCGGACACTCGTACGGCTCAACCCGTGTTCCTGAACCAGCCGCAGTTCGCTGGGTAGCGGAGCCCCAGGCGCAAGGTCGCCAAATGTGATCCGTTCTCGCAGGAGTCTGCGAGCTGCCGCGCCTTGGTTGATGTACTTGTGCAGCAGGTTGAGGCAGCCGGTGAAGCCGAGGGCCTTGATCTCGTCGAAGAGACACCGGCCACCCTCCGTCACCACCGAATGTGAGACAGGGCCGTTAAATTGACAGACCCGCGGCGTGGGCGCAGTGCACCCTCGCAGTGAGCTACCTCGCAGTGGGTCAGGATCCGCCCATGCCGTGGCGCATCTGGGTGAACGCCTGGTCTGCATCGGCGATCGCCTCGGGTTGCACGTCGTGTGCGGTTCTCCCCTCGACGATCTTCTGCCAGTTGGCCCGGGCCAGTACGCGTTGAAGCGCGATCACCTGGGCGGCTTGCAGTCGGGCCCCGATACTCGGGCCGAGGACGGCGGCCAGGGCGTCCTCGTCGTCGAGCATGTACTGCATGAGCCGCCCCGCCAGACTCGGTGTGGTGAACACCAGCCGGTGGTACGCCACCACCTCGGGGTGATCGTTGAGGCCGGTAACCGGCTCGAAGCGATCGAGACCGGCCCGGAAGTGTCGGTGCAGCGCCGTGATCGGCGCGATATCAGGCCGGCGGTCGCGCACCACGCGGGCGGCCTCACCGCTGTGGTCGGCGAAGCGGTGCAGGATCAGGTCTTCCTTGGTCGGGAAGTAGCGGAACAAGGTCGGTTTCGACACCTCGGCCGTCGCGGCGATGTCGGACACCGAAACCTGGTCGAACCCCCGCGCCAGGAACATCGAGATCGCCGCATCAGCAATCGCATCCCGGGTTCGCCTCTTCTTGCGGGCCCGCAGCCCGACCGGCTCGATCACCGGTCCAGGGTAACATTCGTTACTCGGTTGCATTTGTAACTCGGTAATGATTTCATTGGTTCATGGAAGAATCCGAAACCCGCAGTACTGCATTGACGCTGGCGAGGCTGCCTTGACGCCCGCAGGAGGACCTCCGGTGCTCGTCACTGGAGCGACCGGCCGGATCGGACGGGCCGTGATCGAGGTGCTGACCGACGCGGGCATGCCGGTCCGCGCCCTCGTGCGCCGCTCGGAGGCGGCGGCGGCGCTGCCCACCAACGTGGAGATCGTCAGCGGTGATCTCACCGTGCCCGGATCGCTCGACGCCGCGCTGCGCGCCGTCAGCACAGTCTTCTTGGTCTGGACCGCCCCGCCGCAAACCGCGGCGCCCGTCGTCGATCGACTGGCCACCCACGCGCAGCGGGTTGTCTACCTCTCCGCACCACATCGGACCCCGCATCCGTTCTTCCAGCAACCGAACCCGATGGCGGCGCTGCACGCTGAGATCGAGCGGCTCATCGCGGCCAGCGGAATGGACTCGACGATCATCCGGCCGGGGATGTTCGCGTCGAACGCCCTGCTCTGGTGGGCAGATACGATCCGTGGCGGCGGCGTGGTCCGGTGGCCGTACGGCGCGGCCGAGACGGCCCCCGTCGACGATCGCGACGTGGCCGCGGTCGTCGCGCGGACGCTGTGCGAGGACGGACACGCCGGCGGCGACTACGTCCTGACCGGCCCCGAGTCACTCAGTCAGGCTGAACAGGTAAGCATCATCGGTGACGTCCTGGGCCGCCCGATCACGTTCGAGGAACTGGCGCCCGACGACTTCCGGCGCCGGGCTCCGCAAGCCTCGCGCCCGGCAGTGGACATGCTCCTCGCCGCATGGAACGCCACGATGGGACAATCGGCATACGTCACGTCCACGGTGCCCGACATTCTCGGAACGCCACCGCGAACGTTCCGTCAGTGGGCCACGGACCACGCCACCGCGTTCACCGAGGGCCCCCACTCGGGGAACTGATCAACCTCACGGTGTCGCAACAATCGACCGGCCGGCCTCGCAGCCGCAGGCAAGTTCAACCCTGATCGTGCGGCGCAGGGAAGGGCACGCCGGATCCGCGTGGCGAGCCGCGCCGGTAGCCAGGACGCGGTCACTGCGCCTCCGGCGGGGGCGCAACGACTCCAGGACGCCGGGGCTCTGACCAACTGGGTGACGACCGGGGCGGCCGACGCCGGACGCCCATGGACGATGGTGGCTGTTCCGGCAGCTCACCCCGGCTACTTGCCCAGCTCATCAACGACTGATCATGCTTTCACACCGAAGCAGTCGCCGTGCCCGACCCGTGCCCGATGCAGGGATCAACACCGGCGCGCAGCGGCACTCCGGCTTCGGCAAGCTGGACGCTACGTGCTCGCCTGCCAGGTACGGCTACCCACGGTGCAGATCAACGCGATTCCCAAGCTGGCAGTCCCGGCAGGCGGCGCGAAGCGTTGGACGCGCGAGGTCGCCAGACATGATCCGTTCTCGCAGGAGGTCTGCGAGCTGCCGGAACACGGCGCAATCCGAGAAGTGCAGCAACCGTGCCGTGCAGCGATGAAGGGCCGCTCGGCCAGGGGTGGGCAGCAAGGCCGCCCGTGGGACGAGTTTCTGTACCTGCCCTGGAGGTGGCCGTGCGGACCGTGAACTTTGCACGATCCGCAGGTGGGTGACGCGCGTTTGCCGGGAGTTCCCAGCAGCAGCGGCCGAGGGCACAGCAGCGATGTTGGGCAAGCACCTCACGTCATACCGGAGGTCGGCCAAGACCTTGAGTAGGGCACTCAGGAGAGGCTGCTCGGTTACCCGACCCCCGCCGGTCGAAAGACGCGAGGACCGTTCACGGCAACCTGAAGATCGACAACGAGTCCGTCGCCTTCAGGAGTCCTGCTTTGCACGGCCAACAGGTAAATGTAGTCGGCGCTGGATCGTATGCAGTAGTGGCCGCCGATGGTTACAGGAATGCCGGGCTGGGAACGCTCTGTCACCGCCTCCGCGCACTCGTCGGGGTTGGGTAAACCTTCCATATGGGCCAGCGCGCCCGCTTGAGCTGCGCGGTCGTCAGGGAACGGTGCGTTCGGCTTGAGTATGAACTCCTGGCCCTGCACTTTCTCCATCATGAAATCGTGGCCGCGGTCAAGTTCCTTGACCACTGCGGGACGATCGATGAGCCCAAGCCCCGAATCTTCGAGCCAGAATTCGAGGTTGGTGCCACCCGGAGATATGTAAAGCCCGGTGCCGACGAGTTTCCAGGAAAGCTCTGAATTCTTCCGGGCAGTGGGCGATGGCGTGGCGACCATCGGGGACGCCGTGGCGGACGGTGGCGCTGGCGCCTGCTGGGAGCTGGCTGATCCGTCGCGCCAGAAGTCGATCAATTCCGGCACAGCCGCCGCTATCACGGTGCCCACGCAAGTGACGAGGCCGGTAACAAGAGTGACAACCACCCCCCAATTCCGCCAGCTGGCTGGGTCACCTCCGGTGGCTTGACCCGCGCTGGTTTGGTCCCTGGCCGGTTGATCAGGGATAGCGGGAGGGGGCATCGATCCTCCAACGATTCCGACGATTGCTACCAAGGGTCAAGCATACGATCCCTGACCGGTCGACTCCAAGGACCATGACCACGCCTGGCTCGAAATACACCGATGTGTCCATACGTCCTGGACTATCCAGAATCCGGGCGGTCGGCGACCCGCAAAACGCACGCCGGATTGATTTTCACTTCGCTTTGTCTTCAACCTCGGGTCCGTGTGTCTGCGCAGATCCTGTGTGGAATCGGCGCGTCGTCGAAACGTGAACCGACCACCGCCTGCGGAAGCAGCCCGCAAGCAAAAAATTCGTCATTCTCGTAACTGGCGACGTCAAGGATGACTGGTATCTGGGAGTCAAGGGTCAAACGATCATCGGCAGGCCGGAGCTTGCCGTCGAACTCCACGAGAAGACCGGTTCGCGCCGAGCGTCACGGTGCAGATGTCCGGCAGCGGCAGGGTGACGTCGGCCGTCCTGACCCGACGCCGAGCCGGGTCAGGGTTCCGCCAGCGCCGGCGGCGAGGGTGGCTCCTGCGGACGCTGACGGGCCCGGACCGCGTCGGTTCCGGCGATCCCGGCCAGTACAGCGGTCGCGGCCGAGGCCGCCGCCAACGGGGGCACCAGGACCATCACGGGAGCCAGAACGATCAACGCGAGGAGCCCGATCAGCCGAGAGCCGGAGACCCGGCCGAACACCTCGTACTCGAAGCGGCTACGCCCGGCCAGGAACAGGGCGGGCCCGCCGAAGATGACCGCTATCCAGGTGGCCTCCAACGTGCCGAATGGGTGGGCGATGACGAGTTCGTGGCCGACCGCGGTGGCGATGATGCCGGCCACCATGATCAGGTGGGTATTGCCGGCCGAGGTGGCGAGTCGGACCGGCTGCGGAGCGGCTGTGATGGCTTCGGCCAGCAGATAACCGGCCCGATGAAAGTAGATCCGCCACAACAATGCGGTGCTGACGAAGGCCAGGATGAACGCGGTCGACGGAGCCGTGGCGAGGGAAGCGCTGAAGGTCCGCCCGATCACCAGGATCGACTCACCGAGCGCGATGATCAGGAACTGCTGGTAGCGCTCGGCCAGGTGCTCGCTGGCGAAGGAGCCTTCTAGTTGGCGGCTGCGGCCGAGTGCCGGCGTTGGCCAACGGAGCGCGAACCCCAGGTAGTCGATCACGATCGCTACCGCCCAGAGCACCCCGCGCAACTCGTTGCGGGCGAATGCGCCGACCAGCCACGGTGCGGCCGACAGCAACGACCAGAAGATCGAGCGGACTGCGCCAACTCGCTGCTCGTGGCAGCGGATGGCCAGCACGAGGAAGATCGGCCGGCCGACCTGGATGGCGACGTACGCTGAGGCGAAGAGCACCCCGCGTTCGCTCGTCGCGGGTAACCTCACCGCCATCACCATGCTGCCGAACATGGTCCCGGCAACCACAAGCTGGACCGGCAGCCGCCATGGATCGAAGATCGTGGTCGTCCATGCGGTGAGCGACCAGACCATCCAAAGCGCGAGCAGCAGCAACACGGTGTAACCGACCGAGGGCAGCTGCCCCGCGCCATGGAAGGCCCCGGCCAGCCGACCGGAAACCTGGAACAACGCGAATACGAAGACCAGATCGAAAAAGAGCTCCAGGGCAGTGACCTGTTGCGGCCCCGCCGGGTCGCGCAACAGCGCGATCCCCCTGCCTGTGGTCATCCGACGGCTGAACTCCACGCCAGAGCCGGTGGGTCGTATACGGCGGGCTCCAGCGCCAGACAGAGCGTCGGCATGCGTTTCAGCCTGCCAGAACAACGCACCGGCGGGAGCAGTAATCGAGACTTGCAAGTGCGGCACTGTGATTCGTACGGCAGCCGCCGTTGGAAATGCTGCCGGTCAGGCGGGGGAACGAGCGCCATGCCGGGTGACGACGGCATGAGGCCGGCGATCACCCGGGGCGCGCACGGGACACAAGACGCCGTGAAATTTCGTCAGCCAAAGAGGAACCATGACGGCCGGAGACGCTGGGTGAGCAGGTGTACTTCTGGCTCGACATGAGCCGCGCCGCCGAGGCGAGAACGCCCGGCAGGTCCGTGCGGCCCGCAGGCTCCTCCAGCCGGCGGGCCGGGACGTGCTCGTTGAGATCGCCCGTGATCCGAAGGCCCCGGTGGCCATCGGTGAGCTGGCCCTCAGCCTCGGGCTGGTGTGACGGGTGGCCGCGCCGTTTCTGTCGCTCGCGCAGATCCGCAACCGGCAGACCCTCGCCGCCCGGCGCACCCTCCGCGACCAGGCGCGGCAGGAGGGCCGATGCCCGGTGTGTGGGCAGAGCACGACGGCGGCATCGGGCAGGTCGACTCCGTTTCGGCGGAATGGCGGCATCTGGCTGGGCGGGTAACCGCCATTCCGCCGGAACGGCGGGCGCGCCGAGACGGCGGGCGCGCCGTTCAGTCCTCGGCGCGCCAGCGGTAGAACTCCTTGGCCACGGCGTCCTCCGGGCCGCGCCAGGTGTCGGGACTGTACGCGCTGATGTACGGGCTGAGATCCTCCATGATCTTGGCGAAGGCCGGGGTGTCGTGGTTCTCCCGGACGGCGGCGAAAGAGGCGTCGGTCTGCTCTAGCACGTGCAGGTAGACGTCGTCGATCGAGTACAGCCAGCGGCCGGTCACGCCGAGGCGCGCCGGTAGCTCACCGGCGTCGGACTCGCCGAAGATGCGCGCCACGTCCGGTTCGGCGCCGGGCTTGATCCGGGCGACGATGATGGTCCGGTTCGGGCCGGTCGTCGTCCCGGCCGGCGGTTCGGCCGGCGCCCAGTGGTAGAACTGCTTCGCCACCGAGTCGGACGGGTTCTTCCAGTACCTCGGGTACGGCGTCACGTACGGGGCGATGGCCTCGGCGATCTGCTGGAAGGCGGGCAGCCCACGGGTCTGCCCGGTCACCGCGGGGTCGGCGACCCGATCGATGACGTGGATGTAGAGGTCGTGGAAGGACAGCAGGGTCCGGCCGATGACGCCGAGATCCTGCGGGCGGGTGGTGCGGTCGTAGTAGCCGAAGGTGTCGGCGACGACGCGTTCGCTCTCCTCGCCGGGCACCATCCGGCAGACGATCACGTTGCGGAAGGTCATGACTGGGACTCCTTGGGTGAGTGGGCTCGGTTGTGGACGCGGGGTCGCCGTCACGCGGCGAACCGGACGGGTAGTTCCAGCAGCCCCCGGAACGGCGACGCGGCCGGCAGCCGGCGCAGCTCGCCGACCGGCACCCCGAGCCGCAGCCCCGGCAGGCGGCGCAGCAACGCCCCGATGCCGATCTGCGCCTCCATCCGGGCCAGCGAGACGCCCAGGCAGTAGTGGACGCCGTGGCCGAACCCGAGGTGCGGGCCGCGGACCCGGCGCAGGTCCAGCAGGTCCGGGTCGGCGAAGTGTTCCGGGTCGTGGTTGGCCGCGTTGAGCACCACGCCGACGATCGATCCGCGCGGGATGCGGACCCCCTGGTACTCGACGTCCTCGCTGACGATGCGAGGGCTGGCCACCGGCAGCGGGCCGTCGAAGCGCAGCAGCTCCTCGATGGCCGAGGGCAGCAGCGCCGGCTGACGCAGCAGCAGGTCGAGCTGGTCGGGGTGGGTCAGCAGCGCCACCACCGCGTTGCCGATGAAGTCGGCGGTGGTCTGGTGGCCGGCGAACAGCAGCAGGAAGGTGGTGGTGACCACTTCCGGCTCGGAGAGCGTCCCCTCCTGCTCGCAGGCGGAGATCAGCGCGCTGATCAGGTCATCGGCGGGGTTGGCCCGCTTCGCCTGCACCAGTTCGGTGAGATACCGGTGCAGCCACGCCTGGGCCTCCTGCACGGCCGCCCGTTCCTGCTCGGGGCTGCGGCGCGACGACCCGGAGGTCCGGATCACCTGGGTCCAGTCGAGCACCCGGTCGTGGTCGGTCGCCGGTATCCCGAGCAGGTCCGAGATCACCAGCATCGGCAGCGGGATGGCGAAGTCGCGCATCAGCTCGGCCTCGCCGTGCGGCACGATCTTGTCGAGCAGGTCGTTCACGGTCTGCTCGACCCGGGGGCGCATCGCCTCGATCCGGCGCGGCGTGAACGCCTGGGACACCAGTCGGCGCAGCCGGGTGTGCTCCGGTGGGTCGGCGTTGAGCATGTTCTTGTTCAGGCCCGCCGAGTTCGGGCCGAAGATGCGCAGGTAGTGCTCCTGCGGGCCGTACAGGTCCTTGGAGAGCCGGGGGTCGGCGAGCGCGGTGCGGGCGTCATCGAAGCGGCTGATCAGGTACGAGTCGAAGCGCGGCGAACTGACCGGGCAGACCGGCTGCTCGGCGCGCAGCCGGGCGAACGTCGGGTACGGGTCGGCGGCGAACTCGTCGGTGTAGAGCTCGGACGCGGGGATCGGGCACTCGTTCATCGGTCCTCCTGCGGCTCGCCGCGCATGCTGTGCAGCACCTGGTAGGTGTGGCGTTGCGCGGACTCGCGCAGGTCACGGATCACCCGCAGCAGCTCGTCGCGCTGGGCGCTGCGGCCGAAGGCGTCCAGCCGCTCACGGTCGGCCCAGTCGCTGATGATCAGGTAGCTGCGCGGGTCGTCGGCGTCGCGGACCAGGTCCTGGCGCAGGCAGCCGTCCAGCGCGCCGATTTTCTCCGCCGCCGCGAGCCACTCGGCCTCGAACCGTTCCTCGCACCCGGGCCGGGTCCGCATCGCCAGCACCGTGCGCACGGTGCTCACTTCGCACCACCGAAGACCAGGTGCAGGTTCTTGCGCAGCCCGTCGGCGTCGATCGGCTGGCTGCGGAAGCCCACGTGCCCGTCGGGGCGGATCAGGTACAGGGCGGTGCCGGTGACGCCGTACCGGGCACGGAACTCCCCGGCTGCGTCGCGCAGCACCGGCGGGGCGAGCAGTCGCGGCTGCGGGGCGTCCGGGTCGAGCAGCAGGTACGCGTCGAGCTCCCCCGCCGCCAGGGCCGGCAGGTCGGCACAGATTTTCTCCACTGCGGCGACCGCCGCCTCGTCGGCCGAGCCGTCCGCGTACAGCAGGAGGGTGTGCCGGGTGCCGCGGGTGAGGTCGCGCAGCCGCAGCGGGTGGCCGACGCCGCGGCGGTGCAGGCCGCCGACGTCCGGTGCCCGGTCGCCGGGGCGCGGGCCGGCCCGCAGCGCGTCGGGGTCGGTGACGGTCTCGCCGACCAGTGGGCTGTCGGCGTAGCTGAGCAGCATCGACATCTCCTGGAGGAACTGCCGCTTCAGGTCCTCGCGGTCCAGCTCGTCGGTGAACGCCATCCGCACCGCCCGGCCGACGATCTCCTCGCCCTCCGGGTGCCGTTCGGTCTCGTAGCTGTCCAGCAGCCCCGGCGCGGCCTTCCCGCGCACCGCCAGGGCCACCTTCCAGGCGAGGTTCCAGGCGTCCTGGATGCCGGTGTTCATGCCCTGCCCGCCGGCCGGCGGGTGCAGGTGGGCCGCGTCGCCGGCCACGAAGACCCGGCCGTCGCGGTAGCGGTCGACGATGCCGTGGCTGATTCGGAACACCGACGACCAGCGCAGGTTCGACGCCCGGGTGCCGGGCGGGGCCAGCCGGTCAATGGCGGCCTGCACGTCGGCGAGGGTCGGCTCGGCCAGTTCCTCGCTGAAGCCGGGCGGGGCGTCCTGGCCGCCGGTCTGGGCGAAGAACCTCGGCGGTGCCAGGGTGGCGATCCGGTAGCGGGACTCGCCGCGCAGCGGCACGCAGACCAGCATGCCGTCCATCCGGCCGTCGGTCTCGTGCATGAACCGCAGCAGGTGCCCGTCGGGCATGTCCCAGTCCAAGTCGACGTCGCCGAGCATGAACAGCTGCGGGAACATGCCCAGTCCACCGGTGAAGGTGAGCCCGAGCAATTCGCGGACGGTGCTGTGCGCGCCGTCGCAGCCGAGCAGGTACTTCGCGCGTACCGTCTCCTCGCCTGCGGGGGTGTCGAGGGCGGCGGTGACGCCGTCGTCGTCCTGGATGAAGGCGGCCAACGCGACGCCCCGGCGGGGGCGTACGCCGAGGGTGGCGAGGCGTTCGGTGAGGATCCGCTCGGTCTCGTACTGGGGCAGCCCGAGGTGCGCGTACGGCAGTTCGGGCAGTTCCCAGCTCATCCGGTGCGTCTCGTGGCCGTTGACGAAGACCATGTTGCCGGTCAGCCAGATCCCGGCGTCCATTGCCTCGCGCACGACGCCTTGCTCCTCCCAGAGCTCCATGGTGCGGCAGTGCACCCCGATCGCCTTGTCGGCGTGCGCGGGCGGGGTGGCCCGCTTCTCCACCAGCCGGCAGTCGATGCCGCGCCGGGCCAGCTCGATGGCGGCGGTCAGCCCGGTGGGCCCCGCCCCGACGATGAGTACGTCCGTTGTCGTGTGCACGTCGCTCTCCTTGCTCGGTGTGCGGCCACGGTCGGGGATGGCCACGCTGGCGGAAGCCGCCACGCCGTGGAACAGGCGGCGGCGGATCCGGAGCAGGAACGCAGCGATCGGTCCGGCCTCCTCCCGGGCGTGGGCCGGGTTGGCGATCCAGCGGTGGAACTCGGCGGCGCCGGTCCACTCGGCGAAAATGTGGAAGGTGTCCGAGTCCGGCTCGCGCAGCAGCTCCTCCCGCAGGTAGCCGGGCACACCGGCCATCCGGTCCAGCACCTGCGGATAGCCGTGGTCGAACTCGGCGCGCCGGGCCGCCGGCACGGTCAGCTCGACGTCCACGAAGACGGTCGAGCCGCCACCGGGCACGTCGCGCATCACCCGGCGGTCGCCGGCAGCGGGTGGTTCGCACAGCGGCCGGACGGCCTCGGCGAACCGCGCGGCGATCGGCCCCTGCTCGTAGTCGTGCAGGACGGCCTCGTCGGTCCACTCGGTCACGACGACGAAGGAGCGCGGTTCGATGGCGTCGACGAGCAGGTCCCGCAGCAGGTTGCCGGGCAGCTCACCGATCGCCGCGCGGGCCGTGTGCCAGGCAGACGCCACGGCCGGTTCGCAGCCGGGGCGGGCCCGCAGCCGGACCATCGTCCTGATCATGTGTTCTCCTTCGACGGCGCGTGCTGCGACCCTGTCGAAGGCCGCGTCATCCCGCCGTCACCGCGGACCGGCGGGCAGTCCGCCGCCGGTGACGCCCCGGGGACGGCGCCGTTGGATCCGGACGGACGGCCACTGGCTGTCGACCTGCCGCATAACCATATTTGACCGATCGTTCTGGATAGGTCTATCGTCTGCAGCATGGCCAGGACCAAGGAATTCGATCCGGATGCCGCGCTGCAGTCGGCCCTGGAGCTGTTCTGGCGGCGCGGCTACGAGGCGACCTCGATGGCAGACCTCGTCGAGCACCTCGGGATCGGCCGTGCCAGCATCTACGCGACCTTCGGCAGCAAGCACGAGCTGTATCTGAAGGCCATGGACCGTTACACCGAGATGCGAAACCCACCCCTCTTGGCCGAGCTGGCTCAGCCGGGCCCCGCACTGCCTGCGGTGCGGGCGATGGTGCGTCGATTTGCCGCCGAGGCCGCCTCTGCGGAGAAGCGCGCCATTGGTTGCTTCATCACCAATACCGCAGCCGAGCTGGCTCCGCACGATGCCGCTGCCGCCTGGCGGGTGGAGATGAGCTGGGAGCATGTCGAGACCCTGCTGCACTCCGCCCTTGTGCGAGCACAGGCTCAGGGCGAGCTGTCCGAGGATCATGATCCGCGCGCACTGGCCCGCATGCTGTTCGTCCTGCTGCAGGGTTTACGGATCGTCGGCAAGGCGTCGAACGATCCCGCCCGAGTGCAGGACGCGGCCGAGCAGGCGCTAGCGCTGCTGGACTGAACCACGCTCACTCAACTGATCGGGTTCACTTCCGCATGCCCAAATAATGGACCGATCGGTCAAGAAAAGGAGGGGCCGTGGCCGCCACGTACGTTGCCCGCGCCACCAAAGTGCGGCATCGATCCGCCTTCCTCCTCCTCGGCAGTGTTCAAACGACACTGATCTTCACGCTCACCGCGATCCTCGTGCCGCTACCCCGCATCGGACGCGAGTTCGACCTGGAGCGCGCCGACTTGATCCTGCTCAGCGCGGCCTACGGACTGGCCTTCGCCGGGCTGTTGCTCTTCGGCGGACGCCTCGCCGACCGCTATGGCGGGCGCCACACACTCACCGCAGGCCTCGCCATCTTCGGCACCGCCTCGGCTGTGGCCCCGCTCGCCCCCGGCATCGGGGCACTGCTCGCGGTGCGCTTCGCGCAGGGCGCGGGTGCGGCTCTCGTCGCGCCGGCCGCCATGGCCGTGCTACGCGCCGTCTTCCCCGCGCCCACCGCGTACGGTCGGGCGCTGGCCACCTGGGGCGGGCTGTCGATACTCGGTGCGACCGCAGGCAATCTGCTCTCCGGCGTCATTTCGGCGCTGTTGTCCTGGCGCTGGGTCTTCGCCGTACCGCTCGCGGTCGCGGTCGCGGCCCTCGTCCTTGCACCCCGACTGCTGCCGGAAACCGCACCGAGTCGGGGCAGGTCTCTCGACCTGTCGGGCGCTCTGCTCGCCACCGCCGGGATCACCCTCACCAGTTACGGGCTCGTCGTCACCGCGGCCCGCCCCTGGTTGTCGGCCGGTGTTCTCGTACCGCTGCTCGCCGGAGCTGCGCTGCTTGTCGCGTTCATGTGCGCCGAGGAGCACACCCGCGATCCGCTGCTGCCGCCCGGGTTCCTGCTCGACCGGCGACGGGCCCTCGCCCTCACGGCTACCGCAACGAGCGCTTGCGGGACCGCGATGGCGTTCGTGGTCCTCTCGCTCCACCTCCAGCAGGCTCGCGATTGGTCACCGCTGCAGGTCTCGGCCGCCTTCGTGCCCTTCGCCATCGTGCTGGTCGCCTCGGGCTGGTTGGCAAAACCGCTCATCGACCGGTACGGCGTCCAGACCACCATGGTTGCCGGGCTCAGTATGGGAGCTGCCGGGCTCGCCCTTCTCGCACTAACCGGGCTCGATCCGTACATCCCGTACGCGTACGGATTGCTGCCGGGTCTCGTGCTGTTGCCGGCCGGCGCCGCCGCCTCCTTCGCGGGTGCCGCCGTGCTCTCCGTCGAAGGTGTGCGGCGGCAGCAGATCGGGCTCGCGGGCGGTGTGCTGAACACGGCGATGGAAGTCGGGCCGACTGTCCTCTTCGCAGTCCTGCTCACGCTTGGCAGCGACGCATCGTCCCTGGCCGCGACGGGGGCCGCACTCGCCGTCGTCGCCATCCTGGCCTACCGCATGAAGTAGTCCTTCTTAAGGAGTCACCGAAATGAACCGCTTCACCGACAAGACCGTCCTCGTCACCGGCGCTGGCGGCGTGCTGGGCCGTACCGCCGCCCTGTCGTTCGCGAGGGAGGGCGCGGCCGTCGCCGTCGCCGATCTCAACGAGGGCGCCGTGCACGAAACCGTTAAGATGATCGATGCTGAAGGTGGAAAGGCGTCCGGCATCATCGTCGACGTCACCAGCTCCGAAAGCGTCAAGGCGATGGTCGACACCGTGGTCTCCCGCCACGGTGGACTGCACATCGCGTTCAACAACGCCGGCATTCTGGGCGGCGGCACGCCGGTCGGCGAGCACGACGAGGACGTGTGGAACAAGGTCCTCGCGGTCAATCTTACGGGCGTCTTCCTCGCCCTCAAGTACGAGACCGCGCATATGGCGGCCAACGGCGGCGGCATCATCGTCAACACCGCCTCCAACCTGGGCGCCCACTGGCGGCTGGCCGGCATGAGCGCCTACTCGACGTCCAAAGCGGGGGTCAGCTTCCTGACCCGTACCGCCGCGCTTGAGTACATCAATCAAGGCGTACGCATCAACTCCATCAGCCCCGGGCCGATCGACACGCCGATGTCCTACCTCTCAGGCGAGACCCGCGAGCAGCGTGACGCCCGCCTCGGCCCGACCGTGCCGCTGGGCCGCGTCGCCGACCCCCAGGAGATTGCCAACGCCGTTCTCTGGCTGGCCTCGGAGGAGTCCAGCTACGTCGTCGGCCACGATCACGTGATCGATGGTGGCGCCACCGCCTGACATCGGCGGCCGACGGCGCCCGCTGCGAGGAGGGGACCGCGGAGGCCCACGGCCCCCTCCTTGGACTGCCGCGCAACCACCAAGAGCGGGAGCATCGGTTCGCCGGCCTGAGCACGAAAGAGCGGTACTCGCATGGAGGCCGGCCGGTGGGGCCCGGCCCTAAGGGCTGAGCAACAGAGCGGTTCGAGGATGTGACGGTCCGTGATCATGCTCAACCTTTCGGCGCTGGGTCGTGTCTTACCTGCCATGAGAAAAAGTGCCTGTGGGATGTCGTGGGGTGGGCGACATGGAACGTGAGGACGACGAGCGGTTTCGCTTGTTTGTGAGGGAGCAGTGGGCACCGTTGCTCCGGACAGCGTTCCTGTTGACCGGTGACCGCGGCATCGCCGAGGACCTGGTGCAGTCGGCGTTGGAGAAGACCTACCGGCGTTGGGGGCGCATCCTGCGCAAAGATGCTCCCGAGGTCTACGTACGTCGCGCGATGGTCAATACCGCGATCTCGTGGCGTCGGCGCCGCCGAGTGGTGGAGGTACCGCTCCTGGAGACTGACAGCACGTCGACGCCTGACCTCCATACCCAGGCGGAGACGCGGCATCAGCTGCTCACAGCGCCTCGGCGGCTTCCCCCGAAGACCCGGGCGATCCTCGTCCTGCGCTATTTCGAGGATCTGAGCGAAGCCGATATCGCGCGTGTTCTCGGCTGCTCGACAGGGGCGGTCAAGAGTCAGGCATCACGTGGTCTGGCCCGGTTGCGGGCCCAGTTCAAGCCAATCCTCGTATCGACTCCGAAGCTGAAGGCAGAGGCAGCATGACCAGAGAAGTTGAGCCGGCCCTGCGCGACGTCCTCGCCGAGGAGGCCGACATGCTGACCCCGCCTGCGAATCCGTGGCCGCGATTCGCTGAGCGCAACGCGGCTCACCGTCGAGCACGCCGCGTACGTGTCGGGGTGGTCGCCGGGTTCCTGGCCGCCGTCGTCGGGATACAGACGAACGTGATTCCTCTCCCGGGCTGGGTCCCTGGTATCGCCGTCGCCGCACCGTCGTCGACTCTGGCCCATGGACCTACTCGGGGCAGCCTGGCCGCCGACGAGGAATGGCTGAGCGGTGTGCGAAGGCAGGTAACGGACCGCCCGGATCCCGACGGGCTGTGGAAGGTTGTCAATCGGGACGCGATCCGGGTCGTTTATGCCGACGAGGTGCCGGGAAACCGTCTCGCCCTGGTCCTTGTTCCGCTGCGTCTCGGACTCATCACCACCTGGAACCTGATCCTTTTCGAGGGTCCGCCCGGCGCCAGCCCTGGCGACATGATCGAGGTTGCAAACGATCACGTCGACATCCCGGTCTGGACGAGGATGACGGGTGACGCGACGAACGGCGGTACCGCGGTCGTCATCGGGCCACCGGGGTCTACAATCGCCATCAGCAGTGGCTACACCTACTCCCCCGAAGGCACTGTGCAGCACCGTCAGCTCGCCACCGCGGTCAACGACGGAGTTGGCGTCGCGTCGGTGCCCGCCAGCCCCGACTATCCAGTGGTCACCACCCGCGTCACCAGTAACGGCAAGCTCACGTATGAAGGGCCGGTCCACGGCGGTTGGACTCCAGATCCGAACCTCCACGCCAGCCCGGAGGCGACCGACGCCATGCTCGCCGCAGCCGCCCGCAATGCCAGAGGACCTGCACTGGACCGGGCAATCCTGGCGCGATTCGTGAACCACGCGTTGAGCGACAGCCGCCTGTCCGCGCGGGACGTCGCGCTCCGGCTGCACTGGTCCGGCACCGTCAACGGACAACCGGCCGCACTGTTCATGATCCAACCCGAGGGAGGCGGCGTCCTCGCCTACGTCATGCACGGCGATACAACCCGCTTGCAGAAAGATCTGCGGCTGCTGTTGCCCGCCGACGGGGCTGACCAGCGCCCGATCGCGTGGCGGATGCACGCCGAAGGCCTGGAGACGCGGACGAACCAAGTCATGGTGGTGGCTCCGTCCAACGCGGCCACCGTCGCGATCACCATCGATGGCGGTGCCCCCATCCCGGTCACCCTTGACGCATCCGGCTACGGCACCACCGAAGTTCCGCCGAGCGAACCCGCGACGGTCACCGCATTCGCCGCCGACGGGACCACGCTGGCCAGCACGCCGGTACCGCAATTCGAGACCGACACGGGCGGCCTGCCCGGCGACAGCCCGCAGACCCGCATCGTCGAATAGCCCCTCGACAATCGGCAGACCCGCGCCGGACTTCCGGTCGTCGGTCTTCACCAATCCAATTCGCCTCCCGGCCCTGCCATGGGCCGGGAGGCGCTACAGCTGGTGTTTTGCGCGGAAATCCTTGCCCGCGGCCTGACCGGAAATCGCCGTTGAACCCTCGGTCGAATGGCAAGCTGGCGCTCATGGACAGGAAGCAGGTGACTGACTGGCTCACGGCATACGAGCATGCGTGGCGGACGCCGGGGACCGAGGCCCTCGCCAAGATCTTTACCGAGCAGGCGAGCTATCTGCAGGGGCCTTACCGGGAACCGGTAATTGGCCTGCCAGCCATAGCCCGAATGTGGGAAGACGAGCGGGAAGGCCCCGGCGAGGTGTTTCAGATGACCGCTGAAATCGTCGCGGTCGAGGGCGACACTGCGGTGGCGCGGGTGGAGGTCCGGTACGGCGACCCAGTCGACCAGGAGTACCGCGACCTGTGGATCATGCGTTTCGCCGAGGACGGACGCTGCAACTCATTCGAGGAGTGGCCCTTCTGGCCGACGGAGACGACCACCGCACGTCCCGCTGGAAGCTGACACGGGCACGCCACGACAACTCGAACGCCGTCAGCAGCTATGACTCGGCGGCGTCGGCAACTGGATCAACCAGCGGCGCCACGCAGCGTAGGCCGGCCGTTTGTGTCGGTGGCCGGTGGCAGGATCACTCGGTATGGCAGGTGCTGGCAGTTTTCAACTGAAGACCGTGGTTTTCGACGCGCGTGATCATCGGGGGTTGGCCCGGTTCTACGTCGCCCTGACCGGCGGCGAGGAGCAGTACGCCGACGACGAGTGGGTGACGGCCCTCACCGGTGACGGTTGGCGGCTCGGGTTCCAGGCCGCGCCCGATCATGTTGCGCCGCAGTGGCCCGACCAGGGGCACCCGCAGCAGATGCACATGGATTTCCGGGTGGCCGACCTGGCTGCGGCCACGGCTGAGGCCGAGAAGCTTGGCGCGCGAAAGGTTGGCAGCGGTAGCAACTGGAACGTGATGGTCGACCCGGCCGGGCACCCCTTCTGCCTGTGCGCCTACGAGCAGACCGAGCCCATCACGACGTCCGCGGTCACCATCGACTGCCCCGACGGCGAACCGCTGTCGGCGTTCTACGCGGCCCTGCTCGGATACAAGGTGAAATACCTACAGGACAAGCTGGCCTGGATCTGCACCGAGGAGCCGGCCCCGATGGGCGCGATCCTCTTCCAGCCGGTGGCCGACTACAACCCGCCGCGATGGCCGGATCCGGCCCACCCGCAGCAACTGCACCTGGACATCCTGGTCGAAGACATCGACGCGTCCGAGCCTCGGGTGCTCGATCTCGGCGCGACCCGGCTGCCCGGCGACGGGGAGAACTGGCGGGTGTACGCGGACCCGGACGGCCACCCGTTCTGCCTGGTCTGGATGCTCTGATCGTGCGGCAGCGGATCAGCGCCGCCGATCGTGTGTTGAGGCAGCGGCCGAACTTGGCTGACAGGTATCGTCGAAGTAGCTGAGCCATCGCGGGGCGAGACTGGGGTTGGCCCTCGATCGGCAGGGGCGCGCGTCGCGGCAGAGTGATCGCTCGGTGTACTGTCCGTTACAGTGTTCCACCGGCCAGGTTTGGGTTCGTCCAGCCTGCTACCTGGGAGCGTCGTCGTGTCGCACGCCGATCCGCGCTTCGGTGCCCAACTTCGCGCGCTTCGGACCAGGCATGGGTTGTCCCTGCGGGCGCTGGGTCAGATTGCCCATCGAGGCAAGAGCCACTTGCACGATCTGGAGACCGGCGCGAAGGCCCCTACACCCGAGACGGCTCGACACCTTGATGAGGTGCTGCGAGCGGGCGGGACACTCGCCTGTCTGGTTGACCAGCCCGTAGACCACGATGCGGAGGCTGGCGAGTTGCTGGCCCGGGTGTGGGCCAGCGATGTGAGCGCCGAAACGCTCGCTCGGATCGAAGCGAGTGTGGACGATCTGGCGAGTGCATACGCGACCACGCGGCCCGTTGACCTGCTGCCGATGGTACGGCGGCAGTTGGCCTATGTGGGGCGGCTGCTCGACGGGCGTGGCACGTTGGCGCAGCGGCGGCGCCTCGTCGTTGCCGCTGGCTGGTTGACGGTGCTGCGTGCGACGGTGCACATCGATCTCCTGCAAGGGTCCGCAGCGGGCACGCACCTGAGCGCTGCCATGGCGCTCGCCGAGCATGGTGAGCATCCGGAGATCCAGGCGTGGTGCCTGGAAACACAGGCGTGGGACTGGCTTACTCGGGGCGACTACCGGCGGGCTGTCGACCTTTCGCAGCAGGCTCAGCGATTGGCTCCCCGGAGTAGTTCGGCGCACATCCAGGCGGTCGCTCAGGAGGCGCGGGTGTGGGCGCGGCTGGCGGATGTTCGGCGGACGCGTGACGCGCTGGATCGGCTGGAGCGGTTGACGGCGAACCTGCCGGTGCCGGAGCGGGCTGAGCACCACTACCGGTACGACCCGACAAAGGCGTTGGCGTACACGGCGACGACGCTGTCGTGGGCGGGCGATCCGGCGGCCGAGCAGGTCGCTCGGGCCGCCTTGGCTGAGTTGGACCCGCGTGGTGACGGCGGTGAGCGGCCACGGCGTTCCGCTTCCGCGCGTCTGGATCTCGCCATGGCACTGGTGGCCGTTGACCAGCCGGACGAGGCGATCGCGGTCGCCGCCGACGCGGTTCGTTCGGGCCGGGTGGTGTCGTCGAACTGGTGGCGGGCGCGGGAGGTGCTGCGCCGGGTCGAATTGACCGGCACGGCAAACGCCGTAACGCTGCGCGAGGTGTACGAGGCCCACCGGCCTACGTTCGATAGCGGACACTACGCGCGGCCAGCGGACAGCCGCTAGCTTTCTGTCACCTCCCGTTCACCACATGCTGTGGACGAGAGGCGGGCAAAGCACAAACAAGTCGCAAGACCACAGACCCGCCTGTAGTCGGGGCGCGGCAGTAACGGTTCATGGCCCGAGTCAGCCGCCGCGCCCCTGCCATCGGAGGTGGGGATGAACGGCCAGAACGACGCCGATAAGCCCAGCAGGGGTGAGCAGATCGAAGCCGCCGAACGGGAGGCGGCCAAGCGGCGGATACTCGCGCAGGCTGAGGCGGAGCGAATACCGGTGGAGGAGACGACCCGGGCGGTGCCGGACCGGCGGTGGCGTCGTGAGTGAGGGGCTGTTGCCGATTGGTCGGCGGGTGGCGTACTGGCGGGTGCGGCGGCGGATGTCGCAGCGGGTGACCGCGTCGCTGCTGGTGAAACTCGGTGAAGGTGAGCTGGCGTGGTTGGCCGCCGACCGGGCGATGAGCGTGGCGACCGGGGATGTGGTGCTGGTGGCAGCAGCGGCGGTGCAGCTCGGGCAGGTGCTGCGCGCCACCGGCCAGACCCGCGTGGCGGTGTCGACGATGCGGGGCGCGGCGTACCGGATCGCTGTGCTGGATTTCGACGGCGGCCCGCCGCCGCACCTGTCGCTGTGCGGCACGCTGCTGGTGCAGGCCGCGCTCGCGGCGGCCCGGCACGGCGATGAACGCGCCGCCGCCGGCCTGCTCGCCCAGCTGACCCGAAGCCCACACGCCCCAGCGGCGATCATCCAACTCGCCGCCACGCTCGGGGTGTCCAGGGCATGACCGCACCGTTCCTGTCCCTGGCCCAGATTCTCAACCGACTCGCCCTCACCGCCCGCTGGACCCTCCGCGACCACCAGCCCGACGCCGACGCCACCTGCCCGATCTGCCACACACCCGACTGCGCAGTGGCCAACGCCGCACGCGACGTCCTCGACACCATCAAACGGATGCGCCTATCGCCGCATGGCGGGCCGGTTCCGGTGCGTCCACGCGCGCAACGCCCATTCGGCGGGGCCGTACCGGAACCGCCGCATCCACCACCAGCTGGCCGCCACCTGCACACCGAAGATCGCCAACACGATGAGCAGCGTCTGCGCCGGGGAGGTACGGCCGACCAGGCCCAGCCCGACGCCGGTGAACACGAGCAGGCAGACGAGCGACTGGCCGAGATAGTTCGTCAGCGCCATACGTCCCGCAGGCGCCAACGCGTCCGCGACGCGCGACCGCCGGGTGAACAGACGCAGCAGGGTCGCGGCGTAGGCCGCCGCGAGGAACGGCGCGGTGACGATGCTGACCATCAGGCCGGTCAGGTTCGCTGTGCCGCCGCCGACCGCGAACACGGTGGCGCCGGCCAGGCCGATCGGATAGCCGACCTGCTCGCATCGACGCAGCAGGTCCTGATGGAGATGCACGGCGGCGAGCATCCGGTGCTTGCCGGCGGCGAGACCGACGAGGAACCCGGCGAAGGCCAAGGGCCCCTGAACGGCAAGGCCGCCGAACATTGCCGGCAACGAGCGCAGGTGCTCCAGGATGACACTACCGAATCCGCCGTGCAGGGCCTCCGTCGAACGCGCACCAGCGGCGAGCGCGGCGGCCTCGTCCGGGACCAGCGTGGCACCGAGAACCGCAGCCAGACCGAACACGAACGCGACCACGCCCACGATGGCCGCCGCGGCGATCAGGGCGGTGCGCGGCTCGACCCGCCGAACGGCGAGCAGCACGAGACCAAGCAGCGCGTACGTGGTGAGGATGTCGCCGTGGAACAGCAGCACCGCGTGCAGCGCCCCGAGCACGAACAACCCGGACACCCGGCGCAGGAACGACTGACCGAAGGCCGCCCCACGCCGGGCAGCCGAATCGAGTTGCAGGGTGAAGCTGTAGCCGAACAGAAATGAGAACAAAAGGTACGCCTTCATCGCGAACAGCAACTCCACCGCACCTGCCACCAGCCGGTCGAGCGTGCCGTACGCCGGATCGTCGACCAGGTGGAACGCGAATCCGGAGGCGAAGAACGCCACGTTGACCAGCAGGATGAGCAGCAGCGCCATCCCGCGCAACGCGTCCACCACGTTGATCCGGGCGTTGTCGCTGGACTGGGGGTTGTCGCTGGTCCGGGGGTTGTCGAGTGACGGTCCCGGAGGGCCGAGGTCCGGCCAGTCAGATCGGAGCACATTCATGGCATCGAGCCTTGTGAAGACCGCCGGTGGCCGTAAAGTATTTTCGTCACACGATCTGGCGTGACGAAAATAGGCCGAGGGGGTGCTCATCATCAAATGCGCCGAGTGCGGAATCGACCTGCCTGCAGCGACAGGCCGGGGACGGCCACGCCGTTACTGCTCACGTCGCTGCGGGGCGCGCGCGTACCGCAGGCGCCGTGACCACGGCCCGACCACGTCGTCGAAAGGGACCGCTGCGCCGCCCGCGCACGACGGCCGCAACCCGGTGACCTTAGCGATCGAGCTCGCCGACAGCCTCGGCATCGAGAGCGTCTCCATGCGGCTCCTCGCCGATCGTGCCGGGCTCCCCGCCCACCTGCTGTACCGCCACGTACGCAACCGCAGTGACCTGCTCAGCAGGATGGCCGAGCACGTCATCGACGCGCACGAATCCCGCGCCGCCGGATCGCAGGACGATCCACGGGCACAGTTGGAACACCTCGTCCGAGGCGAGTGGGCCATGTACCGCAGGCACCCATGGCTTCTGACCATTCTTGCCAGCGACCGGCCGCCGACCGGTCCCGCCGTACTCGCCATGGTCGACCGCGTCGTGTCGGTACTGACCAATGCCGGATTCGACCCCGCGGAGGCGTACCGCGCCTACCTCGTCCTCAGCGGCTACACCCAGGGCATGGCCCTCCTCATCCGACGCAACGCAGCCGACACCGATCACCGCACCTGGCGCACCTGGCACTCAGCTACCCGGCTCCGGCTCGAACGCACCGGCCGCCTCCAACAACGGCCGTGGCTGACGGCAGCCAGCCAGACCGATCCAGACGAGGATCTCGACACCTGGTTCGAGTTCGGGCTACGCCGAATGCTCGACGGCCTGCTCCGGCCCGCCCTCGCTGCGCAAGCTGTCGACCAGGGTCGCCGACCTGCCCAACCAGCGATTCGCCAAGACACACTTGGCCCCATGCCGGACAGGTACAGGTCATGAGCAAGCAGCGCCACCTGCCCGAGCGCGAAGCGCAGTTCACCGGGCTTTACGAGGCCACCTACGCGGACCTTCTCCGGTTCGTCCAGCGGCGGGTTCATCCGACCCACGCCGAGGACGTGACCGCCGAAGCCTTCCTGGTTGCCTGGCGTCGGCTCGACGACCTGCCGCACCAGCACGGGGATGCCCGCGCGTGGCTGTTCGGCATCGCACGCGGTGTCATCCTCAACACGGTCCGCGGCGCTGGCCGGCAGCTCGCCCTGCGGGTCCGTCTCGCGGAGACGCCAGCGGCAGCGGCGACTCACCTCGACACGGACATGATCGCCCACCAGGTCGATCTCGCCCGTGGCTGGCAACTGCTCTCCGACGTACACCAGGAAGCCCTCGCCCTGAGCGTCTTCGAGGGGCTGACCGCACCGCAGGCGGCCCGCGTGCTCAACATCTCGCCCGTCGCGTTCCGGCTCCGCCTCAGCAAGGCGCGACGGGCACTCCGGCTCCACGCCGGTCACCTTCCACCACCCTTGACCGCGCCGACGCGCCTCCCCGAAGGGATCACACCGTGAAGCGTCCTGACGCCACTCTGAGTGTCCTGCGTACGCTCGACCCGGCCGACCGTGAGATCGATCCCCGGGGTCCGCGCGCCCGCGCCGATCTGGCCCGGATCATCGCGACCGATCCGCAGCCCGCCGGGCACCCCGGACCCGCCAGGGCCAGGGGCGCCACGCCCCGAGGCACCCGCTGGCTGCTCGCCGCCGGCGGCGCGATCGCGGTTACCGCCGCTGTCGGCATCCTCATCCCCAGCAACGACCAGGCATTTGCCAGTTGGACCCCCAATCCGGCCGCGATGGCTCCGAAGGAGGCCGCCAAGGCGGCGAAGTCCTGCCGCGGCCAGCAGGAAGGCGTTATGCCCGACGCTGATCGACGGTTGGCGGCCGCCCGGCCCGCCGTGACCGAGCAGCGCGGCGACTGGACGATGGTGGTTCTGGCTGGCGAGCAGGGCTTCTCGGCGATGTGCCTGACCAACGACAATCTCGGTCTCTTCGCCAATGCCTGGATCGGCTCGATCGGTCTGCCGGACGACTTCCGGGCGCTGGCTCCGCGCGAGTTGCGCGCGACCGACCTCGGCACCGGGACCGTCGCGAACGGCTTGGTGTCGGCCGCCGTCGGATATGCCGGCCCCGACGTGGTCGGGGTCACCTATCCCAGCGCGGAGCACGGCCCGGTGAACGCCACGGTTTCGGGCGGTCGCTTCGCGCTGTGGTTCCCCGGCGACGAGTTCGAGAATGCGTCCAGGGACGGTGTGCAGGCCGAGGTGACCTATCGGGACGGCACATCAGGCACCGTCACTCTCCGGCTGGACTGATCGGCGGCAGAGGCGGCGGGACGGCTACGCGGCCCGAAAGTACCCTGCGCGCGTTGACCGAGCGATGACGCAGCACGGGGCGCTGGTGGTCGGCTCAAGCGTGGGAGTGCCGACGACCGGACACCGTTGCCGGAAGTGCCTGAAGCCGGTATTCCCAGCCCTCGCGCCAATCGAAGTCGACCGCCATGAGTTCCTCGATGGGCACACCGTCGAGGAAATGGTCCATCGCCCAGCGGGTGGCCACATGACCGATGACCAGGACCCGGCAACCGTCCCAGCGAGTCGGTAGGTCGGCGAGAAAACGCCCGGCGCGATGCACGGCCTGCCGCCAGCTCTCACCGCCCGGATAGGGCTGGTCGAGATAGCGCCGGCGGCCCTGGTGCAACTCGGTGGAGGGAATACCGGTCAGGGCACCGTAGTCGCATTCCCGCAGCCGCCAGTCGTGCAGGATGGGAATCCCGCTGCCGGCGAAGGCAAGTTCCGCCGTCTCGATCGAACGACGCACGTCGGAGGTGAACACCACGTCGATGCCGTCGCCGCAGCGTCGCTCGCCGAGCTGCGCCGCCAGCTCCCGACCCCGCTCCGACAGCCGGCCGGGCGACCAGCCGGTCGCGACGCCGCGCTCATTGTCCTCACTCCAGGAGTGGGTTTCGAAGACGATCACGATCGACACCGGAACAGGTTAGCCGAGTACCAATGCCGCCCGGACGAGTCACCAGCAGCCCGGGTTTTTCGTCAATCTCAAGACGACGCACTTGACAGATTGGCTGCGGCAATTGGCTGCCGTCATTCCCGAGCCCGTTCGAGGCCGTCGAAGAGCAGGTCGAGGGTGAACTCGAACTCGGTCTGGCTGTCGCACCAACCGAGCGTCGGGTCCTCGGCGGCGTGCGCCTCGGCGGCGACCATCGCGGTCAGGTGCGGCAGGGCCTCGGCCATCGCGGCCAGCTCCGTCTCGGCGGCCTCGACATCGGTGGCGCCGCCCGCCGCCGCCGGACGGAAGACCTCCTGGGCGAAGCCGAGCGCCAGGCTGCCGAACGCGTGCAGGGCTCGGTGCGCGATCCGGTACGAGAATCCGCCGTCGAGCAGCGTGGCGATGATCCCGTCGTAGTAGCCGTAGACGCCGGCGGGAATGGTGGGGCGGGAACTGAGCAGCCCTGGCGCCCAGGGATGCCGCAGCATCACCGCCCGCGCGGCGAGGAAACGGCCCCGCAGTCGCGTACGCCAGTCACCGCCGGCCGCCGTCGCCTCGGCCCGGCCGGCCGCCGCCTCGATCTCGCCGATGACGGCCTCGACCAGGCCGTCGAGCAGGCCCTCTTTGCCGGGCAGGTGGTAGTAGAGCGACATCGCCTCGACGCCGAGTTCGGCGGCGAGCCGACGCATCGTCAGCGCCGGCAGTCCCTCCGCGTCCACCAACGCGATCGCCGCAGCCAGGGCTCGCTCACGGCTCAGCGGCTCGCGAGATTTCCGCGCTCTCATCGGCTCCCCATCTTCCCTTTACCTTACGCCGTATGGTTACCTTACGATGTAAGGTGCCAATGGCCTCCGACCATTGCCGGGGCGGAGCCGGCCCGGCGCTGACGCGCGACCCGAGGAGTCCTCATGCATCCGCTGACCCGCACCGCCCGGACGACCGGGTTGTTCTACCTCAGCCTTGCCATCGCCGGCGCACTCGGCTTCCTGACCGTCCGGCCGCGACTCTTCGTGGCCGGTGACGCCGACGCGACCCTCACCCACCTGGTCGAGCACGAGTCCCTGGCGCGCGTCGCGATCGCCCTCGAACTGCTCGTCGTGCTCACCCAGACGTTCACCGCCGTCTGGTTCTACCGGCTGTTCCGCGCGGTCGACGCCACCGCCGCCGGCAGCATCGCGGCCTTCGGCATGGTCAACGCCGTCGCGATCCTGGGCAGCGCCGCGCTGCTCGCCACCGCGACCGAGGTGGCGAGCACGCCGGCCGGCGACGCCGCCAGCAGCGTCCAACTGTTGTACCTGGTCAGCGGCAACCTCTGGGTCGTCGGTGGACTGTTCTTCGGGCTCTGGCTCGTCCCCATGGGCTGGTGCGTGCTCCGGTCGGGATGGCTGCCCCGTACGCTCGGCTGGCTCCTCGTCGTCGGCGGCGCTGGCTACGTGTTCAGCACGTTCGCCGCGTACCTCGCCCCCGGCGCGGGCGTCATCGCGGACCTCCTCGTGCTCCCCGCCACGGTCGGCGAGTTCTGGATGCTCGGCTACCTGATCGTCCGGGGCGTCCGGAAGCAGGCGCTGGTCGCTCCAGAGCCGGCCGTGGCCGTCTCTCCAGCCGCCGTCCGCTGACGCCCGAGGTCACTCCTCGGCGACCAGCGAGAGCACCTGCCGCAGCCCAGGACGCCCGGCGACCGACACCGCGCCGTCGGGGACGAATCCGGTACGCCGGAGCACCGCCAGCGAGGCGGGATTGTCCAGGGTGGCCACGGCGGTCAGCCGGCGCAGCCCGTACGCCTCACGGGCGAGCGCGATGACCCGCCGGACGCCGTCGCTGGCCACCCCGCGCCCGGCGATGCGCTGTGCCACCCGGTAACCCAACTCGGCCTCGCCGTCGGAGACGTCGACCAGGTTGAACCGCCCCAGCACCTCGGCGTCGGCCAGCAGGAGGTGGAAGTGGCAGCGGCCGGTGGCCTGCTCGGCGAGGAGCGCGGCGAGCCGGTCGGCGAACCGAGCGAAGTACTCGTCCCCCCGGTCCGGCACGGTACGCGCGAACCACTCCCGGTTCTCCAGTTCGAACGCCAGCAGCGCGTCGGCATGCTCGGGGGCGAGCCGTTGCAGTTCGGGCACCAGCGGACTCTAGCGCTGCCGGCGTGACGAGCCGAACTGTTAAAAGGGGGCCCCTCCTCTACCGCAGGCGTTAAAAGGGGGCCCTTCCTTCACCGCTCACCAGACCAGCAGGAGCGCGCCGAGGGTGCCGAGCACCAGGTACGGCCCGAACGGTAGGTGGCTGGACCAGGCGGCCCGTCGGGTGACCAGCAGCGCCAGGGCGACCAGGCCGGAGAGTGTCAGCGCGATCAGCAGCCCGAGCAGCGGGACGGTCCAGCCGTACCAGCCGAGCAACGCGCCCGCACCCAGGGCGAGCTTGGCGTCGCCGATGCCGAAGCCGCGCGCGCCGAGCAGCAGCGTGGTGGCGGCGAAGAAGAGGGCCAGCCCGAGCGCGGCGGCGGCCGCGCGTAGCCACGGTGCCGCACCGGCGCCGGCCAGGGCGGCCAGCCCGAGCAGCAGCCAGGTGCCGGCCGCCGCAGGCAGGGTGAGCCGGTCGGGCAGCCGGTGCACCGCGACGTCCACGAACAGCAGCGGCACGGCGAAGGCCAGCCACCAGGCCGTGGCGATCAGTTCCCCGGCGGGTGGGCGAGCCAGCAGCAGGACCAGGGCGACCGCGGCAACGGTCAACTCGACGGCGGCCGGCGGAGCACCGACCCGGGCAGCGCATCCGCCGCACCGCGCCCGGGGTCCGAGCGCCGGCCACGGGTGGGTCAGGCCGACGGGCGCACCGCAGGCATCACAGCCGCTCCGGCGAGCGGCTCCCGGGGGTACGGCGTGCCGGGCGACGGCGTACCGCAGCAGTGGGGCGAGCGCCAGCACGGCCAGCGGCCGGGACCAGCGGGTCCGGAAACGCTCGGGCCGTACATGGTCGGTCCGGCTCTCCACCGCTGTGGCGGCGGGCGGGCGGCTCACGCGGACCAGCCGACGGGAGCGACCACGCAACGTAGTCTCACCGCCGGATGCGAGTGGCGGTTCACACACCCCGCGCGGACGCCCGAAGCAACGGAAGCGGTCGGACCGGAATGCTCCGGAGTGCTAAATGGAATTCCCATTGCATGCAATTCACGCCCCATTCCTCGCGATTTTCTCGGGGACGGACCGGGCAAGCCACCATTTCCTGCCCCATTCCGACCGACCGTCCGGCACCTCGCTCGGAGCCAGGTCGGTCCGGGCCGCGAGCCGGACCCGCCAAGCGCCCACGCGCCGTCAAACCTCGCCGAAGGCCTGCGGGTAATCATCCGGAACCACCACCGTTCGTCACTCACAGTGTTCGACTGAATTGCCTCTGTTGCATTGGCCGGCGCCAGCCTATGCTCGCCCCTTGGATGTGATGCAACCCACGCCTGTCGGCCACGACCATGTAGGACGAAGCATTTGTAAGTGATCCGCAAGGGTAAATGCGGCTGCGTACTGGACAGGACCGTCAGCGGCCCTCCCCGCGGCGCTGCCGCACGTCCCAGACGCCGGCGACGGCGGTCGCCGGGCCGGCACCCGAGGAGGGCACGACGGTGCGAGCACGGCAGCTGAGCCGTTGGACGGCCAGCCTGGTCGCGGTGGCCGCGGTCGGCACCACCACCGCCTGCGGCGGCCCGCAGGAGGTGACCGTCGGCGCCGGCAAGGAACGGGACAGGGCCGTCGGCGCCGAGCGGGCCGCCGACGAACGGGCAGCGGAAGAGGCGGCCCTTCAGGCCTACGCCGGATACCTGGCCGCCTCCCGTACGGCGAGCCGGCAGAGCGATCCACAACACCCGGAACTCAGCCGGTTCCTGGCCGACCCCCTGCTGACCCGGGTCCGGTTCAGCCTTCTCCAGGCCCACCGGCACGGCGCCGTCAGCGTCGGCACGCTGCGCTCCGATCCCACGGTGGTCTCGGTGCACCTGGACGCGAAGCCGCCCAGCGTGGAGATCCAGGACTGTGTGGACGCCACCGGCTACCGGATGGTCTACGTGAAGGACCGGAAGGCGGTGCCCGGCACGCGGGGCACGCGGCATCTGGCCACCGCGACCGCCACCCGCCATCCCGACGGCCGCTGGCGGATCAGCGCTGGCACAGCCCACCAGGACCAGCCGTGCTGACCCCGGCCACGACCCGGAGCGCCGGCCAGACCGGCACCCGCAGAGCCGCTGATCTCCCTCGTGGCGCAGACCGCCGATGGTTGACCGTCGGCCGGCGGGCCCTGCTCGCTGCCGGCCTGGCCCTGCTGCTGGCGATCGGTCCGGTGGTGCCAGCGACCGCGGCCGGCCCGGGTGGGAACTGCCCGCCTGCGCAACCGAACTGCAACGTCTGGGATGACGACCCGGGCACACCAGGCGGTGGCGACAACAACGGTGGCGGCGGCAACGGCGGTGGCGGCAACGGCGACGGGGGCGGGGGCGTCTGCCAGTGGAAGGGGCGGACCGTCCCCTGCTACGAGGAGACGCTCGGCTGGTTCAGCAGCGGCGAGGGCTGCTACTACAAGATCGCCGAGTCGCCGCCGGAGGAACCACCCGAGGGCTACCAGTACTACACGCGTAGCTGTTACGGCGGCGCGATCAGCGACGTGAGCCTTCGGCTGCTGGCCGTGCCGCCACCGGGCTTCGGTGCCCCGCCGGACCCGGAGGAGCTGGCCCGCCGGGCTTTCGCCTCGATCACCCTGCTGGCACCCCGGATCTCGGTCGCGCCCCGGAAGAACATCGGCCCCGGGTTGGTCGGCCTGCCGGTCTGGATGTGGGCCCAACGAGGGCCGAACCAGTTCGGCCCGCTGAGCGCCTCCGCCACGGACCGGGGCCTGACAGTCACCATCGAGGCCCGGGTCGATGAGGTCGTCTGGGACATGGGCAACGGGGTCGAGGTCAGCTGCACCGGGCCCGGCACCCGGTACGACGCCACGAGCCGGTACGCCGGCCGCCCCTCCCCCGACTGTGGATACGACAGCGGCTACCCGAAGGCCGGGACCTACCAGGTCCGGGCAACCGCGCACTGGACCGTCGAGTGGCGCAGCAGCAGCGGCAGGTCCGACAACATTCCGGGCGTCACCCGCACCACCGACCCGGTCAGCATCCAGATCAACGAGCTTCAGGTGGTGACCCGATGAGCGTGGCGACCCGCGACGGAACCTCTCCGGTGGACACGCCGGTCGCCCCACCCCGGGTGGTCCGGCAGCGCCGGGTACGCCCCGGCCTGCTCGGTCTGGCCGTGCTGCTGATCGCGCTCGGCGGGTTGGGCTCGGCGTTCGCGGTCACCTCGGTCCGGGCGACCGGCAGCTACCTGGCGGTGGCTCGGACGGTAGAGGTCGGCGGCGTGCTCAGCGCCGACGACCTGGTGTCGGTGCAGGTGGCCGGCGGGCAGGGGCTCGACCCGGTGCCGGCCGACCAACTCGCCGACGTGGTCGGCATGCGCGCCGCCGTCTCGCTCACCCCGGGAACGTTGCTGACCATGGCGCAGCTCACCGACGAACCGCTGCTCGGCCCCGGGCAGCAACAGCTCGCGCTCGGCCTGCGCGCGGCCCAGGTGCCCGCCCCGAAGCTCCGCCCCGGCGACCAGGTGCTGCTGGTCAGCACGCCGAGCGAGGATCGCGGCAGCCCCTCCGGAGGCGCCACCCGGTTCACCGCCACCGTCACCGATGCGGTCAGCACCGAAGGCCGCGACGAGGTGGTGGTCTACCTGGCCCTCGCCGTCCGGGACGTACCGGCCGTGGTCGCGCTGGCCGCGCAGGACCGGATCGCCCTCGTGCTGACCCGGGCGGCCTGAACATGGCGATCATCGCGTTGGTCTCGGCCAAGGGCTCGCCGGGGGTCACCACCACCGCGCTGGCCTGCACGTTGAGCTGGGGCCGGCGGCTGATCCTCGCCGAGTGCGACCCGGCCGGCGGCGCGGTGCTCGCCGGCTATCTCGGCGGTGCGCTCGACGGACGGCGCGGCATCGGCGAACTGGCCGTCGGCGAACTGCGCGACGGCAACCTGGAGACGGCGTTCTGGTCACAGCTGGTCGACCTGGACGCGCCACACCGCGAACGCCTGCTGCTGCCCGGGGTCGTCGATCCCGCACAGACGGGCAGCGTCGTCCCGCTCTGGCAGCGCTTCGCCGACTTCTTCACCGGGCTCGAGCAGGGCGACCCGCCGTACGACGTGCTGGTCGACTGCGGCCGGTTGCACGCGGTCGGTACGCCGTGGCCGATGCTGCGCGCCGCGTCGGTGGTGCTGGTGGTGACCCGGGCACAGCTACCCGACCTGTCCAGCGCCCGCGCCACGATCCACGCCATTTATCGGGACTTCACCGAGCACCGGGTGCAGCCGGGCACGCTGCAGCTCCTACTGGTCGGCGGCGGCCACGGCAAGGGCGAGATCAGCAAGGCGCTCGGGCTGCCGGTGATCGCCCGGCTGCCGCACGATCCGCGTACCGCCGAGGTGTTGAGCCTGGGCGGCACCGTGCGCACCGGACGGCCGTTGCTGCGCGCGGCCCGCGGGTTGGAGGCGCCGATCGGCGCCCTGTTGGAGCGGCGGCGGGCGCGGCTGGCGCGGCCGGTCTCCCAGGGGGTGCCGGATGCGGTTTGAACCGGTCTCGTCGGATCCCCGCCGGCAACCGCCCGGGGTCACCTCGATCGCCCCACCGCTGCCGCCGGCCAACGGCCGGCCGCACCACCCGGTGCCGGTAGCCGTGGTGCCGGTGTCGCCCGAGACGCCACCCCGCCCCCGGACGGACTTCCAGGTGGTCCGCGAGCTGCGGCGGGAACTCAGCGAGCGGCTCACCCGGTGGCAGCGCGGCCGGGAGTTCAGCGTCGACGAGGAGGACACCGAGCGGGCCCGGCTCGCGGTGGAACTGGTCGCCGAATACGCCGACTCGGTACGCCGCGCCGGCACCCCGATGCCCGCCGGCGAGGAGCGGCTGCTGCTCGACCAGGTCACCGCCGAGTTGGCCGGTCTCGGCCGGCTCCAGACGCTGCTCGTCGACGACACCATCGAGGAGGTGCACATCCTCGGCTGCGACCAGGTACGCGTCACCCGGCACGGCGGCGGCGTGGAGTGGGCCGAACCGATCGCCGACAGCGACGACGAGCTGGTGGAGATCCTCCAGGCGGCGGCCCGCCGGGCCGGTGCGACTGAACGTTCCCTGTCGACCTCGAAGCCCACCCTCGACCTGCAACTGCCTGACGGCAGCCGGCTCGCGGCGGTGTTCCTGGTCAGCCACCGCCCGTACGCGGTGATCCGGAAGCACAACACCCTCGACGTGACCCTGGACGACCTGGCCGGCTCCCGCGGCGACCTGGACGAGATGATCGACCCGTTGCTGCGCGACTTCCTTCGCGCGTCGCTGCGGTCCGGGCTGAACATCATGGTCGCCGGGCTGGCCGGGGCCGGTAAGACCACCGTGATCCGGGCGTTGATGAGCGAGATCCCACCGGACGAGCCGTACGTGCTGTTGGAGGAGAGCCGCGAGCTGCTGCCGGCCCGCCGCACCGAGCGGCACCGGGCGGTGATGAGCTTCGAGGCCCGGGAGGGGCACGGCGAACGCGGGCCGGACGGCCGACCGGCCGGCGAGGTGAGCATCGCCGACCTGATCCCGGTCTCGCTGCGGATGGGCGTACTGCGGATCATCGTGGGCGAGGTGCGGTCCCGGGAGATCGTGCCGATGCTTCAGGCGATGACCACCAGCCGGGGCTCGATGTGCACGATCCACGCGCGTAGCCCGGGCGGGGTGAGCGAACGGATCATCGAGCTGGCTCTGGCGCACGGCCGGGAGATGACGGTCGACCAGGCCCGCCGGATGGCCGGCAACGCGCTCGACCTCATCGTCTACGTCACCGTCGAGGACGAGACCGGCATCGGCGGGCGCAAGCACCGCTACGTCTCGCACGTCGAGGAGGTGCTTGGCGTCAGCGAGGGCAGTCGGATCGCCACCACGCAGGTGTTCGGGCCGGGGCCGGACGGTCGGGCGGTGCCGCGACACCTGCCCGAGCGGGTCCGGGAGCAGTTGCTGCGGGTGGGCTACGACGCGCGGTTGCTGAGCCGCTGGATCGAGGCCGGCCAGGGCGCCTGGCGCCGCCCCAAGCAGACGCGACTCGGTTGGCGGTGAGCCGTGCGCGACAACATCGAACTGATCGCGATGGTTTCCGGTGCGGCCTGCGTGGCCGGACTGGTGCTGGCGGTCGTCGCCCTCGTCGGCACCCGGAACCCGCCCGGTCGGGCCCCCGGCGCGGGACCGGGAATCGCCCGGGCATGGCGCGGCTCGGGCACGCTACGCGAGCGGCGGACGCACCAGGCGTTGCTGGTCGGTGCGCTGGTCGCCGGCGCGCTGGCCTTTCTCCTGACCGGCCTGCCGGTGGTCGGCCTGCTGGTCGCGGTGGCGGTGCCCGGCACGCCGTGGCTGTTCTCCGTGGGCCGGGCCGAGCAGCGTGCCATCGCCCGGATCGAGGCGGTCGGCGAGTGGACCCGCCGGCTCAAGGACGTCTCCGCCACCGGCCAGGGGCTCCAACAGGCGATCATCGGCACGGTACCCACCGCCCCAGAGGAGATCCAGGAGGAGGTACGCCTGCTCGCCGCCCGGCTCCAGGCCGGCTGGCTGGCCCGCGCCGCCCTGCTGGCCTTCGCCGACGAGATCGGCGACCCGGTCTGTGACCAGGTGGTCGCGGCACTCATCCTGCACCTGACCGATCGGGGCGACCGGCTCGGTGACGTGCTCGGCTCGATCGCCTCGGCGGCCTCGGCCGAGGTGGCCACCCGCCGAGAGGTCGAGGCCAAACGCACCCAGCCGCGCTTCGCGGTCCGCTTCCTGACCGTGATGACCCTGGCCACCATCGCGTACGGGCTGCTGAACACCGAGTACGTCCGGCCGTACGGCACTCCGTTCGGTCAGGTGGTGATGGCGGTGCTCGGCGCCGCCTTCGTGGGCCTGCTGGCCTGGGTGCGTTCGATGAGCCAGCCACCTCGACCGGCCCGCTTCCTGCCGGCCCCCGATCCGGCGGAGGTGGTGGCGTGAACTGGCTGCTGACCGTCGCCGTCACCGGCGGCGCCCTGATCGGGTTGGGCGTCTTCCTGGTGGTCCGCGAACTGGTGCCGGCGACCCCCGCCCTCGGCCCGGCGTTGCGCCGGCTGCACCAGCCGGCGGGTGCCCGGCTCGACCCGGCCGACCGACGGCTGGAGTGGCTCACCGGGCTGGCCCGCTGGCTGCGCCCGCCGCACCGGGAACTGGCCCTGCTCGGCCGCACCCCCGAGCAGTACGCATTGTCCCTGCTGCTGTCGGGCCTGATCGGGCTGGCCGGACCGGCCCTGGTCAGCGCCACGCTGTTCACCGTCGGCGTCGCGCTGCCGGTGGCCGTGCCGGTGGTGGGCGGTCTCGGCCTGGCTTTGCTCTGCGCGCTGATCGCGCACCGGTCGGTGATCGTCCGCGCCGAGGTCGCCCGGGACGAGTTCCGCCAGGCGGTCTGCACCTACCTGGATCTGGTGGCGCTGCAACTGTCCGCCGCGCACGGTCCGGTGCAGTCGCTGGAGCGGGCGGCGGCGATCTGCGAGGGCTGGGTCTTCGACCGGATCTCCGAGGCGCTGCGCATCGCCCAGATGCAGATGCACTCACCCTGGGACGAGTTGCGCGACCTCGCCGACCAGATCGGCATCCCGGAACTGGGCGACGTGGGCGCGATCATGCGCTCCTCCGGCAAGGAGGGTGCGCAGGTGCACGAGACGCTGCGCAGCCGGGCCGACTCGCTGCGCGACCAGATCCGCACCGACAACCTGGCCCGGGCCGAGGGGGTGACCAGCCGGCTCGACATCCCCGGCGCGCTGCTGGTCTTCGTCCTGCTCGGCTTCGCCATCTACCCGTTCCTGGCCCGCCTCTGACCTCCCTCTCCTCCCCTCCCGAGCAAAGGAGCAAGCAGTGTCCGCCTTCACCTATCTGCACGTCGCGCTCCGCGCGCGACTGGCCGAGCTACGCGGCGATCGTGGCGACAGCCCGGTACCCACCGCTGTGATCATCTTCGGCCTGGTGGCCGTGGCGATGGCGGTGACCGCCGCCGCCCTCGGCGCCGCCAACGACTGGATGGACAACATCCCGAAGCATCAAGACCCGAAGTGACCCATGCGTGCTGCCCTCCCCACCGGCTGGTGCTGGATGGCCGTGGCCGTCCGGCACCGTCGGCCGCCCGCGAGATTTCCCGACGGGTCTCCGGATCGCGGCGGCAACCCGGTGGAGTTGGCGGTGGCGCTGCCGGCGATCCTGCTGATGTTGTTCGCCTCGATCCAGGTCGCCGCGGTTTTCGTGGCCCGCTCGACCGCGCTCAACGCCGCGCAGAGCGCCGTCAATGCGCAGCGACTCCACGAGGCCCCGGCGGGTGCCGGTGCGGAGCGGGCCACCAAGTTTCTCCGCCAGGCCGGCGACTGGCTGGTCGACTGGGACAAGCCGGGGCCGAGCTGCGTCACCACCGACACCGACGTGACCTGCACCGTCACCGGCCGGTCCCTGTCGGTCGTACCCGGGGTCGAGTTCGCTGTGCGGCAGAGCGCACACGGGACGGTGGAGCGATGGAGCCCAGCGCCGTGAGCCGGGGCTCGGTCTCGATCGAGGTCGCCGTCCTGGCGCCCGCCTTCGTGGCGCTGATGGTGCTGGCCGGCGTCGCCGGACGTACCGCCGTGGCCAGCGAGGCGCTCGAGGCCGCCGCGCACGACGCGGCCCGAGCGGCGTCGATCTCCCGGGACGCCACCACCGCCCGCCGAGAGGCGCGGGACGCCGCCCGCCGGCAGCTCGACTGGCGAAAAGTGTCCTGCGCCGACGCCCCACGGGTGACCTTCCGAGGCACGGTCGACGGCCGGTCCACCAGCTTCGACGCGGCGTTCCGCAGCCAGGTCGGGCAGGACGCCTCGGTCACCGTCGAGATCGCCTGCACAGTGTCCTACCAGGACATCAAGCTGCCCGCCCTGAAGAGCATGCCGGCGGGCAACCGGATCACCGTGGCATTCACCTCGCCACTGGACCGCTACCGGAGCCGGGGATGAGCGCAGGTCGTGGCGATGCCGGTCGGGTAAGCGTCTTCCTCGCCGTCGCCCTGTTCGGAGTGCTCGCCATCATCGGCATGGCGTTCGACGGCGCAGGTCAGCTCCGTACGCTGCAACGCGCCGAGAACCTGGCCGCCGAGGCGGCCCGCACGGGGGGCCAGGCCATCGACCGGGCCACCGCGATCGAGGGCGGGCCCAAGCGGATCGACCAGCGGCAGGCCCGGCAGGCTGTGGCGCGCTACCTCTCCGCCGCCGGGGCCAGCGGTCACCGCGTCAACTTCCCGGTGGTCGACGGCGAGACCCTGATCCAGGTACGCGTCACCATCACCTACCGCCGGGCCGTGCTCGGCCTCTTCGGCTTCTCCAACACCGTCACCGTCTCCGGCGAGGCGACCGCGCGGGCGCTGACCGGGGCACCCTAGGGAAGGAAGGTGGCCATGGCCGCATCGGGTGGAACCGCCGCACGGCGGGCCGGTCGAGTGCTGACCGGCTTCGGGGCACTCATCGTGCTCGTCGGCCTGCTGGCTGGTGGGCCCATCGCGCTGCTGGCCCTCGCCGGCAATCCACTGCCCGACCACGTGCCCACGCTGGCGGAGATCGGCACCGTGCTGACCAGCCGCGACGACGGGCAACTCTTCCTGCGGGCGCTGGCGCTGGCCGGGTGGTTCGGTTGGGCCACGTTCGCCCTCTCCGTGCTCGTCGAGGTGGGCGCGCAGGCGCTGCGCCGGCCGGCGCCCCGGCTGCCGGGGATGAGCCGGCAGCAGCGGGCAGCGGCAGCGCTGGTCGGGTCGGTCGCACTGATCCTGGTGGCCAGCCCGGCCGCCACCGCCGCCACCACGGCGTACACCGCCGGCACGTACGCCACCCCGGCCTACGCCGCCGCTCCCGCCTCCGCCACCGCCCCGGTCTCCGCACCGACCTCCGCCGCCACTTTCGCCTCCGCCACCGCACCGACCTCCGCCGCCGATTCCGTCGCCGCACCGGCCTCCGCCGTCGATTTCGCCGCCGCACCGGCCTCCGCCGTCGATTTCGCCGCCGCCGCGCCACCGGTGACGACGACGGCGGTACCCGGGATCGCCGCCTCCACCGCGGCCGGTCCCGCGACGGCGGCCCGAGACGACGGCTCGACGACGGCCGGCGCGGCGGTCTACCGGGTGGCCAAGGGTGACTACCTGGGCAAGGTCGCCGAGCGATACCTCGACGACTTCGAGGACTATCGGGAGTTGGCCGCCCTCAACCGGCTCCGTGATCCGGACCGGATCCGTCCCGGCCAACTGATCAAGCTGCCGAGTGAGGCGGCGGACCAGGGTTCCCGGCCGCACGCCACCGGCCGCCTGGTCACCCGGGCGGCATCTCCGTCCCCCGGCTCGGCCGCACCGGAGCGGACCGAGGGCAGGCAGCACGTTCCCTCGCCAGACGGCACGGCGCAGCCCGACGGCGCGACACAGCACCCCGACGGCGCGACACAGCACCCCGACGGCACTGGCAAGCTGACCCCCGTGGCACCGGCACCGACGGGCGGGGAACACGCACCGCCGCGCCACGACGTGTCGGGCGGCCACCCACCGGTACTCACGGTGGGCGCGGCCAGCGCCAGCGAACCCGACCGGGTGAATCGACCCCTTGCGGTCTCCGCAGTACTCGCCGTGGCCAGCATCGTCGGCGCGCAGATCGGTGCTGTGCTGGGCATGCGCCGCCGGGCGGCGGTGGCGCGTGCCACCGGAGGACAGCGGGTACCGATCAGGCCGCCATCGGGCCTACCGGCCGGCCGCCACCGCAGGGACTGATCGACCCGGATCGCTGGCGCGCGTTCAGGGGAGGCGGGCCTCCAGCACGCCCTTGACGACCCGCGTGGGCAGGATCTGCTGATCGTTCGGGGACGGCCCGTGCACCACCTCGCCACCGTTGAGGCGGAACGTGCTGCCGTGCCAGGGACACACCACGCAGGTGTGCCCGTCGATCTCGCGTACCTCGCCCTCGCCCAGCGGGCCGCTCTGGTGCGGGCAACGCTCCAGCATGACGGTGACCTCGTCGCCGTGCCGGTAGACGATCACCGACACGTCGTCCACCTTGCGGGTGACCAGTTCCCGCTGCGGTAGCTCGGTCAACTCGGCGACGGAGTGCCAGCCGTCGCTGATCAGGTGCAGGTCGGCGACGCTCACGTTCACCTGGGCGCCCTGCTTGTACGCCAGGTGGCCGCCGATGTACGCGCCCGCGCTGGCGGAGCTCAGTCCGAGCCAGCCGAGCGTACGACCGAGGTTGTGCCGGCCGGTGAACCGCGCGGCCAGCGAGCCCCCGTACAGCGCCAGCGCCACGGTGTTCGACGCGGCGTGCACCAACCCGATCCGGCGTTGGTCCCGGGCCAGCGCAGCCCAGTCGTTGAGCCCGGCGACGGCCGCCGGCAACGCGCTCAGGGTGCCGACGGCGGTGAGTGTGGTGGCTGCCCGTCGCTGGCCGGGCATCAGGTCCAGCATGGCCGCGCTGATCCAGGAGCCGACCGGTACCTGCACCATCGCCGGGTGCAGCGGGTGCCCGAGCCAGACTCCGTGCAGCAGGTCGCGGATCCGCTGCGGGCGGAGGACGCCCTGCACCACGCTCTGCAACCGGTCGCCGAAGCGGTCCAGGCCCGAAGCCTGCTCGATTCTCGTCAACAAAGCTCGCACGGTTACCGACTTCCCGCCGATCGCGGTCGCAAACCGGTCGCCCGGGACAAATCACCAACCCGCCCCCACCCCCCACCCCTCACCCCTCACCCCTCACCCCGCTCCCCGCTCCCCGCTCCCCGCTCCCCGCTCCCCGCTCCCCGCTCCCCGCTCCCCGCTCCCCGCT
>NZ_BOPC01000074.1 GCF_016863555.1 Micromonospora qiuiae | reverse complement strand
GGCCTCGGAGCGGGAGGCACTGCTGAGCGGTTTGGCCGCGCTCGGACGCGGCGAGCTGGCCTCCACAGTGGTGACCGGTAAGGCCGTGGTGGAGGGGAAGACGGCCATCCTGTTCACGGGGCAGGGCAGCCAGCGCCCGGGAATGGGCCGGGAACTGTACGAGTTCGCTCCCGTGTTCGCCGCCGCCTTGGACGAAGTGTGTTCGCACCTCGACCCGCACCTGGACACCCCGCTGCGCGAGCTGCTGTTCGCGGCTCCCGGGAGTCCGCAGGCGCAGCTGCTGAGCCAGACCCGGTACACGCAGCCGGCCCTGTTCGCCTTCGAGGTGGCCCTTTACCGGCTCATCGAGTCCTACGGGATCCGGCCCGACTACCTCATCGGCCACTCGATCGGCGAGCTCGTCGCGGCCCACGTGAGCGGGGTGCTCCGCCTGCCCGACGCGGCCCGGCTCGTCGCGGAGCGGGGTCGGCTGATGCAGGCGTTGCCGGCGACCGGCGCGATGGTGGCCATCGAGGCGACCGAAGCGGAGATCCTGCCCCTGCTCGACGGCGAGCATGAACGGGTGGCGATCGCCGCGGTCAACGGGCCGCGGGCGGTGGTCGTCTCCGGCGACCAGGACGTGGTGGAACGGATCGGCGCGCACTGGAAGGGCGAAGGGCGCAGAATCCGAAAGCTGGCGGTCAGCCACGCTTTCCACTCCCCGCACATCGATCCGATGCTCGACTCGTTCGGTGCCGCGATCGCCGACCTCGAGTACCACCCGCCGACGATTCCGATCATCTCGAACGTCACCGGCCGGCCGATCGCCGCCGGGGAGATCACCAACCCGGACTACTGGGTCCGGCAGGTCCGCGCGGCCGTCCGGTTCCACGACGGGGTACGCGCGCTGTACGAGCAGGGCGTCACGACCTACCTGGAGGTCGGTCCGGACGCGGTTCTGGCTTCCCTCGCGCACGACACGCTCGCGGGGCGGGCGGGACCGATCCTGACGGTGCCGATGCTGCGCGCCCGGCGGCCCGAGGCGCGCGCCGCGCTGACGGCCCTCGCCGAGCTGCATACGGCCGGGTTGCCCGTCGACTGGCCGGCGGTGCTCGGCCCCGGACCCGCCGTACCGCCGGGCCAACTGCCCACGTACCCGTTCCAGCGCCAGCGGTACTGGGTGTTTCCGCCGGACGCCCCGCGCGCGCACGGCACGGACGGGGACGGTGTCACCGCCGAGTTCTGGGCCACGGTCACCGGCCGCGACGCCGAATCGCTGGCGTCGATGCTGGGCCTCCCGCCCGAACAGCGCGCCGCGCTGGGCGAACTGCTGCCGGCGCTGTCCGCCTGGCGCCGGCACTTCGACTGGTTCTACCGGACTGCCTGGCGGCCGTTGGCCGCCTCGCCGGCGGCGGGGCTCGCCGGGACCTGGTTGCTGGTCCGACCGGCCGGGGCGGCGGACCCGGTCGCATCGGTGACCGACGCGGTGACGCCGGCGTTGGGCGCGGCCGGCGCGACGGTGGTCACCGCAACAATCGATCCAGCCGAGTCGGATCCCGGCGCGCTCGAAGACTCCCTGCGCGACGCCGTGGCCGGTGCCGGCCCGATCCGGGGCGTCCTGTCGCTGCTCTGCCTAGCCGCGGACGAGCGGCTGCCGGCGGTCCAGGAGCGACTCGCCGACCTGCTGGAGCAGGCCGGCATCGGCGGCGTCCTGTGGCTGGCCACGCTGGGCGGCGTCGCCGCGATCGCCACGGACGCCGCCGTCGACCCGGTGCAGTCCGCGCTCTGGGGAGCCGCGGCGACGCTCGCGGCGGCGCTCCCGGCACGGTGGGGCGGCATCGTGGACCTGCCGCCGGCGCCCGACCAGGCCGTGCTCCGCCGGCTCGCCGAAGCCGTCGCCGGCGAGGAGAGCCAGGTGGCTCTGCGCGCGTCGGGGATCTACGGCCGCCGGTTGGTGCGCGACGTCCCGCCCGGTACCGGGCCGGTATGGGTTCCGCGCGGCACGGTACTCGTCACCGGCGCGACGACCACAGCCGGCCGGCACGCCGCGCGGTGGCTTGTCGAGCAGGGCGCGGAGCACCTCGTACTCACGGTGCCGGACGCCGACGCGCCGGAGGTCGCCGCGCTGGAGGCCGAACTGGCCCGGATCGGCGCGAAGACCGACGTCGCCGAGTGCCTGCCGGCGGATCGCAACGCCCTCGCGGCCCTGCTCGCCCGGGTTGCCGACGAGCACGACATCACCGCCATCGTGCACGCCGAGGGGGTCGACCCGGCCGCGGACGGGCGGGCGGCGCTCAACCTGCACGAACTCTCCGCCGATCTGGATCTGTCCGCATTCGTGCTGTTCTGCTCGGCGTCCGGCGTACTCGGCGTGCCTGGACTCACCGGGCGCGCGGCCGCAGACGCATACGTGGAGGGGGTCGCCGCGCTCCGTCGGCTGGCGGGCCGGCCGGCGCTCTGCGTGGCCTGGGGGCCACTGGCCGACGGCGCCGGTACCGACGGCGAGGCGCTGGCTCAGCTGGGCCTACGGCCGGTCACGCCGGAACTGGCCATCCGGGCGCTGGCCCGTGCGGGTGACGCCGCGGCCGGCTCGGTCGTGGTGGCTGACATCGACTGGCCGACCGTGGCCCCGCACCTCAACGGCCGTCGCGACAGCCGGCTCTTCGCGGAGCTGGCGAACCCCGGCGGTCAGCCGGATGGCGTGGACCGCTGCCCGGACGGCGATCTGGCTCACCGGCTGGCCACCGCCCCGCACGCCGAGCGGGAACTGATCCTGCTCGAGTTCGTGCGCGGCCAGGTGGCAGCGGTACTCGGCCTGCCCTCGCCGGACGCGGTGGAGACCGAGGAGAACCTGCTGCACCTGGGCTTCTCCTCGTTCACCGCGCTGGAGCTGAGCAACCGAATGCGACAGGCGGGCATCGACCTGCCCCCTGTGCTGATCTTCGACTACCCGACGCCGCTGGCGCTGACCCGGGCCGTTCACGCCACCCTGGCGCCCGGCGACGAGGTGCTGGGAGACAACCACGCAGGAAGGACAGCGATGACCACCGCCTCCACACCGGAGAAGAGCGCATGAAGCAACGACCGATCGCGCCGGAACGCCGGCCGACACAGATGTTCCTCGACCACATCCGCAGCTTCGCGCCGGTCTTCCTGGACACCGACGTGGACATGACGCGTGTGCGTCAGCACCGGGCGGCGGCCCGGTCCACTGGTCGCCACTACTCCACGGTGGCGTATGTGCTGCACTCCGCCGCCCGGGTGCTCGCGCGCCATCCGGAGGCGAACGCCGCGATCCGTGGGCACGCGATGCCCAAGGTTGCTCGGTACGAGTCGGTGAGCGGCAAGTTCACCATGGACAAAAGAGTCAACGGCCAGCGCATCGTGATGTCGGCCGTGATCGCGGACCTGGACCGCCGCGACCTCGATTCAATCCAGGAACGCATCGAGCACTATCGCGACGGTGACCCGGAAACCATGCGGGAGTACGCCCGGGTCCGCAAGCTGTACCGGATTCCGTGGCCCATACGCAACCTGTTGTTCGGGCTGGGTGCCCGTTCGCTGTCGATGCGTCCGTCGATCTTCGGCACGTTCGCGGTCACCTCGCTCGGGCACCGGCCGGTGGACGGCTTCTACTCCACCGGCGGTACCACGATCACGCTTGGACTCGGCCAGGTCGCGGACCGCCCTGTGGTTCGGGACGGGCAGGTCGCCGTGGCCCCGCTGATGCGGCTGAGCCTCACCTTCGACCACCGGGTGATCGACGGAGCGGAGGCCGCGGACGTACTGGCCGACATCAAGGCCAGCCTGGAAGAGTTCTCCGCGGACGACGCCGCGGAGCCCGTGCTCTCGACAGATGAGGCGGTGTCCCGTGCATGACCTGACCGAACTCAAGCAGTACGTCGGCGCGCACGCCCGCACGCAGCGGCTTCAGCGGCACCAGGAGGTGCTGGACCGAATCCGCAACGACGGCACGGGACCGGGCTCCTGGGTGCACGAGTGGTCGACCGAGGCCAGCCGGCTGGAGCGGCGAGGCGCGCAGCAGGACGCCCTGCGACGCTACGTGATGGCCCGATTTCCCTTTGTCGATGGTCCAGCCCGACAGGAGGCGCAAGACGGCTTACTTCGGACTTTCGACAAATGGCGGACCGGCAAGGACATCCACCCGCTGGAGGTGAAGTTCAAGAGTGGCGTGATCCGGGCGTGGCAGAGCGGCCTGTCGGCGACCGAGCGCCGACCGCTGGTGGTGCTCAGCGGCGGGATCGTCGCCGTCAAAGAGCAGTGGGCGCAGAGCCTGCCGGTGCTCAAACGACTAGGGTTGGCCGCGATCGCCACCGAGATGCCCGGCACGGGCGAGAACACAATGCCGTACGACGGCGACAGCTGGCAAATGCTGCCGGCCCTCCTGGACGCCGTCGCCGACCGGGCCGACGTGTCTCGCACGTACGCGCTGATGTTCAGCTTCAGCGGTCACCTGGCGCTGCGCGCCGCGATGGAGGACGCCCGCATCAAGGGCATCGTCTCGGCGGGCACGCCGCTGATCAAGTTCTTCGCCGATCGGGCGTGGCACCGGCAGATCCCCAAGCTGACCGGCGACACGCTGGCGCATCTCACCGGAGTCGACCGCGACCAGCTCTTCGAGCACCTGCGGGACTGGGCGCTGCCCCCACGAGGGCTCTCCACAGTTGGGATTCCGGTGTCCTATGTCGCCAGTTTGCGGGACGAAATCATCCCGCAGTCGGACACCGTAGCGTTGCGCCGGTACCTGACGAACGTCCACATTCTCTCCCACGACGACGTGCACGCCGCGCCACGCTACTGGCAGCAGACTCAGGTCTTCGTCATACGCTCGCTGCTGCGGATGGCCGGAGCGCGCGACGTTCACCGCCTGCTCATCGAGGCATTGTGGCCGGTCGTTCAGGCTCGTGGACGCCTGATACGACCCCCGGCCTGACGCCCGGGGGCACTCGGCAACCCGGCAGCGATCAGCCGGGTTGCCGATTTGTTTCCGTCTCGCAGCGGGGTGCGCGAGCAGGGGGGGCTTAGGGGTACCAGATCATGACGCCGCGCCATAGCTTGGATCCATAGCTGCCGCACGGAGCGTGCTGCACGGTGTCCACTTAGCTCACACGATGGAGGACACGTGAGGTATGAAATCCTGGGTCCATTGCGGGTGATAGATGGTGCGACGCAGAGCAGCGTGCGCGGCCGGAAGGTCGAAACCCTGCTCACGGTACTGCTCGTCCGGGCGGGAGAGGTGGTCACGCACGACCAACTCATCGCGGAGATATGGGGCGAGCGGCCGCCTCGGCGGGTAACCGCCGGCCTGCACGTCTACGTCTCGCAGCTGCGCAAACTGCTCGGCGACGCCACTGGTACGGGGGCCAGTCCCATCGTCACCCGGCCGCCCGGCTACCTCCTCAACCTCGGTGACGACGAACTGGACGCCCAGCTGTTTCTGCAATTGGCCGAGGACGGCCGGCAGTTGCTGCGGGATCAGCGCTTCGACACCGCCTGCGACGTGCTGGAGGGCGCGCTGAGCCTGTGGCGCGGTCGTCTGCTCGACGACGCCTTCACCGGGCCGATCCTGGCCGGATGCGCGGTGTCGCTGGACGAGGTCCGCCTCGAGTGCGACGAGATGCTGGTCGAGGCTCGGCTGCAACTCGGCCGGCACCGGGAGCTGATCGCACCGCTCTACGGGCTGATCGCCCGGCACCCCATGCGGGAAGCCTTCTATCGGCAGCTGATGCTGGCCCTGTACCGCTCGGAGCGAACCGCTGACGCGCTGCGGCTCTTCCAGTCGGCCCGCCAGGTCCTTCGCGAGGAACTCGGGCTCGAGCCGTGCCGGGCGCTTCAGGATCTGCAGCGGATGATCCTGGCCGCTGACGACCGGCTGGACGCGGAGACCACCGTCATCGCCCGGGCCGCCGCCTGAAAGGCCGGCCCGGGCTCAGCCCGTGTACAGCTGGTAGACGCTTTCCAGACTTGGCGCTTCGAGCACCGCGGGCAGCGGCACCTGGCGACCGGTGGTCCGCTCCAGGAGAGCGAGCAGGGACAGCAGGTGCACCGAGTCCCAGCCGGGCAGCTCGTCGAAGCCGCGTGCGGCGTCCGCCGCCGCGATGTCCAGGCCCATCTCGTCACGAAGCAAGGTGACGAAGTCGTCGATGGTCTTCACAGCGCTCCATCCTCAGGGGTTTCGGTGAGCAACACGTACTCCGGCACCGCCGGCAGCACGGTCAGGTCGTGCCGGAACCAAGCGGTGTCTCCCTCCGGACCCGCCACCCGCTGGAACCCGTAGCGGGAGTAGAGGTCCTTGACGCCAGCGTTCTTCGCGGTCGGCCGGTAGCTGCCGATGACCGCGTTCGCGCCGCCGTCACGAGCCTGCCGGAGCAGCGCGGCAAGACAGGCTTGTTCGATCCCCCGGCCGAAGACCCGGCAGCTCAGCAGGAAGTTGTCGATCTGGACGTCGTCCGCTTCACGGCGCGTGAACATCGCTCCGACGAGCCCGTTGTCGCCGAACCTGTCGCTACTGCGGATGGCAAACACGCGCCGCGCCGGATCCTCCGCGTACGTCCGCACCTCCGCCGGTTGTAGCCGCGTCGTGGTCAGGTTGAACTGGTTGGTTCGCAGGGTGATCTGCGATATCCGGCCTATCTCGGCCGAGGCCGCCGGCGCCAGGGTGACCCGGACGCCCAGCTCGCGCAAGTAGTCCTCAATGGAGTCGAAGTCGCGCAGGAAGTCACCTCGGGCGACCTCGTCTCGGTAGCGCGCCGGGCGGGCCCGGTCGTCCACCGTCACGTCCCGCACGTCGAACCAGCCGTCGCGCAGCAACCGCTCCAGGTGCAGTGCCGGATCGTCGTTCACCGCCAGCACCGCGACCTCGGGCAGTTCCCGGCGCACCATTCCGCACTCGTACGGGCTGTCGTCGACGAAGACGAAGCTGTCCACTCCCAGGTTCAACGCCTCAGCGGTCTCCCGCAGGTTGCCCGGCTTCGGCTCCCAGTTCGCGGTCACCCGTACGAAGTCGCCCTCCCGCAGGGTCAGGTCGGGATGATTGCTGAGCATGGCGCGTACGGGTTCGACGTCGTTCTTGCTCACCGCGGCGAGCAGCACGCCCTGCGCGGCGAGCTGCTTTGCCGCCCGCTGGAAGGCCTGGAACGCGTCGCCGCGGTAACCGCCGGCCACCTCGACGCCCTCCGGCCCGTCCTCGCCGAGCACGCCGCCCCAGAGCGTGCCGTCCAGGTCGAGCGCCAGCACTTTTTTCGTCCGGCCGAGCAGGTGGCGAGCCAGGTGCCCGATCTCGCGGGCGTAGCGGGCCAGCAGAGCGGGGGCCAAGTGCGCCTTGGCGTACATGCTGAGCCGGATGTCGTCGGCGGCGACGCCCTCCGCCAGGAGCGGATCGAGGTCCAGCACCACCAGGTTGGCGTGCTGGTCGGCGAGGCGGAGCAGAGCGACGTTGGCACTGCGCCAGGCCACGCCCAGCCGCGCCCGGGACCGGTGGTCGACGAGCTGCGCGGAGAACCGCCGGGGCAGCGGGAGAGTGTTCAGCACGAGCGTCGCCTGGCGGTGTTCGGCGAATCGGCCCACCAGCCAGCCGATCAGCCGCAGCTTCTCCTCCAGCGCTTTCTCGACGTCCTCGACGGACCACGGGACAGGCACCTCGTCGAAGACCACCATCGGGTCGAGCAGGCAGAGGACCAGCTGACTTCCACGGGCGTACAGGTGACTGTCCGGAGTAGAAAGATCGTTGACGTACTGGCCGAAGTCTCCAATGGACCGGCGCATCAGGAGGCCGTGCCGGGCGAACTCGGCGGTGAGTGACGGCACCAGTTCCGCGAGCGTGCCGTGTCCGGTGATGCCCACGGTGAGGACGGGCGTGTCCGGGTGTTGTTTCAGCACGTCGTCCGGGTCGACCCGACCGATCAGCTGCCCGGCCCAGCTGAGCCGGGATTCCGGCAGCGCTTCCAGCAGCGAGGGCAGCGACGGGTACCCCTGCGCGAGTACGCCTGACCTGTGCAGGTGCCGCAGCCGATCTTCGGCCTCACCCTGGGCGCTTGGTGGTTCGGTGGTCGGCACCTCAGATCTTCTCCAGCGCGTATCCGGCCTTGATCCACTTACTCGACTCGATTGCCAGGCCGAGCGCCCGGTCGCCCGCGGTCATCATCGGCAAGACCCGCTCGAGCTGGAAGAACGGCAGCGCGTTGCCCATGTTGCCGGTCTGTCGGACGCAGGAGACCTCGTGCAGGTGCGGCATGTCCAGCCGCGCGGTGATCCGGTCGGTCATCTGCCCGGACAGCTGCGGCGGCAGCAGGTAGTCAGCCTCGTCCTCGACCCAGCCGAGGTCGTCGAGTAGCTCCTGGAACATCTCCACGGTCAGCGTTGGGACGTGCTCCTCGATCGCCTTGTAGTCCTCGCTGATCGGCAGATGGTCCGGAATTTGGTCGCCCCAGCCGAACCACTCCGCGGTCTGGCCCGGCGGCCGGCCGAGGCCGACCATCTGCACCGAGACCCGGCGCAGCACCGCCGAGCCCGGTCCGGGCTCCCGGCTGAGTACCGTCGCGCCCGCCCCATCGCCGAAGAGCACCGTGTTGATCAGCCGCGCCGGTTCCATGGTGCGCAGGTCGAGGTCGGTTCGGTAGTGCTTGGCGCAGGTGTCCGCCCCGATCACCAGCGCCGTGCGGTGCCGGCTACCCAGCAGCAGCTGGTGCGCCACGTCCAGAGCCTGGATCGCGCCGGCGCAGCCGGACTGCAGCTGGAAGGTGGCCAGCCGGTTGGCGCCGAGGCGGTCGGCGACCACGTTTACCGTTGCGGGTATCAGCAGGTCCGGCGACCATGTACCGAGTACGATCAGGTCGAGGTCGTCCGGGCCTATCCCGGCCCCGGCCAGCGCCCGCTCCCCCGCCTCGGTGGCGAGATCCGCCAGCGAGTACAGCCGTTTGCCGGTGCCCAGGTCGAACGCGAAGTGGCGGGTGCTGGTGCCGACGAACGTGTCGATCCACTGCTCGAACGACGCCGTCATGTCGAAGTGGCGAGCCAGGTCCGTGTTGGTGACGGGTGCACCCGGCAGAATCGTGCCCACCGAGCGGACGTGAATGTCTGGATTTTCCATCCTGGCCTCCTGCCGCCAGACGCGTGTGCACCAGAAATCGTTGAGGGCGGGGCTAAATTCGACCTAACGCCCGCCTTGCGTGGGCAGGCCGAGCGCTTTCAGGCTGATCGTGGCCAGCAGGCCGGCCGGCAGCTTGGCCAGCAGCCCGAAGGTGCGGGCCTGCCGACCGACCGGGTAGCGGAGTCGGGGCCGGGAGCTGCGGGCCGCCCGGGACACGACCTCGGCGACAACCTCGGGGGCGCTGCCCTTGCCGCTGTCGGCCACCACCCGGTCGGCCACCTTCCGGAAGCCGTCGCCGTAGAGGTCCCGCCCCTCCGGGCCGAACTCGTCCAGCGCCACCACCGCGTCCCGGCCCAGTTTCTCGGACGCAGCGGTCCGGATCGCGCCGGGCTCCACCAGGACAACCCGGATACCCCAGGGCGCGAGCTCCATCCGCAACGCCTCGGTGACCGCCAGTAGCGCCTTCTTGGAGGCCGAGTACGGCCCGGAGAAGGGCATCGTCAACCGGCTCGACACGGAACCGATGATGATCAGTCGGCCGCGGACCGCGCGGATCGCGGGCAGCAGGGCCTGCGTGACGGCCACCGGTCCGGTGACGTTGACCTCGAACTGCCGGCGCAGGTGCTCTCCGGAGACCATCTCGATCGGCCGGAACACCGAGATGCCGGCGCTGTTGACGAGGACGTCCAGCCCGCGGCCGGCAAGCCGCGCCAGCACTTCGCCGGTAGCCTCGGCGATCTGGTCCGGGTCGGTCAGATCCATCTGAATCGGGACGAGACGATCGCCGGCCACCGCTCGCAGGGCGTCGCCATCGGTCGCCTGGCGGACCGTGGCGAAGACCCGGTAGCCGTCGCTGGCGAGTCGAAGGGCCGTGGCTCGACCGATCCCGGTCGACGCGCCAGTAACGACCGCGTACTTGTCCGCACCTTCCATCTTGTCCCCTCTTGGATTCCCGCTCGTAACATTTTCGCGGCACACTGCGATGGCTTTTCGGTACGCCAGGGTAGGGCAGCGAACATGTCCGCCGCCAGGCTCGAATAATAGGGGTGGGTAAGGGTTGGCGATCCGCCAATGATCGGTTGAGGATAACTGCTCATCAGCTCACGCAGTTGTCCACCGAGCGCGATACTGATTGATGCGCGTTCATGTGGCGGAGGTTTTTATGGCCGGCCCGAGGGAGTTCTTTCTTCCGGAGTTGCCTCGCCTGTTGCCGGTTGGCTACCACCCCAAGGCCGCCCAGATCGAGATCGCTTCGAACGGTTGGGTGCGCCGGTGCATGGGAGGGTGCTTCGCCAGCGAAGACGACCTGATGTGCTTCCTGCGGCAACGCAACGGGCTTTACGGGCCGCTGGTGGTACCGGACGCCGAGGAAGATCGCGCGCAGAACGTCGCCGACTGGTACCAGTTCATCGCGGCGCTCGAACGCCTCGCCGCGGACCGTCCCGCCGACGAGGCCGCCCACCATGTCAGCCAGGTGGTGCAGGAAATCGTCGTGGGCCCGCAGAGCGGCTCCGGCGACGAGCCGTCGCCGTACGGATGCGCGGCCAGAAGTCTGTGGAGCCGGATCAGCGTCGGACTCACCGGCGCGCAAGTGCAACGGTTCGCGAAGATCGTGGAAATGGTCGCCAACCGTCACGTGCCGGAACTCGCGCTTCCCTCGGCTTCACCTGGCGAACGGCTGGGCCTGCAGGACCGGATGGCGGCCCGGGTGTCGCAGCACGGCTGCGGCTTCCTCGAGCTTCTCACCGAGTACGCCGCCGGGGTCGACATGAGCGAGTTCATCGGCTCGCCCGTGTTGGCCGAGACGCACGAACACACCAGGTGGCACCTGATCCTGGTACGCGACCTGCTGTCCTGGCGGCGGCTGCACGACCAGCCTGGCCAACTGACCGCGATCCGGATCCTGCTCGAAGAGGACGGCCTGCCGTTGCAGGCCGCCGTGAACCGGCTGTGCGAGCTGATCGAGTACCACGAACGGGCGTACATCACCGCGCGCAGCCGCATCCTCGCCGCACCGGTGGGCAACCGAGCCGACGTACGGGCCTACCTCATCGGGCTTGACCAGCTCATCGCCGGCAACCAGGAACATGAGCACCTGACGTCGCGCAACCTCGGCGACGGCGCGGTCTGGGACGGCACCACCTGCGGCTGGCTGAGCCTGGACACACCGGTGGCATCGTTCCGCACGCGGGGCGCCGAGCAAGGAAGGCCCTCCACGCTTAGGGGCGGCTAGGGGTTCTACCGGCAGCGCGCGCCAGCCTAGCGTTCAGGGCACTTTCTGACTCGCAGGGAGGGCGCAATGACCATCACCGGCTCGACCAGTCTGCCCGACTCCACGGACGTGTTGGTGGCAGGTGGAGGCCCGGCAGGCGCCTTCCTGGCCTGCCTGCTGGCCCGCCGTGGCTTCCGAGTGTTGCTGGTGGAGAAGCAGGCCACCCTCGAACGAACGTTCCGGGGCGACACCGTGCTCGGCCCGTCGGTGGTGATCCTCAAGCAGCTCGGGTTCGGCCCTGCCCTTGAGGAGCACGGCTACATCCCCACCGAGCGGCTGGTCATCCAGATGGAGGGACGCAAGGTCCTCGACCTGGACTACCGCCGGTTCAAGTGCGGCGAGACGCCGATCGACATTCCCCAGCCGGCTCTGCTGGACATCGTCTACCGCTCCTCGGCTCAGGAGCCCGGCTTCCAGGTCGTGTTCGGGACCACGGTGACCGAGTTGCTCGAGGAGAACGGCGTCGTCAAGGGCGCGGTGCTACGCGGCAAGGGTGGCGAGAAGGTGCCCGTTCGCGCCCGCCTGGTCATCGGCGCCGACGGGCGGTTCTCCAGGGTCCGCAAGGCGGCCGGGTTCGAGGCCAAGGTCACCCCGATGGACCGCGACGTGCTCTGGTTCCGGGTCCCCCGGCCGGAAGGCTGGGCGCACCGCACCGACTTCTTCGTGGAGCGGGACCGGCACGTCGTGGTGATGCCCACCTTCCCGGACGGCCTGCGGATCGCGACCAACCTGCCCAAGAAGGCGCTGGGGGCATGGCGCCAGGCAGGGCTTCCCTCCGTCAAGCAGATCGTCGCTCAACTGGACCCGCGACTCGGTCCCCTGATGGACAAGCACGTGCGCAGCTGGGACGACACAAGCTTCCTGGAGATCTTCACCGCCGAGGTCGACCAGTGGGCCCGGGACGGGCTGCTACTGATTGGCGACGCATCGCACACGGTCACTCCGATCCTCGGGCAAGGCATCAACCTCGCCCTGCAGGACGCGGTCACCCTGGCCCCCGTCCTCGACACGGCCCTGCGCCGCTCCAGCGGCGATGGCACCGTGCCCGCCGCCACCTTCGCCGACTGGATCGCGAAGCGGCGCAAGCACAAGGCTTTCGTCACCCGGTTCCAGACCCGCAACGAGGCCAGCATGGTGGCGACCACCCGGCTGGGTACCTGGCTGCGACGCAACCGGTACCTGACGATGAACATGACGCCGGCCAAGTACGTGCTGGCCCCCAAGATGATGTCGGAGCCGTTCCCGATCGATCCGGCGGACGTACGACAGGTCGTTCCGGTCTGACCGTGGCCGGGTGTCACCGACGCGTCACCGACGCATGCGCTAGTTTGTACGGTGCCGCTCACCAGGCACCCTTGTCGATGCTCGGAGGTAACTAAGGTGGCCGATCGTTACTGGCGTCCGAGCTGGTTCGCGATCCGCGTGTTCAACCCCGCCATGACAGCTCTCGGCGGGGCGACGCTGGAGGTGGCTGGCCGCCGCACCGGCAAGGTTCAGCGGGTGCCGCTGAACATCCTCGAGCATGGTGGCGAGCGGTACATCGTGGCCCTGCGGGGCAACACCGAGTGGGCACGCAACCTGCGCGCGGCCGGGCGATGCACCGTCCGCAAAGGATGGGGTCGCACGGAGTACCGGGTGACCGAGCTTCCGCTCCAGGAAGGCGCCCCGATAGTCGATGCCTATCGGGCCAAATGGGGCAAGCAGTCCGCACGTTTCTTCGAGCGCATGCCCGACCACGCACAGCATCCGGTATTCCGGCTCGACCGCGTCAATTGACCCGTAGCCCCCGCATTCACCGCACCCCGGTTAGGGGTTGGCAGTAGGGGGACGGATCTCCTTAACCTACGCGTGTCGAACTCCACCGGGAGGTCATACGCAATGGTGGGACGTTCCGTCGGGATATTGGGAACCGGTTCATATCTTCCCGAGAACTCCGTTTCCAACGAAGTGATAGCGGCCCGCGTTGGCGTGACTTCGGATTGGATCGCCACCAAGACCCAGATTCGGCATCGCCGGTTCGCGGCCGACCACGAGGCCACTTCGGATCTCGCCACGCACGCCGCGCGCCGGGCCCTCGACCAGGCCGGAATCAGCCCGGCCCAGGTCGACTACCTCATCGTCTCGACTTCGACCGGTGACTCGCCCCAGCCACCCACCGCGCACCTGGTCCAGAACGCGCTGGGCGCCGAGAGCGCCGCCTGCTTCGACATCAACGCGGTCTGTAGCGGCTTCGTCTATGGCCTCGCGGTGGCCGAGGCGCTCGTCGCCGCACGGCCCAACGCCATCGCGCTGGTGGTCGCGGCCGACATCTACTCGCGGATACTCGACTTCAGCGACCGGCGGACCGCAGTGCTCTTTGGCGACGGGGCCGGCGCCGCCGTGGTCGGCGCGGTACCGGACTCGCGTGGGCTGATCGGCCTACACCTGCGTGGCTCCGGCGAGGCGCATCACCTGATCCGCGTGGAGGCCGGCGGCAGCCGCCGTCCGCCCTCGGTGCAGACGGTCGCCGACGGCGACCACTTCTTCCGCATGGAGGGTCGCCAGGTCCGCGAGTTCGCGGTGAAGCAAGTGCCGCCACTGCTGGCAGAACTGCTGGAACGCAACGGTCTCGGTGTCGAGCACGTCGACCATTTCGTCCCGCACCAGGCCAACGGAGTACTGGTCGACGAGCTCGTGCAGAACGCCGGGCTGACCACCGCACGGATCCACCGCACGCTCGAGCGGTACGGCAACGCGGGCAGCGCGTCAGTGGCGCTGACCCTCGACGAGGCCAACCGCGCAAACGAACTCAAGGACGGCGACCTGGTCCTGCTCGCCGGTTTCGGCGGCGGCATGTCGATCGGCGCTTGCCTGCTGCGCTGGTACGACCCGGTCGCGTCCGCCTGACGAGAAAGGCTACAAATGAGATCCGTCGAACGCGTTGGTGTCATCGGGTCCGGCCTCATGGGCACCGGCATAGCCGAAGCCTGTGCGCGGGCCGGACTCGACGTGCGTGTGGTGACCACCACCACCGGCTCCACCCGCACCGCCCGTCAACGACTCACAGACCTCGTCGACCGGCAGGTACGGAAGGGACAGCTCACCGAAGATCAGCGCGAGCGCGTGGTCGACAGCGTCACCTACACCTGCGACCTGGACGGCATGGCCGACCGAGATCTGGTCGTCGAGGCGATCGTGGAGCGGGAGTCGGCCAAGGTGGAGCTTTTCGCGAAGCTGGACAAAAGCGTGACACGGGACGACGCCATCCTGGCCACGAACACCTCCTCGATACCGATCGTGCGGTTGGCCTGCGCGACCGAACGCCCAGGGCGTGTGGTCGGTGTGCACTTCTTCAACCCCGTGAGCGCGATGCCACTGGTCGAGCTCGTCGGCTCGCTGCTGACCGACGCGGACGTGCTCGACCAGACCGAGCGGTTCGTCACCGACACACTCGGCAAGCAGGCAATCCGGTGCCGCGATCGGGCGGGCTTCGTGGTCAACGCTCTGCTCATCCCGTACCTGCTGTCGGCCATCCGGATGCTGGAGTCCGGGTACGCCACGGCGCAGGAAATCGACCGTGCCATGACGCTGGGCTGCGCGCACCCGATGGGGCCGCTCAGCCTTGCCGACCTGATCGGTTTGGACACCACCGCGGCCATCGCGTCCGCGCTGTACGACGAATTCAAGGAGCCGCTGTACTCGCCACCGCCCCTGCTCCTGCGGATGGTCGAAGCACGGTTGCTCGGTCGCAAGTCAGGGATGGGTTTCCATGACTATCGCCGAGCCGGCGTCCCGATGCCGGCCGCCGCGTGAGCCGCGAGCCTGAGGGGAAATCAGTGACTGCATTGGACAGTGGTAAGGCCGACACTCCGGTCGCCAACCTGGTCGAGTCGTTCGTCCGGGCCACCCCCGACCGCCTCGGGGAGGAGTTCCGGCGACTGGCCGCCAAGGTCTGGGAGGCTGGCACGGTCACCGCCGCGGCCCCGGACGCCGTCCCGGCGCTGGTCGCGGCGCTCGATACCGCCCCCGCGCCAGCGCAGCGGGCGCGGCTGGCCCTGCTGCTCGGGCTGCTCGCTGAGGCCAGCGCGCCGTCGGCCGAGGCGGCGAGCGTCCGTCAGGCCGTTCACAGTCGATTGCCAGGTTACCTCGAACTGCTGCTGGGTACGGCCGAGGCCGCGGCCGACGAGCCGATTCGCCAGGCGTTGCTGTTCCTGGTCGCCCATTTTCCCGAGGACCGCGAGGAGATTCTCGCGGTGGCCGGAAAAATCGACCTTGGTGAGGAGGACCTCAGCCGGCTGGAGCGGTGCCTGAAGCCCTTGGACGCCGACGACCCGGCGGTCACCCGGGTCTGGCCGTACCCCGCCGTGTGGTCCTCCTTGGACGAGGCGGACCGCGACTTCGACCGGCAGTGGATGCGCCAGCTTCCGGCCGAGCAGCTCGCGCTGGCCTGGACCCTGGACACCCAGTCCCTGCTCGCCTACTCCGGTGCCCGGGCGTTCTGGACCTGCGAGCGCGGTGCCGTCGTCGGCGGGCCGGAGCCGGACCTGACGCTGCCCACGGTGGAAGGCGTCACAGCCGCCGAGGCTGACCCGCTCGGCGGGCACGGGGCGGCGCTGCGCTGCCCCTCCTGCCATGCGCCGCTCCAGGTGTCGAACGCCGCGGCGACGTGCACGGGATGCGGCGTGCGGCATCCGGTCGTCGACGGTTACCTCGACCTGTCCGCCGGAGCCGGTGACGCTTTCGATCCAATGACCCGGACCGTGCCGCGGCGGTACAGCGACATCCGGCCGGCGTTCCTGCGCTGGAAGGGTTCGAACTGGGACGGCGAAGTCACGGTGTCCGGAGAGGACGAGTACCTCCGCACCCACGTACGGCCGGTGGACGGTCCGATCCTCGACCTGGCCGCGGGCACCGGGCGGTGGACCTCCGTGCTCGCGGAGACCTTCGGCGCCGACCGGGTGATCGCGCTGGACCTCTCCCGGGCGATGATGGAGGAGACGCGGCGCGGGCTGCCTGAGGTCTTCGGGGTCCGTGGCAACGCCCTGGCGCTGCCCTTCACGGACGCCTCGCTGGGCGCAGTCAACTGCTGGAACGCCCTCCAGTCGCTGCCCGACCCGGCACCGGCCATCGCCGAGGTGGGCCGCTGCCTGCGACCGGGCGGCACGTTCACGCTGATGACGTTCCGGCCATCGCTGGACCCGCTGTACCGGTACTTCCAGACCCGGCCGTTCGGCCTCGTCCCGGTGACCCTCTCCGACCCGGAACAGCTGCGTGGCCAGTTGGCGGCCGCCGGGATGCGGGTCCGCGAGCAGTACACACCCGGCTCGTTCCTCTTCATCACCGCGGTACGCGACCGCGACTGACAAACACCAAGGGAAACCAGATGACCAAAAAGATAAGCCGTCGTGCGGTGCTCGCCGGCACCGCCACTGTCGGTGGCACCACCGCCGGTCTGCTGGCCGGCACCCCGGCCCCCGCCGCGCCGCTGACAAAATGGCGGGACGGGACCTCGGTGCCCCGGCCGGTCGCGATCCCGCCCTCCGACGGACGCTACAAGGATCTGGTCAGCGCCTGGAATGGGCGATTCATCGGCCAGCCGGACTACGTGCACGTCGTGCACAACGCGGAGCAGGTCGAGCAGGCGTTGGGCATCGCGGTCTCCGCCGGCAAGCGGGTCGCGGTGCGCAGCGGCGGTCACTGCGTCGAGGGCTTCGTCACCGACCCCGCCATCAAGGTCCAGGTCGACATGTCACAGATGACAGGGGTGTACTTCGATTCCTCGCGGAACGCGTTCGTCGTCGAGCCCGGCGCCACGCTGCGCGAGGTCTACAAAAAACTGTTCACCGACTGGGGCGTCACGGTACCCGGTGGCACCTGCCCGTCGGTGGGCGCCGGCGGCCACTTCGCTGGCGGCGGGTTCGGCGCGCTGGCCCGCCGCAGCGGCATCATCCCCGACCACATCTATGCCGTCGAAGTCGTCACCGTGACCGCCTCGGGTACGCCGCGCACGGTCATCGCCACCCGAAACGCCGGCGACCCCAACCGCGAACTGTGGTGGGCGCACACCGGCGGCGGTGGCGGCAACTTCGGCGTGGTCACCCGCTACTGGATGCGCAGCTGGGGCGCCACCGGCACCGACCCGACCAGGCTGCTGCCGAAGCCGCCGCGGGAAGCCCGCAACGTCACCTTCATCTTCCCCTGGGCCGCGTTGAACGAGGCGACGTTCTCGGCTTTGGTCCGCAACTACATCCGTTGGTACGAGCGGAACAGCGCACCGACGTCGCCGTTCATCCGGCTGAGCGCCAACATGATCGCGGCACACATCAACACCGCGCCCGGGGTGATCCTCACCGTCGTCACCGACCCGGCCGAGTCGGACTCCGCCGCGATGGTGGACGCGTTCCGGGCCGAGGTGGTCGACACTGTCGGCGCGCCGGTCGTCGTCCAGGAACGCCGGTACCCGTGGCTCCAGTCCACCAACGCCGCCGGGTACGCCGACACGGGTGACGTGGTGGGCCGGCGCAACAAGGCCAAGGGCGCGTACCTGCGCTCGTCCTACACCGACGCGCAGCTCGCGGTCACCTACCGGTACCTGCAGGACGCGAGCATCAACGCGCCGCTCGCCGCCGTCATATTCAACGCGTACGGCGGCATGGCCAACGCCCTGGCACCGGACGCGACCGCCGTCCCCCAGCGCGACTCGGTGCTCAAGGCGCTGCACACCATCCACTGGGACGATCCGGCTCAGGACTCGCTGAACCTGGGCTGGCTGCGTTCGTTCTACCGGGACGTGTACGCGGACACCGGCGGCGTCCCGGGGTTGAACGGGATCACCGATGGGTCGTTCATCAACTACGCCGACGTGGAACTCGCCGACCCGACCCAGAACACCTCGGGCATTCCCTGGTCCAGCCTCTACTACAAGGACAGCTATCCCAGGCTGCAGCGGGTGAAGGCACGCTGGGACCCACTCAACGTGTTCCGCCACGCTCTCTCGATCGAGCTGCCGAGCTGAGCCACCGCCTCCAACGAATCCGAGGACCGTGCACACGCGCGGTCCTCGGTCCCTTCACGGCGGAGCTTCGGAGGTCAACCGGCTGGCTGCACCGACTGCCAGTGCCCGGCCACCACCGCGGCGGCCCCGAGCATGAGAAACTCCGCCACCCGATCGACGTGCCGGTCCGCCCACTTCTCCAGCACGGTGCCACGTACCGCGTCGTTGAACGCGCCCACCGCCGGGCCGCCGGGAATCAGGAAGTTCAGCCGGTCGCCGATGTCTCCGACCATGGCGCGCCGGGCTGCCTCGCGCAGGTACCACCGACACAGCAGCGCGAACCGCAGCCGGCCGTCACGCTCCGCCCGCCGTATCTCCTCCTGGTCCCACCCCGCGTGGTCCGCCGCGATCTCCGCCCAGACCTCGTCGAAGCCCCGACCGAAGAACTGCTTCTCGATCCGTTCACGCTCGGCCGGGTCCATGTCGCCGCCGGTGTGGCTCTGGTAAAGCTGGTGCAGCTTGTCCGCGCGGGACGGGAAGAACAGGCCCCGCCGCAGCACCGCCACCCGCCCACCGGCCTCGAAGGTGTGGTACGCGGGCGCGGTGGCGAAGTCGCCCACGCCAGCGTCCGCCAGCATGTCCTTGGCCAGAGCGCTGGCGCCCGCCTCGGGAGTGCACATGTTCAGCGCGCCGGTGAGCACGAAGTCGGCACCCAGCACGAAGGCCGCCGCGACCACCTCAGGGGTACCCAGCTCACCCGCCACGCCCACCCGCGAGCCGGCCGGCCAGCCGTGGTCGGCCGCGATCCGGTCCCGCAGCCGGCGGATGCCGGGCAGCAGGCTCGTCTCGTTCGGCTGCCCGGTGGCCGACGCGTCGACGCAGACGTCATCGGCGACCGGCAGGTAGGCGGCCAGGCGCGCCTCATCGGTGGTCAGCACGCCGCGCTCCCGCAGCAGGTCCACCACGGCCGTGGGCGGCGGGCCGAGGAACAGGCGGGCGACCTCGGGCCGGGAAACCCGCGCCAGCAGCCGCCGGGCCGGCCTCGGCCGGCCGTCCACCAGCCGCAGGCCGGCGAGCCGGTAGCCGACCAGCTCGGTGATGTCGTCGGTGAACCCGATCGCCTCCAAGCGGTTGACGTCCAGCCGCCGGAGCAGGTCGATGGTACGCGCGGCGAGCGCCGGGTGATGCGGGTCGTGTGCGACACTCACCCCCCACGGCGCGCCGGCCGGTACCCCGGCGCGGACCTCCCCTACCGCGGCCTTGATCTGTGCCGGGTCGAGCCCGTCGACGCCGAGGTAGCCCAGAAGTCCCGCACCAGCCAGCCGGATGACCAGCCGTGGCGACGTGACGCCCGGCGCCAGGCCGCCTACGACGTATGCCCATCGCACGCCGTGGTCGGCGCGGAACCCCGGATCGCCGAGCCGCCCCGGCGTCAGCTCGGCGGGGGTCAGGTCCGGCAACGACCCACCCGCGGCCACCGGCTGCCCGCCGCCCGTGGCCGTACTCAGCTCGGGTGCGCGTCCGACTCGCCCCGGGGAGAGCAGCGTGGCGGCCTCGGCCAGGTTTGTGACGGGGATGGCGGTACGGCCGTACGCCCGGAAGAACTTGGCGAGCGCGGCACGTGGACCGATCTCGAACACCTGACCTTCGCCGGTGCCGGCGAGCGTCCGCATGTTCTCGAGCCACCGTACCGGCCCGGTGATCTGACGGACGAGGTTGCTCATCAGCGCCGCCGGTTCGTGGAAGTCACCGGTGTAGTTGGAGGTGACCGCCGCGGCGCGGTCCGGCCGCAGCCGGCTCGCGTGACGGGCCAGTTCGGCGGCGAACTCATCCTCCGCCGGACGCATCGCGCTGGAATGGAACGGAGCGCTCACCTTCAGCCGGACGAAGGTGAGCGACGGATGGGACCGGGCGAGCGCCTCGCGCGCTCGCTCCAGGTTCTCCACCGCGCCGCTGACCACGATTTGCACGGGCGAGTTGACGTTCGCCACCTCCAAACCGGTGGCGAGGGCCACATCAACCGCGCCGGAGTCCGCCACGTCGTCCAGCAGCAGGGCCGCCATCGACCCTTGACCGGCTGGTACGGCCTGCTGCATCAGCGCGCCGCGGGCACGTACCAGCGAAACGGCTTCCGCGAACGGCAGCGCGCCCGCCGCGACCAGCGCCGTGTACTCCCCCAGGCTGTGCCCGCCAAAATACCTGGCGCGCAGGCCGAACTCCGCCACCGCCACCCGGTAGGCGGCCACCTCCGCGGTCAGCACGCAGGGCTGGGTGAACTCGGTCAGGTGCAGCCGCGGGTCCGGTTCGAAGCAGATGCGGCGCAGATCCTCACCGACCACATCGGATGCCTCAGCGAAGGTCCGCCGGACGGTTTCGAACTCGCGATGGTAGTCAGCCGCCATACCGGTTCGTTGGCTGCCCTGGCCGGGAAACACCACCACATCGCCAGGTGGCCGCGGGTCGGTCATCGCGGGTACCCCGCGACGGCCCTGGCCGCCCGGTCGTGACCGTTGGCGGTGGAGGCCAGCGCCGCCGGCGGGGGCAGGAAGCCGACCCGCACACAGTGATCGAGGTACAGCACGACGAGTTCGGCGACCGTCGGGCAGACGATGCCGGCGGGGACGAGGCGCTGACGGGTGTACGCGCAGTCCGGAGCTGAGCTGTGCGCATAGTGCTCCGGTCCCCAGGTCTCCACGCCGTACTTGATCATTTCGATCGTCTGGCTGTCGTACGGCTCGTCCGATCCGGCGCTTCGGAACAGCCGCTCGGTCGCCATCCGGTGGTACTCCTCGATTGTCACCTCGCGCATGCGGTAGCCGCACGCCTGCATGTAGCCGAAGATGTCGGAGAGGTTCTTGATGTCTGGATTGGTGAGGTGGTAGGTCTCGCGGTACGAGGGATGGCGCAGCCCGAGGTACAGCATGCCGGCGCTGACGTAGTCGACCGGTGTGATGTCCCAGTGGTTCGGCGCCGCCGCCGAGATGCCGGTGTCCACGACCGTCTTGAAGATGTCGTAGTACGCGCCCTTGACGGTGACCTCGGTGAACGGGTAGCGGCCGGTCCGGCTGTCGCCCATTATGTTGCCGGGCCGGAAAATGTTCCACAGCAGACCCTCATCGGTCGCCGCCCGGATCAGCTTCTCAGCGTGGTACTTCGTCTCCTGGTACGGCAGGTGGTCGTACCGCTGTCCCAGCTCGATGTCATGCTCGGTGAACGGGCGGTTGTCGGCGAGCAGGTAATCACCGAGCGCACTGAAGCTGGAGACGTACATCAGATACTTGTGCCTGGTGCCGAGCGCGAAGTCGATCATCCGCTGGGTGCCGTCGACGTTGATCGGCGCGAGCGAGTCGTAGAACGTGACAAGCTTCGTGACCGCTGCCACGTGGATCGTCGCGTCCGTCTCGGCCATGAGCCGCGCCAGGGTTGTCTCGTCCAGCCCGAGCCGGTCCTGGCTCACGTCGCCGAGCACGGCCGTCACCCGGTCGCGGAGCGCGTCGGTGAGGCGCCCTTCCTCGTCGTAGACACTCAGCAGCCGGCCGATCCGCTCCATGGCCCGGCTCGGGCTGTCCGCGCGGACCAGGCAGGTGACCCGGACCGAAGTGGTCGCCAGCAGGTCGTAGAGCAGCCGCCCGCCGAGGACGCCGGTCACCCCGGTCAGGAAGACGGACTCTACCTCCAGCGGTGCCGGCGTGCGCACCGGCGTCACGGCCCGCGCCGGCTCGGTGAGCACCGCCGCCAGACCGGTCACCAACGTCGCACCCGCGGCGCCGCCAATCGTGATCAGTCCGGAGTCCACCAGGTGGTCGGTGAAGGAGCGGATCGTGCAGTACTCCTCGATCGCCGAGCCCGGGATACGGACGCCGTAGTGCTTCATCAACCGGTTGAGCATCCGCACGGAGGCCACCGAGTCGAAGCCGAAGTCCAGGAAGTCGGACTCCGGGTCCAGTTCCTCGACCGGAATACGGGTCAGCTCCGAGAAGATCTTCTGAACCCGGAGCTGGAGCTCCGCGCGCAGACTGGTGGAGTCTGTCGCCGGGCTCGCACCGGCGTCCTGAACCGCCGACACCGTGGCCTCCTCAGCGATCGGCATCGCCGCGAGGGCCTCGGCGGGCGTCTCGAGCACCAGTCCCGGCTCGCGTCGGTAGTCCTCCGGGACGATCCAGTGGCGTTCCCGCGCGAACGGGTATGTCGGCAGGCTCACCGGCCGGCCGGCCGGTGTGTCGTGCAGGGCTGCCCAGTCCACCGCCCAGCCCTGCGTCCACAGCTCGGCGAGCCGGCGCAGCTGACCGTCACGCCGCAGCGCGCGCAAGTACTGGCGGTCTGCCGCGGACTCACCGTCCACGGTGTCTTGATGAGTCGGCACGGTGCCGACCACGACCCCCGGACGCAGGGTGCCGGCCGCGAACTCCGCCAGGCAGACGGCCAGTTCCTCGCGCGTCTGCACCGCCGTGGCCAGGCGGTGCTCAAAGGCCACTCGCCCCACCATCAGCGTCCAGGCCACGTCCGCCAGCGGGGTTTCCAAGCCACGGGGCGATCGCAGGAACCGCGCCAGATTGCCGGCGAGTTCGCCCAGCCGCTCGGCCCGGCGAGCGGAGAGCACCACCAGGTACGGCCCGGCGTTGCCGGTCGGTGTCACCAGTGGCTGGTCGTACTCCTGCAGCACCACGTGGGCGTTCGCGCCGCCCGCGCCGAATGAGCTGACCGCGGCCAGGCGCGGCCCCTCCGGGCCGCGACGCCACGGCATCGCATGCTGAGCCACCTGGAACGGGCTTGCCGCGAAGTCGATGTTCGGGTTGGCCGGTGCGGAGTGCGGTGACGGCGCGATGGTCTCGTGCTGGAGCTGGAGAAGCGTTTTGACCACGCCCGCCACCCCGGCGGCCGCCTCCAGGTGCCCGATGCTCGCCTTTGCCGACCCTACGACGCACCGCGGTCTGTCCGATGTAAGTTTCGGCAGGTCGGCGTTGAATGCCTTCGTCAACGCGGCGATCTCGATCGGGTCGCCGAGCGCCGTGCCGGTGCCGTGCGCCTCCACGTAGCCGACCGTGAGCGGGTCCACGCCGGCCTGGGCAAGCGCCTCCCGCACGAGCGCTGCCTGGGCGCTCGGGTTCGGCACCGTGAACCCGTTGGTACGACCGCCGTGGTTGACGGCGCTGCCCCGGATCACCCCGTACACCCGGTCGCCGTCCGCGCGGGCGTCTTCCAGCGGCTTGAGGATGAGCGCCGCGACGCCCTCCCCCGGCACGTAACCGTCCCCGCCCTCGCCGAACGCCCGGCAGCGGCCGTCGCTCGACGCCCAGTGCCCGGCGCCCAGAAGCAGGAACTTGCCCGGGTGGATCGAGATGTTGACGCCGCCGGCGATGGCGTACGAGCATTCGCCGCGGCGCAGGCTCTCCACCGCCAGGTGCAGCGCGGTCATCGACGCCGAGCAGGCGGTGTCGACGGCCATGCTCGGGCCGTTGAAACCCATGTGGTACGAGACCCGGTTCGCCACCGCCCAGTAGCCGACGATCGGGATGTCGAGGTAAAGCTGGTACTCGCCGTACGTGACGCCGACGAACACGCCCGCGTCCTTGCGTCCCCGGCGCTGCGCGGTGCCGCGCACCCGATCCGGGGTGTATCCAGCATCCTCCAGCGCGGCCCATGCCGTTTCCAGGAACAGCCGTTGCTGCGGGTCCATCTCCTCGGCCTCGCGCGGCGTGATCTGGAAGAACCGGGCGTCGAACTTGTCCACGTCGTCGATGAACCCGCCCCACTTGGCGTAGGTGGTGCCAGGCTGGTCCCGCTCCTCGCTGACGTACCGGCTGTGATCCCAGCGGTCCTTGGGAACCTCCACGATGCAGTCCCGCCCGGCGAGAAGGTTTTCCCAGAGCTCGTCATTGTCCCGGGCCATCGGGTAACGCCCGGACATCCCGATCACCGCGATGTCCGTGGTGCTGCTCCGCGGCGCCGTGACCGGCTCGCCTGCCCTTTCCACGACCGCCTCGACGCGTGCGGTGGTGACGGCCGTGACGGCGGGTGCCGGGACAGTCGCGGCCGGGACAGTCGCGGCCGGGACAGTCGCGGTCGGGGCGACGGCGCTGGTCACGGCGACGAGACGCTCGGCGTGGTCGCTGGCCAGGTGGCACGCCAGCTCGTGAATCGTCTGGTACTCGAAGAAGAGCGTCGAGGAGAGGCCGTCGAACGTCTCACCCAACCGCTGGTTGAGGTTGGCGATGAGAACCGAGTCGATGCCGTAGTCCTGCAGCGGGGCACGAGTGCGGATGCGCTCCAGCGGGAGCCTGGACTCGGCGGCGAATGCCCGCTTGAGGTAGTCCTCGGCGCGTCGGACCAGATCGTCGTCGTTCATCTCGGCGGGCGCGGACTCGGCTCCGGCGGGCACCGGCGCGGGCCGCGCCGCGGCCGGTGCCGGAGCGGGCCGCACGGGCGGCGTGCGCGGGACGACGCGGGCCGCGGCGGCAACCTGCTCCACGAACGCGTCAAGCGACACCCCCGAGGCGAACACGTCGACCCGCAGGTCGATCCCGTACGCGTCGTTGACTCGTGCCAGCAGGCGCCCCCGGCTCACTTCGTCGAATCCCAGTTGCTCCGCGGGAATCGCGAGGTCCACTTCAAACTGATGCACGCCAAGCTCGGCCGCTGCCGCGCCGGTTACCTCCGTGCGAACCTGCTCCAGCGACAGCGTGGATGCCGGCCGCTGGTCCGCCAGCCGGCTCTCCGGCGGTACGCCGACCGCCGCCGGTTCGACGTCCGGCAGCCAGTAGCGTTCGCGGGCGAAGGCGTACCCGGGAAGGTGAATTCGGCGCACGGCGCCGTCGGCATAAAGGCCGCGGAAGTCGAACGCGGCGCCGGCAACCCACGCCTCACCCACCGGTGCCAGGTCGGTGTCGGGCGTCAGCGGTATCGGCGCCGGTGGCCTGATCTCCGGCGGGACCTCGCCGAAGTACGCCCCGCGCGGAGTCTGACCAGTGGCGACCAGGCTGAGCTGAGCGCGCAGTTGGTCGACGGATCCGGCCACCACGGCCAGCCGGTGCTCGAACGCGGCCCGGCCGAGCTGCACCGTGGCCGCCACGTCGTGCAGCGCGACGTCCGGCGTGCCGCCGAGGAACCGTTCCAGCCCGGCGGCGGCGGCCCGCAGGCTCTCGGGGGTCCGCGCTGAGAGGGTCACCAGCGCCTGTCGCTGGCCCGCGGCGGTCGCGGGTCGGGTGTCCGCGTGCCCTTCGACGACCATGTGGACGTTGGTGCCGCTGAACCCGAACGAGCTGATCGCCGCCAGCCGTGCGTCGTCGGCCCAGGGGCGCAGCTCGGTGTTGACGAAGAACGGCGACTCGGCCAGGCCGCTGATCGGGTTTTCGGTGGTGAAGTTGAGCGAGGCCGGGATGTGCCCGTTCCGCAGCGACATCAGCACCTTCACCAGGCTCGCCACTCCGGCCGCGTGTGCCGAGTGGCCGATGTTCGTCTTGACCGACCCGATCGGCACGGTGCCCCGACGGTCGGTGTAGCGGCGGAAGGCCGCGGTCAACGCCTCGATCTCGATCGGGTCGCCGAGCTTCGTGCCGGTGCCATGCGCCTCCACGTACCCGATCGCGCCCGGGTCGATACCGTAGCGCTCGTAGACCGCCAGCTGGAGCTCCGTCTGCGACCGGGCGCTGGGAGCGGTGATGCCGTTGGTACGGCCGTCCTGGTTGACCCCGATACCCTTGATGACGCCATGGATCGGGTCACCGTCGGCCAGCGCCTGAGCCAGTGGCTTGAGCACGACGACACCGACACCCTCACCGATGGCGATCCCGTCACCGCTCTCGTCGAAGGCGCGGCACCGGCCGGTAGGCGAGAGCATGCCGATCGACGATGTCATCAACAGGTGCTCGGGCGTGGCGTAGACGGCCACGCCGCCGGCCAACGCCATGTCGCATTCGCCGGCGACGAGGCTCTGGCACGCCTGGTTGAGGGCGACGAGCGACGAGGAGCAGGCGGTGTCGACACCCAGGCAGGGTCCGGTGAGGTCGAGGTGGTACGCCACCCGTGCGGGCAGGATGGCGGGCGAGTTGCCGGTGAACGTGTGCGGCGCGCCGGAGAGGCCGCGTTGGCGGACCAGCGTCGGGTAGTCCGGCGGCGGGGAGCCGGCGAAAACTCCGAAGCGGACGCGCTTGAGCTGGTGCGCGTCGAGGCCGGCGTCCTCGATGGCCCGCCAGCTCTCTTCCAGGAACATCCGCTGCTGCGGGTCCATGAAGTCGGCCTCGGCCGGTGTGATGCCGAAGAAGTACGGGTCGAAGCGGTCCGCCTCGTCCAGGTAGCCGCCCCAACGGGCGTAGGTCCGGCCAGGCTGGGGTGGCCACGGCGCGTAGATCTCGTCGAGGTTCCACCGGTCCGCCGGTACCTCGGTCACCGTGTCGTGCCCGGCCATCAGATTGCGCCAGAATTCGCGGTAGTCCCGGGCGCCGGGGTACCGCGCGGACATGCCGATGATGGCGATGTCGAGGCTCTCTCCCCGCTCGGCGCGCGCCACCGGCCGCGCGGGAGTCGTTGCCGCAGGTGCCGGAGGGGTCGCGGGTGCCACGGGCGCCGCCGGCGTCACGGGCGCCATCGGAGGAGGCGTCACGGGCGCCACGGCAGGAGACGGTGCGGGCGCCACGGCAGGAGGCGGTGCGGGCGCCGGTGCCTCGGGCGCCGACCCGTCTCGGTCCAGCCGCGCGCCGATGCCGGACGCGTAGGCGGCGAGCGACCGAACCGACGGGTGGTCGAAGACGACCGTCGGCTTGACTGAGATGCCGAGGGTGTCGTTGATCCGCCGCACCAGCTTCATCGCAAGGATCGAGTCCACGCCGTACTCCGCAAACGACAGCGTCGGCCGCACCTCGTCCACCGGCACGCCGAGGCCCTCGGCGATGATCTCGGTGAGCACCGGTTCCAGGATCTCCGGTCGGTCCCCCCGCGGCGCCTCGTCGGTTGGGGCGGGTGCGGCTGCCACGCCGCCGGTACCGGCCGCGCCGTCGGCAGCACCATCGGCCGCAGCGGCTTCGCCGGCACCGGCCACGATGATTCGGTAGCTCGGCTTCGGGTCCGCGGTCATGCCGGGGCCGTAGCTGACGAACCCTTCGTAGCCAGAGCGCCGCAGCGCGCTCTGCCAGCCCTGCACGGACAGCAGCGGCGAGTTCGGGAGGCGGTTCTGCGGATCCAGGTAGCTGTGCCAACCGTCGAGCAGCCCGACGGTGACGGACATGACGTCGTGGTTGGACACCGGCTCGCCCAGCACGAGCAGGCCGGTCGAGTTGAGCAGCCGGCGCACGCGGGCCAGCGCCGCGTCGATGTCGCTCACCGCGTGCAGCGCGCTGGCCGCCAGCACCGCGTCGAAGGCGCCGGCCGGGAAGCCTTGCGAGATCGGGTCGCGCTCGGCGTCCAGGACCCGGTAACGGGTGAACGGGTACCGTTCGGCGAACGTCCGCCGCCCATGCGCGACGAAGCTGCCGCCGATATCGGTGTAGTGGTACTCGACGGGTACGCCGCAGGCGGCCAGGGCGGCCAGCACCGCATGGGAGGTGCTGCCGGTACCGGCGCCGATCTCCAGCACGCGCACCGGATCGCGTCCGCTCGCGGCGTTCACCTGGGCCGTGCAGGCCAGCAGCCGCCCGATTTCGGCGCTGTAGAAGTCGTACGCGCGGTTGCCCTGGTAGATGCCAGCCATCAGGTCCATCCCGGACCCGGGGAAGAGCACTTCGGTGGCGGGTTGCCGTCCGCGCAGCGTGTCCGGGTACGCCTCGATGCAGACGTCCAGCAGGCGCACGTACGACGCGGCCTCGGGGTACCGGGCGAGCAGTCGCGCACGCAGCGACGCCGGGTCTTCGGTGTGCGTCACGGGGCGCAGCCACTCGCCGTCGTTCAACAGGCAGTCGTGGCGGATCAGGACGTCCAGGCAGGCGTCGAAGAAGCGCTGGAAGGAGGCTTGGATGTCCATCGCGGCGCGCAGCTGCTCGGCGGTGCCGCCCTGGGGCGGAAGGCCCATGCGCCTGAAGCGGTCGAGCACCACCAGGGCCGCGTAGCGGCCGAGCGCCGGGTACGCCGCCTCAAGTTCCTCGTCGACCGGCACGAGCCCTCGGTCGTATGCCTCGATGACGCTATCCACGGAGTCCGATCCCGTCACTTCTGTCCTCCCCCATGTGGCCACCGTGCTGCCCACAGTGGTGTCGTATGCCGGGCCGGTCGCGGGCGCGGCGGTGGTGCGGGCCTCCGGCGACGAGCGTTCGCTCAGCGATATGCCTTCGATCCAGAACCGGGTCCGCTCGAAGGGGTATCCCGGCACAGGCACCCGTCGCCGCGGGCCGCCGTTGACTGCGGCCCAGTCGGGTGTGGCCCCTGCGACCCACAGCTCGGCGGCACCGGCCAGATCAGCTGCGGCGTAGCTGGCAGCCAGCGCGGCGACGTCGCCCGGGCCGGTCGCCACGCCGGTGTACACGCAGTCCCCACCGGACAAATAGCGGGCGAGAAAATCGGCGGAGCTGGCCGCGTCGCTTGCCACGACGGCGAGCCGGACCGGCATCGCTGGCCGGCCGACCTGGAAAGTGCGTGCGATATCGCCGAAGTCCCGGTCGCCGTTGTCGCGCAGGAACTTGGCGACCCGCTGGGCGTACTCGCGCAGTCGCTCCTCGGTACGGGCCGACAGGACGAGCAGTTCCGGTGCCGGTGCCCGGACCGGGAGGGGTGCTTCGAGGTACTCCTCGATGACCACGTGGACGTTGGAGCCGCCGGCGCCGAACGAACTGACACCAGCCCGACGCGGTCGCGGATCGGCCGACCCGTCCTGTTCCGGCCAGCGCTCCACCGCTTGCGGTACGCGCCACGGTGAGGCCTCGAAGTCGATGTCGGGATTGAGCTGAGCCGAGTGCAGCGAGGGCACGATCCGGTCATGCCGCAACTGCAGCAGCGCCTTGGTGACCGCGGCGACCCCGGCGGCCGCCTCCAGGTGGCCGATGTTCGACTTGACCGAGCCGAGCCAGCACGGCCGGGTTCGTCCGGCGAAGGCACGGCTCAGCCCGGCCACCTCCACCGGGTCGCCGAGAGCTGTGCCCGTGCCGTGCGCCTCGACGTAGTCGACCCCGTCCGGGTCGATTCGCGCCTGGGTCAGGGCCCGAGTTATCGCCTCGCCCTGGGCCACCGGGTTCGGCACGGTCATGCCGGCCGCCCGCCCGCCGTGATTGGCGGCCGAGCCGAGGATGACCCCGTAGATGGTGTCGCCGTCCGCACGGGCCTGGGCCAACGGCTTGAGGAACAGGGCGCCGACACCCTCGCCGGGTACGTAACCGTCGCCATCCGCGCCGAAGGACCGGCACCGCCCGTCGGAGGAGTCCAGGTTCATCGTCCGCAGCAGCAGGTACTTGTCCGGGTGCAGCAGGAGGTTGACTCCTCCGGCGATCGCCGCGTCGCACTCACCGGCGGCGATGCTGCCGCAGGCCAGGTGCAACGCGGTCAGCGACGACGAGCAGACGGTGTCCACCGCCATGCTCGGGCCGGTGAGATCGAAGTAGTACGATACCCGGTTGGCGATCGAGGAGAGCGTCGACGGTACGGCCCGCGGCGTGCCCCGGCGGGTCGCCTCGACCCCGAGCAGTCGGTAGTCGGTCCACGTTGCCCCGACGAACACGCCCACCCGGTTGGCCGGAGCACGGAAGTCGCTGGGCTGGTAGCCGGCGTTCTCCACTGCGGCGTAGGCGGTCTGCAGGAACAGGCGCTCCTGCGGATCGATGTCGGCGGCGGTGCTCGGCGGTATCCGGAAAAACCTGGGGTCGAAGGCATCTACATCAGACAGAAAACCGCCGTACGCGGGCAGCGTCAGTTCACCGGTCGGATAGGCCTCCGCGCGCCACCGGCTGTCCGGTACCGGGCCGACCGCGTCGTGTCCGGCGAGCAGGTTGGCCCAAAGCTCGTCGACGTCGTCGGCGCCGGGATACCGGCCGGCTATCCCGACGATGGCGATGTCCAGCGCACGCTCACCTACGCGCGCTCCGGTGGGTCGCTCGGCCCGCACCGGGACGGAAACCGCGGGCCGCTGCCGCGCGGCGGGCTTCGCCGCCGGCCCGAAGGTGACCGCCTCGAACCGTGCGACTAGCCTGCCGTCCTCGCCGTACAGGTCGATCCGGTTAGCGTCGCCGCGGTTGGGCGGATCGTGGACCACGACGAACACGTTGGAATCGAGTGCGCCCCAGGCGCGAAAGCGTCCGATTGACGTCGGCCGGTAGTGCACCTCCCCTGCCCGCGACGGGTGGGATGCGGCCGCAACAAGGGCGGCGTCGAGCAGCGCCGGGTGAAGCAGGAAATCATCCGCCGGCCGCCGGTTTCGTTCGTCGAGCGAGACCTCGGCCACCAGAGCGGACCCGGTTTTCGCCACCCAGCCACGCGCGCGCAGGAACCGTCCGTGCACCACACCGGCGCTTTCCGCCTCGGAGTAGAGGGTGTCGAGCGGGGCGCCGGCCCGCTCACGGTACGCACTTGGATCGAAGTCCGCCGGACGCGACGCGCCGGGCGCCGTTATCACCACACACTCCGCGACGGCCTCGTCGACGCCGTCTTCCGTCGAGCGCGCGGTGGCCGTGACGCGCGTACCTTCAGCGGTGGTGGCCGATCTGAACACCAGGCTGCGCTCACCATTGCCGGCTACTGCCAGCGGAGCGGTGAACCGGATGTCGCGCAGTTCCAGGGATTCGGCCGGGATGCCACGCAGGATCGCGGCGCGGTACAGCACGTCCAGGTAGCTCGCCTCGGGTAGCACGGGTACGCCGCGCACCAGGTGGTCGCGCACGACGGGGTCCCGCGGGCGCACCACCAGTTGGAAGTCGCCAATCGCCGGCGGGTCGGAAGCCGTGGTCATGAAATCAGCTCCAGCTGGAGTTGCGGCAGATGCTCGTCAAGCTCGGACACCGCCGTTCCGGTCCCGGTCAACAGGCGCCCGGCCAGGTACTCGGCCAGGGTGCGGGGTGTGGGGTATTCGAAGATCAAGGTGGCCGGTAGGCGTAGGTTCGTGGCCGCGTCGATGCGGTTACGCAGCTCGATGGCCATCAGCGAGTTGAACCCCCGCTCCAGGAACGGGTACTCCGGCTCAATCTCCTCCGGCCGGAAGTGGCCGAGCACAATAGCGGCCTGGGTACGCACCAGGTCCAGGACCGCAAGCTCCCGGTCTGCCGCCGGGAGTTCGGACAGCGTCTGCCTGATCGGTACCGCCGCCGGTGCCTCCTCGTCGGCCGGCCCGCGGGGGATGGTGAACAGTCCGCTGAAAAGCTCGTTCGCGCCCTGCGGCCGGGTGCGCGTGTCCACCCAGGCCGGCACGACGAGTGCGGCGCCGGCTGCCCGCGCCGCGTCGAAGAGCGCCATGCCCTGGTCGGCGTCTATTGGGCGCAGGCCCATCCGCCGCATGCGGAGCAGGTCTCGCTCGTCGAGGTTGCCCGCCATGCCGCCCGCCTCGGCCCATGGGCCCCACGCCAGCGACTGGGCCGGCAGGCCGCGGGCCCGGCGGTGCTGGGCCAGCGCGTCCAGAAAGGCGTTGGCGGCACTGTAGCTGGCCTGCCCGGGGTTGCCCAGCGTGCCGGCGATCGACGAGAAGAGCACGAACTCGGCCAGCGGCAGGTCGCGGGTCAGGTCGTGCAGGTGCATCCCCGCGTCGACCTTCGGCCGCAGCACGGTGTCGAGCCGTTCCGGGTTCAAGTCGGTCACCACCGCGTCGTTCAGCACACCGGCCAGGTGGATCACCGCGGTCAGCGGATTGCCCGCGGGCACCCGGGCCAGCAGCTCAGCCAGCTCATCGCGGTCGCCCGTGTCGCACGCGGCGACGGTGACCGTCGCGCCGAGGGCCGTTAGTTCGTCGGCGAGCTCGCCCGCCCCCGGTGCGGCCATCCCCTGCCGGCTCACCGCCAGGAGGTGCCGTACGCCTCGGGTCGCGACCAGATGCCGCGCGACAACCCGGCCGAGCCCGCCGGTGGCGCCGGTGAGCAGCACCGTGCCCGCCGGATCCAGCGCGGGTGGTTCGGTCCCGGATGGGTCATCCAGCCTGGACAAGCGCGGCACGTAGGATTTGCCGGCGCGGACCGCGACCTGGTCGGCGTCGGAGGCGAGCACGGCCGGCACGGTGTTCCAGGAGGCGGCGGTGCCGTCCAGGTCGACCAGGCGGAAGCGGCCTGGATGCTCCGACTGGGCGGCTCGCACCAAGCCCCAGACCGCGGCGTGCGCCGGGTTGGGCACGGTGTCCGAAGTCGTGGCTGCGACGGCGCCAGAGGTGAGCACGGCCAGTTGGATGTCCGCGAACCGCGGGTCGGCGAGCCAGGTCCGCACGAGGCCCAGCACCTCGCTGGTGGCGGTGCGCGCCGCGTCCGCCAGGCCGGCCGAGCCGGCGCTCGGGTCCAGCGGGAAGAGGAGTACGGCGGGGAGATCGGCATGCATTGACGCGACCACATCGACGAGGTCGACGTACCGTGGTACGGCCGCACCGAGGCCGGACGGCTCCAGGTTGGTGCCGAGGACACCCAGCCGGTCATCCGCCAGCGCCTCGGCCGCCGCGTCGGCCGCCACCCACTCGACCCGCAGCAGCGCGTCCCGCAGGAGGTCACCGGTCTCGCGCAGCTGCCGCGCTCCGATGGAGCGGACGTTCATTGCCTCCACGAGGGCCACCGGCCGTCCCGTTTCGTCCGCCACCTCCATGAGCGTGGACTGCTCAACGGTCCGGGTCAGCCGCACCCGCAGCGCCCCGGCACCACCGCGGTACACCTCCGCACCGTCGACCGAGAACAGGACCGGAACCTGGTCGGCGACCCGCTCGGCGAACGCGTACTCGGCCAGTTGCAGGTGCGCGGCCGAGTCGAGCAGGGCCGGGTGGAGACAGAACGCGGCGGTTTCCGGCTGGTAGGTGGCCGGCAGCCGGATTTCGGTGAACGTCTCGGATCCCCGCCGCCATGCCGCCCGCAAGCTGCGGAAGGCCGGACCGAAGTGATAGCCGCGCTCGCTCAGCCGGTCGTAGAGGTCCGTCACGTCGACCGCTTCCGCGCCCGGCGGCGGCCACGCGCTCAGGTCGCCGGTGTCGGCGGAGGCTTCGCGGGATTCAGCCAGCCACGCGGTCGCGTTGCAGGTCCACTCCGCCTCGTCGCCGCCGCCGTCCGGCTGGGAGTGAATTCGCAGTGCGCGTCGGCCGGACTCGTCAAGGTCGTCCACCGTGACCTGGAGCCGCACGGCCTCCCGCTCGGTCATCCGGATCGGCGCGCGGAACGCGACGTCCTCGACCCTTCGCAGGCCGACCTGGCGGCCTGCGCTCAGGGCGACCTCCAGCAGGGCAAGCCCGGGCACGATGACCGTGCCGGACACCGCATGGTCCGCCAGCCAGGGCTGGGACACCAGCGACAACCGGCCAGTGAACACCCACCCCGGCTTGCCGGCCAACCGGATGGCGGCGCCGATCAGCGGATGGCCCGCGGAATCCAGGCCGAGGTCGGCCGCGGATCCGGGTCCGCTCGACGCGCGTCGCGGCCAGAAAGCCTGCCGTTGGAAGGGATAGGTCGGCAGGTCGACCCGGCGGGCACCCGGCCCGACCAGTGCCCGCCAATCCGGCGTGACGCCGTGCACGTGCAACTCCGCTACGGCGGACAGCAGGGCATCCGGCTCCGGCCGCTCCGCGCGCGACACCGCGACCACCAAGGGCCTCGTCCGGTCGTCGTCCTCCGGTCCGGCCAAGCACTCCGTGCCCATTCCGGCGAGTACGGCGTCCGGCCCCAGCTCGACGAAGGCGTCCACCCCGCGCTCGTGCAGCCACCGCATACCCTCGTAGAACCGCACCGGTTCCCGGACGTGCCGGACCCAGTACCCCGGGTCGCAAATTTCCTCTGCGGGCAATGGACGGCCGGCCACGTTGGAAACAATCGGGATGGTGGGCACGGCGAACTCCATGCTCCGCGCGACCGCGTGAAACTCGGCCAGCATGCCGTCCATGTGCTGGGAGTGGAAGGCGTGGCTCACCCGCAGCCGCTTGGTGCGCCGGCCGCGCTCGCGCCAGTGCAGGGCGATCCGTTCGACCGCCTCCTCGTCACCGGCGACGACGGTCGCGGACGGTCCGTTGACCGCGGCCAGACTGACCCGGTCGGCCACCGGCGACAGCAGCGGTTCCTGCTCGGCGGCGGAGGCCTGGATCGCCACCATCGCGCCGCCGGCCGGCTGGGCCTGCATCAGCCTGCCGCGCGCCGCGACGAGGCGGCACGCATCGCCGAGCGGCAGGACACCGGCCACGTGCGCGGCGGCCAACTCGCCCACCGAGTGCCCGAGCAGGAAGTCCGGGCGCAGGCCCCACTCCTCGAACAGGTGGTACAGAGCCACCTCGTACGCGAACAGGGCGGGTTGGGCGTACCCGGTCTGGTGCAGGAGCTGCCCCTCCGCCGATCCTTCAGGAGCGGTCATGACCTCCCGCAGCGGTCGCTCCAACAGGCCATCGAAATAGGAGCATGCAGCATCGAAGGCATCCGCGTACGTCGAGTACGCCTCATACAGCCCGCGGGCCATGCCGTTGCGTTGGCTACCTTGGCCGGAGAAGATCCAGGCGGTCCGGCCCGCTCCGGCGGAGCCCCGGAGCAGTCCGGGTGCCTCCCTACCTCGGGCGAGCGCGTCGAGCCCCGCCATCAGGTCCGCGCGGTCGCTGGTGATCAGCACCGCGCGCCTGTTCAGATGGGACCTGGTGGTGCCCAGTGAGTATGCCACGTCCGGCAGCGCCAGGTCGGCGTGCTCGTCCAGGTGGGCGCGGAGCCGGGCGGCCTGCGCCCGCAGGGCCGGCTCGTCCAGCGCCGAGACCGGAACCGCCACCGGGGCATCGCGGCGGCTTACCGGCTCGCCGGCGTCCGGCTCGGCCGGCGCGTGCTCCAGGATGATGTGCGCGTTCGTCCCGCTGATGCCGAACGACGAGACCGCGACCCGCCGCGGTCGGCCCAGGTCCGGCCAGGCGGTGGATTCGGTGATCAGGCGTACGGTGCCGGCGCTCCAGTCCACGTGTGGCGTGGGCTGATCGACGTGCAGGGTAGGTGGCAGCACCCCGTGGCGCAGGGCCATCACCATCTTGATGACTCCCGCCGCGCCGGCGGCGCCCTGGGTGTGGCCGATGTTCGACTTGATCGAGCCGAGCCAGAGTGGGCGGTCGGCGGAACGGTCCCGTCCGTAAGTGGCCAGCAACGCCTGCGCTTCGATCGGGTCGCCGAGCACCGTCGCCGTACCGTGTGCCTCCACGGCGTCCACGTCACTTGTGGTGAGGCCCGCGCTGGCCAGGGCCTGCCGGATGACCCGCTGCTGGGCGGGGCCGTTCGGCGCCGACAGACCGTTGCTCGCGCCGTCCTGATTGATCGCCGACCCGCGTATCACGGCGAGCACCGGGTGACCGTTGCGCTGGGCGTCGGAGAGTCGCTCCAGCAGCAGCATGCCCATGCCCTCGCCCCAGCCGGTCCCGTTCGCCGCCGCGGCGAACGGACGGCACCGGCCGTCCGGGGCGAGCCCGCCCTGGCGGCTGAACTCCACGAAGGCCAGCGGTGTCGACATCACGGTGACACCACCGGCCAGCGCCAGCGAGCACTCTCCCCGGCGCAGCGCCTGCCCGGCCAGGTGCAGGGCGACGAGCGAGGATGAGCAGGCGGTGTCCACTGTGATTGCCGGGCCCTGCAGCCCGAGCCGGTACGCGACCCGGCCGGAGATGACCGAGGCGGAGACGCCGGTCACGAGGTGACCTTCGCTGTCCTGCCCGGACTGCCGTAGCACGTCGCCGTAGTCCTGGCTCACCGCGCCGGTGAACACCGCGACCTGTTCTCCGCGCAGGTCGTCAGGGTCGATACCGGCCCGCTCGATCGCCTCCCACGCGCCCTCCAGTACCAGCCGCTGTTGCGGGTCCATGGTGCTGGCCTCACGTGGGCTGAGCCCGAAGAACGCCGCGTCGAAGTCGGCCACGCCGGCGACGAAGCCGCCGCGGCGGGTGTCGCTGGAACCCGGCTGGCCCGGCCGCGCCGGCAGCAACCGGTCGAGGTCCCAGCCGCGGTCGGTCGGGAAGCCCGATGTCGCGTCGATGCCGGCGGCCACGAGCTGCCACAACGCATCGGGGTTGTCGGCGCCACCCGGGTACCGGCAGCTCATCCCGACGATCGCGATCGGCTCATCGGCGTCGGAGGGTGCCGCGGCCGTCACCACGGGCCGAGCCGGTTCGTCTGTACCCAGCAGCTCCTGCGACAGAAAGGCCGCCATGTGCGCTGCGGTGGGCTGGTCGAAGGCCAGCGTCGTCGGCAGCCGCAGCCCGGTGGCACCGGCGATCCGGTTGCGCAGCTCGACTGCGGTCAGCGAGTCGAGGCCCAGCTCCTTGAAGGCGCTGTCCGGCGGGACCCGGTCCGCCGCCGGGTACCCGAGCACGGCGGCGGCCTGCTCGCGCACGAGGTCCAGCAGCACCATGCTCCGCTCACCCGCGGGGAGCCCGGTCAGCCGCTCGGCGAGCGCCGGACTGGGCTCGGCCGGTGCGGCTTCCTCGACCGTACGTGCCTCGGGAAGCTCGGCCAGCAACGCACTGCCGCGGGTGGCGGTGAACCCGGCGGCGAAGCGCGGCCAGTCGATGTCGGCGACGACGAGGCACTCGTCCCCCATCTCGATGGTCTGCCGCAGTGCGTCCAGCGCCAGCTCCGGCGGCATGGCACCGAGGCCGCGCCGGCGCCACTGCGCGGCGAGGGCCTCGGCCTCCGGGCCGCTTTCCGCCCACAGCCCCCATGCCACGGCGGTGGCGGGCAGCCCGCGGGCGTGCCGGCGCTGCGCCAGGGCGTCCAGGAAGGCGTTGGCCGCCGCGTACGGACCCAGTCCGCCACCGCCCCAGACACCCGCTCCGCTGGAAAAGACGACGAACGCGTCCAGGGTGTGCGCGCCGAACAGTTCGTCCAGGACAGCGGCCCCCGCCGCCTTGGCGCGCAGGGCCTGGGCCAGCTCAGTTACGTCGGCATCGGCCAGGTCAACCGGAGCGCCACTGCCCGCTGCGTGGAACACGCTCCGGATCGGCGTGCCGGCGGCCTCCTGCGCGCCTAGCAGTTCGGTCAGCGCGGCCCGGTCGCCGACGTCACACGCGGCGACGGTCACCGTCGCGCCGAGGCTCTCCAACTCGGCGACAAGCTCCGCAGCACCGGGCGCGGCGGCGCCCCGCCGGCTGGCGAGCAGGAGTCGTTGCGCGCCCGACATCGCGAGGTAACGGGCAACGTGCCCGCCCACCGCGCCGGTGCCGCCGGTGACGAGCACCGTTCCCGAACGCCAGCGCTCCGGCTCCAGCGGACCCTGACCCGCCGGGGCGGCCGCCCGGCGCAGCCGCCGCCCGAACAGCCCGGATGGGCGCAGCGCTACCTGGTCCTCGAAGGTGCCACCACTTCCTGCTGTCCCATCCGAACAGCGCACACCGGACAGCGCCGCGCACAACCTTCCCGCGGCTCGATCGTCGAGCGCCTCCGGCAGGTCGATCAGTCCACCCCACCGCTCGGGGTGCTCCAGCGCGGCGACGCGCCCGAGACCCCAAACCTGCGCCTGTACCGGACTCGTCACCTGCTCCGGCCCGCCCGTCGACACAGCGCCGCGGCTGGCGCACCACAGCGGGGCGGATATGCCGGCGTCGCCGAGCGCCTGCACGAGCGCCAGCGTGCCGGCGAGCCCGACCGGCACCGGCGCCAGCTCCGGAAGCTCCCGCTCGTCCAGGGCGAGCAGCGACAGTACGCCGGCGAGCGCGGACGGGTCGTCAAGCGCGCGCAGGCGGGCAGCGAGGGTGTCGCGGTCGAGTTCGGCATCGCCCACGGCCAGCGTCCAGACCTCGGCACCGTGCCGGGTCAAGGCCTGCGTCACCGCCGTCACCCGGTCGGAATCCGGCTGGCCGGTGGGGGCCGCCACGACGAGCCACCTGCCGGCCAGCCGTCCGGCGGGCACGTCGGCGAGCCGTTGCCATTCGACGCGGTAGCGCCAGCCGCTGAGGATCCGCGCGGTGTCGCGCCGCCGGCGCCACCGGACCAGCTCCGGAAGCACCTCGCCCCATGCGCCGCCGTCCAAGCCGAGGGCCGCGAGCTCAGCGAGGTCGCCGTCCGCTACGGCGCGCCAGAACTCCGCCTCCTCAGGGGTACCGCCGCCCGCCGCGTCGCCGTCGACGGCCTCCTGCCAGTACCGCTGTCGCTGGAACGCGTAGGTGGGCAGCTGCACCCGGCCGTACCCGCCGCCGGCCAGCAGCGCCGCCCAGTCGACCGCAACTCCGTGCACGTGCACCTGGGCCATTGACTTGAGCAAGCGCTCGGTCCCACCCTCGCCCCGGCGCAGCGTACCCGTCACCGTCACGCCGGCGACATCCGCCGCCTCCGCCGTCTCCTCGACCCCGACGGTCAGCACCGCGTGCGGGCTCACCTCGACAAAGACCCGGTACCCATCGGCGAGCAGCAACCGGGTCGCCTTTTCGAACCGGACGGTCTGGCGCAGGTTCCGGTACCAGTACTCCGGATCCAGCTCGGTACCGTCGAGAACCTCGCCGGACAGCGTCGAGTACATGGGAATGCGGGCGACGACAGGACTGATCCCGCTCAACGCCTCGATGACCCGCACACGCACCGACTCCACCTGCGCCGAATGCGAGGCGTAGTCCACGTCGACGCGCCGGGCCCGGATCTCCGCGGTGGTGCACTCCTCCAGCAGCTCGGTGAGCGCCCCAGGGTCGCCGGCCACCACGACCGAGCGAGGGCTGTTCACGACCGCGATCGACAAGCGGTCGCTCCACCGTCGCAGCATGGGCTCCACCTCGGCGGCGGGCAGCGCTACCGAGACCATGCCGCCGAGGCCGACGATGCCGGTGAGCGCTTGGCTGCGCAGCGCGACAACGCGCGCGGCGTCGTCGAGCTGGAGCGCGCCGGCGAAACAGGCTGCGGCGATCTCCCCCTGGGAATGCCCGACCACCGCCGCCGGACGCACGCCCGCCGCCTCCCACACTGCGGCCAGCGACAGCATCATCGCGAAAAGTACTGGCTGCACCACATCGACCCGGTCCACCGAGGGCGCATCCGGATCACCGTGCAGGACACTGGTGACCGACCAGTCCAGGTACCGCGACAGCGCTCGGTCGCATTCGGCGAGGCGGTCGCTGAACGCTGTGGAGCTCTGCATCAGCTTCAGTGCCATTCCAGTCCACTGAGCTCCCTGACCGGGGAAGACGAAGACCACGCCGTCCCGATTGCTCGCGTGGCCGATGACGGTCCCGCGAGGGGACTTTCCGTTCGCGAGGGCGGCGAGGGCGTAGGTGACGTCGTCGCGGTCGGCGGCGAGGATGGCGGCGCGGTGTTCGAGATGGGTGCGGCTGACCGCGAGCGAGTACGCGACGTCAGTTAATGCCTGGTCCGGATTCTCTTC
>NZ_BOPC01000073.1 GCF_016863555.1 Micromonospora qiuiae | reverse complement strand
GCACCGTGGCTGATCCTGGGAGCCTGCGCCGCCACCGCGGCCTTGACCTGGCTGGCGTGGATCGCCGGCCGCCTCGCCGCCGTGGCCGCCGGCCGCCCCTGGGACACCGGCCCGTCCTTCGGCTGGGAGTTCACGGAGCGCCTGCTTGACCAGGACTGGCAGCATTTGTGGCCCGGCGTGCCACCGCTACTGGTAGCGCTGATCTACGCGCTACTGCTCACCACGACGGTCGTGCCCGGCTTCTGGGCGTGGGCGTGGTGGCAGGCCCGCCGCCCGCAGGCCGGAGACCCACTGCCGTCCCTCGCCCGCACCCGCGACGTCGACGAACTCATCGGCGCGACCGCGCTTGCGCGGGCACAGCGGCTACGGCCGAGCCTCGCCGGACGTGCACCCAAGCAGGTGCCCGCCACCGCGATCGGCATCGCGCTTGGACGACTCGTCACCGGGGGCCGCTGCGGGCCGGTCCTGCGGTCCAGTTGGGAAGACGTGCTCCTCGCCGTGATGGCGCCCCGGGCCGGCAAGACGACCAGCCTCGCCGTACCCCCGATCCTGGACGCACCGGGACCGGTGCTCGCCACCAGCAACCGCTCCGACCTTTGGGCCGCCACCGCCCGAGCCCGCGAGCGGGTCGGCCGGGTCTGGACGTTCGACCCACAGCGGGTCACCCGGCAACCTCAAACCCTCTGGTGGAACCCCCTGGCCACCATCAACGGTGTCGAGGACGCCGCACGGCTCGCCGACCACTTCATCCAGGAGATCCGCGGCGTCGGTTCCTCCGACCCGTTCTGGCCGCTGGCCGCCGGGGACCTGCTCATGTGCCTCTTCCTCGCCGCCGCGAACTCCGGCGGCACGCTCACCGACGTGCAAGCCTGGCTGTCCGACGTGACCAGCCGCGAACCGGTCACGCTGCTGCGCGCCGCCGGGTACCCCCAGGCCGCCCGGTCGCTCGCCGGCCGTCAAGGAGGGGCCCCGGAAACCAGAGACGGCGTCTACGAAACCGCGCGTACGGCCGCCCGGTGTCTGTCCGATCCGGAAATCATGGCCTGGGTAACACCGCCGACCAGCGCCCTGGACCGGCTCGACGTGACCACGTTCCCCGACTCCCGCGACACCCTCTACCTCCTGAGCAAGGAGGGCGCGGGCGCCGCCGCTCCCCTGGTCGCCGCGCTCACCGACGCCGTGTTCCGCACCGCTGTCGTCCACGCTGAGGCCGCCGGTGGCCGCATCGACCCGCCTGTCCTGGCGGTATTGGACGAGGCAGCCAACATCTGCAAGATCAATGACTTGCCGCAGCTCTACAGCCATCTCGGCGGTAGAGGGGTCATCCCGATCACCATCATCCAGAACATCGCCCAAGGCCAGGGCGTGTGGGGCGAGCGCGGCATGACGGCCCTCTGGTCCGCCGCCACCGTCAAGCTCATCGGCGCCGGGCTCGACGACGCCCGCCACGCCGAGGACATCTCCCGCCTGATCGGCGACCACGACGTCGCGACGACCTCGATCAACCGTGACGGCAACGGTCACACCAGCTACTCCACCAGCGCTCAACGGCGCCGGATCCTCGAACCGGGCGACCTCCGTGCCCTCAAGCGGGGGCGGGCGATCCTGCTCGCGACCGGCGCCCGAGCCGCCATGATCGACCTGATGCCGTGGTATCGCGGCGACCACGCCGACATCATCGGCGCCGGCACCACCGCCAATAGCGAGGCCATCACCCGCACCGCCCGCGCGGACCTGGCCGCCGACCACCCCGGTCCGTCGAATTCGGGCACAACGACATCCACCGACCGTGGAGACCTGTCATGAGCGGACACTCCTCACGGCTGTCGGCCGACCTGCGCTGGGTCGAGGCGATGCTCACCGACCTGCAACGGCAGATCGACGAACTCGCCGGTGAGCTGCGGGCGCTGTCTCACCTCGTGCATGTGCACACCCTCGCAGCGCTGGGGGCGGACACGGACAGCACCGTCGCGCCGGCCACACCCACGGAGGCCGACGATGCCCGGTGAGCGGCCCGCCCCACCGCCGGAACGCCTCTACGCGGTCAACGCCGCCGCCGCCCAGTTCTACGCCAGCCGGCTGCCCGCCTCACGCAAGGCAGCCCGCTACCTGCACAACCACGGCATCAGCAACGCAGCGGACCCCACCGGCCCCTGGCAGGTCGGCTACGCCGCGGGACGGTGGACCGAACTGGCCACCCACCTGCGGGCAGCAGGGTTCACTGACGAAGAGGTGACCGGTGCCGGTCTCGGTTTCGTCCATAACAGGAGCGGACACCTGCTGGACCGCTTCCGCGACCGGCTCATGTTCCCCGTCACCGACGTGCACAACCGCGTCGTCGGATTCACCGCCCGTGATCTGGGCGGACGTGCCGAGGCCAAGTGGCTGAACACGCCGGAGACAGCCATCTACCGCAAACGCCTGCTGCTGTACGGTCTCGGCCAGCAGCTCGCGAACCGGCCCGCCGGTATCGGCGACCCGATCGTGTTCGTCGTCGAGGGCGCCGCCGACGTCCTCGCGATGCACCGCTTGGCCGCCGCGCACGCTGCGATCCCCGAGACGCAGCCGCTGTACGCGGTCGCACCGTGTGGTACCAACGTCACCCGAGATCAGCTCGACCTGATCCAACAAACCCTGCCAGGTGCCCACCTGATCCTGGCCTTCGACGGCGACGACGCCGGACGTCGAGCCGCCGACCAGGTGTACCCGGTCGCCTCTCGATGGCCCGGCCAGGTCTCCGGAGTACGCCTGCCGGAGGGACAGGACCCTGCCGACATGCTCGGCGCCATGGATCCAGCCTGGGCGATCAGCGAAATCATCGGTGCCGTCCAGCCTCTCGCTCAGGTCCAGATGACTAACACGCTCGACCGGTTGTTCGCCACCAAGCGGATCACCGATCCGGTCCGATTCGTCGAAGATCGGATCACCGCCTACCGGGCTATCGCCGAGTTGTTCGTCGACGCGCCGCACGCCACCCGTGACATGGCCGAAGCCGCCGCCGAGCGGCTCGGCCTGGCCTCGACCGACGTCGCGCGTGGGGTCATCGAGGCATGGAGTGCCCGCACCGATACCCCTGGCGGAACCGACCCTCCTCCGGACACGGCCGCCCCACCCTCCGCTGATGAACCGGCGGCAGGCCCACCAGCCGAGGTCCCGACGCCCTCCAGCCCTTCTCATGGCGTAGCCGAGACGGACATCACCGTCTCAGCCACAGCTCACAACACGGGAAGTCGCCGCGCCGGCACCACTGCTGCGATCACACGCCACGACCCGAGCAGCGGAATCACCGTCTGGGCACTTGCCGACGGCATCGGCCGCCACGCGCAGGCCGCGACCGCCGCGCAGATGGCGGCCGACATCGCGGCGACGGTCAGCCTGCGCTCCACGCCAGCGGCCGGGCTGCACGCCGCGCGGGCAGCGATCAATGCCTTCTACAGCGGGGTTCACCCCAGCCAGGCGGGCGACGCCTCCCTGCTCGTCGTCTCTGCGTACCCATCCCCGACACACCGTCACGGCGTACGGTGGGAGCTTGCCTGGGCCGGCGACTGCCGCGCCTACACCATCCGCGCCGGCCAACTTGCCCAGGTCACCGCCGATCACACCGCCGCCCGGCAACGCCGCGATCAGGGAGAGCACCCATCGCCCGGTATCGCGGACGTGCTGCTCACCTCCAGCATCCGCGCCGGCGACATCAGCGTGTGCCCTCTTGACGAAGGGCCGCTGCTGCTGTGCAACAACGGCGTGCACCGCGCGATTCCCGAGCGCCAGCTCGCGGCAGAGCTGGCGGGCATGAGCGATGCCCAAGCCAGCGCCGACCGGCTCGCCCGCGGGGTCGGGCAGCACAACGCGCGAGATGCGACGGTCCTACTCATCCACGCCCGATCCGCACCACCGGCTCTGGTCACCACGACCAGAACCAACGCCCACGCGACGGTGACAGCGTCAGGATCCCCGGCGGCCCTGGCCAAGACCTCCTTCATGGACGCAGGAACCGGTCCTGCGGCGGTCACGACGCCGCAGGCCGAGTCGGTTCGAGGGTTCGGTCAGCCGGCCGCCGGCCGGCGACGCTGACCGACTGCGGCCCTGTGCGTCCGATTGGAAAACGCAATCGGTCCCCCGGGAAAGACCAGGGAACCGATTGAAGCCTTGCTTCCGGCGTCGTAGCCGTTGACTTACCGGCGCGAATGATCGTGGCGACTCGGACGTGGCAGGACCTCCCGTGCAGCCCGGTCTATCGCGCCTTTCGCCTGCTGGCTCGGCTCGGCGTCGACCGGCGCCGCAAAGGCGAGCTTGGCCAGGCGTGGTGCGGCGCGGGGTAGGTGCGACGGCGTCGAAGCGAGTGCGGAGGAGCCCGCAGCGGCGAGCGCTGACCTCAACCGGTAGACGTGCTCGTCGTCTGGCTGCGCGACGCACCATCGTGCGACAGCGTGGTATACGAGCGACCTGGGTACGCGTTCGAGTTGCCGGCGGCCGAGAACGAAGAAGTGGCGGTTTCGAGCGGCCGTCTGGGTTGCCACACGCAGAACCTCCGACAGTGACGGGAGCACCGCGGCTAGCTTGTGGATCGCTTCGAGTCGGGACCCACGGCTGGTGACATGGCCTGGTCGCGGTGGCCCAGGGCGGACCCATCTTGTCACCAGATCAAGCTCACGGGCTGTCTGCGCTGCTGCCGGGCCGTGTGGAGGCGTGCCGTGTAGCTGACCGGCTGCGTGGGCCGCTGCGCTCCATGATCGCCAGTCCGCTCCAACAGCGCCGGGTGAGGCGAGTGCGCTGACCGCGAGTGCCGCTTGGGTTGCCTTGGCCAGGTGCATGACGCGTACCTCGCCGGGGTTGCGGTGCATCCAGTCTCGCGTCGCGACCAGCGAGCGCAGCGCCGACGCGCCATCGCTGATCGCCCGGCGACCTGCCGGGACCGGTGGCGGCGGTTCCAGCAGGTGCAGCAGTGATGGAGCGTCGCCGGCGTCCGAGATCAGCTGGTGCACGACCTGGGTCAGGTGGCCGTTGCTGGTCCAGCGGGCCTCGTCCGCCACCGTCTCGAAAGCGCCGTACGCGAGTCGATGGCTGCCGGACAGCCACTCAGGTAGCCCGGCGTCGATGGCCAGCATGTCGGTGGTCAGTACGGCGATGTCGGCCAAGCCGGCTTTTTGCCCGGCACCGGCACGAATCGCCGCGCCTTCCGGTGTCAGCGGCTCCCGGGCCGGCGGCGCGTGACCGGCCAGGATCTCCCCGGCCACCGCGATCGCCTCCGCCGCCGACTCCAGATGGCGGCCGACCCGGCAGATCGGCACCGTGGGGAGAACGGGCCGCCGGTCGCTGCGAGCCGCAGCGGTGAGTCCCAGGTAGAGCCGTGTCGTGTGATCCCCCGCCTGCATTCGCAAGGCGACGTCGACGGTTTCGCGGTCGATGTCGGCACGAGCCGGTTGGCCGCCGACGACCAGCTCCACGAGTTTGGCCAGCCGGGCATAGACCCGCTGCCGGGCCACGACGGTCGCGCCAACGTCGTCGAGAGTGACCGCCGGATCGGACGGTAGGCGTGCTTGCGCGCGGCTGAGCTCGTCGTGCGCCCGCGACAGCCAGTTTCCGTACGTCACACCAGACCTCGCACCGCGGCGTTCAATCGCTCGGCTGTCGCGGCGTAGGCGAAGCGACGCTGGACCGACAACTCCGGCTGCCTACTCGCCTGGTCGTAGCCCTCCCCCAGCACCGAGACGAGGCGGATGAGCGTCCGTTGCGTCGCGGTGGACGTGATCGAGGACCGCGCCGTGGGGACGGTGACGGCGATCGGTGCCGGTTCGGGGTACAGCTCGGCGAGCGCGGTGAGCAACTCGAACCCGAGCAGTGCCCACTGCTGGGAGGGCACAGCCGGAGAGTCGAAAGCCAGACAGGCCAGCCGCAGGCCGGCTTGCGCCTCCGTCTCGTCGACGACTCCCCGTTCCTCCAGATGAGTGATGGCCTGCTGCAGCGCGCTGATGTAGTCCATTCCCGGATCCTTTCCACGGCCCAGAACTCTGTCCACAACGGCAGCGAAGCCCTGTGGATAACCGACGAGGCATGTCGCGCCCGACCTCGGGTGCTCGCACGGAGCAGTTGTCGGCGCTGGTCAGGTGAAGCAAGAGCTGTTGTCGCAGAGGCCACCGCCAGGTTCAAGGTCGAGCCCTGGCAGGGTTTGCTGCGCTTCGGGGATCGCTTCGGCGAGAGGGCGGTTGTACCGCGACAGCCAGACCGGATCTCTGCCGAGCGTGCTCCGCCGCGCGTTCAGGAGAGTTTCCAGATCGCAGGCCGAGTGGAAAAGGCTCGGCCGATCGCGCCGCATCTCGCCCCAGCCTCGGGGCGTCTTGAGAGGACAGAAGCAGCACGCGGACTTGGGCGGAACCGGGAGTTTCGCCCTGGCAATAATGCCCGCGCAGTCGTGGCGGCGTCGTGGAGGATCGTGGTCAAGCAGGGGATACACCGGATCTCGTACGGCATCGCCTGGCGTCTGTTGACCCGCTCGATCTCGTCCAGGCTGATGCCGATGCCCACCGTCGCCGGCCTGTCACGGCTCGCGCCGTGCTGCTTCAACCACTTCTCGATGACCTTGATCTTGAAATCCGCGGTACACGATCTGGTGCCAGGTGCGCCGTTCGACATGCGAACCGGGATGGGCAGGCTACGAGATCCCTCGCGGGTGAGTCGGCCCCACAGAATCTCGACGGTGCCGTCGCGGCGTGTGCGGTGCAGCTCGTGAAGCTCGATGCCGTGCGCCGCCGCGTACGGCTTGGCGCACCGCTGGAGGTACTCCAGAGTTGCTGGGTCCTCAGAGTCGCGACCGGTGTTGGCGAAGAGGAATGTGGGAAAGTTGATCTTTCCGGTGGCAGCGAGGACCAGCAGCGCCGTCGACTGGACGCCGCCGCCGAACGCGACCGCTCGGATCGGGGCGGTCATCAGTCCCACCACCCGTCGGGGGCGGAGTCGGCGGTCGCCGACGGCAGCTCGGTGTGACGGGCGGCGCGGTCTTCGTCGGCGGCCCGGCACTGTTTGAAAGGTCCGTCGTCCCCGAGCAGTTCGTGGATGTGCCGGTCGACCTCGACCGACCAGCCGGACATGTTGGTCGGGGCGAGACGGCTGACTTCCCAGGAGCGCCAGAGCAGTTCGAGGCGCCAGATGGCCTCTGCGTGGCGCCACCACTGCGGGCACCAATGCCACCGTTGCCCGTCGACACGCCACGCGAACATCGGGAGGAACAAGCCGGTGACCCAGGCTTCGACGGTTGGGAACCTCAAGGCGGCCGGTGCCTCGGTGGCACCGGGCGCCTGGTCATCGAGCCGCTGAGTGAGTTCCGCGACCTGGGTCTGCAAGGCGGCGACCATTCCGGCCAGATCCTCGTCACGGCGGCTGGTCACCGGGTCCTCCTCGGGGCGGGATGCGCGGTCGGGGTACGGGCTGGCATGGCACTCGGGTGAGCGGTGAGTGCCCGCTGCGCGGGCAGGGCGAAGGACTCGGCCGCCAGCCGTGCCGCCGCTGGCGCGGTCGCGTCGTGAGCGCTGGCATCGGCGGCGAGGTCACCGGCGCGGCCGGTTGCCGCTGCGGCGGCGGCGCGAGCCGTCTGATGTTCGTTGACCGCGGTGGCGGGGTCGTCAGGGGTGGCTGCGGTGGTGGCCGCGGTGCGCTGCTCGGCCTCGGCCCGGTCGAGGAGGGTCTCGATGTGGGCGAGTGACTGCGCGGACCAGCCGCTGTCTTCGAGGTTGCGCAGCAGTCGTGCCCGGCCAACCGGGTCCAGCGTGCCGGCGAGTCGGGTGATTTCCTGGTCGAGTTCTTCACCAACTTGGGTGAGCGCGCCGGCGGTGGGGGCCCGGCCGCCATGTGGCCGGGCAGGGCCCGATCCAGACCAGACGTAGCGGGCCGCGTCCGCCATCGCGTCCTGGCGTGAAAGGCCGGCGTCGCGGCCCCGATGGTAGAAGTCGATCAGGCTCGGGGCGCGGCGGCGCAGTTCCTCTTCGGCGGCCGTCAGCACGGTGGCGTCGGTGGGATTGCGGTCGGCGTTCTGGGCCGCCTGTCCCCAGTGCCGCGCCACCTCCACGACGGGCAGGTCCGCAAGGTAGCCGCGTAGCCGGCCCTCGTCCCCGGCGAGACGGGCCCATTCCCGCTTGCGCCGAGAGGCGTCCGCTGCGGCGAGCCGCTCGGCTTTCCGGTTCGCCTTCTGCTCGTCCTGCTCCCGGCGTGTCTGGTCGCGTAGTTCCTGTTCGGCTCGGTTGGCTTTGGCCCGGGCGTTCTCGGCGGCCAGCCGCGACCCGGCCTCGACGAGTACGCCGAGGGCCATGAGCCGTTCCATCGCGCGCTGGTTGCCCTCGCTCCAGGGATCGTGATGCTCGGGTTCCATGTCGGCGACGCTGCGCGGCGTGGGTTTCCGCCGGCGCTACCGGCAGCGGCTACGGGCAAACGGCCAGTGCTCCGGCTGACCGCCTACGCCTATTGTGCACTCCTTGCGTCTGCCCCATGACGCCCTCGGACGAACCCAGCGGGCACCAGCAAATTAACGCGAACGAGACCACGATTGGACCAGCCTGCACCGCCAGCGCCTCGTCCGGATCTTGAGCTACGGCTCTGGCCACGATCCTCTCACTCGGCTACCAACGCGGAAACATCGTCGGGATCGGCCAAATAGCAGGGCGGATAACGTCCAACTGCTCGCGCGGTACTCCCTCCAAGAAGCTTGTCGCCACGCAGTCCAGCTCGGTCGCGATCTCCCCCTCAGAAGAGACTAAAACCTTGAGACCGATCGGGACGCCCGCCAGGCTGACTTCCAGCCAGCGGTGGCCCGGGGTGCCGCCGCCGGCGACGACCCCGCTCCCCAGTTCCACCGGCTCCGACACGCCCACACGTCGCAGGACCGCTTCCAGCTGCTTCCGCGCTTGCTGCTGCTGCTCGCCAGACGGGCTCAAAACACCGAAGTGGCGAAAGGCGCTGAGACCGATCCCGACATCGCCACGCCACTCATCCACTTTGATCGGCCGAACCCGAAATCCGGCCCGCCTGACGGCTCGCACCGACTCTGGAAAGAGCTCCTCCGGAACGGCATAGTCGAAGCTGACGGTTCCCCGGGGCGACCATGCCGCGAGGTGCTCGATGGGAAGGATGTCCAGCCGGATGCCGCGGACGTTATCTGCGTACTGCTTGGCGGCCGGACTGATACCCACAGTGCTGACAAGCAGGCCCATGTCAGCGCCGACGTCCTCCACCAGACCGACAAACGTTCCGACGTGGTTGACGTCGAGCGGCTTCGTGTATCGCTTGCAGTCCACGACCATCGTGGCGTTGCCGGACGCGAACAGGGCCCCGGTGACCCTGACGTCAATCTGGCGTTGCTTGCCGCTCCTCTTGCCTGGCATCCGGATGTTTCGCTCCACCACGGCGGCGTCACCGGCCAGGTAGGCCAGTACGTCGGCCACACCATTCTCATACTCCGTGTCAAGCGCGTCAGCAGCCACGCCGTCGAGTATCCATGCTTGCGGAGCTTTCCGATCACGCCACGTTTGGGTCCAGCGGCCGCGTCCACGCCGAGACCAGCCGTACCAAGTCTCACGCCGGTCGGCGCAGCATCGGGCTACCCGACGGCGTGCTCCGCGAGCACCGCGACGAGCAGGACTAGAAGCATGCAGCCGCCGCCCAGCTATGCGAGGGTGTCGACTGGCTGTTCGCTGGCGGCCCGGTCAACTCGCGTAACGACTACGACGAGTGGAAGCGGCTGCTGCGGCTCGCCGGACTGCGAAACGGTCGGCTACACGACGCTCGACAGACCGCCGCCACGGTGCTGCTGATCCTCGCCTAGCGGAGCGGGCCGTAATGGGCATCATGGGTTCAATTCGGCGATGGCGGCCTGATACCAACACCTCACCGCCCAGGTACGCCGGGACATCGCCGAGCAAGTCGGCGGGCTGCTATGGCAGAAGTAAGTATTCGTCTTGCGCGACCCGGCAGAGGCGGCAATCATCACGAAATGAGCCAAGGACGCAGGATGCCTCTAGCAACCGTTGACTTCCCAACAGAGGAATCAAAGAAAGCTGCGAGAAAGAGTCTTTACCTGGACGAACTTGACCGCCAGGCTCGCATGGGTAGCGATGGAATCACGCTTGCCGTCACCCGGGGCTTAGCCACCGAAGACGTACGGGACCCGGGAGTCTGGTCAGCGCTGCAGTCGGCGCTCTTCGCATGCATCGTGGTGGCGCGCACCCTGCAGCCCACCACTAAGGGGAAGTATCAGGGGCTTACGAACGGACAGACCAAGCCAGTACGCCAAGGAGCGGGGTGAAGGGCTCCGGACCCTGCTTGGGATCGAGGCATCCTCCCCTCTCTTCTCAGTTACCGCAGTACGCAACGCCTTCGAGCATTACGACGAGAGGCTCGACGAGCATTTGGTTGGCGGGGTAACATGCATATCCGACTGGTATATCTCAGACGGAACCGCCCTGATATCGCCACCAGCGTCGAATGGCCAGACACATGCGGTTGGACTGCGAGTCTTCTACCCAGCCGGCGGGATTTTGTACTTCGACAGCGAAGCCCTCGACTTATTCGCCCTCGATATCGCGCTCCTCGACCTGAGGAATCAGATCGCAGAAAAGCAGAAGGAGCTGGCGGCTGCCATCCGGGGCCGGGGCACCTTCGGCAACCACGTCCTCGTGCAGCTGGCTGCGCCCGAGGTCGCCGCACGACGCCATCGGGAGTGGCGCGATGTCCGAGCAGCGGCGCTCGCGGGTCTCGCGGCTGCCACCGACGAAGGGCAGTCTGGCTAGGGCCTCGCGGCCAGCAACTGAGACCAAGAACGTGACCGAAACAACCCAGCGCCCGGTTGGTCCTCATGGACTGCCGGCGCTGCGCCTCTTCAAAGAGTGCCGAGTCGGTGACGTCGTGCGCGGCGTATGCACCGCGGATCGCGGCGCCCACGAGGTGCCGTCGCGCGTTATGTCGAATGATCGGGGCGTGGCTAGTCAACGTCGAGGAGCTTGAGCAGAGCCGGGACGCTGACGAGGTAGCGGCGTCCGATGCGGAGGATCTTCACCGGAAACTCGTTGGTCTTGGCGAGCTCGTACGCCTCCGTGCGGCCGATGCCGAGGATCTCCCCGGCGGTCTCGATGTCGGTGGTCATGCCGAGGGCGCGCACCGCCTGCTCCGTCCAGACCTGGGGCTGCGGTGTGGTCGCGGTACTGGTCGTCATCGGTAGGTCCTCCCGCTGCTGTCTCATGCTGACCTGTGGGCCTGCGGCAACAGCGACGGTGCCGATGACGGGGTGGTGCCGGGGCTACCCCTGTGATGTCCTGCGCTAGGCGTAGCGCAGCCGGCCAGGAGGCCCGGCACCCCAGCCAGCCGCGGTGTTACGGGTAGCTCCGGCTCATTCTCCGGCGTCCGGATGCGCGTTCTGTTTCGGCCGACCGGTGCTCGACGCCGATCCAGGGCGGTTGTTGATCCAGCTTTCGACACGGTGACGTTTCCAGGAGCGGATGATCCCGCGACGGCCGGGCTCTTCCAGATCTGGCTTGATCAGGTAGCCGTCCCGGTCCTGCTCCCAGGCCGGGACGCTCTTCTCCACGTACTTGGACCAGGCTCCGTGGGTGACTCGGATCAGGGTGCGGAATTCCTTGGCGTTGATCAGCTCGTCCGGGTCGCCCTCCAGGGTGACCTGGTGCACCCTCGCCATGCGAGCGGTCCGCTTCACTTGGAAGTAGGAGGCGTTGAACACGTCGAGATCCTCAAGCGCGTACCACTCCTGGCCGTCCAGCACGTCGACCGGCTCGCGCCAGCCGGTGGTAGGACGATGCTTCGGTGAGGCGACCCGGTTGATGGTCTCCAAGCTCCGGTTGAGGTACTCCGCGGCCCCGCGACGGTTCGTGCAGAGGCGGTCGTTGACCACCCGTAGCTCCACGCAACCCCCTGCGTTCACGTCCCGATGCGCCCCGGCGTCGCCCGCCAGGCAGCCGTTTCCGCTTCCGCTCGCCGTAGCCGGGCGGCTCCGGTCGCGGGTAAGGGCCACTGTACCGGCAGCAACGTCACCGGTTGCTTCCGCTGCTTCCGGAGGCACCACGTCAGTACGCATCATGAACCGTCCTCTGCGAACGTGGGCAGGTGCAATAAGCATCCGCAGTCGCCCGGCCCTGGCCTGGCGGGCGGCTGATCCAATGGGTCCAACGGGGCTGCGCGGACAGGAGATGGGATCCGCGCTCGGTGTAAGTACGGGCAACGCCTCCCGGACTGACACCGGGAGGCGTTGCCGAATTGCGGGGACTTGCAGATTAGGTGCCGGCGGCGGCGAGTTCCTTCCGCGATGCCGCAGAAAGCACGCTCCGAACCGTCCGGTCGGTGACGCCCACCAAGGTCGCCAACTCCTGCTGCTTCGCGTCCGGGTGATCCCGATGCGCTTCGAGCACCGCCAGGACGGTGCCCGGGCTGATCCGGTCGACCTGCGGTATCGGCCGCCCGTCGAACATCAGTGGCTCGCCCACTGGCGTGTTCGATGTCGTCCGGCGGCGGCGTGGCGACATCCGCTCCATGAGCCCGCGAAGCTGCTCCTCCGCGGCCTCGCGGCGCTGCTGTTCGTCAGCGAGGGCACGCTCGGCGGTTGCCGCCCGCACCTCCAGGTCCCTCTGGACCCGCGCCTGCTCCCTGCCCTTGAGCCGGAAGTTGGCGACCTCCGTTTCCGCGAGTTCGCCGCGCCGGCGCCACTGCTGAGCTTCCGCTTCCGCCTGCCCCCGGCCTCGGGCCGCCTGCTCCGCTTCCGCCCGCGCAGTCGCTGCTGCTTCCTCGGCCGCCACCCGCAGGACGGCTTCGTGCTCCGCCCGCCGCGTCGCTCGTTGCGCCTCCTCGGCTACTTCCGCTCGCCGCGCTGCTTCCGCTTCCGCTGCCTGCCGAGCCGCCCGGGTTTCCGCTTCCGCCTGAGCGCGCCGCGCCGCTTCTGCGGCCAGCCGCGCTTCCGCTTCCGCCAGCGCCGCTCGGGCCAGGCGGGCAGCCTCCTGCGCCGCTTCCATCTCCTTGCGCGCCGGCCCGGGTAGCGCCAGTGACGGTACCGAGGTGCCGGTCTGGGCGAGGTGCAGCAGCAGCGTCAGGGCCTTGCCGGTTTCCCCGGCACGGGCAGCGTTGCGGGCTGCGGCTCGCGCCTGCTTCCGCACGTCTGCCGCGAGCGCCTCTCGCCGTTCCCGGTCGCGCGCGACAGCGGCGAGCCGGCGGCGTTCACGGCGGGCGGCTTCGGCACGAGCGACCAGGGCAGCCGCGCCGGGGCTCAGCCGGTCGAGCACGTCCAGCCGCCAAGCGGTGAGGGTCGAGTGGGGGGCTACCAGCCACCGCCGCCATCCGAACCGCTCCGGCGGTGGCGGCAGCATGCCTCGGTCGCGCAGCGTCGGCCTGTGCTTGGCTCCGCTGCGGACCTCGTAGACGATGATGCCGAGCGCCGAGAGGAACGACAGCCCGACTGCCTTGACCGGGTCGGTGTGGTGGCCGATGGCGTTGATCGCGACCGCCGCCGCCGTGCAGATCCAGATCAGCGCCCGCGCTGTGAGCGCCCGCTCCCCGGCGAGGCGCTGCTGCTGTGCGGTCAGGGCCATCGCCAGTCCCGTGCCCTCGATGGCGACCGCCGCCACGACGCCGATCGGCGTGGGCAGACCGTTGATCCTGGCAGCGTCGACCTGTCCATACACGGCGCCCGCTACGGCGAGGCCGTAGATCACGCCGGAGTAGACCGAGGCGGCGTTGGCCCGTACGTACTCGACGCGACGCGCGTACCAGGCCGCCGTGTCCTGCCGGCGGGTCTGCCGCCGCTTCCGCCTCGCCTCGCGCTTGTTCTCGCGTTCCTTCCGACGACGCTCGGCGCGGTCAGCTTTCTGCCGATCGCGCTGGTCGTCCAGGCGCAGGCGCCCTTCCTGCTCGCGAAGGCGTCGCTGCACCGCCGCGTCCTCGTCGGCGATCCGCTGCGCGCTGGCCAGCCGCTCCCGCTCAGCGGTCGCCAGCTCACGGGCGACCCGCCGGTCGGCCCTGGCCAGGTCAGTCAGGTCGGTACTCATCGCGCCACCGGGCCTTCCAGCACCCCGCGCGCCGGCACCAACCCTGGCGGCAGGTGGCGAATCGGGGGCCGAGGGAACGGCGGTATCGGGGCCGTAAGGTCTGCCATTAGTCGGACCTCCGTTGTCCGATCAAGGTCCCGGCCGGTGGCTTGCCTCCACCGGCCGGGACCGCCTTCGTTTACGGGCCGGATGGGGCACCAACGGTGGGTGATCATCCGGCTCATCGTGAGAGCTACGGGTTATCGGCAGCGCTACGGGTAACGCGCCTGGTGTACGGTGCTCGGATTTCCTGTCCCGGCCGGGGCCGGCGGGTCGCCCTGACCGCACACTCTGCTCGGCACCGCTCAGCCCTCCGGCGGCTGGCCGGGCGAGGGGCGAGTCGGCACGGCGAACGCCTTGACGCAGTAGCCGGAGCAATGCTCCCTCCAGGTGGTGTCGTCGGCGTCGTCGGCGTAGAGCAGGTGACCGGCGGCCCGGCGGGTGCCGAGCCGATACCCGGCGGCGCGAAGCCGGGTGGCGGCGTCGGCGCGGCTGATGACGCGCCAGCCCGCCGCGTGCAACACGGCTTCCACTTCGGCCGTCGTCCGCCGGGCGAAGGGATGCCCGGCCGGTAGCGGTACCGGCGTGGTCGCCTCCAGCAACCTGAACCCGCGGGCCGGGACCGGGCCGTTGTCGTGGTGGGGACGGATGCCGATCAGGCCGGCGGCTCCGGTCGGCAAATGCAGCCACACACCGAGGACGGCGACAGCAAGCGGGTCACCAGGCCAACCCCCGAGGCGGCCAGCGCGGCGGCTGGCCCCGGCAAGGTGGCTCGTCACGAGCGTTGTCATGAGGTCTCCCGAAAACTTGGCGTCGGGCACGGGCAGCACCACCCGACGTGGCTTGTAATGATACCGCATTGCGTCGGTGCTGCCGCCCGGATTATCGAAAAGCGTGAGCTGGTCGGGGTGCGGAGCCGGGGGCGGGAGCGCCGGGGCGATGTTCTACGCCGGCCGCTCAGGTCAGGACCTCACGGTTGCATAGAGTGGGCGCTTCAGTCGATGGCCGGCCAACGGCCGAGGTGCGGCAGGGAAGGTAGGATGGTGGGGGTCGCAACGGGGTCCGAGGAACAGGGTCAGGCCGAAGCCTTTCTGTGGGCCGCGCCGTCTGGGCCGCTTCCCGTGCCGCCGGTCGAGACCAACATTCAGGTGCTGCCTGTCAGCCAGCTGAACTGGCCCGACGCCGAAAAGCTCTTCCTGCGGCTGTTGCAGACGATCCGGCCGGTGACGTACGCCAAGCTGTTCGGCACACCCGGCCAGGCCCAAGCCGGCATCGACGCGTACGCGCGATTGCCACTCCATTTGACGGCGGCTGACGCCACTGGCCGTGACTACATCACGCTGCAGTCACGTCGGGTGCAGTCCTTGACCGCCACCAAGATCAAGAAAGCGGTGGACGACTTCCTTGAGGGCGAGTGGGCGGGCAAGACCCGGACGTTCTACTACGCGACCTCATACGACTTGCAGGAGACCAGGCTCGACGAGGCACTCCGGACGCAAGGCGACCGGTTGGCCGCGCTCGGGGTGACCTTTGTTCCCTGGGGCGTGCAAGAGGTTTCCGCCCTGTTGAAGAACCATCCGCGCATTGTCGACGACTTCTTCGGCAGGAACTGGGTCGAGGCGTTCTGTGGCCCGCAGGCAGCCCAGGCCCTGGTCAACAATCTACCCGCCCTGGAAAGCAGGGAACTGCGCACGCGTTTGCGGCACCTCTACCAGGCGGTCTTCTCCGCTCAGGGTGGCGTCCAGCAAGGTGAGGACCCTGCGTCCGAGTCGCAGTTCGTGATCGTGAACGTTGATCCGCAGCCCCAGCAGAGCAGCGTCCTCGACGTCGAGCAACCGTCCCCAAAGAACTCGACGCCGTCGGAGCATCCGGAGGAGGGCTTCACCTACGTCGCCTCGCGGCTGGGTGCCCGCCGCCAGTCGTTCCGCTCAGCTCAGAAACTCATCCGCGCCCCCGCCACGGCAGACCTGCCGAGCGAGCAGGGCTCCGTACCGGCCGACGCCTGGCTGGCTGGTGGCAAGTATCGGCTCGTTATCGGCGGCCCTGGCGTGGGAAAGTCCAGCCTGCTGCGGTTCGCGGCGGCGGATCTGCTCGCTGAGCGGCCGCAGTCGGTCGCGTTGCACCGTGAGCACGGCGGCGACCTGCCGGTGTGGTTGCCCTTCGGGTTCCTGTGCCGGCACCTGGACGCCTCGACGGAGAACTCGCTGGTCTCCGCCGTCGAAGCCTGGTTACGGTCGCAAAGCGCCAGCGATCTCTGGCCACTGGTTCAACGAGCACTGCGGGACGACCGGCTGGTGCTCTTCGTCGACGGCATCGATGAGTGGAATGACGTCGGCTCAGCCGAACGTGCTCTTGGAATTCTGGAGGCGTTCCTGGGCCACACGAATACTGCCGCTGTCCTTTCGACCCGCCCGTACGCAGTCGATCGGCTCAACTGGCGGCGCCGCTGGACGCACGCGCGGATCACGCCTCTGACCGACGCGCAGCGCCGCAGTATCGCCGCCGGCATCTTGCAGTCGAGTACGGCAGCGGGGGCCGAGAGAGAACCGCGGCTGCAGTGGGGGGCAGGCGTTGAGACGTTCCTCGATCAGCTCGAAGCATCCACTGTACTCGCTCAACTGTCCCGGTCGCCGCTGTTCCTCACACTGCTCGCGACGACATGGCAAGGTGAACCGCTGCCCCGACAGCGATTCAAGATCTATGCCCGGCTCGTCGAGCTATTGATCGAGAAGCATCCGCAGATGCGGCAGCGAGCCTCTCTCGCACAGGGTGGACCGCTACCGGCTATCGACGCGAGCACGCTGTTCGCCGCAGTTGCCCACCGCCTACGTCTCAAAGATGCGGCCGGTATCGCGACCAAGCAGGAGATGCGCAGGATCATCGTTGAGTCGATGGTCGACGATGAAGTCCTCGGTTACCAGCAGGCCGAGGCCCGGCGGATGGCCGACACGGTCCTTGCGATGGCCGAGGACGAGTTCGGGCTGATCGTCTCGCACGGCGCCGGGTCATATGGCTTTCTGCACCGAGTCGTGCTCGACCACCTAGCCGGCCAGCACCTCGCGATGCTGCCGCCGGACGCGCAGCTCGACACAATCCAGCGGTTCGTCCACGACCCGGCCTGGCGCGACGTGCTGCTCGCGCTGCTAAGCGCCCAAGTCAGCCCTCACGCAACCGAACCCCTGCTCACCGCAGCCCTCAACATCGGCGAGCAACTCTGGGAAGACATCGACGGTTACGAGCTGCTGGCCGATGCGCTTGCCGCTGGCATCAAACTCACGCCCCGCGTCCAGACGAAGTACATCAACGACCTCGTCGAACGGATTGAGACCCACCCGTACGCACGGCATCGCGCCAACCTGATCACCGCACTCGTCGGAACGCTCGCGAGCCCCACCGCCAGCAGCCACCTTCTGCCGATCATGAGGAGATGGCTCACCGCGTCTCACTCCGAGCCGTCCCCCATCATGTGGGCACTGCGAGACGCATCCATCGCCGACAACGACGCCGCCGCCAGGTACCTCATCTGGGGCTTGCGGCATCCCGGCGACGGAGTGAAGATCAACGCGGCAATCGCTCTCGCCCGCCGCCTTGGCGGGCAACCACATCTCATTCCTACGCTGGTAGCACTCACCGAGACCGGACCCAGCTCCGCTACCCAGGCCGCCGCCATCTGGGCGCTCGGCGAGGGATGGCCGGACGCGCCAGACACCGAGCGACTGATCGACTGGGCCCGCCGCCAACCATCCATCGCGCTGAGACTGGTCGCTCTGCACCTGATACACAAGGCAGCCGAGGAACGAGACAGCTCCACGTTCCGACCGGAAGAGCGCACCTGGCTACTGTCGCTTTTGCAATATGAGAGATCCGGCACGGGTCCCTGGCCAGTGGCGGACATGGTGGGCACTTGCGCCGCCGGGAAAACGGAGGTTGCAGACTTCGCGCTGGAGACTCTCAAAACCAACAGGCAAACTACCGGCGGCGACCGCTATCTCGCGTGGAGTCTGGCATGCACGGTGTTCGCCGCGGACGACCGATTCAAAAACTGGGTCGCCGAGCAGCTCACCCGACCGCACGGGCTGATCCTCTACAACGTGCACATGATCCCCGAGCAGTGGCGCGATGACCCGATCTTCGCCCAAGCTCTACGCCCATACATCGAAGACGACATAACGAAACTCGGGTCCTTCGGAAGCGCTGACCTTGCCACCGCACTGCCGCACGACCAGGCCACAACGTTGCTTCTTCGTGGCCTGGACGGCTTTCGCCCATACGGCGCGGCCCGCGTCCTGGCTGACAGGTACGGCGACGATGAGCGAGTTCTCACGGCCCTGACCGGCAGGCTGCGCGGCGCATACGAACAGGCAGCGCCCTTGGCCGGCGTGGCCGTCGATGTGCTCGGCCCCGAAGAGGGATTCGCCCTCCTCGTTTCGCTGCTCCGCCAGCCCGCTGAGGCTCGGCGCGCCCAAGAACGTGTCGTCGTTGCGCAGGCTGTCGCTGAGGCATGGACCCGTCTCGTGGCCGCCGCTGACCAGCCTGATGGTGGTTCGGCACGGTCGATAATCGCCGGCTACGACCCGGCCGAATTGGCGGCCCTGTGCACGGCGGTCGATCCGCACTCCTTTACTTGGCATGTGGCCGCTGTCGTCAACGCCTGGCCCACCCAACCTGCCGTACAGGACTTCGTCGAGCAACTCGTCACCGACATCCGACCGGATGGATCAGGTATCCCGGACCCCATTCCGGCCATCATTCTCCGCGCTCTCTGGGCACGCGACGACGCACGGGCACAGCACTTCTGCGATCAGGTGTTGGGCCAGCTCCGATACCTTGAACCGGAACTACGTGAAGTACTCGCATTCGAGCTCGCGCGCAGCTCGCTCGCCATCCGGGATCTCGTTGATGTGCTGTCCCAATGGGAGAGAGAACCCGACTCTGAGGTTCGCCGCACGGCCTTCATCGGTCTGGTGCAAGCAATCAAGGGCCACCAGCAGACTCTCGACCAGACCGCCGGAACCGACGTTCTCAGCGACCAGATGCAGTGGCTGCGCCAGAAGATCAGCGACAATCTCTGCGCCTATGGCCCAGACCTCGACGAGCTGCGGCAACTGGCATGGGCCGGCATGCTGATGGTTGGCGACGTGACGCTCAGCGATGGCATCACCGAAAGAATCGGCGAGCCCCGGCCGGTCAGCGTTAAGCTCACCAGGCTCCCGGACGGTGGCGTCGACCAGATTCTTGTCGACCTCGTCGCCGAGAACTGGCAGCGCTTGCGCGGGCACTTCGGCGACAACATCTACCTACGCTTCGACCGCGACTCGGGCGATCGCACCACCACCATCGCCGAACACCGACACGAGGTCATGTCGGCGCTGGCAACGACAGCCATCCGATTTCCGGCCATCGCCGACATGCTGCGAGAGGAGGCCGACACCGACCCGAAACTACGCCAGGACCCGAACTTCCTTCTATGGGCCAAGCAGGAGAATCGGGGTGACGAAACCGTCCTCCGCGCGCTTGCAGGCAAGCTCGGCGGCACCACCCAAAGTTGGGCAAACCAGGTCCTCGAAGCGGTACTGGACAGAGAGAGTTGGACCGCCTCCGACGACAGGCTCAAAGCTGTGCTCACCGACGACGCAGCTACCAACCACTCCGGCGTCCAGCGCTACGAACCTGCGAAACTCGCAGCCTACGCGGAACTCTTTCCGGAAGATGACGTATCCGTCACCGCCTTCCGAAAGCTTGAGGCATGGTTTCGCGACGACCACTCCCAGCGCCAACCGCGACGGGATTGGGGCGACACGCTGGCGCTCGCGCTGGCGCTCGCGCCGTCACAGGATTTGCCTGCGATCTTTATCCGCGTCCACGAACGCTTCCGCCAGATTGGAATGGCCCATCTATTTCCCCTCTTGCTCAACCCCTTGGTGAGGCGACTACGACGGGATGCAACCGCAGTCGACGCCTTCAGGGACGCCTTGGACGATCCGACGGGAATCGCCGAGGAGAGTCCGCTTTTCGCCACCGCAACGGATCCGATTTCCGAACGCTGGCCGGACATTCTGCCGGCACAGCATGTTTATCTATTCGCTTTGATCTTGCGCCAAGCTGGCGGGCTGCCTGAGCTCAAGGCCGCCAATGTAATGCAAAGGCTGTCCTCCATCTCGCCTGACACTGTTGTACGTAATCCCTTTACTGAACACGAAGGTCCTCTACGCCTCGCCGTTCTCGATCTAACGCACAGTTAAGGTGTCATGTCGGCCACCCCGACTCTGCGATCATCTTCTGGCCTGGTTAATTCACTTCTAGAAAGGCGTCGGTTGCTGAAGTGCCATCACATCCGATTTCTCAGTTTCCGCGTTGGACGGCACCTCATCGAGCAGGACGAGGCGGCTGACCTCGGCAGCCAGGCCGAGGCCGAGGGTGGGGAACGGCTTGGTCAGCACGGCGGGGTGCATCGGCACGCCGAGCACGACCGCCCCGACCAGATGGTCGCCTTCGAGCAGCCCGAAGGACATCCGGGCAGCGGGAAAACTCCTGCTGGAGTGGTGCTCGGCGACGAACCGGCGGGCCGCAGCCTCCGGTACCGGTTCCAGCCGGTAGCGGCGCTGGTCGAAGCCGCCCTCGTGCACCGGCCGCCAGGTGTGGCTCCCGCCCCGCCACCGCTGGCAAAAGGCAGGGTCGAACAGGGAAAGTTGTTCAAGCATGGTGTGTCCCGTGGATCTGTTCGAGGGGCGTGAGCGGCGGGTCGCCGCCCTGGGCAGGTCGACCTGGGCGCCATTGGCACGTCGCTGGTCGCCGGTTCCTCCGGCCGCTGGCGGACGGCGGCGGCCGGAGAGTCGCGTCGGCTACGCCTCGCCAGCAGCGACGGTTGCGAGGTTGGTGTCGGTGACCGGCAGCGGTGACTCACCGCATGCCCGCAGCTCGACCGTGGACAGCTCGTACCCGTTGGCTTCGAGGTAGCGCAGGTAGCGAGTGGTGCTGTCGCTGACGGTGCGCCACGAGTTGCGGTTCGTCGCTTCCTCGTACGCGGCGAGCAGCAGGCCCAGCGCAATCATCTGGGCGCGCTCGTCGCTGGCCTTCCCGACGAGTTCGACCATCGCCGGGGCTCGCCGGCCGAGCGTGGGAGCCTGGTCCGGCAGCCCGAGCAGGTCATGGGCCAGCCGGTTGCCGCCGGTCAGCCCCGACGTGACGGCGTGGTCGGTACGGGCGAGGCTGCCGGCGATGAAGCCGGCGGCCGTCTTCGGCGCGGCCTTGCGAGCGAGGAACGTGCGCAGCCAGTTCCGGCGGACCGTCTCGGCGCTGTCCCACGCCTTGTTCGACTGGATCACGTCACGGCGCTGGGCGCGGGCTTCCTCCCGTTCGGCGTCGGTCATCTCCGCGACGGTCTTGCGCCCGCTGCCGGAGTCGTGCCCCTGCCAGCGCAGCGCGTGTCCGTGGGCGGCGAAGTCGGTGCACACGTACTCAGGCATCCAGATCCGGTACGGGCGAGCAGGCTCCGGCTCCTGCGCGTCCTCGTCTGCCTCGGTCGACGTGTCATCGCCCCACGGGTCCTCCTCTTTGTCGGCGTCGTCCTCGTCTGGGTGGACCCATTCGTCGTCGAGATAGGCAGCGTGCCCGGGGCAGGATGCGTGGTTCTCTTGGGTGAGCTGCTCCTCGCCGTGCTTCAGCTCCGACAGCCGCTTGACCTTCTCGTCGTTCCACGCCGGCCGGTCGACCACGCTGGTCCCGGCGGCAGCGAGGGCAGCCGCAGTCTCGGCCTTCGCCGCCTCGTCCGCGCGGGCGTCACGCAACTTCTGCGCCTCATGGTCGAACCCGCCGCGCTGAGCGGCGACCACGAGCCGCTTGACTGCCTCCGCGTCGTCCTCGAACTCCGCGACCACCGCGGCCTGGTCGATGGTGAGGAACTCCCACCGTTGGGTCGCCCCCCGAGCGAGCTTGCTGCGAGCCACCGACAGCGCCTTGTCGACCACGGGCCGGCTCGTGGACATCCGCTTGGCGATCTCCCCGGCCGGGACACCGCACAGGGCGAGCTGGTCGTACGCGGCCAGACGCTCAGCGACGGTGAGGGGTTCCCGGTGATCGTTCTCGTTCACCTGGTCGGTCAGCCGGTCGGCCTCGTCCGGCTTCGGAACGACCATCACCCGTACCCACGGGCGCTGGGCTTGCACGGCCGCCAGGGTCCGGCGTTGCCCGCGCAGCACCACCAGGCGGCCGTTGTCGTCGCGGTAGGCGATGACCGGCTCCAAAACGCCACGCTGGCGGACGTTGTCGACGTAGGTCTTGCGCAACCGGGGGTCCAGGCGCACATTGGCGCCCACGACCAGGGTCGCGGGGTCGACGCGGAGTAGCTCCTCCTCGAACTGCTCGTCATCGAGGGCACGAGGTGCAGTGGCCGTGGCCGTCATAGGAGCAGAGAGCGTCACGGTGAAGTCCTTTCCTCCAGGGATGTGCGGGCAGCAGCGACCGCGACGGCAGCGGGCACGGCTGGCCCTCCGCGTCGGCGGCGCTTGGTGAAGGGGTGCGGTGGCGACGAGCAGCGCTACGGGCAGCCGCAGCGGCTACGCTGGCCCCGTGCCGACCGTCTGGCGGTACGCGGGCTCGGGTTGTAGCGGCCTGGAGTCCCGGTGCCGGCCCGCGCGACACAAGACCACGCGGGCCGGCACCGTCACTTCCGGTGCAGCGGAGTCTTCAACTCGCATTGCCCGATTAGTTGCTGCCCCAGCCACGTACGGATCCGGTACCGGGCCAGCCCATCGACAGCAGGTAGCTCGATGGCCTCCACGTCGACCGGCACCAGAGCGTCAGCTATGCGGATGTAGGCAGCGACCAGGGCGTCACGGCCGTCGGGGCCGTTCAGCCGCCGGCAGATCTCGGTGTGGGCGACCGCCCGGACGCCTCCGACAATGAGCCCGGAATCCGGGCGTAGCGTGGTCAGGATGATGTAGGTCACGGACTGCCGGGTGGGCATCGCGGTTTCCGCTGGCACGAGACCCGGGTTCCCGGCGTCGCCAGGCTGCTGGCCGGTCACTGCGCGCCACCGAGCTGTCCGCCATTGGTCGTGGTCTCCCCTGCCGCCTCAGCCGGTTCAGTCGACTGGGGTGGTGGAGCGAGCAGGAAGGTCTGGCCGCCGGACAGGTCCAGGACCGTTCCGGTGTCGGTGACGACGTTGTATCGGGTCCGGCGTCCGGAGACGGCTTCCTTGTCGAGGACGGTCGCGGTGGTCGCGCCGGTCCTGACGCGGCTCGGGTGCCAGGTGCCCGGGTTACGGGTCGATGCCTTGGTCGCATCATCGGTGATGAGGATCCGATCACCCTGCGTCAAGCGGGTGGTGGTCTTCTTTCCTTGGGCAGTCATGGAGGTCCTTCTGTCTGGCGGTTGTCGGTGACGACGTGAGCCGGGTGGTAGCGACACCCGAAGGCCACACGTAGGGAAGTCAGGGCTGGCGCGAGCCCGGCCGAGGTGGTCCACCGAAGGAGAGCCACGGGTCCGAGTGACCGCCCGCGGCCTCTCCTCGTATGCCGGAGGCGGGCACCAGAAGGCACTCGGCGACAGCCGGGTGCACGGTCTCGATGGCGGTCGTGATCTTGTGTCGAGCGTCGACCAGGACCGGACGGATGATGCCGAAGCGCTCCTCGGGAGCCAAAGAGCTGCGGGGCATGCGCACCTCCAAGAGGGGTCTGGGTTTCATCCGGAGGAATTCGATCCCCCTCAACTTGTAATGATACCGCATTAAGGTCGAGATTGGCAACCATCGGACCTACTTGACCTGCAAGAACAAGAGCAACAGGCGCTCTTCCGGGCATCGCGTTCAGGGACGACAACCGAGCCGCTCAGGGGCGCGGTCCAAGATCGAGAGATCGGACGCCCGCCGCCCTATCGATGATTCGAGCCAACGCTGTCTCGCTCGGTCCCGAGCCGGGATGCGTGGAAAGGCGGCGGAGCAAGTTGTAGTACCGGTCACCGGACGTGTCGACCGAGCGCGGCCGACACGTCCGGCAACCGAGGTCCACCGACCCAGCGGGGTCGGTGGGCAGAACGAATGGCAGGAACCTTGCTTCGAAGAGTCGAGCAACAGCAGAACACCGGCCGCGCCGGATCCACAATGGGGTGCAAAGCCGTACAGCAAACATCGCGACGGCCTGCGTCGGCGGGAGTCAAACCGGAAACGGAAGTGGATCCCCTCCTCTGCTGCCGCTGCACCAGCCCGCTACCCGTAGCGCTTCCGGTAACCCCGTCGCCGCAGGCTAGGGCCAACCGCAGGGACCGGCGAGTGGAGGCGGCCAGCGATGAACTCCCAGACGCGATCGACTAGGCCGGGTGCGCCGAGCCTCAGGGGCGTTGACCGCCGTCACCAGTTCCCCGGCCGACAGCACCGGATCAACCTCCGGCTCGACGACACCGAGCATCGCGACATCGTCACCGCGGCTGCCCGCACCGGCCTGACCCCCACCGGCTTCTGCGCCAACGCCGCGCTCGCCGCCGCCAGGGGCACCACCGCCCCCGGCAGCCTGATCACCGGCACCGGCGTCACCCGAGCAGAGCTTGCCGCCGTACAGCGGGAACTGTTCGCCGCCCGCACCGCAGTCGTGCGCACTGGCACCAACCTCAACCAGGCGACCGCAGCGCTCAACGCCACCGGCGAGACGCCGGTGTGGCTCGACCACGCCGTCAAACGGTGCGAACGGGCGATCGACCGCCTCGACGCCGTCGTGGCCGAGATCCACCAGAGGCTGCGCTGATCCCCGCCATCCACCCCCGCGGCACGAACGTCAGCGGCCTGCTCCGCTACCTGTTCGGTCCCGGCAAGAACGAGGAACACGTCAACCCTCGCCTCATCGCCGCCTGGTCCGGACCTGACCAGCTGTCGTCCCTCACACCCCCACTGCGCCCATCCGGCCGCCACGATGTTCGTAACTTGGCTCGCCTACTCGAACAGCCCGTCCGCGCCGGCAAGAACCCTCCACAGAAATTCGTCTGGCACGCCTCGGTCCGCAACCACATCACCGACCGGATCCTCAGCGACAGTCAATGGGCCCACATCGCCGCCGAGATGGTCGCCGCCGTCGGCATCGCTCCGCACGGCGACCCGGACGCAGTGCGCTGGGTAGCGGTCCGCCACGCCCACGACCACATTCACATCGTCGCCACCCTCGTCCGCCAGGACGGCGACACCGTCTGGGCCTGGAACGAACGCCTCAAAGCCCAAACCGCTGCCCGCGACCTCGAACAACGCTACGGCCTCCACCAGGTCGGCCCCGTCGACCGCACCAGCCACCGCCGGCCCACCGCCGCAGAACAGAACAAGACCCGCCGCCAAGGCCGCCCAGAAATCCCCCGGGACAGGCTCCGCCGCGAGGTACGCGCCGCCGCAGCCGCCGCCACCGACGAAAACGACTTCACCAACCGACTCCAGGCCGCCGGTGTCCTCGTACGACTCCGCCACAGCACCATCCGCCCGGACGAAGTCACCGGCTACGCCGTCGGCCTGCCCGACCACCGCACCAGCAGCGGCGACACCGTCTGGTACGGCGGTGGCCGACTCGCCCCCGACCTCACTCTTCCCAAACTTCGACGACGCTGGGATTCAGCTCTGACCACAACCCCATCCGGCAGCATGCGACACCCTGGGCGCCCGCAGGTCCAGCACCGGGCAAATGCCTTCCGCCAGGCAACAGCAGCTGTCGGCGCCGGCGCCCGTCATCTCGGCGAAGCGCGGCCGACCGACGAGGACGACATCGCCTCCCTCGCCGAGGCCGCAGCCGACGTCCTAGCCGCCACCGCACGGGCCTCCGAAGGCCGTCACGGCGGACCCCTCACCGAAGCCTCGGAAACCTTCGACCGTGCCGCCCGGGAGCCGCACCAACGCCGCCTCCGGCGCCCGCACCTGGCGGTCGGCCAGCTCAGGTCCATGGCCCGACTCATCTCAGCGGTCGGCCGGCTCAGCCGTGCCGACGACACCACCGCCGCCCTACAACTGGTACTACGGATGTCGATGATCGCGGACAATCTCGCCACTCTCCGCGAGGCCCAAGAACGGCTCCACCAGGCTCAGGCAGCCCACCACGCTGCGGAGCGATTGCGCAGCATCGCGGCGTACGCCTCGGTCGACCGGGCCGGAGTCCGACCTGCCGCTGTGCCCCCACAGCCGAAGTCCGGAACATCGCGAGCGGCACGGTCGCAGTGAAGAACTCCGCTACGGGTAGCGCTTCGGTAGCGCGGCCGACGACGTCGCGCCGAAACGCTGCTTCGAGCAGACGGAGGAATGCGTGACGTGGATCGTGGTTCACGGCCTGGCCGGAGCAGTCGTTCGCGAGGCGCGCCTCCCCGAGTCACGGATGAGGGAGCCATGTCCATCCCCGAGAGTTCTCCTGCTCTCTCAGCAGGTGCGGCCAGCACAGATGATCAGGCCTCGTATCTCGACCGGCTCTGGTCGGCGTTACACATCGACATTCCGTCGGCGGCGGTGCTCGGCCGTGGGCTGCCCATGCCGACCCTGGATAGAAAGTGGGCGAGCGGCACGATGCACTTCTCGGTGGCCGCGATCGATGCCGATGGTCGACTCGCGGCCCGGTCGGCCGTAGTGGCGTTGCAGTGGCAGCCCAGGTTGGCCGTCGCCGTGTCCGCCGTTCACGACGCTCTTGTGGTCATGCCGCAGTCGGGCAGCCCGCACACCCTCGACCGGCAGGGGTATCTCCGACTGCCCGCCTCGGTACGGCACGTCGCCCGCCTGAAGGCAGGTGACCGTCTGCTCCTCGCCGCGTGTCGGAGCCGTTCGTTCCTGCTCGCGTATCCGCCAGCCGCACTCGACGCGATGGTCCTTGCCTACCATCTCGGAGCGGCACTATGACCACCACTGATCGCTCACAGAGAACGAAGCTGGAGGCGGCACGCGTTCTCCTGGACCGCCTGGGCGTCACGCCGGAGCAGCTGCTTGCCGCCGACGATGTCGTTGAGCACCAGACTCGACCGATGCCGACGTTCGCCGAGTACATCGACCGCGTAGCGGGCGCCGTGACTCCGGGAACACGTCGGGTCTACGACTCCTACTGGCGACGCGTACGTGAGGTGTGGGGAGAGCGCCGGCTGAACGAGCCGAGCCCGTTGGAGATCAAGCAGCTGGCCGAGCGGATGAAAGCCGCGGCGATCGTCAGGAGCAACTCACGTGGCGGTCGTACTGCCTCCGAACACCTGATCTCGGCACTACGGTGTCTCTACAGGTACGCCGTCGCTGATCGTCTGATGGACGAAGCCGATAATCCGGCGATCCGGGTGGCCAAGCCGCGGCGGCTAGCGAGCACAAGGCGTGCGTTGCCTGACAAGCAGCTGGCGCAGCTCTTCGCGGTAGCCGGGACGACCGGCAACGATCCGGACCTGGATGCGCTGGTTCTCCGGCTCCATGCCGAGACGGCGTGTCGCCGAGGTGGCGCACTCGTGCTACGTCCCTGTGACCTGGACGCGGCGCAGTGCCTCGTCAGGCTCCGTGAGAAGGGAGAGACCGTTCGGTGGCAGCCGATATCGCCGAGCTTGGTACAGCACCTCCTGCTGCACGTCGAAGAGCGGGGCGATGGCGACCGAAATGGACAGCTGCTGCGCTACCGCAACGGCAACCCGATTACCAGCCGCCGCTACGACCACCTGTTCCAGCGGCTGGGCCGTCACCTGCCCTGGGTGGCCACCCAGCAGATCACCGCGCACTGGCTGCGTCACACCACCTTGACCTGGGTCGAGCGGAACTTCGGGTACGCCGTCGCACGGGCGTTCGCCGGTCACGACGGAAAGAGCGACGCGGGTACGACATCCACCTACGTACGGGCAGACGTGTACGAAGTCGCGCTCGCCCTGGCAGCCCTCACCGGCGAACCGCACCCCCTGGCCCAGCCGGCGTCCGATGTCGATAGCCCGGCGGGACGGCCCGGGGAGGCATTCGCGCCACTCGGCGCCCGGCGGCCCATTTGACTAGGGTGTCGGGTGCGCTACCCGGTAACGCACCCGACGACCTCGAAAAGATTCACCCTCGTGTGTTCGTCACGCGAGCGGATGCGCCTCACCGGTCAGAGCGGACAGGGCTGCGGCGATCTCCTGCAGACTCGCCCGAACGTACGTTGTCGTGGTACCGGCGTCTCCCCCACTGTCGTTGTGACCGGCGTACGCCCGCGCGACCGCGTACCCGAAGTTGCGCTCGACCCAGGTCAGGGTGGTGTGACGCAGCCAGTGGGTGCTGATTTGCTGGGTCTCCACCCAGGGCAGATGCCTACCGATGCGCTGCCACAGATGGTCGTAACGGCGATACGTGATCGCCTTACCGCTGCGGTAACGCAGCAACGGCGTCATCGGCGTGGCCGGCCGCTCCGCCACGTGTTGTTGCAGATGCCGCATCAGGGTCGGCGACACGGGCTGCCAGCGCACCGTGTCACCCTTCTCCCGCAACAGGACGAGGCACTGGTCCGGATCGAGGTCCGACGGCCGCAACGCCAACGCACCACCCCGACGGCACGCCGTCTCCGTGTGCAACCGCAGCAGCAGACAGTCCAGCGCCGGATCGTCACCGGTGGTCGCGACGATTTGATTGATCTCAACGAGCCGGGCGTCCGCTACCGCACGGCGGGTGCTGGGCAACCGTCTCGGTTTGGCGACCTTCCGGGCCGGATTCTCCGCCTCGGTGAGAAAGCCGTCGGCGACAGCGTGATTGTAGATGCACCGCAACGCGGCGATGAGGTGCTCGGCCGCGCTACGACCGCCGCGGGCGTTACGACGCGCGACAACGTTTGTTTTGACATGCTCAGCGAGTCGCTTGATATCGGTCGGGTCCGGCTCATCCAGCCGTCGATGGCCCCACTCCTTGAGAACGCGGTTCCAGTACGAGCCGTAGACCCGACGCGTGCCGGCACTGACTGCCTCGGACACCACCGGGATGTACTCGGCGAACGTCGGCGCCGCCGCACGCGCTGGCGCGGCCTGTCGCAGATCCTCCGGCGCGATGCCGAGCCGGGACAACAGCAACAACGCCGCGTCGAGATCAGCCTGACTCGGCCGGGACGAGGACGACTCTGCGCTCATCCGGCCTCACCACCCAGGACATTCGCGTGCCAGCCGATGATCATCGCCTGCACAGCGGCCGGCGGGTGAACCACGAGCCGCCCGGCGTCCGGATCAGCCACCAACAGCACCCGGACCCCGGCCGTCAAGCCACACCAGTGCCGGACCGTCGCTGGCAGCCGTACCTGACCCGGCCGAGTAACCCGAAACGCAGCATGCGGATCGGCAGTCACGAGCACCAACCCGCCGCACACCCGGATATCCACCCGCGTGCCCGGCAGCCATCCCAGGACGGGTATGACCACGGCTTCGCTCAGCCGACCATCACGATCGATCGCGGCCATCCCATAGATCGCCGCCGGCTGAGGCTCAGGAGTAAGTGGTGCGACCGGCAAAGCCCGCCGACCGCTGATCGGCTCAGCCTCCGCGCTGGCGTGGGTCGAGGGCGGGATAACCGCCGCCACAACCCGGGCGGTCACCACGACCACCTCCGCAAAGCGAAGGTGGTCGAGCCACCATCAAGATCCCCAACCTGGTGGTCAAACACCTTCGACCACCGGTACGTCACATCACGCAGATATGCGGGGGAACTGTGTCCGAGGGGGGACTTGAACCCCCACGCCCTATACGGGCACTAGCACCTCAAGCTAGCGCGTCTGCCATTCCGCCACCCGGACTTGCTTGCTCAGCCTACCGCGCCGGCCTCGGTGGTCCCACCACCCACTAGGCCGCCCGGCGGGCCGCACGGGGAGTCACTGTACACGCCGCAGGTGGATCATGCACATCGGCATACGCGAGCCGCCGGGACAGCGCCTTGGGGAGGCGTGCGCGGTACGGCCTGTGGGTCGGGTAGCGGTCATGCCCCCGTACCCGGCAGCATGGCCACGTGCCCCATGCCTCTCCCCTGGCCGTCATCCAGCAGCGGGCCCTCGCGCTGCGCGGGGCGGGTAACCTCGCCGCTGCCCGTGACCTGCTGTCCGACGCGGTCGAGTCCGCTCGCCCGCCGTTCGGCAAGGATCATCCCGACGTGCTCAGCACCGCGCACCTGTTGGCTCGGCTGCATCGGGAGGCGGACGATCCGAGTGCGGCCCGCCGGGTCTTGGAGGAGGCGTTCGCCGCCGGGGAGCGAAGGTGGCCTCATGCGGACCCGTTGATGCTGGCTCTGTCCTACGAGTTGGGGTCGGTGGCCGACGAGTTGGGCAACCGCCACGAGGCCCGCCGCAACTACACCCGGGTCGCCGCCGCCGGCCCCGCCGTGCTCGGTGCCGACCATCCGGCGGTACGCATCGCACGGGAGTATCTCGGCGACGCCGCTCCCGCTCCGCAGCCGCCGGTTGCCCCGACCGCCCCGCCGGACCCGGCTGGTCAGCCGCATCATGGGGCGCTGGTCGAGCCGACCGTGTCGCTCGCCGTGCTGTCGACCGCCTGGAAGCCGCACGACGCGGCGACGGCGGCGTCCACCCGACCGACGGTGTCCCCGACGTTCGGCCCCCCTGCCGGTCCTCCCGCGCCCGGGGTGCCGCCGGCTCCGCCGGCACCGATCGTGCCCGCCGCACCGGCCCCGCCGGCCACCCCGGTGGTGCCGCCGGCCCTATCGCCGGCGCCGCATGGTGTTCCGCCGCCGCCAGCCGTACCACCGGCGCCGCCTGTTGTCCCGCCGCCGCCGGTCGTGCCTACGCCCGCGTTGGTGGTGCCACCGCCTCCGGTGGTACCCCAGGCCCGGGCGGCGTACCACGACCAAGCCGCCCCGGCCATGCCGCCAGGCGAGCAGGTTCCGATGGCGTCGCCAGTCTCCTCGGCACCGGCGGCGCCGGCGGCTCGGCCTGCTCACGAGCCGTCGGTCACGCCGTCCGCGGTGCCGTACGGGCCGGCACCCGGTCCGCCCACGCCTGACGTGTCGACCGGGGCCGTACCCGGTCAGCTCGGCTTCGAGGAAGCGACCGGGGTGATGGCGGTACCGCCGGCTCCGGAGGGTGAGCCGGCGGCGGGCGGCGCTGGTACCGAGCCGCCGGCCGATCCGGGGTGGGCACGGCCGACGATTCGGGTTCAGCAGATCGGCCCGCTGTTGGAGGAGGAGGCGGTCCGGGCCGGACGCCAGCCCCAGAACACGTCTGCGGATAGCGCCGCGACGTTCCCGGCCAGCGCACCACCGACGAGCGCACCACCGGCGAGCGCACCACCGATGAGCGCACCGCCGGTAAGCGGCCCGCCAGCCTTCCCTCCGGTCAGCGTGCCGCCAGCACCCGGGCAGCCCATCAGCGCCCCACCGGTCAGCGCACCACCCACCAGCGCCCCACCCACCAGCGCCCCACCGGTCAGCGCACCTCCCACCAGCGCACCACTGGGTCCGCCGTACCATCCGCCGGCGCCGGGCATACCGGGATATACCGCCCCACCTGCGGCCGGGCCGGATGCCTTGACCACGCGGCTGCCACAGCAGGAGTCCATCGGCGGGCAACCACACGGGTCGGCCCAGCAATTTGCACCCGCACCGCCGGCCTACCCACCGCCTCCGGTCAGCGGCGACGCGTCGGCGTACCCCGCTGCGCCCGGCTGGGGACAGCCGGCACCGCCGGCGGTCGCCGCGCCGTACCAAGGTCAGCTGATGCTGCCGACGACGGAGCCGGAGCCGAGCCGAAGCCGTACGGCGATCGTGGTGGCGCTGATCTCGGTCGTGGTCGCCGTCGCCGCGGTGGTCGGCGTGGGTTTTCTGCTCCTGGACCGCCGGGCCGAGTCACCGGACACGGCGCCCGGTTCGACGGTAACCGAACCGGGTGCGCCACCGACGGACCTCACGTTGCGCGACGACACCGTCACCATCACCTTGACGTGGGGCGACCCGTCGGACGGGTTGGTGCCGTTCGTGGTGGCCGGTGGGCGGGCCGGGATGCCGCTGCGGATGATGGCCACGGTCGACGCGGGGCAGACGACCTACACGGTGAACGGGTTGAGTTCCCGGGTGGACTACTGCTTCGCCGTGCTGGCCGTCTACGACACCGACCAGTTGGCCACCTCCAGCCAGGTGTGCACGTCGCGGGAGGCCGGCGGCACTCCGGGTTGACCGAGAGGACTCTGGCGCCACGGCCGCTAGCCACTCCGGCGGCGCGACCGCGCGCCGGCAGTCGCAACGTGAGCAGCGAACCGGTAGCGGCCCGGGCCGACCGTCGTGGCCGGACACGCCGACGACACACCACGCTGGGTGTCCACAGGTAGACAGTGCGGGTTCCCGGCGTCCGCAACGTGACCATATGATGGCTCCCGGCTCAGGGGAGGGGCTGCCGTCACGGGGCGCCACCTGCCAGGACGACACGGGAGGCAGCCAGCTGTGGCGAGCATCGACGAGGCCGTTCCGACCCGCACCACCCGTTCCCGGTCGCGGCTGCGTGGTGGCCTGGTGACCGTGGCAACGGTGCTCGCGCTGCTCGCGGCGATGGGTCTGACCGTGCTCGGCCTCGGATCGGCGGACAATGCGGTGGCCAGCTTCGACGCGAGTTCGTGGCTGTGGAGCGCGGCGCGCAGCGAGCTGGCCCGGGTCAACGGGGTGACGGCCCGGGTGGACACCCGGACCCAGGTGGCCGGGGCGCGGCGCCATCCGATGCAGGTGGTGCAGACCGACCGGGTGCTGGTGTTGCGGGATCTGCACACGGGCCAGATCAGCACCTTGGACCTGGCCACCCTGCAGATCACCGCGACCACGCCGACAACCCCCGGGCTGGGGGTGAGCGTGGCGTTGCACGAGGACGCGGCGTTCGTGGTGGACGCGGTCCAGGGGGTGGTGCGGCAGTTGGACCCCCGGTCGCTCGCGCCGGTGGGTGAACCGGTGCGGTATCCACCGGGGATCACCGGTGGTGCCTTCGACGGCACGGGTCGGCTGTGGATCGCGGTGCCGGCCGAGGGCACGGTTTCCGCGATCAGTCCGGCGGTGTTGCCGTCGGCCGGGGCCGAGGGGCCGCAGGTCAGCCCGAAGCAGGTGGAGACGCACGACGTGGCCGAACCCAGCCACGAGTTGGTGATGTCCGCCCTGGACGACGGCGTGGCGGTGCTGGACCGTACGGCCGGGGCGCTGGTGACCGTGGTGGCGGGCGCGGTGCGTCGGACCGCGTTGGCGGAGACGTTGACCGGGCCGGGCACGATGCCGGCGCGCACCAGCGGGCCGGCGGTGCCGGTGACGGTGGTCGGGCAGCGCCAGGTGCACACCATCACCGACGGCGGGGAGGTGCTCTCGTTCCCGGTGCCGGGTGAGGGCGACCGGCTCAGCCCGGCGGTGGCCTGGGCGGGCCGTTTCTACTGTGCGGACGAGGCGGCGGGCGTGGTGTACGCGTTCGACTCGGCCGGGCAGTTGGTGGACACCATCCGGGGCCGGTGGCGCGGACCGCTGGAGTTGGAGGTGCGGGAGAACCACCTGTTCATCAACGCTCCGGACGCGTCGACCGCGCGGGTGGTCAACGACCGGCACGAGGTGCGGGAGGTCGACAAGTACGCCAACGACGTGCTCGGTGGTGACCCGCCAGCGGTGGAGCCCCCGCCGCCGCCACCGCCGCCGAAGAAGAAGCAGCAGGTCAGTAAGCCGGGTGCGCCGCGCGGTGTGACCGCGGCGGCCGGCGACGCGCAGGCACGGGTGAGCTGGCGCCCGGCCGCGGCCAATGGCGCGGAGATCATCCGGTACGTGGTGGAGGGTGCCGGGCAGCGGCTGGAAGTCGGTGCGAACCAGCGCTCGGTGGAGGTCAAGGAGCTGACCAACGGCGAGACGTACAAATTCTCGGTGCACGCGGCCAACGCCAAGGGTGCGGGGCCGGCGCGGACCAGTAACCCGGTGACGCCGACGGCGGAGGTGCCGGACGCGCCGACCAGCGTCACGGCGGAGGCCCGGCCGGACGGCACGGTGGTGGTGAGCTGGCCGGAGGCGAACGGGCAGGGCAACCGCATCGCCCGGTACGCGGTGACGGCCACGTCGGCCGGCACGAACGCTCCGGCCGGCGAGGCGACCGGCACCGAGCTGGTCATCAAGGCGGGTGAGCTGGAGTACGGCACGCAGTACGCGTTCACGGTCGTGTCGGTCAACGACAAGGGCGCGGCGTCGGAAGCCTCGCCGGTGAGCAACACGGTGGTGCCGTTCACGGTGCCCGGTGAACCGCTGGAGCTGCAGGCGAGCACGGTGGCCGACCAGCCGGGGACGGTGGCGGTGCAGTGGTCGCCAGCAACTGCCAACGGCCGGCCGGTGACCGGGTACGTGGTGGATGTGGGTGGCCGCCGCAGCGAGGTCACCGACACCCGGACCACGGTCGGCGGCCTGGGTAACGGGCAGAACGTGACGGTGCGGGTCCGGGCGGTCAACGAGGCCGGTGAGGGCCCGGAGGCGACGACGACGGCGCGGACCGTGGCGCCGCCGCGAGTGACGGTGACCGGCTCGTCGGCGACCGCGACGCAGGCGACGGTGACGTTCACCGTGGACGCCGGGGGCGGGAAGGCCACCTGCACGTTGAGCCGGTCGGGTCAGCCGGCGAAGAGCGGCTCGTGTTCGAGCATCACGATGACCGGGTTGACGCCGGGCACCAGCTACACCTTCACGGTGACGGCGACCAACGCCGCCGGCAGCGGGACGGCCACCAGAGCCCAGCAGACCGATGCCCTCTACGGCATCGCGACCTGCAACAACGGCCCTGACGGCGACCAGCGCACCTACTGTGACCGCGATCGCGACGGCCGCAACGGCAACGAGATCTTCTCGGTGCCGCGGCAGGACAACGACCGGCAGGTCGGCTGGGCGAAGCCGGGCACCCGGCTGAAGGCGTACTGCAAGGTGCGGGGCACGAACATCGACTCCTGGATCTACAACAACAACAAGCAGAGCACCTGGTGGGTACGGGTCGAGTACAACGGGCGCAACTACATCCCGTGGGCCTGGCTCAACCTGGAGGGCGGCGACAACATCAACGTCCTGCCCACCTGCTGATCCACCTCAGGCAAGGAGCACCACCGTGAACAGCCACGAGCCGCTGACCCAGCAGGAGGTGCAGGGTTTCGCCGCCCTGGCCGCCCGGCTGGCTGAGAACGTCAACGCGGTGGTGCTCGGCAAGCCGCAGGTGGTCCGGCTGGCGTTGACCGCGCTGTTCGCTCAGGGGCACGTGCTGCTGGAGGATGTGCCCGGGGTGGGCAAGACGACTCTGGCGCGGGCGATCGCGGCGACGGTGCAGGGGCAGTGGCGGCGTATCCAGTTCACTCCGGACCTGCTGCCGTCGGACGTGTCCGGGGTGACGATCTTCAACCAGGCCACCCGGGGGTTCGAGTTCCATCCGGGCCCGGTGTTCGCCAACATCGTCATCGCCGACGAGATCAACCGGGCGTCGCCGAAGACGCAGTCGGCGCTGCTGGAGGTGATGGAGGAACGCACCGTCACCGTGGACGGGGTGCGGCATCCGGTGCCGCAGCCGTTCCTGGTGGTGGCCACTCAGAACCCGGTGGAGATGGACGGCACCTACCGGCTGCCGGAGGCGCAGCTGGACCGCTTCCTGGTGAAGCTCTCCGTGGGGTATCCGGACGAGTCGGTGGAGGTGGAGGTGCTGCGGGGGGCGACGGTCCGCTCCCCCGAGGCGCTCGCCGCGGTCACCGACACCGCCACCGTCGGCGAGATGGTCCGGATGGCTCTCCGGGTGCACATCGCCGAACCGCTGTACGCGTACGCGGTGCGGCTGGCCGCGGCCACCCGTACCCATCCGCAGGTCCGCGTCGGGGTCAGCCCTCGTGGGGTGATCGCGCTGACCCGGGCGGCGTGCGCGTACGCGTTGATCGACGGTCGCGGCTGGATCATGCCCGAGGACCTGAAGGCCCTCGCCGAACCGGTGTTCGCCCATCGGCTGCTGCTCACCCCCGACGCCCAGGTGCGCGGGGTGACCGCCGTGGACGTGCTGCGTCAGGCCGTCGCCTCGGTGCCGGTGCCGCTGCCGTCGGGCCAGCCGGCCCCGGCGCACCCCTGACCCGGCAGGCTGGCGTGGGGATCACCGCTCGGGGCATCGGTCTGCTCGTCGTCGCCGTACTGCTGCTCGGCGTCGGTTTCCGGTTCGGCTATCCGGAGCTGACGCTGCTGGGTGCGGCGGCCGGCATCGCCGTCGCGGTGGCCGTGGTCATCGCGGCCCGGCGGCCCCGCCTGGCGGTGCAGCGGCGGGCGGACCCGGACCGGGTGGCCCGGGGTGAGCCGGCGACGATGACGTTGACCCTGCGCAACGCGGGACGGCTGCGGGCGGCGAGCCTGCTGGCCACCGACCGGTGCGGCGACCGGGTGGTGCCGGTGCCGGTGCTGCGGCTACGCCCGGGGACGGACACCACGGTCCGCTACGACGTGCCGACGGTCCGCCGGGGCGTGGTGCCGGTCGGTCCGCTGCGGGTGATCCGCCGCGATCCGCTGGGCCTGGTGGTGCTGGCCCGTTCCTACGGCGACAGCGTGCCGGTGTGGGTGCATCCGCGCATCCATCCGCTGAGCGCGGTGCCCACCGGTGCCGGTCGCAGCCTGGACGGGCGGGTCGACGCCGTGCCGCACGGCTCGATCACCTTCGACTCGTTGCGGGAGTACGTGGTCGGCGACGAGTTGCGGCGGGTGCACTGGCGGACCAGCGCCCGGGTGGGTGAGCTGATGGTGCGGGAGAACGTGGACACCAGCCTGCCGCGGATCGTGGTGCTGCTGGACAATCGGGCCGCCGCGCATCCGGAGCGGGTGGACGGGGTGGCCGAGTCGTTCGAGTCGGCGTGTGAGGCGGCGGCTTCGGTGGTGGCCGCGGCAGTGCGGGAGGATCTACCGGTGGCGCTGCTGTTCGTCGCCGCCGCGGAGTCTTCCACCGAGTCGCCCACCGAGCCGGCGGCCCCCGCCATGCCGGCCAGCAGCGGCAGCGAGAGAGTGGACCGGCCGGCTGTCGGGCCGCTGGACCGGTTGGCCGCGGTGACGTTGACCGCTGACGGCACGTTGGAGGCCGCGACGGCACGGCTGCGCCGCGACCGGCTCGGCGACACCCTGGTCGTTCTCACCGGCCCGGGGGGCCGCGACGACCTGGGGTACGTGGGCGCGTTGCGCGGAGCGTACCCGTCGGTGGTGGTCGGGGTGTTCGGGGCGGCGGAGCCGACACGGCCGGACGCCGCCGGCCTGGTCGTCGTCGACGCCCCCGACGGGGCGGCGTTCGCCGCCGAGTGGGATGGGGTGCGCCGGTGGTGAGGCTGCTGCGGGCGGTGCCCGCCGCGCTGGTCGCCCTGGTCCTGCCGGCGGCGCTGGTCACCATGGTCACGCTGGCCGGGATGGCGCTTGACCGGGTGTACGCGGGCTCGCTGCTGACCGTGCTGGTGGCCGGCGCGGCCCTCGGCTCGGTGCTGGTCAGTGTCGTGGCACGGCGGCTACCCTCCTGGCTGGTCGCCCCGGTGTCGGTGCTGGCGATGGCGGGCTGGACCGCCTGGGGCCTGCGGCTGGCCGCGGACCGGGCCGACCTGCCGGGCAGCTTCGTCGAGGTGGCCGGTGACGCCGCGCGTAACGGCATCCCCCGGCTGCTGACCGCGATGATTCCGGTGGAGCCGACGCCGGACACCGTGCTGGTGCCGCTGGTGGGCGCCTGGCTGGCCGGGCTGGCCGGCGCGGAGGTGGCGCTGCGGGCCGGGCGGGTGCTGCTGGGTTACCTGCCGCCGGCGTTGCTCTTCGCCGGCGCGGTGTACGTGGTCGGTCCGAACGCCGAACCGGCGATCGGTGAGACGGTGGCGCTGGTGGCGGTGGCGGCGCTCGGTCTGGCGGTGTCGGGACGTACGGCCGGCGGCGACCGGGTGGACGAACTGACCCCGGCGGCGGGGGCGGGGTTGCGGGTCCGGCTGGCGGCGGCGTCGGCCGCCGGAACGGCGATGGTGGTGGGTCTGGCCGCGTTGCTCGGCCCGGCGCTGGCCGCGCTGGTGGAGACCCGCCCGGTGGACCCGCGCCGCTATGTCGAGCCGCCGCAGGTGGAGACGCTCGACGAGAACCCGCTGATCCGGATCTCGGGGTGGGCGCTGAACCCGGACCAGCAGCTGTTCCAGGTGACCACGGACCGCAGCGGCCCGACCGACAGCAGCCCGACCGACAGCGGCACGGGCGGGACCGAACCGGCGGGCGAGACGCCGCAGGCCACCAGCGGCGGGGTACGCATCCGGCTGGCCGTGCTCAGCGACTACGACGGGGTCACCTGGCGGGTCGGCGCCACCTACCGCAACGCCGGCCGAATCCTGCCCGTCGTGGATCCACCGCCGAACGCCACCGTGGAGACGATCCGGCAGGAGATCACCGTGGGCGACCTCACCGGTCGGCTGCTGCCGGCGGTGGCCACTCCGCGCGAGGTCAGCGGGGCACGGGTGGCCTACGACCCGGACACCGGCACCCTGATCCGGCCCGACGGGCTCACCCCGGGGCTGCGGTACGCGGTGACCTCCGGCCGGGAACGCCCCGACTCGAACCTGCTCGCCACCGCGAACACCCCGGCCGGTGACGAGGTGGCCCGGGTGCTGCACGTCGCCGACGGGGTGCCCGAGCAGTTGCGCCGGCTCGCCGCCCAGTTGGCCGAGGAGAACGGCGCACCGTACGCCCGCGCAGCGGCGATCGAGCAGTGGCTCGCCGAGCACTACCGGCTGGTCGCCGACGCACCCAGCGGCCACGCCTACCCGAACCTGGCGTTCTTCCTGTTCGGACCGGCGGGCGGCGGCGGGCAGCGGGGCACCTCCGAACAGTTCGCCGCTTCCTTCGCCGTGCTGGGTCGGCTGGTCGGGCTGCCGACCCGGGTGGTGGTCGGTTTCGCCGCCCCCGCGTCCGGGCCGGTGCGGGCCGCCGACGCGTACGCCTGGCCGGAGGTGCTCTTCGACGGGCTGGGCTGGGTGCCCTTCGACCCGCTGCCCCGACCGGACGACCAGCCGCGACCGGTCGAGGAGGACTTCCGCCCGCAGCCGGAGGAGCCGCCCCCGTCGGAGCAGCCGGAGCCCACCCTGGAGCCGACCTCCACCCCGCCGCCGCAGGCGCTCCCCGGCGGCCCGGCCGACTCCGGCGGCCCTTCGACACCGGTGCTGGTGGCCGGCACCGGCGGCGGTCTGCTGCTCGTGCTGGCGGTGGCGCTGACCACCCTGGCCGGGATGCGCCGCGCGCAGACCCGCAACCGGCTGCACCGGGGCGACCCCCGGCACCGCATCGCCGGCGCCTGGCGGGAGCTGACCGACGCGCTGCGCCTGGCCGGGCATCCGGTGGCCGCCGACCTGTCCGCCACCGAGGTCGCCGCCGCGGCCCGGCGCGCTCTTGCCGCCGCATCGACCCCGACCGCCGGCCCCGACCCGACCGGCCAGCGGACGACCGAGCAGGACACGGCCGTCGAGGAGCTGGCCCAGCTGGTCAACCAGGTCGGCTTCGCCCCCGGCAGCGTCACCGACGGGCAGGCGCGTGCCGCCGCCGAGGCCGCCACCGCCTACACCGGGGCGCTGCGTGCCGCCCGCCCTGCCTGGCGGCGGCTGCTCTGGGCGGTGCACCCCGGGCCGCTGCGCTGGCCCCGCTGAGCCTGGCCCGTTTCTCCCACCCACGCCCGCCGACCGGCAGTTGGGCTGCGACCAGCCGCTAACCTGTGCCGCGTGACCTTCTCGCTCGTCGCCCGCTCCGCCGACGGCCGCATGCACGGCATCGCGGTCGCCAGCTGCTTCCTGGCCGTCGGCGCGCTCGTCCCGGCGGCGGAGGCCGACGTCGGCGCGCTCGCCTCCCAGGCGCACATGAACCTCGCCTACCGCCCGCAGGGCCTGGCCCTGCTGCGCACCGGGGTGTCCGCCACCCACGTGGTCGCCGGTCTGGTCGCCGCCGACCCGGAACGCGATCACCGCCAACTCGGTGTGGTCGCCGCCACCGGCCCCGGCGCCACCTACACCGGCGCGTACTGCCACGGCTGGGCCGGTGGCCAGGCGGGCGACGGCTGGGCCGCCCAGGGCAACATCCTCACCGGCCCGGAGGTGGTCGACGCTTTGCGCGACACCTGGCTGGCCGGCATCGACCTGCCCTTCGCGCAGCGGCTGGTCGCCGCGCTGCGCGCCGGGCAGGAGGCCGGCGGCGACCGGCGGGGCCAGCAGAGCGCCGGCCTGATGGTGGTCCGCCAGGGCGGCGGGTACGGCGGCACCGGCGACCTCATGATCGACCTACGGGTCGACGACCATCCCGACCCGATCACCGAGCTCGACCGGCTGCTGGCCGAGCACACCCTCATGTTCACCCGCCCCGACCCGGCCACCCTGCTCGACCTGACCGGCGCGGTGGCCGCCGAGGTGGCCAAACTGCTGACCGCGCTCGGATATCCGGCTGACTCGGCCGAGCCCGAGGACGCCCTGGTGGCCTGGGCCGGGCTGAGGAACCTGGAGGAACGGCTGGTGCCCGGCCGCATCGACCCGGTGCTGCTGGCACACCTGCGCGCCGCCGCCCCGCCCGCCACC
>NZ_BOPC01000072.1 GCF_016863555.1 Micromonospora qiuiae | reverse complement strand
GGACCACTGTCCCGGCGGAGGAAGCACGACAACAGTTGCCTGAACTCGTGCGGGTGCTCGACCGCCGGCACGTGCCCGCATCGGCCGAGCACGTGCAGACGGACATCGGCCAGGTGTTCGAGTAAAGGCTGGGCTGCCGTCCCGAGCGGGACGACCCGATCCTCGGCGCCGTGCACGAGCAGCACGGGCGCGCGGACCGCTGCCAGCGTTTGCGCCGAGAGGGTGAGGTCGTCGACCCATCGTGCCCTAGGTGGAGGGAACAACGACGCGAATGCGCTCGCTCCCGCTCGCATCGCAGCTGCACGGGCATCGACGGCCGAATCGGTCACGAGCGCTTGGTCGAGGACGAGGCGACTCAGCATGTCTCGTGCCCCGAGCGGGCCGGCGGGGGCGGCCCAGATCGCGTCGAGCTCGGCGGAGAGCGGTGCCCCGGGGGCGCCCATCGTCGAGACCGCCACGACATGGGTGACCTGCTCAGGGCGCGCGGCCGCCAACGCCAGCGCCACGGCGCCGCCCATGGAGTGCCCCACCACGGCGTAGTACTCGATACCGAGAGCGTCCATCAGGCCCGCGGCCTGCTCCGTCCACAGCCGGAGCCCACCCCTGGAGCCCGCCGGCACAGGTGTACGGCCGAACCCCGCCTGGTCAGGAGCCACCAGGTGCCAGGACGTGCCCAGGGCCTGCGCCGTCGTTGCCCAGGCTCCGGACCCGGTCGTGCCGGGTCCGGAGCCGTGCAGCATCAGCACTGCGGGCCCGGTGCCGCTCTCCAGAAGGTGGACGGGGGAGCCGTGGACTGTAACGGTCCGAAGTGCCGTCACCGGGGCACGCCAGATGTGCTCATGCCGATGCGGGGTTGACGGACTTCGAGAAGAGCTCCATCATCGCTCTGCCGAATTGCGGCATGTCGGGCCACCCCCGGCAGGAGACGAGGTTGCCGTCCACGACGTCGGGAGCGTCGATGACCGTCGCGCCCGCGTTCTCCATGTCACCGGTGATGGGTGGAAAGCAGGCCGTCTTTCGACCCTTCAGTAGCCCGTACACCGCTGGTACCTGCGCGCCGTGGCACACCAGCGCGATGGGGAGGTTGCGCGCGAAGAAGTGCTCGGTGATGCGCCTGACGTCGGGGTCGACCCGGATCCATTCGGGGGCACGTCCCCCGGGGATGATGAGGGCGTCATAGCGCTCGACGTCGACCTCGGCCCAGGGCACGTCGACCGGCAGCTTCCGGCCGTTCTTCTCCACGTAGGCGTCGGAGTTGGGGTCGAACTCGTGGATGACCAGTTGCACGTCACGTCTCGTCCGTGACGAGACGTCAACGTCCCAGCCGCCCTCCTGCACCCGATAGTAGGGATACATGGTGTCGAGCTCCTCGGCGGCGTCGCCGGTCAGGATCAGCGCTCTGGGCACCTGCTTCTCCTCGCATCTGGGGGGCGGGTGAGGTAGATCCAATCCGATCCGATTGATTTAGCATTCCTCGGCCCGGCCCGCCCGTCAAGCCTCTACCGCCGTTCCGTCCGCGTCCTTGGCCTCGTCGAACAATCGTCGGAAACGCTCGCCGGATCGCAAGATGTGCCGACGCATCGCGTAGGCGGCGGCGTCGGGGTCACGCGCGGCGATCGCAGCCACAACTTGTTCGTGCTCGGCCATGGCCAAGTGAGTGACCTGGGTGTCGTGGTGCAGCCTGAAGAGGTGCACGTGGCTGTGCAGGCGAGCGAGCGCTTCACGGATGACCTGGTTCTCCGCGCTCAGGGCGACGAGATCGTGAAAAGCGGCGTCGCGTAGCCCGAAGGCACCATAGGCCATGGGGCCGTTGCCACCCTCCAGCTCCGCCATCTCCTCCAGCATTCGTCGCAGGCCGGCCACCTGCTCCGGGGATGCGCGTTCGGCGGATCTGCGTGCCGCTGCCGGCTCGAGGAGCAGGCGGACCTCGAGCATGTCCTCGAATCGGTGACGGGTGATTTGGGGAGGGATGCGGTAGCCGGCATGGGGCACACGCACGACCAGGCCCTCGGCCTCCATGCGGTTCAGAGCGTCTCGGATCGGCGTCTGCGAGACCCCCAGCTCTCGCGCCAGGACGTCGATCGTGACGCGGGAGCCGGGCTCGATCCGTAGCGACATCAGCTGTCCGAGCAGCGTGTCGTACACCTCGTCGGCAAGCCGGCCGCCCGATCTTCCCGGCGGCGTTCCGCCCGTCACGGCCCTACGGCCCCGCGCGATCATCGCTTCGTCGTCCATCGTGACGTGAGGCCCCTTCTTGCGCCTTGGTGAACCTGTTGACATCAATCACAGCGCTGCGGCATGCTGACGCCCCAGTCGATCGTATAGGAAAAGCGTTGGGTGCCCGTCATCCTGCGCCATCGCGGAACCGCCCGCCATCGCTCCACTTCGATCACCTAAAGCTCCGATGGGCATGCTCGACGTCCTGCTCGGTTCGTCACCTGGCCGCAGAGGAGCCGAAGGACTTCTCGACGGCATGAAGACCCAGTACATCGCGGCGTACTCGTGATGCCGGTCCGCGGGTCGGCCCCCGCGGCAGCCCGGCAACACGCCTGAACAACCCAGCAACTGCTCGGCGAAACACATAGCGAGGTTCTAGAAGTTTCCACCCAGAAAGCAGGCGAGAAGATGCGGCATACACGGCGAACAAGACGAATGCCCGCTCCCGGTCGAAAGGTGCAGTTGGCGACGGCGGCCATGCTGCTGGTGGCCACGACCGTGGCGGCTTGCGGCGACGGCCAGGACGACGGCGCGACGGCGAGCGCCCCCAAGGCGCCGGCGACCATCCCGGAGCTCACCAAGGACCCGCTGACCCTCAGCTTCATCTGGTTCGACTGGCCTCCCGCTCACGCGCTGGAAGACTTCGCGAACGCGGAGTACAAGAAGGAGCGGCCGAACGCGACCATCAAGGTCAACACCGTGCCGAACGCGAACTGGCACGACGCGATGTTCACCCAGTTCGCCGCGCGCAAGACCGACTTCGACATCGCGATCCTGGACTCGCAACACATCGGCGAGGCCGTGACGAACGGCAACATCCTCGACATCACCGACTTCGTCAAGAACAACATCGAGGTCGAGGCCTACAACCCGTACCTCCTGGCGGCCTACGGCCAGTTCCCCCAGGCGGAGACCGGCAAGCGCGACGAAAACGCCAGCCTGTACGGACTGCCGCTGCTCGGCGACACCTGGACGATGATCTACCGCAAGGACCTGATCGGCGACAAGCCACCGCAGACCTGGGACCAGATGATCTCAGTCGCCGAGAGGTGCCAGGCGGACAACCCTGGCGTCAGCGGGCTGGCTTTCCACCAGGCCAACGGCTCCGACGCCGCGGCCGTAACCTACAACACGGTCAACGGCGTCTACGGCGGCAACCTCTGGGACGCCAAGACGCGCAAGATCGAGGGCGTCCTCAACGACGCTGCGGGCCAGGAGGCGATGGACGTCCTGGTCAACAAGATGAAGCCGCTGACCGCCAAGGGATCCGGCAACTGGTTCATCGACGAGGTGAACGCGGCGGTCGCCCAGGGCAAGGCCTGCATCGCGTTCAACTGGATCGCCGCGAGCGGCGGCCTGCTTGATCCGAAGCAGTCGATGCTCGGCACCACGCGGGAGCAGATTCTCGACAAGCTGGGTTTTGCCACCTTGCCGAGCCAGAAGACGAACCTGGTCCCTCTCGGCGGTATGGGAATGCACGTGTCGGCCTACTCCGCCAAGGACAACCAGGCGGAGGCCCTGAACTTCATGAAGTGGTTCGAGCGGGCTGACATCCAGAAGAAGTGGGCCGCGGCTGGTGGTGTGCCATCGCGTACCGACGCCCTGGAGTCGCCCGAGTTCCTCAATGCCGGGCCCTTCAACCAGGTGTACACCGACTCGGTTCCGCGGATGCGGGACATGTGGAACGTGCCCGAGTACGCGCGCCTCGTCGACATTGAGAACACCAACGTGAACGCAGCTCTCAACGGCGCGAAGAAGCCGAAGGAGGCGCTCGACGACATCGCCAAGGAGCAGCAGAGCGTGCTCGACTCCAGCAGCCGCAAGGGCGGCGGCGGACTGTGAGCGCTCCCCTCCCCCTGGCGACCGACCACCCCGGGCAGGTGGCGCCAGCGGCGCCACCTGCACCGGGTCGGTCCCGCCGGCTGAGCGACCGCGGTCTCGCCGCGGCCTTCATCTCCCCCGCGCTGCTGTTGCTGCTCGCAATGTCGGTGTTCCCGTTGCTGTGGGCGTTGTACCTGTCTTTCACCGACTACTCGGCCACCCGCGGGGGGCCCGCCCATTTCGTTGGGTTCGGGAACTACACCGCCATCCTGGCTTCGGCGCAGGTCCACCAGAGGGCCTTGACGACGTTGATCTACGTGGTCGGCGCGGTCGGCCTGCAGACCGTGCTCGGTTTCACCATCGCCTACCTGATCTCACGGCGCACGCACGGGCGAGGACTGCTGACCACTCTGTTCCTGGTGCCGATGATGCTGTCACCGGTCGTGGTCGGGCTGTTCTGGCGATTCATGCTCGACGCGCAATTCGGCGTGATCAACAGCATGCTGGGCTCGCTCGGCCTGGGGCAGGTGGAGTGGCTCACCCGGCAGCGAACGGCGCTGATTTCCCTGATCGTGGTCGACACCTGGCAATGGACGCCGTTCATCATGCTCATCGCACTTGCGGGCCTTACCGCGGTTCCCAAGTACTTGTACGAGGCCGCCTCGATCGACCGGGCATCCGAGTGGTTCCGGTTCCGCACCATCACTCTTCCGCTGGTGTGGCCGCTGCTGCTCATTGCCGTGTTGTTCAGGGCCATCGAGGCCTTCCGGCTGTTCGACCTCGTCTACATCCTCACCAACGGAGGTCCGGGAGTCTCCACCGAGACGTTGTCGTTCCACGTCTACAAGGTCGCGTTCCTGGGCTTCAACACCGGAACCGCCTCGGCGTACGGGATTCTCATGGTCCTCGTCGTCATCGTCCTCACGCAGCTCTACCTGCGCTACTTGAACAAGCTCAAGGAGGACTGATGGCCGTCTCCGTCGACGAGGCCGTGTCCGCAGGTCCTGTCCGGGATCACACGCCGCCCGCGCGCCGCCGTGGCGGCCGGGGCCGCTCCGTGCTGGAGGTCGCGCTGCTGGCCGTACTGGCCGTCGTGATGCTCTTCCCGGTGCTGTGGATGATTCAGACGTCCATCAAGGAAAACCGGGACGTCTACGCCATTCCGGCCAAGTTTTTCGACTTTCAGGTCACCATGGATCATTTCAAGGACGTGTTCGTCGCTTCCGGCGGCGGCCGCTCGGCCCTGTCCGTGTCGTTCCTCAACTCCGTCGTCGTCGCCGGGGCATCCACGGTGCTGGCTACCGTGCTGGGAGTCCCGGCGGCCTGGGCGTACTCACGCTTCGCCGTGAAGGCCAAGAAGGACCAACTGTTCTTCATCCTGTCCACCCGCTTCATGCCGCCCGTGGTGGTCGTGATCCCGATCTTCCTGATGTACCGCCAAGTCGGACTCATCGACACCAAGCTCGGCTTGATCCTCATCTACGCCGCGTACAACCTGCCGTTCACGATCTGGATGATGAAGGGGTTCGTCGACGAGGTGCCCGCGGAGTACGAGGATGCCGCCATGCTCGACGGCTACACCCGCCTGCAGGCGTTCCGCCGTTTCACCCTTCCCCTGCTCGTGCCCGGCATTGCCGCGACGGCGGTCTTCGCACTCATCTTCTCGTGGAACGAGTTCGTGTTCGCCATCTTCCTAACCTCCAGCGACGATGTGCGGACGGCTCCACCCGCCATCGCCGGCCTCATCGGTGGCACCACTGTGGACTGGGGTCTCGTGGCCGCCGCCTCCGTGGTGTTCGCCCTACCCGTGCTCGTCTTCGCCTACCTGGTGCGCAAGCACCTCGTCGCCGGCGTGACGCTCGGGGCGGTGCGACGCTGATGGCGGGCATCGAGGTGAGCGCCCTGCACAAGCGCTACCCGGACGGCACGGTCGCTGTTGATCACGTGGACCTGTCCATCGGCGACGGCGAGCTGTTCGTGATGCTCGGCCCTTCGGGTTGCGGCAAGACGACCACCCTGCGGGCCATAGCCGGCCTGGAGAGGCAGACGACGGGCGACATCCGCATCGGCAACACGCTGGTCAACGACCTGCCGCCCGCCGAGCGTGACATCGCCATGGTGTTTCAGTTCTACGCTCTGTACCCGCATCTGAGAACCCGCGACAACCTGGCGTTCCCACTGCGGGCCGAGGGACTGCCCAAGGCGGAGGTGCGCGAGCGGGTCGACGAGGTAGCCCGGCTGATGCGGCTTGCTCCGCTCCTGGACCGGCGACCGCGCCGGCTGTCCGGCGGCGAGCAGCAGCGCGTCGCGCTCGCCCGCGCCCTGGTGCGGCGACCGCAGGCATTCCTCATGGACGAGCCCCTCACCAATCTGGACGCGGAGCTGAGGGCGGACATGCGCACGGAAATCAAGCACCTGCAGGGTGAGCTGGGGACGACGATGGTCTACGTCACCCACGACCAGGTCGAGGCGATGTCGCTAGGTCACCGAATCGCCATCCTCAACAAGGGCCGCGTCGAGCAGATCGGCACACCGCTGGAAGTCTACGAACGCCCGGCGAGTCTTTTCTGCGCCGCATTCATCGGCTCGCCGCCGATAAACCTGATCGAGGTGGAGGTGGCCGACGGGAAGCTGCGCAGCCAGGGCGGACTGGTCCTCACGCCACCGCCGGGCCTGCCGCGCGACCGTTGCCTGGTCGCCGGCGTCCGGCCGGAGGCGCTGGAAGTAACAGAACCAGGGGCGGAACGTTCGGTCCCGGCCCGCGTGGCCTCAGCGGAGTGGCTGGGCGACGAGATCATCTACGTCGTCGACCACGGCGGCCAACGCGACGTACGGGTTCGGATGCCACCGACTGGCCGTTTCGCCGCTGACGCAGCGGTCGGGCTGCGGCACACCGGCGGAACCCCGGCGGTCTACGACGTGAGCACGGAAGAGCTGGTGGCCTGATGGGAACCGTGGCAGTGCACGGGCTGCGCAAGTCCTTCGGCAAAGTCCAGGCCCTGGACGGGGTGACGCTGGACGTGCCGGACGGCTCGTTCTTCGTCGTGCTCGGACCCTCCGGGGCAGGCAAGACGACGACCCTGCGAGCGATCGCCGGCCTGGAGAAACTTGACGCCGGGTCGGTGCATCTGGACGGGAGGGACGCGACCGGTGACCCCCCGGCCGCACGCGACCTGGCCATGGTCTTTCAGAACTACGCCCTCTACCCGCGACACACGGCGTACGAGAATATCGCTTCGCCGCTGCGGGCACGCCGCTGTTCTTCGAGCGAGATCGCCGCTGCCGTCGAGCAGATGTCGCGCCTGCTGCACATCGAACGTCTGCTGCAGCGTCGTCCCGCGCAGTTGTCGGGCGGTGAGATGCAGCGGGTCGCCCTGGCCCGGGCGCTGGTCCGTCGCCCGCGCGCGTTTCTCATGGACGAGCCGCTGACGAACCTCGACCTCAAACTCCGCGTCGAGATGCGCACCGAGCTCACCCGCATCCACCGGAGCCTCGGAGCAACCTTCGTCTACGTGACCAACGACCAGGTCGAGGCCCTATCCATGGCCGACCAGGTCGCGGTCCTCAAGGAAGGGAAGGTGCAACAGGTCGGAACGCCGACCGAGGTGTACGAGCGTCCAGCCAACCAGTGGGTCGCAGGATTCGTCGGGAGCCCGCCGATCAGCCTGCTCGCCTGCCACGCCGAGGGAGATCGTTTGGTCGGTGCGGAAGGCTGGACGCTGCCGCGGCCCCGCTGGACCACGGCTGAGGACGGTCGTGCGCTGCTGCTGGGCCTGCGCGCGGAGGACCTGTCCGTCGAGCAGCGTGGAAACGCGTCGTTGCCGGGGGAGCTCTACGGGCTTGAGCCGCTCGGTGACCGAACGGTGGTCGACGTCCGAGTGGGAACGGAGATCCTCAAGGTCAAGGCACGACCCACCATCACCGGTACGCCGGGCGAGCGACTGCTTGTCACGGTCGATCTGGACCGTGCGCACCTGTTCGATGCGGGCACCGGGCTGTCACTGTCCGAGGCTGGGCGGTAACCGCGCCGGGCGGCGACGGCAACATGCGCCCGCACATGGCGATCGTGCCTCGGCGGACCGTCACCAGTGAGCACAGGAGGCGACGCAATGAGTGACCCGATGAACGCCCTGGCCCCCGAGCACCGGCGGCTCCGGATCGGCGACGCCTGGCGCGACGCCGCAAGCGGAGCGACCTTTGCCGTCGAGGACCCGGCCACCGGCAAGACCATCGCCGAGGTGGCGGACGCCGACGTCGTTGACGGGCTCGCCGCGCTGGACGTGGCGAGCAAGGCAATGACGGAGTGGGCGGCGACCCCACCGCGGAAACGGTCAGAGTTGTTGACCGCGACGTACCGGGCACTGACCGAGCGATCCGAGGAGGTCGCCCGGCTGATAACGCTCGAGATGGGCAAGCCGCTCGCCGAGGCTCGGGGAGAGGTGGCCTACGGCGCCGAGTTCTTCCGTTGGTTCGCCGAGGAGGCGGTACGCGTCGAGGGGCGCTACAGCACCGCTCCCGCAGGTGGATATCGCATCCTCACCGTGCCGAAGCCGGTCGGACCGTGCGTCTTCGTGACGCCCTGGAACTTTCCGTTGGCCATGGGTGCCCGCAAGATCGCTCCTGCGCTGGCGGCGGGCTGCACGACGATCACCAAGCCAGCAGCCCAGACGCCACTCACCATGCTGTTCCTGGCCCGAATCATGGAGGAGGTCGGCGTTCCCCCGGGCGTTGTCAACGTGGTGACCACCAAGCGTGCCGGCGAGGTGGTCTCAGCACTGCTAGCCGACAGTCGGACCCGCAAGCTTTCGTTCACCGGGTCGACCGAGGTCGGGCGCGTGCTGCTACGACAGGCTGCGGACAACGTGCTGCGCACCTCCATGGAACTGGGCGGCAACGCGGCCTTGATCGTGTGCGCCGACGCTGACCTGGACGTCGCGCTCGACGGTGCGATGGTGGCCAAGATGCGCAACATCGGGCAGTCCTGCATCGCGGCCAACCGGATCTACGTCGAGGAGCCGGTGCGCGAGGAGTTCACGGCGCGCTTCGCCGAGCGGATGGAAGCGCTTTCGGTGGGCCATGGTCTCGACGACGGCGTGGACGTCGGGGCGTTGATCGACGAGGCCTCGGTCACCAAGATCGACGAGCTCGTCGCCGACGCGGTCGATCGCGGCGCCCGGGTCTTGGTGGGCGGCGAGCGTCCGGATGGGCCGGGCCACTTCTACCCGCCTACGGTCCTCGTCGACGTGCCCGAAGATGCCCGGATGCTGGAGGCCGAGATCTTCGGCCCGGTGGCGCCGATCATCTCGTTCACGTCCGACGACGAGGTGATGGCGAAAGCCAACGACACCGAGCACGGCCTGGCCGGATACATCTTCACCCGTGACCTGCAGCGGGCGCTCCGGTTCACCGAGGGGCTAGATACCGGAATGCTCGGCATCAACCGTGGTCTGATATCGGACCCGTCAGCTCCGTTCGGAGGCGTGAAGCAGTCCGGGATCGGCAGGGAGGGGTCACACGAGGGCATTCTTGAGTACCTCGACCTCACCTACGCGTCGATCGACCTATCGTGATCGGCCTGCTGCGCCGGGCGCCCGGCGCGCGCGCCTGCGCCACCCGGGCGACCAACCTCGCCGACGTCGTCCCGGTCTCGCAGGTGACCTGGACGTGCACCCAGCAAATCGCCGCCGACGTTCCGGAAAGGCACTGACATGCTTGAGACCGTCCGCGGACCACGCCAGCTGATAGTGGGCGAAGGGGTCGCGCAGAACATCCCACGAGTGGTGGCCGAGAGTGGCTCGCGAGTCCTCATCGTGACCGACCAGGTCGTTCTGGAGCAGCCGGGCGTGGCCGGGATCGTGGCCGCCGTGCGGGAGAAAGTCGAGGTCGTCGAGGTGTTCTCCGACGCCACTCCAGACGTGCCACTCGCCGATGTCGACCTGGCCGTCTCGGTCGCCGCCGAGGTGGACGCCGACGTGATCCTCGCCATCGGGGGTGGCACGGTGATCGACCTCGCCAAAATCGTCGGCGTCATCTGGCGCCACGGTGGGACGCCGCGCGACTTCTACGGCGAATCGAAGGTGCCGGGGCCGACGATTCCTCTCGTCGCGGTCCCGACGACGTCAGGCACCGGCTCCGAGCTCACACCCGTCTCGGTGCTGACCGACCCGGACCGCGAGCTGAAGGTGGGGGTTTCCAGCGTCCACATCGTGCCCGACTTCGCCATCGTCGACCCCGAACTCACCTACACCTGCCCTGCGACCGTCACCGCCCACTCCGGCATCGACGCGTTCTGTCACGCGGTGGAGAGCTACACCGCGCGACCCCGGGCCCACGGACCGCGCGACCCGGTGGAGCAGGTGTTCCTCGGCCGCAACCCGATCACCGACCACTACGCGCTCCTGGCCGCGGAGCGGATCGCCCGTAGCTTGCTTCGTGCTGTCAGGGACGGAGGCGACACGGACGCGCGCGCGGACATGTCCTATGGGTCCATGCTCGCCGGGCTCGCCTTTTCCCACGCGGGCAACGCGGCCCCGCACGCTCTCCAGTACCCCATCGGCGCAGCCACGCACACGCCGCACGGCCTGGGCGTCGGGCTGCTACTGCCCTACGCGCTGGACGCGGCCAGGGATGCCATCGGCGACCGGTTGGCCATCCTCGCCGGGGTGTGCGGGCTCGACGTGACCGACGCCTCGGATGCCGAGGCCGCAGATACGTTCCTCACCTGGCTCGACGGGCTCCTTGCCGACATCGGCATCCCTCCCACCTTGGCGGACATCGGCGTGGCACGCGCCGACCTCCCGCGTTTCGCGGAGATGGCCAGTGGCGTCACCCGCTTGATCCAGAACCATCCAGGCCCGACCGACACCGCCAGCCTGACCGCGATCCTCGAAGCGGCCTGGACCGGGGATCGGACCCGACACGCCCTGACTCAGAGCAGAGACAGCGACCGGCCTTCCACATGACGGCGCGGTGCCCCACTCTGGGGGTCGGAATGCTCGGCTACGCCATCGCGCCCGACGTCGTAACCCTCCTCGGGTCACTCCCCCCGACCAGGCAGTAATGCTGATCCGGCTCACTGCTGTTGCAGTACCCGGCATTCACGCAGGAGGCCGGCGACGCCGCGGATGCTGTAGGTGCTCATGAAGTCGTAGACGTCCAGCGCCTCGCCGAACTCGTCCTCGATCTTCGAAAGGATTTCGACCGCCACCATCGAGTCGCCGCCGAGGTCCAGGAAGTCGTCGTGCACGCCGATCCATTTCAGGTTCATGGTGCCGGCCCAGATCGACAGGAGCCGTTCTTCGATGTGGTCGACCGGACCTTCGAACAGGGTACACGCGCCGGCGATGACGGCGGACCGGATGTATTCGGTGTCGAGTGCGTCGCCGGCGAGCGGCATGGCGTCGACGAGTAGCACACCGTCCAATCCGCAGCACGCACCGAGCCGGTCCCATACGTAGCCTCGAAGTTCCGGCCCACTCACGTACTGGGAGAACTCGACCACGCCGATCGTGGCGTCCCGATCATCGTGGCGTATCGTCGTCGCCCGGGCATTACGCACGGCCGAATGCTTCCGCAGGGTGGCTGCGAGCTCTGTCAAGCCAACCATCAACCGCTCCTTCCGTAACGGCGGCAGTCCGAGCCGTCGGCATCGATTGAGAACAGTCGCCAATGTGCCACGGAAGCCTGAGTGGTCGCAGAGACGGATCGGCAGAAATCTCGGAAGAGGTTGACTGCCGTTGCTTCTTCCCGCCCATCCTTGCCTGCGCCGGTCGAATCGGACCACAATTCACGCCGATGGGTGGCGAGCCTGCGACCGTTCGCTATTCGCCGCCATATTGTCGCCGACCGAGGGGGTAATGAACGATGAACGAGATCAGCTACGCACAGTCATCGCTCACCGAGGAGGACGTGCCAAGCACCACTACGGAGCGGGTCATCGCCGAGGTGTGGGCCGAGGTACTGAACCTTGACGAGGTCGGACGGCACGACAACTTCTTCGACCTCGGCGGCCATTCGGTGCTCGCGACGCAGGCCGTGGCCAGGTTGCGCGTCGCTCTGGGCCGGCACCTGCCGGAACGAGCGCTGTTCGACTGGCCGACCGTCGCGACCCTGGCCTCGGCCCTGCCCGGTTATCCCGTCTCCGAACAGGATGCACGTATCAGGCGCAGGTGAGCGACGGGTCCGGTGGGAGCCAAGCATGCCGTGCCCACCCGGGCCCGGGAGAACGGCTCCTCGCGGCGACCACCGGGCACAGCAATCAACCATGGGCGGACAAACCGATCAAGCCGGAACCTCACGACATGCCGGAACCTCGCGACATCGAGCGACAGCCAAACCATCCATCAGAATTACCGAGATTCGCCCATATACTCCAACAACAAGACTATCTACAGCCTGTCAAAGCGGCGCTGACGAATTGGGGTTACTCCGCGGTATCCCGGCTCGGCATCTCGCTCGAGTCCGTCCGCTTGCCACCCGAACGGCGACCAGGGCAAATGTGATTGACGTTCGTCGTTGCGTGATACCGTATGCTACTGGCATGGTGCGAGTCGAGTTCCGGGTTCTTGGAACATTGGAAGCCCTGGTCGATGGTTCCCCCGTGCCGATAACCTCCCCCCGGCAACGTACAGTGCTGGCCAATTTGCTGATGGCCGCCAACCATGTCGTGACCGTCGACAAGCTGATCGGCGCCGTTTGGGACGCTTCCCCGCCGTCCAGCGCGCGTGGTCAGATCCAGATCTGCATCTCCGCGCTGCGCCGGGCTCTCCGCAGCCCGGAGATCATCGACACCAACCCACTCGGGTATTCCATCCGGGTGGCTCGCCAGCAGCTCGACTACCTCATGTTCGACGACGCCCTCGCCCAGGGCCGGTCCGCCGCTGCCAAAGGGCGGCTGGACGAGGCGCTGACACATTTGGACCGCGCGATCGACATCTGGTCCGGCCCGGCGTTGGGCGGAGTACCCGGCCGGGCCGCGGAAGTCGTCTCCCACCGTCTGGAGGAGCGGCGGATCATGGCGCTGGAGGATCGCGCCGAGATCCGTCTGGGCCTGGGCGGTCATCGGGAGCTTGTCGAGGAGCTGGCCGCGTTGACCACGGAGCACCCCCTGCGGGAGCGCCTATGGGGGTTCCGAATGCTCGCTCTCTATCGGTCAGGACGGCAGGCTGAAGCCCTGGCGACGTACCGTACGGCCCGCAGCAACCTGGTGAACGAACTGGGCATCGAGCCGAGCCAGTACCTGCGCAAACTGGAACGCGCGATTCTCAGCCAGGACAACAGCATCAGCGGTCCCGTGGACGACAGACGTACCGGGACCGCCACGAGCGTGCACCCTCCGCAGGAGTTGCCCGCCGATCTGCCGGACTTCGTCGGCCATGCCGCGCTGATCGACGGCCTGGCCGCCACCCTGACCAGCGAGGACACCAAACAGATACCGATCGCCGTCATCACCGGCGCACCGGGCTGCGGCAAGACCTCGCTGGCCCTGCACGTCGCGCATCTGTTACGCACCAAGTTCGTCAACGGCAGCCTCTACGCCTGCCTCTACGGGAGCACCGCGCAGCCACGCTCGACCGACGCGGTGCTCAGCGACCTCCTGCACGGACTCGGCGTTGCCCCGGCGGCGATTCCGGTCGCGCCCGGGCAGCGGATCAACCTGCTACGCAGCCAGATGGCGATGCGACGGCTGCTGATCGTGCTGGACGATGTCGGCAACGAGGACCAGATCGCCGACCTGCTCCCCGGCGTGCCGGGTCCGGCGGTGCTGATCACCAGCCGCCGCAGGCTCGCCGGCATCCCGGGCGCTCGGGCCATCGATGTCGCCATGATGTCGGCCGACGAGAGCCTGACCCTGCTCGGCCGGATATGCGGAGAGCAGCGGGTCGCCGCGGCGCCCGACGCCGCTGCGGAGCTGACCCGGATGTGCGGCGGCCTGCCCCTGGCCGTGCGGATCGCCGCGGTCCGACTGGCTGCGCACCCGCACTGGGCGGTTGGCACCCTGCTGGACCGACTGCGCGACGAGCGGTCTCGGCTGGACGAACTGTCCCACGGCGACGTCGGGGTCCGCTCGCTGCTCGCTGACGTGTACGAGTCACTCACCGTGCCGGCGCAGACTCTGTTCTGGCTCCTCAGTGCACTGGAGATACACGAGTTCAGCGCCTGGACCGCGGCGGCTCTGCTGGACTGCGACACGAAGCGGGCGACGACACTCCTCGACGAGCTCGCGGACGTCCGGCTGCTGGAGGCTCACTTCTCCGCACTCACCAGGCAACCCCGCTACCGATTCCACGAGCTGGTGCGGGTGTTTGCGAGCGAGCACCGGCTGACGCAGGACGACAGGAAGGAGTGCGTAGAGGCGGTCACCCGGTCGCTCGGCGCCCTACTCGCCTTCGCCGAGGAGGCTCATCAACGGATCTATGGGGGGCGCTTCGCGGTTCTGCACGGCACGGCGCCCCGATGGGCCGGCGCACGTGCCGAGTTCGACCGTTTCCTCGGCGATCCGACGGCCTGGTTTGACGAGGAGCGCACCACGCTGGAGGTGGCGATCCGCCAGGCGGCGGAGCTGGAGCTGGACGAGCTGTGCTGGGAGTTGGCCATCGTTTCGGTCACCATGTACGAGAGACGCGGCCTGTTCGCCGAGTGGCGTACGGCGCACAACATCGCGCTGGAGGCCACCAGCAGGGCCGGCAATCGCCGGGGCAACGCCGCCGTGTTGGCGTCGCTCGGCTCGCTGGGCATCGCCCAACACGCCGAGGACGACGGCGAGAACCTGCTACACGCCATGAGCCTGTTCGATGCGGCCGGCGATCAGGCCGGGTCGGCATTGACGCTGCGCAACCTTGCTCACCTGGACCGAATTCAGGGCCGGCCCGCCATGGCGGTGCTGCGTTACGAGCAGGCCCTGGAGAAGTTTCGGGCAGTAGGCGATCTGGGCGCACAGGCCCATGTACTAAGTGGACTCGCTCGCAGCCACCTGGATCTCGGTTCCTCGGGCCGGGCTGAGATCCTGGCGAAGGAGTCGCTCGCACTGGGTGAACAACTCGGTAACCGGCGCCTTCAGGCACAGGCGTTGTACCGGCTCGGTGAGGTGTTCGCCGACTCAGGGCAGTCGCTGGCTGCGAAGGCCGTTTTCCAATCGGCACTGGATCTGGCTCGGGCGCAGGACGATCGCATCGGCCAGTCCTATGCCCTCAACGGCCTCGGCGGGGCCCTGTTGGACCAGAACGAATTCACGGCGGCCGAGATTCATTTCAGCGAGGCGGTCGAGATATGCCGGATGACGCACGAGCGGAATGTACACGCACACGCCTTGTTCGGGCTCGGTCGGGTCTACATGGGTCGGGGTGAGTTCGATACCGCGGAACAATTCTTCGTGCAGGCCGCGAACGCATTCGCAATGCAGAAGAACAACCCGTGGCACACGCGTTCCATCGAAGAGCTGGGCGCGTTGCGCCGGGCCGCCGGCCGGCTACCGGCGCGAGGTGGGAACGAGCCGACCGGAGAGAGGTGAAGACCGGGCCGTGATCAGCCCCGCCGGCCGGCCAACCGCCAACGTTCGAGCTTCCCGGCGGCCGAGCGCGGCACCTGATCGACGAACGTCACCCGCGTCGGCACCTTGTAGTTGGCCAGGCCGGCCCGGCAGTGCGCCATGAGCTCACCGCTGCTGACCGAGGCTCCCGGCTTGCAGACGACGTAGGCTCCGACCGTCGATCCGAGCACCTGCTCCTCGGTTGCCACCACCACGGCGTCCAGCACCGCGGGGTGTTCCAGCAACTGAGCCTCGACCTCGTTGGGATAGACCTTCTCGCCGCCCACGTTGATCACGTCGTGCCGTCTGGGGGTGAGGAACAGATAGCCGTCCTCATCGAGCCATCCGAAGTCGCCGACGCTGGCGAAACCGTCGGTCGTCGTTTCCAGCACCTGGCTGCCCAGGTATGCGTCTCCTCTGGAAACCCGGCCGGCGCGCATGAACACCTTACCGGTCTCTCCCGGGCCGAGCCGGTTCCCGGCGTCGTCCCTGATGCTGATCTTCGTAAAGAACCCGCGACCCACCGTTCCGGGCCGCTGTTGCCATTCGTCCCCACGCACCAGAGTGCCGCCGATGTTCTCGGTCGAGCTATACACCTCGTACAGATGTTGTGGCCCGACCAACTCGATCCACCGCTTTTTGGTGAACGAGTCGCACGACGCGGCCGTGTGCATCACCGTGCGCACGCTGGTGAAGGACGCCGGATCGGGCTGGACAAGCAGCAGGATGGTGCGCATGTGCGCCGGGGTGAGCTGGATCCATTCCACCGCGTACCGCTCGACCAGCTCCACCGTCCACGCCGGCAGGAAGTACGGCGGCAAAACGCTGGTGTTGCCGTCGAGGAGCCCGTCCAGCAGCGTGGTGAACGGGGCCGCATGGTGCAAGGGGCCGAGAATCAGTTGCCGCTGACCGGAGCGCCAGCCGGCGCGGCGGCGCAACGGCAACGGCACTTGGCGCGGCTCATAGACGAGCGGCCCGGGGCGAATCGCGATCTTCGGTCGGCCAGAACTGCCGCCGGTCGGCAGCAGGTAGGCGATCGGGCTGGTCATCGACGCCCGCGACCGCGGCCGGCCCACGTCGGCGTCGGCGTCGGCGTCGGCGTCGGCGTCGGCGTCGGCGTCGATGAGCTGAGCCCGTCCGTACGTCTGACCGATGAAGTTGAGGAGCTTCTCCCGCTCGGGTCCGGGCGAGGTGGGGTTCAGCGGCAGCAGTGGCAGCTCCGCGGAGAGGACAGCCACGATGTCGACCACCGTCTGGATCGTGTTGTTCGCCTCGATCGCGACCACGCCCGGACCGGTCCGCCGGGTGGCGGCCTCCACCAGTGCGTCCGCCTGCCGGCCGCTCCGCTCGGCCAACTCCCGCCACGTCAGTACCTGCTCGACGGAGTTCTCGTCGAAGCCGACGACCGCGGGTCGTTCGGTTGACATCTCCGCGATATCGGTGATCCGCTGACGGATCGATACGCTCATTCGGGCCTCCCACGATCGAGTGCGTCGTCATCCACCCGGCGGTCGGCGACATGCCGGACGGGCCGGCCGAGTGAACGAAACGCAAGCCCACGCGGCTTGGACCGAGCCGGCGCACACATGATGGACGCAAATCGATGATGGCTCGCAAACCCTGGCGCATGCAGAGAACAACCGGCAGAACAATGCACACGATCCGATCCGCGAGTCGTTGCCGGTTCTTCTCTACTGCGCGGTGCGGACCGCTCAATAACCTGGCGCACATGGTCTCACCAGGGCAGGTCGATAGCGCCGCGCCGAGCACTCGGACGATGCCGATCCACCAGGCAACCCGAACCCGCGGTCCTCGCCGCCGGGAGCGATCGGTGAGCCTGGTCCCGCGGCCATCGGTGACCGTGCGGTTCAGTGGAACGCGATCGGCCGAAGGGCCGCTCAATATGGGCCAATACAACATTTTGCAGTGGCTGCGCGGTGAGTCGGAGCAGTTCTTCGCGGCCGTCGCGGGAGAACTCGACGTCCCGGCCGCAGCCGTGGTCGATGACGTCGCCGAGGCACTCGCAGTCCTGATCGAACGCCACGAAGGACTGCGTACGACGTACGTCGACGGCGTCGAACCACGGCAGTTCGTGCACGCCACCGGCGACCTTGTCGTAGAGGTTTACGCGATCGAGGCCGCTGACCCACAACTCGTCGACCGGGCCAGCCTGTCCAGGGACCTCACCCGGCGGTTGCGCGCTGCGGGCGCATACCGCATCGGCGAACTGCCGGTCCGGGCCGCCCTCGCGGTGCTGCCGAGTGATGAGTCCACCAGCTCCGCCTGGGTGGTGCAGGCCGCGGTCATCGGCTGCTCGCATCTCGCTGTCGACTATCAGGCAATGGAGATCATCAAGCGAGAGTTCGCGGACCTGATCCGTGATCGCACCGCACAGCCGGCCGGCGGACCACCGATTCAGCCGTTGGACCTGGTCGCCCTGGAACGCACACCCAAGGCCCTGCGGCACGAGGAATCGGTTCTGAGCTACTGGAAAGATGGGTTCTTGCGCATGCCGCAGTGCCTGTACCCCGTCCCGCGGGTCGCTGCCGGCAGTGGGTCGGTAGCCGTCGAGATGACCTCCACCGCTGCCGGGATGGCGCTGCGAGCGGTGACAGCGCGCACCAGGACGAGCCGCGCCAGCGTCGTGCTGGCTGCGATCGGCGCGGTGCTCTCGCACCGGACCGGCACCCGGGAGCTCGTGCTCCCCACCATGTCCGCCAACCGCTTCGAGCCGCGCTTTCGGCAGCACGTCGGCAGCCTCGCGCAGCTCGCGTTGATCACGCTTACGATCAGTGACACCACCTTCGACCGGCTGGTCCGGCAGGCGTGGGCCGCAGTGGTCGACGCGAGCCGGCACGGGCGTTACGACGTGGATCGGCAGAGCGCCATCGCGCGCCGGGTCGAACACGAGCGCGGCGTCGTGTTCGACTGCGAACCGCTGTTCAACAACCTCGTCATCGAGTCCGGTCCGGCGATCGGCAGGGCTACGGCATCGGTGCCCACGCCGGGTGAACTGGACGCCGCGCGGCGCGCGACGCAGCTCCGGCGGCAACCGATGCCCGTCGGGACCACGCTGATCCGGTTCGATCTATACGGGACCGACGGACAGTTGCGTCTCGGCTGTTGGAGCAGCGACACCGGCCGCATCCCCGACGACGAGGTCGAATCGCTGCTCGTAGCGGTCGAGAACCTGTTGATCGCGGCCGGGTCCGGTGACCTCGACGCCCGAGGGATCCGCGGCTCGATCCCGCTGAGCCCGGTACAGCGGGGCCCAGGCTGGCTGCTCGTGGACGGCTGCTGGGTCGAGGTGACCGAAGTGCAACGGCTGCTCGACGACGCGCTGGCGTCCACCGGCGCCAAAGTCTTCGCAGCCGTGAACGGCCTGCCGTTGGTCGCTTATCTGGCGCGGACCGAGGCTGTACGCACTCCCGAACAGGCCCACGCCGCTTGCATGGCCGCGCTGAAGGCGTATCCGACGGCAATGGCGCCACAGAACTACGTCATCTGCGAACGCGTCCCGGGTGACCCCGATGACGCGGCAGCGTGGATCGACGTGTGCTGCCAGGGATCCGGCCGGAAGGGAGCCGACGGGTGACCACGAGCAGGATCAGAGGGGTGCTGATCATCGACAATATGCTTTCGCTCACGGCGGTTGGTTCACCGGGATCACGCAGAATCGCCGTAGCGATGGCCGAACCATTGCCGGTTTCGTGACGACAGGTGGCTCAAGATCGACGGAGGGCGCCTCTGTGGCGGCCCTCCGTAACCCTCGCGGGGGCTGATCAGCCCCATGGAGTGTCGTCGGCGACCACCGATGTGGGCAGCGTGGCGATCAGGCGCGGACCGGAAACCATTGATACTCGCAACTCGGCACCCCTTGTCTGCTTCGGCTCTCGTGCCGGCTGCCGCCGACAGGAACCAAGCTATGGCCGGTCGTTTTCAGCTCCCCATCACGACGCTTTTCCCGCCAGCCTGGACCTACTCGATCGGCGATAGCGATATGGAGGCGCCCGGAACGAGGATTGAGCAAGAATTGCCTACTCTCCACCAACGAAGGCGACCTTCCTCATGGCCTCATCGTCAGACTACCGGACCGATACGTCGCATGTCGGCGCCGCGGCGCTGATCTGCATACCCAGCGCCGGTAACGGCGACTTCCAGTTCGATCGGTGGCCCGACATCGTCGGCCCGTGGTGCGTTGTCCGCACATCGGCTGCGGGCGGTCTAGGCGGCGAAGCAGCGGGGGCGAGCGCCATGGCCTCAGCCCCTCCAGCGCCATCAGGGTTGCCGGAGCGGGCCGTGGAGCTCGTGGCCGACCTCATGCGCCGAGGGGTCGAGAAGTTCGCGTTGTTCGGCCACGAGAGCGCCGCGCTGCTCGGCTACCAGGTCGCGGTCGAGTTGGACCGGCGGGGCGCGCCGGCACCGCTGCGCCTGTTCGTGTCGGGCTGTCCGGCACCTCAGTATCTGAGCCGACATGCCGGCGAAACGCACGCCGAACCGACCGACGACGAACTGATAGAACGCGTGCTGGCGACTGCGGTGGCCATGGGCGGCAACCCGCTGCCATCGATCGTCGCGACCGGCGTGCGTGCGCTCCGGGCCGAACTGGCCGCGTTGCGGGCCTATCGGATGCCCCGCCCGGCGCCGCTGCGCTGCCCGCTGACCGCGATCCGGTGGCTGGACCAAGGCATCGAACCGGAGGCACTGGCCGGCTGGTCGGCGTACGGGGACATCGATCTGGTGCAGTTACCCGGATCCGGGTTGAGCTATGCGACCGACCCGGCCGACCTGTTGCGGGTCATCGGCGACAGCGCGCCGGCCGGTGACATCCGTTGGCCGGCCGAGTGGTGACAGGCCCACGTCGTCCGCGGCTCCACGCTGGCGTGGAGCCGCGGACGACAGACTCAGATCAACCCGGCCTCTACCCCGCAGGCCACAGCGTGGGCGCGGTTGCGAACCTGCAACCGCGACATCATGTCGTAGATGACGTTCTTCACGGTGTGGTTGGAACACATCAGTGACCGGGCGATCATCGCGTTGTCCTGGCCCTCGGCCATCAATGCGAGAACCCTCATCTGCCGGGGGGTCAGCGGTGATCGGCCGGCCGCCCGGGACGTTCCCGCCGGGTCCGGCGTACCGCCGCCCCCGAGCACCCCGACCAGCACCTCGTGTGGCAATCGGACCTCCCCGTCCCGGGCCGCCTGCAATGCGGCGGCCAATCGGCTCGGCGTGGCGTCGGCGAACCGGAGCATCACCAGAGTCCCTGAACGCAGTACGCGTACCACGTCCGCCGGCGAGAAGCGGTCCGCGACCACCAGCGTCCCCTGCGGCGCGGACCGCGGCTGCGGCGGGCATGCCACCAACGCCTCACTCACCGTAGCGACCGCGGTGACGATGACGGTGTCCGGTGATCCGTACGGCTCGGGCACCGACGTGACGCCGGCCTGCCGCAGCGCGGCCAGCACCTCGGCTCGGATGGTCGCGTCCGGGGCCACCACATGTGCGCTCGGTGCCGTCATCCTCTGCTCCCGCTCGCCGTTCACAACATCCCGGCCCGCAGGGCGAAGGCCACCGCGTGGGCCCGGTTGCGCAGCCGGAACCGCCGCGTGATGTCGTGCACGACACCCGTCACGGTGCGCGTCGAGTAGCACAGCTCCTGCGCGATCTCGCCGGTTTCCCGGCCGTCGGCGAGCAGTCGCAGCACCGCGCGTTCTCGGTCGCTGATGTCTGGCGCGAGAGTGCCAGCGGGAACGGCCGGCGCGGCGAGCAACCGGTCGAGCATGTCCGGCGAGACCGTGCAGTCCCCCGCACCGGCGGCCAGCACGGCTCGGGTGAGCCGGTCGGCGGTCGCCTCCCGGCGCCGGAGCAGGCCACGCGCACCAGCCGCGATGGCCCACAGCGCGGCAGCCGGCTCCACCTCGGGCACTATGAGCACCACCTCGGGCCGGTCCGCCCCGGCACGGACGGCCCGCACCGAATCCAGCGCGTCCTGACCCAGATGGTCGACCACCAGGACCGTTACCGCTGCCCTCTCCCGCGTCGTCACCACGACGATGTCCGGGCACCCGAGCATCGCGCTCGTCACGCCCGCCTCCAGCACGGGGTCGGTCGCCACAACATTGACCCATATCGGTTCGCCCATCACGCCTCCTTCGTCGCCGCGCCGTGGCGTGGCGTGGCGTCGGAATGTTTGGGCGTATGGTTCCGCGACGAGCTAACTGGTCGCTGTCAGGTCGCTGTCGGCTGCCGACGCAGGCCGATAGCAGAGCATCGAATCGCTATCACCGTGCAGCGGGCCCAGGCACTCGGCTACCAGGGCCCGTTGCCCGAGTGGGCTATCGAACAGCTGTCATCGCAGCCTGCGTGCCGGTCAGCACCACGGGGCTGAGGCGCCGCAGCGCCACCACGAGGTTGACCGCCGCGAGGGTGGACAGGGCCGCGAGGCCGAACAGGGTCGTCGTCACCCCGAAGCGGCCGATCGCCATCCCGCCAGCGAGGAAGCCCAGCGGGCCGGCGATGTTGCTGATGGTCATGACCGCCTGGATCACCTTCGCGCGAATATCGGCCGCGAACCGAGTGGCCAGGATGCTGAAGAACGGGGCGTTGGAGAGCGGGAGTGCCGCACCGGACACGGCGAGCACGGCGACCAGGGCCGGCACCGGCACGTTGAACAGCAGCACCCACCATGGAAGGACGAGTTGGAAGGCGGCCAGGCCGAAGACCAGCGCCGGGGACAACCGGCTGCCGAGCAGATAGCTGACGGCCGCCCCGGCGATCGCGCCGGCGCCGAAGCCCGAGAGCAGCAGCCCACCGACCTTGGCATCGCCACCGAAGCGCTCGAACGCCAGCAGCGGCAGCGCGAGCATCAGGACCCGCATGAGGAAGCCGAAGCTGACGGTCGTGACCATCACCCGGCGTAGGAAGTCGTCCGCGTGCAGCGCGCGTACGCCGGCCAGGATTCCCGTGTGGGCCGCGGTGACCTGCTGCGCCGGCGGCGGTTCCGCCCGCGATGTGCGCGGAACGAACCACCACAGCAGCAGACCGGACAACGCGTAGGTCGCGGCGTTGAACCACAGCACACTCTCCGCACCGAGCGCCGCGATCAGCACACCCGCCACGGCCGGGCCGGCGAGTGCGGCGACGTTGAAGCACCCTTCCAACACGCTGTTCGCCCGCATGAGCGCCTTCGGGTCCGAGCCGGCGAGCTCGGTGGCCAGGTCGCGTTGGGCGGCGAAATAGGGCACCCCGAGCACGCCGATCACCGCGACGATCGTCAGGAGCAGGGAGAAGCTGAGCCGGTCCACCGCGGCCAGCACAGGTACCGCCGCGATGGCCGCGGCCTGCGCGAAGTCGGCGACCACCATGGTTCGGCGTGCGCCGAACCGTTGAATCACCTCTCCGCCCGCGAATCCGAGCAGAGCCATGGGCAACACCGACACGGCGAAGACCAGACCTGCCCGCGGTGCCGAGCCGGTGCTCTCCAGAACCAGCCACGGCAGCGCGAGCGTCGCCATCTGGGTCCCGAAGGCGGAGCCGCCGCCGGCGGCGTACACCGCCGCGAGCGCCCGCCTGGCGGGGGCCAGTGCGGGCGCTTGCGCGGTTCGCATTTCGTTCACCGTCGCCCGGCCGGCTTGTCGATCAGAGCCGTCACGATGCGAGCGAGGTCCGCCACGTACTCCGTCATGACCGAGAAATGTTCACCCTTCATCCGATGGACCTCCACCTCGGCGGTTCGTTCGCGCCACCGCTCCAGGTAGTCGCTGAAGCTCTGTCCGGAACCGACGACCTCGTGCGCGCCCAGCGCCAGTTCGTCGCTGACGATCAGATCCAGGTGACCGGCGTATGGGCGGTCACGGTAGGAGAGCACCATCTCCATGACCTCCTCCCACATCCGCGCGACGGGCAGCCACATCGTTCCCGCGCCGCGCTCGGGCAGCGTGATCCCGTCGTCGCCGACGATGTCGTCCACGATGTGTTCGAGCAGCGCCAGAGTCTCCTGCCGAAGCAGCGACGTGTCCTCGTCCGGCGACGCCGCGTCGAGCCGCTCCAGGTTCGTCACACACTTCTTGAGCAGGGCGTACTCGTCCCAGAGGTGCTTCTTGCGCCAGGCGTCCTGCCCCGGGTCGAGCAGGATGAAGCTGACCTGTTCACCATCGGCTATCAGCCGGTTGGCCATCTCGCTGCTCACCCCGCTGCCGCCACACCAGCTGAAGATCCGGTACGGCCCGTGCGGGACGGCCTCCCGCAACTCGGCGAGGTAGCGAGCCGCCATCTCCTCGGTGGACGGGACCGTGCCGGTCGACGGGTCAGGGCCCGGCCATTCGAAGGCGACCACCGGCAGATCCGGGTCGAGGTGTTCGGCCAGCCGCCGGTACCAGTGCGCGCTGCCGCCGCCGGGATGCACGCATACCAGCGGGGGCTTGTCACCGGTACGGCGCAGCCAGAGCAACGCTGTGGCCGGCAGCCGCTTGCGATCGATCGACTCGGCGAGTGCCGCGAGCGTGCGGTGCTCGACGAAGGATCGAACGGTCGTCTCGATGCCGTGCCGGTCCCGCAACATCGCGATCGCCCGCAATGTCAGCAGTGAGTGCCCACCGAGGTCGAAGAAGTCGTCGTCACGGCCGACGCGGGGCAGGTTGAACAACTGGGTCCAGACTTCGGCCACGGCCAGTTCCGCCGGCGTGCGCGGTGCGCTGTATTCCCGTGCCGACGTTCCCAGCGCCGGCCGGGGCAGCGCGGCCCGGTCGAGCTTCCCGTTGTTGTTCAACGGGAGCCGGTCCAGGCGCACCCAGGCCGTCGGGACCAGGAAGCCGGGCACCCGGCTCCGCATCAGGTCACCGAGCCGGGCGGGGTCGGCCGGGCCGTTTTCGTCGAGAACGACGTATCCGACGAGCTGCTTGATCCCGTCCACGCCCTCGTACGCCGCCGCCGCGGCGGCCCGTACCGTGGGCAGCTCGGCGATCGCGACCTCCACCTCGCCCAGCTCGACACGGTGTCCGCGGATCTTCACCTGGTGATCGCGCCGCCCGATGAAATGGACGGTGCCGTCCGGGTCCTGGCGGACGATGTCCCCCGTGCGGTAGAGCCGGTTTCCCGGTGAGTTCCCGGAGGGGTCCGGTACGAAGCGCTCGGCGGTCAGGTCCGGGCGGCTCTGGTATCCGCGCGCGATGCCCGGACCACCCAGCAGCAGCTCACCCGGCACGCCGAACGGGACCGGGTCGAGGTTCTCGTCGACGACCTGCACGTAGGTGTGATTGATCGGCTTCCCGATCGGGATGACCTCGGTGACCGCAGGCAGCGGGATCCGCGGGTGGACGGTGGCAAACGTGGTGCTTTCGGTCGGGCCGTACCCGTTGGTGACCGCCACGCCGTGCTCCATCGCCTTACGCACGTGCTGCGACGACAGCACGTCACCACCGACCACCACCTCCCGCACCCCGGCCAGCGCTTGCGGCCGAACGTCCATGACGGTACTGAAGAGGCCGGTGGGCAGGAACAGCACGGTCACCCCGTGCCGGCGCAGGATCTCCTCGAGCTCGGCTGCGGTCGGCGTTTCCGGGGCGACGACCAGCCGCGCCCCGTTGCAGAGCGCGCCCCAGACTTCGAACGTCGACGCGTCGAAGGCGAGCGTGCCGGCCTGCAACAGGACCTGGTCGGCGTCCAGCTGCGCGTATTCCTGGCCGTGCACCAGCCGTACGACGCCGCGGTGCGGGACCAGCACGCCCTTCGGACGGCCGGTGGATCCCGAGGTGTATGTGATGTAGGCCAGGTTCTCCGGTGACAGTTGCACCTGTGGCGCGGTGGTCGGCCGGCTGTTCTCCGACCACCAGTCGGAGTCCAGGCTCAACGTGGTCAGCCCGGCACGCGCCGCGAAACGGTGCGCATGGCTCGGCCCGCTCACCAGGATCCGGGCGCCGGAATCGTCGAGGAGGTACTCGATGCGGCCGTCCGGGTACTTCGGGTCCAGCGGCAGGTAGCAGGCACCGGCCTTGAGGATGCCGAGCAGCGTGACCACCGCGTCGATCCCGCGGTCCAGGCAGACCGCGACGGGAGTTTCCAGGCCGGCGCCGTGCTCGCGAAGCGCCCACGCCAGTTGGTTGGCCTGGGCGTCGAGCTCGCCGTAGGTCAGGCGCGACTCGCCGCACTCGAGTGCGACGGCGTCCGGCCGGGCCTGTGCCTGGGTCGTGAACAGGTCGGTGACGCACACCTCGGGCAGCGCGGGCCAGTCCTGCTGCGGCACGGTGAACCGGTGCGCCGGGGTCGAGCCCAGGTCCACCGGATTCGCACCGTCGTCGGCGATCATCGCGCTGAGCAGTTCGAGGAAGGTCTCTCCCAGGGCGGTCAGCCGCTCCTGCGTCGCCCAGCCGGCCCGGCACTCCAGGCTCAGCTCGCCCGGGAAGGTCAACGTGACCAGGGTGAACTCGTTGGGGCTGTCGTCGACGACCGTGCCGAACACGTCCTGTTGCGCGTCGAGCACGTGGAAGTCGAGGTAGGAGAAGATGGCGCTGATCAGCGGTGTCCCGGAGCCCCAGGCGCGCTGCATCGCGGGGATCGGGTAACGCCGGTGCGGCCAGACGGCAAGCTCCTCGGCGAACACGGCGCGCACGAGGTCGCGCCAACGGGGCGCGCCCAGGTCCACCGCGAACGGCACCGTGTTGAGGTGCATTCCCATGACCTCGTCGCCGCGCAGCAGTTCGGGTCGGCCGTTCACGACCAGACCGCTGAAGAACCGCCGCTGGCCGGTGATGACGCCGAGCATCGCGAGGTGCGCGGTGTGCAGCACGGCCTTGAGGGAGGTCTGCGTCCGCGCGGCCAACTGCCGCAGCCCCGGTTCGAGGTGCCGCCAGGACATCCGCAGCTCCGGCACCGCGCCGTGTCCGGCCGGGGCGGTGTCCGCGGGCAACATGACCCGGTCGTAGTCGCCGACGCGGTCCCGCCAGAACCGTTCATCCGCCTCGGACGACAGCGACCGCCGTTCGAAGCTGACGAAGTCGGCGTAGCGGCCCGGGGGCGGGGGCTTCAGCGCATCGGTGTCCGAGTCCCGGATCGCCCGGTAGGTGTCGCGCAGCTCCGCGATGAGCGAGTGGTGGCTCCAGCCGTCCAGGATGGCGTGACACTCCGTGTGGGTCAGCACCCACGTTCGCTCCCCGGTGCGGTGCACGTGCCAGCGCAGTTGCGGGGCGTGATCGATGGGCAGCATCGTCGACTTCTCCGTCTCCCGATACCGCTCCAGGACGTCCTGCTGCTCGGTTTCCGGGAGCCCGCGCAGATCGTCGAAGCCCACCTCGACCCACGCACTGGCATGGACGAGCTGCATGGGCTCGGAGTAGCCGGACACGTCGAACGTGGTGCGCAGGATCTCGTGCCGGTCGACCAACCATTGCGCGGCCTCGCGCAACGAGGCCAGGGAGAACGGGCCGTCGTCGACGATGTCGAAGCTGGTGACGTTCTGGTACGCCGGATGCGAGCTGTCGACCAGCATCTCGTAGACCATGCCGGCCTGCACCTGGCCCATCGGGTAGGCATCGATCAGGCCGTCCGGGAGCCGGTCGCGGTCGCCCGGGCCGAGTTGTTCGAACGGGCCGACCAGCGGCTCGTCCGCACCGGCCGCCGGCCGGTCGGCGAGCGTCGCCAGCTGCGCCGCGGTCTGGTGGGTGAAGATATCCTGCACCGACAGGCCCAGCCCCACACGGCGCAGGGTCCCGATCGCGCGGATGGCCCGGATGGAGTCACCGCCGACGTCGAAGAACCGATCGTGCACACCGACCCGTTCGACGCCCAGCGCCGCTGCGAGTGCGTCGGTGACGAGGCGTTCGACCTCGGTACGCGGGGCGACGTACGCTCCGGCCGCCCAGGAGCGACCAGGGGTCGGGGCCGGCAGCGCGCGGCGGTCGGTCTTTCCGCTGGTGGTCAGGGGCAGCGCAGGAAGCAGCTGCCAGTGGCTCGGGATCATCGCCTCGGGCAGTCGACCGCGCAGGAACGACGCCACGTCGCTCACATCGACGTCGGTGCCCGTGTCCTGGGCGACGAGATAGCCGACGAGCTGGCCGTCGTGCACCGTGACGGCGACCGCGGAGACGCTCGGATGCTCGGCCGCCACCGCCTCGATCTCGCCGAGTTCGACGCGATGCCCGCGGATCTTCACCTGGTCGTCGAGCCGGCCGAGGTAGTCGATGCGTCCGTCCGACAGGTACCTCGCGAGGTCACCGGTGCGGTACAGCCGCCCACCGCCGGACTCCTCGAACGGGTCGGGAACGAACCGCTCCGCCGTGAGCCCTGGGCGGTTGAGGTAGCCGCGGGCCAGTTGCACCCCACCCAGCAGCAGCTCACCCGGCACTCCGATCGGGACCGGTCGCAGGTTCTCGTCGACGATGTAGGTGCGGGTGTTGGCGATCGGCCGTCCGATCGTGATCGGCGTACCGGGCGCGCATCGCACCGCGGTGACGTCGACAGCCGCCTCGGTCGGCCCGTAGAGGTTGTGCAGCTGGCAACCGATCCGCTCGTGGACGGCGACGGCCAGGTCGGCGGGGAGGGCCTCGCCGCTACAGATCATCCGGCGCACCGACGGCAGCGGCCCGAACGATTCGGCCAGGAACACCCGAAGCATGGACGGTACGAAATGCAGGGTGGTGATCTGCTCGGTGGCGATCAGTTCGGCCAGGTAATGCGGGTCGCGGTGGCCGTCGGGCCGGGCGATCACCAGCGTGGCCCCGGTGATCAGCGGCCAGAAGAACTCCCACACCGAAACGTCGAAGCTGTACGGGGTCTTCTGCAGCACCCGGTCGGACGCGTCCAGCCGGTACGCGTCCTGCATCCAACGCAGCCGGTTGACGATCGCGCGGTGCGTGACCACGACCCCCTTGGGCCGGCCGGTCGAGCCGGACGTGTAGATCACGTACGCCGGGTGGTCCGGCCCCGCCAGCGCCGCCCCCGCCGGCACCGGCCCGGTGTCGGAGATGACCGGTTCGGTGTCGGTGAGCACGATCGTGACACCGGCGTCGGCACACATGTAGTCACGGCGCTCGGCCGGGTGGTCCGGGTCCAGCGGCAGGTAGGCGCCGCCGGCCTTCTGGATCGCCAGCAGGGCCACCACCAGCTCGATGCCGCGCCGACGGCACACACCGACGATCGACTCCGGCCCGACGCCCGCGTCCGTGAGGTACCGCGCCAGCCGGTCGGCTCGCCGGTCCAGCTCGGCGTAGGAGACGTCCTCGCCCTCGAAGCGAAGGGCAACGGCGTCCGGGGTGCGGGCCACCTGCCGCGCGAACAGCTCCGGCAGCGTGCCGGTCGGGTACGCCACCCCGGTCTCGTTCCACTCCCGCACCACCCGCTGCCGCTCCGCGGGTGGGGACTCGACCAGCCGGCTGAGCGGTGCGTCCGGCGTACGCGCGATGTTGCCGATGAGGCCGGTGAAGTGGGTCGCGAACCGGTCAACGGTGTCCCGGTCGAACAGCGCGGTGGCGTAGTTCAGGAAACCGGTGAGGCTCCCGTCGGGCTGGTCGATGACCACCAGCGTCAGGTCGAACTTCGCGTCGCTCTCGCCGACCGGCAGCTCCTCGGCGCGCAGCCCGCCGACGCGGCGGGCCTCGGAGTTCCCGCTGGCCCAAAGGAACATGGTCGAGAACAGCGGGGTCCGGGACGCGTCGCGCACGGGGGCCAGCTCGTCTACCAGCCGTTCGAACGGGAGTTCCTGGTGGGCGTAGGCGCCGAGCGCCATCTCCTTCACCCGCCGGAGCACCTCGCGGAAGGACGGGTCGCCGGAGAGGTCGGTGCGTAGGACGAGCGTATTGAGGAACAGCCCGATCAGGTCCGTCACCTCGGCCCGGTCGCGACAGGCCACCGGGGTGCCGATCGTGATGTCGTTGCTCCGGGCGAACCGGCCGAGCATGATCGCGTATACGGCCATCAGCACCATGAACGGCGTCGCGCCGGCCTGGCGGGCGATCTCGTGCAGGGCTCGGGAGTCCGGCGCGGCCACCGCGAACGGAACCAGGTCGCAGGCGCTCTCCCGGACCTGCGGGCGCGGCCGATCCAGCGGCAGCTCCACCGCGCTGGCGCCGGCCAACGCCTGCCGCCAGTAGTCGAGCTGGCGGTCCAGCGTGGCGCCGGACATCACACCGCGCTGCCACGCGGCGAAGTCCGCGTACTGCACGGGCAGTGGCGCCAGCGGGGACGGTCCGCCGGCCAGCGCAGCGGTGTACAACCGGTCGAGCTCACGCCAGAGCACCTGCTCGGACCAGCCGTCGAAGGCGATGTGGTGCAGGGTCACGACCAGCGCGTGCTCCTCGTCGGCAAGCCGGGCGAGGGTTCCGGTCAGCACCGGCCCGGTCGCGAGGTCGACGGGTGCCCGGTCGTGGGTCATCCAGCCGGCGATCCGCTCGTCCTGCGCGGCGGGGTCGAGGCCACGCAGGTCCACCTCGTGCAGCGTGGCCGGCCCCGGAGGGTCGATCACCTGGCCCGGCTCACCGTCGATGACCACATAGCGGGTGCGCAGCACCTCGTGCCTCGCCACGATCCCGTCCAGCGCCGCCCGCAGTGCGCCCGGCTCCAGCGGCCCGAACAGTCGAAGGCCGGCGCTGGCCAGATACTCCGTACCGTCCGGCCGGACCTGGTCGAGAATCCACAGTCGGCGCTGCGCGAACGACAACGCGGGCGGGGTCTCGCGGGGTACCCGGGCGATCCCTTCGTCCGGCGCGGCGGCTGCGGCACCTACGAGCCTGCGCCGAAGCAACTCCGCGCGCAGACCGGCTCGATCGATCGTCTCAGTCACAGGGCACCATCCTGGGAAATCAGTTCGCTCATCTGGGCGTCGGTCAGCTCGTCAAGCTCCGCTGCGATCAGGTCGGTCACCAGCACCGCCAGCTCCGCCACGGTGGTCGCCTCGAACAGGCAGCGCAGCGGGACCTCGACGGCGAGGGCCGAGCGCAGCCGGGCCAGGACCCGGGTGGCCAGCAGCGAGTGCCCGCCGAGTCCGAAGAAGTCGTCATCGACGCCGATCCTGTCGACGCCGAGGATGTCGGACCAGATTCCGGCGATGATCTCCTCCGCCGGGTCCCGTGGTGCCACGTACCCACGGGCACCATCGAGCTGGGAGGGTGCCGGATCCGGCAGCGCCGCCCGGTCGACCTTCTTGCTCGGTGACAGCGGCAGGGCCGCGATGGTGACCCAGGCCGACGGGATCATGTACGAGGGCAGCGACTCCCGTAGGTACGCCCGCAACTCGTCGATGTCGGGTCCGGTGTCGTGGGGCCACTCCAGGTAGGCGACGAGTCGCTTGTCGCCGGGCCCGACGTCCTTCGCGACGACGGCGGCCGCGGACACCGCGGGGTGCTTGGCCAGCGCGGCTTCGATCTCGGCGAGTTCGATCCGGAAACCACGGATCTTCACCTGGGTGTCGAGGCGGCCGAGGAAGTCGACCGTGCCGTCCGGCCGGTGCCGGACCAGGTCACCGCTGCGGTAGAGGCGTGCTCCCGGTTCGGTCCCGAACGGGTCGGGCACGAACCGCTCCGCGGTCAGCTCGGGCCGGTCGTGATAGCCGCGGGCCAGCCGCACGCCGCCGATGCACAGTTCGCCGGGAACCCCGACCGGAAGCGGACGCAGCTCCGCGTCGAGCACGTACACCTGGGTACCGGCGGGCGCGCGGCCGATGTGCAGGGTGGCCGTGCTGCGCTCGTCGGCGAGGTCGCCCGACACCGGGTTGAGCATGCAGGTGACGCTCGCCTCGGTCGGCCCGTACGTGCAGAGGAACCGGCCGGGCAGGCCGGTCGCGGCCCAGCGTTGGGCGTCGCCGACGGTCACCACGTCCGAGCTGACGTTGATCAGCTTCATTCCGGCGAGCCGGTCCACGCCGGACTCCATCATCTCCCGGTAGTACGCCGGGGTGATCTCCATGATCGTCACGCCGTACTGCTCCAGCTTGGCGGGCAGCTCGCTCGGCGCCCAGAAGACCGGGTCACTCACCACGAGCGTGGCACCGGCGGTCAGGGTGGCGCCGATCTGATCCATGGCGACGTCGAAGGTGAGCGCCGAGAGCAGGACGACCCGCTCGCCGGGGTGGATGCCGTAGTAGTCGGCGATCACCCGGCAGTGGTGCGCGTACGACCGGTGCGAGATCATCACGCCCTTCGGGCGGCCGGTCGACCCGGACGTGTAGATGATGTACGCGAGGTTGTCCGGAACGGTCACCGGTGCCGGATCGACCGATGGCCGGCCACCGCCCCGGTGCGGGGCGTCGACGACCAGCACCGGGCGCTCCTGCCCGGCGAACCGGTCGGCGAACTTGCCGGTGGTCACCACCAGACGCGCGCTGGCGTCGGCGAGCATGTAGCGCAGGCGCTCCGGCGGATGTTCCGGGTCGAACGGCGCGTACACCCCGCCGGCCTTGAGCACCGCCAGCAGCACCACGATCGGCGCGATCCCACGCTCAAGGCATGAGCCGACGACGACCTCCGGGCCGACGCCCATCGAACGGAGATGGTGCGAGAGATCGTCGACCCGTACGTTGAGCTCGGCGTAACTGAGCCGCTCGGCACCGAACACCACCGCAGTCGCGTCCGGGGTCCGGGCCGCCCACCGCTCGAACAGCTCCGGCACCGAGAGATGCCGTTCGCCGGGCGGGTCGAGCAGGTCCAGCCGGTCCGCGTCGGGGTCCGGCCACCGATGCACGATCGCGTGGCGTTCGTCGGCCGACAGCAGATCGAGTTCGCTGATCCGGGCGTGCGGGTCGGCGACCACGCCGCCCAGCAGGCGTAGGTACTGGCGGGCGAGGCGTTCGATCGTGGAGCGGTCGAACAATGCCGTGGCGTACTCGAACCAGCATTCCAGCCGCCCGTCCGGCTGCTCCATCACGGACAGGGTGAGGTCGAACTTCGCCACCGACACGCCGCTACCCAGGCCGACCGCGGTGCACCCGGCGAGGGTGGCCGCCGAGGAGCCGGTGGCGTGCTGTACCTCGAACATGATCTGGAACAGCGGGTTGCGGGACAGGTCGCGGTCCGGTTGCAGGGCGTCGACGAGGTGTTCGAACGGCGCCTCCTGGTTGGCGAACGCCTCCAGGGTGGTCCGGCGAACCCGGTCGATCAGGTCGAGGAAGGTAGGGTCCCCGCCCAGGTCGGCCCGGACCACGAGGTTGTTGACGAAGAAGCCGATCAGGTCCTCGCTCTCCGGCCGCGTCCGGCCGGCGACCGGGGTGCCGATCGCGATGTCGGTGCGGCCGGTGTAGCGGCTCAGCAGCACGTCGAACGCGGCCAGCAGCACCATGAAGAACGTCGCGCCGGTCCGGTTGCCCAGCTCGCGTACCGCCGCTTCGGTAGCCTCCGGAACATCGACGATCAGCAGGTCGCCGCGTAGGTCACGCCCGGGCTGGCGGGGCCGGTCGGGGGTCAGCTCGACCGGCACGAGCCCGGCGAGCTGGGTTCGCCAGTACTCGATCTGGTTGCTGATGGTGCCGTCGGCCTGCCGGTCGCGTTGCCAGGCGGCGAAGTCGCCGTACTGCACCGCAAGCGGCTGTATCGACCATGGGGCACCGGCAAGGCCTGCCGCGTACGCCTCGTTCAGCTCATGCTGGAAGATGCCCAGCGACCAGTTGTCGAAGGCGATGTGGTGCAGGGTGATCGCGACCAGGTGTTCGTCGGCCGCCGTGTGCACGACCGTGACCCGCAGCGGGCGCTCGTGGGCGAGGTCGAACGGCCGGGCGCTCGCCGCCTCGATGATCGCCTTGGCGCGCGGCACGGCATTCGCGGTGCCGGTCAGGTCGACCACGTCGAAGGCCACCGGGCCGGGGGGATCCACGACCTGCAGCGGGACACCGCTGTCCCCGACGTAGCGGGTGCGCAGCACCTCGTGCCGGGCGCTGACCTGCTCCACCGCGTGGTGCAGCGTCGCGGTGTCCAGCGTTCCGGTGAGGTGGTACACCATCGGGATCAGGTATTCGGCGCTGCCCGGTTCGAGCTGGTCCAGGAACCACAGTCGTTGCTGGCCGAACGAGGTCGGCAGGGCGCCGTTGCGGGGAACGGGCACGATCTGCGGCGCACTGTCGGGTGTCGTGCCAGCGTCGATCGCCGCAGCGACCCGCTCCACGGTCCGTCCGTCGAACAGGGCGGCCACCGCCAGCTCCAGCCCGAACCTGCGGCGCAACCGGTGCGCGAGCCGGATCGCCAGCAGCGAATGCCCACCCAACGCGAAGAAGTCGTCTTTCGCGCCGACCCGCTCAACCCCGGTCAGCTCGCCCATGACCGTGGCGACGGCCCACTCGGTCTCCGTTCGTGGCGCGACGTGACCGGGGTCGTCGTCGCGGGGCCGGCGGTCGGGGGCCGGCAGCGCCGACCGGTCGACTTTTCCGTTGGGCAGCGACGGGAGTTCGACCAGCGGGATGATGCCGGTGGGAACCATTGCGGTGGGCAGCCGGGTAGCGAGGAATTCGGACAACTCGTCGGGCTCCACCGTCGCCCCGGCGGCCGGCACCACGTAGCCGGCGAGCTCCAGATCACCGGTGACGGATCGATAGGAGGTGACCACAGCCGCCGCGACCAACGGATGTGCCCGGAGCGCGGTCTCCACCTCACCGGGTTCGACGCGCACCCCCCGCACCTTGACCTGCCCGTCGAGGCGGCCGACGAACTCCAGGGTCCCGTCCTCACGCCACCTGGCGAGGTCTCCGGTGCGGTACCACCGCTGACCCGGTCGGCTGGCGAAGGGGTTCGGGGTGAACCGCTCGCCGGTAAGGTCGCCGCGCCCGGCATAACCGCGGGCGATGCCGATGCCGCCGACACACAACTCGCCGGGTACGCCGATGGGCGCGAGCCGGTCGGCGGAGTCCACCACGTACACGTCGACGCCGGGCAGCGCGGCGCCGATCGGGACCATGCCGTCCGTTTCGCCGCGCTCGTAGCGCCACGCGGTCGCGTCGATCGAACACTCGGTCGGGCCGTATGTGTTGTACAGCTCCACCTCCAGCACGCCGAGCAGTCGCTCGCACAGTTCGGCCGGCAGCGGCTCGCCGGCGGAGCACACCAGCCGCAACGCTGTGCAGGCGGCCAACTCCGGCTCGTCGACCACGGCACGCAGCACGGACGGGACGAGTTGCACCACGGTGATCCGGTACGCCGCGAGGGCAGCGACCATCACGGCGGTGTCGCGGTGCGCGTCCTGCGGCGCCATCACCACACAGCCGCCGGACACCAGCGGTGCCAGGAACTCCCACACCGAAGCGTCGAACCCGATGGTCGTCTTCTGCAGTACGCGGTCGGTATCGGTGAGCTGGTGCTGGTTCACCGCCCACAGCACCCGATTCCGGATCCCGCCGTGGGAGATCACGACGCCCTTCGGGCGGCCGGTGGATCCGGACGTGTACATGACGTAGGCGGCGTTGGCGACGTCGAGTGCCACCGGAGGCGGTGGCGCGGCGCGGGCGATGTCGTCCCACTGCTCGTCGAGCACCACCACCGGCGTGCGCCGCGGAATTCGCTGTCGCAGCGTCGTCTGGGTGAGCACCAGTTCGATGCCGGCGTTGTCGATCATGAACTCCAGCCGATCGGCTGGTAGGTCGGGTGCGAGCGGGACGTAGACCGCGCCGGCGGTGAGCGTCCCGAGCAGTGCGACCACGACATCGATACCGCGGTGCATGGCCACGCCGACGGATGTTTCAGCGCCGACTCCGCAGCTGTGCAGGAAGCCGGCCACGCTGTCCGCCCTGGACATCAGCTCGGCGTAGGTCAGCTGACCGTCACCACAGATCACGGCTACCGCGTCCGGCGTGGCCTCAGCCTGCGCCCGGAACAAATGCGGCAGCAGCGCGTCGGTCGCCTCGCGCGGCGTACGGTTCCAGCCGAGCAGCCGCTGCTGTTCCGCGGCCGTCACGGTCGGCACGTCGCGCAGCGGTGTTTCCGGCGCCGCCGCGAGATTCTCCAGGAGCGCCAGGTAGTTGTCGGCCATCCGCTGGACCCGGGCCCGGTCGAAGAGCGCGGTGGGGTAGGTCATCCGGGCGACCCACGATCCGTCCGGCTCCTCGGCCATCTGTAGCGACATGTCGAAGGTGGCGCCGAGCACAGGGGTCGGCACCCAGTCGACCTCGATGCCGGGCAGGCGCAGCGGCTCCCCCTGGCCGTTCAGGACCGTGAACCCGACCTGGAAGAGCGGGTTGCGGGACAGGTCGCGGTCCGGCACCAGTTCGGCGGCCAGGCGTTGCAGGGGTACGTCCTTGTGTTCGAAGGCGTCCAGGGCCGTGTCGCGGACGCGGCGGAGCAGCGCGACGAAGCTGGGATCGCCGGACAGGTCGGTGCGCAGCACCAGCGTCTGGGCGAGCGAGCCGATCACCGGCTCCAGCTCGACCCGGCTGCGCCCACTGGTCGACACCCCGATGCCGAAGTCGAGCTGGTCCGCGTAACGGCTGATCAGAAGCGCGTAGGCGGCCAGGAACACCATGAACGGGGTCGCCCGGGCGGCGCGTCCCACGGTGATGATTCGGGCCGCCAACGACGCCGGCACAGCGAACGCCACCACGTCGCCGGCCGGCTCCCAGACGGCCGGGCGCTGCCGGTCCGTGGGCAGCTCCAGCGGCGCCAGTCCGGCCAGTTGCTCGCGCCAGTAGTCCAGTTGCCGGGCGAGCGCCGCGTCGTTCGTGCTCCAGCGGTTCCGCTGCCAGTCGGCGAAGTCGGCGTACTGGAGTTCCAACGGCTCCAGCTGCTGGGGCGGGGGCTCCTCACTGCGGGCATGGGCCGCGTAGAGCGCGCCCAGTTCCCTGGCGAGGATGCCCAGCGACGGGCCGTCGAAGGCGATGTGATGCACCACGATCATCAGGATCGTGTCGTTGGGGGAAAGCTGGACGACGGTCAGCCGCCAGGGCGCGGCTGCGCGCAGGTCGATCGGCGTGGTCACCGCGACCTCGCCGATTTCCCGTACCCGTCGGTCCTGTTCACCTGCCGGGTACCCGCTGAGGTCGACCACCGTGATGTCGGCCGGCGCCGGCTCGTCGATGATCTGCACCGGCTGTCCGTCGACCGTCGCATAGCGGGTACGCAGAATCTCGTGCCGGCGGACGATCTCGGTGAAGGCGGCGGTCAGTGCTTGCCGGTCCAATGGCCCGCGCAGGCGGAATCCCCAGTGCAACAGGTACTCCTGCGCGCCGGACCGAACCTGGTCGAGGAACCACAGCTGCTCCTGCTCGAACGACAGTCGCAACTGGTTGTCGGTTTCGAGGATGTCAGTCATGCGTACACCTGCTGCTCAGTCGGTAGTCGGACACCACTTCGCTCCCGTCGATGACGGAGCGGACCTCACCTGCCCTGAAAATCAACACGGCGCCACCTGCATGTCGGGCTTGTTCCACAGATGCGACACGTCGCCGAAGTACGTCATGACCCAGTCGTCGTTGTAGATGGTGTCCAGGTACCGCTCACCGCGGTCGGGAAAGACCAGCGCGCAGGTGGCACCGGGCCGAATCTGATCGCGCATCTGCTCCAGGCCTGCCACGACGGCGCCCGACGAGCCACCGACGAGGATCGCCTCGCGGGCGGCCAGCCGACGGCAAGCCGCGATCGCGTCCAGATCGTCGACCCGGACCACGACGTCGGCCAGATCGCTGCGGTACAGCTTCGGGCGCACCGACGCGCCGTGGCCGGGAATCATCCGCCAACCGACCGCTGGGCCGAATATCGCACTGCCCATCGCGTCCACCGCCACGATGGTCACCGGCAGCTGGTGCGTCCGGATGTACTCGGCGCACCCCCGCAGGGTGCCGCAGGAGCTCGTGGCGCAGAACAGGTAGTCGATCTCGGGCAGGGCCCGCACGATTTCTCGCACGGTCGTCTGGTGTGCCCGCGGGTTGAGGGGGTTTGAGTACTGGTCCGGGCAGTACGCATGGTCGATCGTGGCGACGAGCTCACGAACCCGACGGATGCGAACGGGCAGGTACTCGCCGGTGGCCGGGTCGACGTCGGTGACCACCTCGACCTGCGCGCCAAGGGCACGCATGATGGCGATGTTGTCCCCGTTGGTGCGCGGGTCGACCACACAGATGAAACGGATTCCGTAGTACCCGCACACCTGCGCGAGCCCGATCCCGAGATTGCCGGAACTGGACTCGACCACCACCGACCGTCCGGGTACGAGCCGCCCGTCGCGGATGCGCTCTCGCAGCATCTCCAGCGCCGAGCGGTCCTTGATGCTGCCGCCCGGGTTGTGCGACTCCAACTTAGCGAACGTCCTGAACGGATTTTGTGGGTCGAGTTTCACCAACTCGACGATCGGTGTCGCTCCGATGGTCGCCAGCACTCCTGACCCGGGGGATGTTTGTTCGGTCATAGAGCCGCTCCTCGAATTGCATTCGCTCCGCGATGCGCCTACCACGAGACTGCTCCGCACCACCGCGACAGTGCAGGGAAGAACTCGCAGACTCACCGGTTGACGCCGGCAGCAGTTCTGCCGGAGTTTCTTCTGTGCTTTTGGTGCTGCCGATGCCGGCCGTGCCGTTTCCACCGGACACGATCGCCACCGCGGGGCCGGCAGATCCGCGCCGTAGCGCGCCGGCCAGCGCTACCGCACCGCTCGGCTCCGCGCTGACACCGGCGCGGCGAAGGATCCCCAGCGCGTGGGTGATCGCCTCGTCGGTCACGCCGATCAGATCGTCGACCCGGTGCCGAATGATCGGCCAGGGAACCGCACCGGGTCGTTGCCCTCGGAGGCCGTCGGCGATCGTCATGGACGGTGGCAACTCCGTCGGCGCACCCCGGGCAACCGACACGGCGTAACGACGGGCGGACATCGGCTCCACCCCGACGACCCGCACCGACCGGGACAGCGCCGACGCGGCCAGGCACACGCCGGCCAGCAAGCCACCGCCGCCGGCCGGCACGAAGATCGTCGACACGTTCGGCACCTGCTCGAACACCTCGAGCCCGACGGTGCCGGCCCCGGCCACCACCAGCTCATGGTCGGAGGACGGCACGAAGACCGCCCCGGTCGCCGCCGCGATGTCCTCGGCCCGGCGGTCACGTTCGACCACGCCGCCGGCCACCTGAACCACGCCGGCGCCGAGCGACCGGATCGCCTGTGCCTTGCCGTCGCTGGCCCCGGCGGCCATCACGATGGTCACCCTGATGCCCAATGCGGCACCGAGCATGGCGACGGCGATGCCATGGTTACCGGACGAACCAGCCACCACCTCGTCCGCGTACCGCGCGAGCATCGCGTTCGCCGCGCCCCGCACCTTGAACGAGCCGCCGCGCTGGCGGTGCTCGGCCTTGAGCAGCACCCGCGAATCCAGGGCCAGCACCGGGGTACGATCCACCAGGCCCGTGATCCGGTCGGCGGCCATGCGCACGTCCGCGAGGGTGGGCCCGATGCCTGTCGTCCTCATGGCCCGTCCACGGTGATCGCCCGGCGGTCGGTCTTGCCGCTGACGGTCGTGGGTACGCTGTCGATCCGGGTGAACCGTCGCGGGATCATGTGGTGGGGCAACGTCATCGCGAGATGTGCGCGCAATGCCGAGTCCGTCACCTCCGCCGACGCGACCGCGACGTACGCGATGAGGAAGACTCGGCCTCCGGCATCGGTACCTGCGGTGACCTGCGCGGCAGTGACGGCGGGGTGGGCCAGCAGCGCGCCCTCGATCTCGGCCGGGTCGATCCGGTATCCGCGGACCTTGATTTGCCGGTCGATGCGCCCGAGGTACACGAGGTCGCCGTCGGGCAACCGGCGCGCCAGGTCCCCGGTGCGATACATGCGCGTGCCGGGCGCGCCATGGGGGTCCGGCACGAACCGGGCCGCGGTCAATGCCGGCCGGCCGCTGTAGCCGCGCGCGACACCACATCCACCGATCCACACCTCGCCGATGCCGCCGTCGGGCACGGTGTGCAGATCGTCATCGAGCAGGCGCACGCTGACGCCGTCGATCGGTGTCCCGATCAGGTCGACCGTCGTGTCGGGGACCGGCGGCACGTCGAAGCGTGTCGAGGTCATCGTGGTCTCGGTCGGACCGTACTGGTTGATCATCCGTCCGCGCACGCCGTCCCGGCCACCGGCGATGAGGAACGGGCGCAGCGACTCACCGCTGGACACGGTCAACCGCAGGTCGGGCAGTTCGCTCTGCCGCAGCGACGTCAGGAACGTCGGGGTCGCCGACAGGATCGTGTTCACTCCCCACTTGCGGACGGCCGCGACGAACTCACCGGGCCGCAACAGGGTGGAACGCGGGACCAGGACCACCTGCCCGCCGGCGACGAGCGGGGCGAACGTGTCGCGGATCGAGGCGTCGTACCCGAACGGCGCGAGTTGCAGCACCACGGTGTCCGGACCGAGTTCGTAGTCGTCGACGATGACCCGTAGGTAGTTGGTGACGCCGCGGTGCTCCAGCAGTACCGCGTTCGGCGGCCCGGACGAGCCGGAGGTGTGACTCACGTAGGCGAGCGAACGGGGCGACAACGGTGGCAGGGCCGCCGGCACGTCAGGCGCGTCGACGAATACGGTCGGGCCGTCGATGGGGAAGTCGAGCTGCCCGGCCCGGGACGGCGTGGTGACCAGGAAGCTGGCCTGGGCGGTGCGGACCATGGCCGCCAGCCGCTGATCGGGTAGCTCGGCGTTGAGGGTGAGGAAGGCGCCGCCGGCTCGAAGCACGGCCGCCATCGCGATGACGGCCTCCGGGCCCCGGTCGACCATGACCGCGCAGACCTGCTCCGGTCCGACGCCCCTGGCGACCAACGCCCGGGCCAGTCGATCGGTTCGGGCGGCGAAATCCTCGTAGCACATGACGGTGTCTGGGGTGACGATCGCCGGCGCGTCGGGCCGGGTCGCGGCGTGGGTGAAGATGTCGTCGAGAAAGGTGGTCACAGCGTCACTCCGCCGCTCGGCCAGTCGGCGGCGCACCACTCCAGGACCGCCCGGGCGCTGTGGTACTTGTTCTCGGCTTGGGTGAAGGCGATGCTCCCGGGTCCGTCGAGCACCGCCCCGGTCACCTCCTCGCCCCGGTGCGCCGGCAGGTCATGCATGAACACCGCGCCCGGGCAGGCTGCCATCAGCGCCTCATCGACCTGGAACGGGGAGAATGCGGAACGCCAGTCGGACGTCGGTTTCGTCGATCCCGTGGTCTGCCAACGGGTGGTGTAGACGACATCGACCGGTGGCAGGTCAGACAGATCGTGCCTCTGCTCGACGCGCGCGTCGCAACGCCGGGCGGACGTCGCTGCCTGATCGAGGTACCTCTGTTCGACGCCGTACCCGGGCGGGGTACGCAGGTGCAGCTCGGTGCCGGCGTATCGGGACAGCGCGAGCGTCAGCGCGGAGGCAGTGTTGTTTCCCTCCCCCACGTACAGCACCCGTACGCCCTCGACCCGACCGAAGTGCCGGACGATCGTGGTGAGATCGGCGAGTGCCTGCGTGGGGTGTTCGACGGCGCTCATCGCGTTGATCACCGACATGCGCTTCTGGTCGGCGTACGCCCGAAGCTCGACCTCCGGCCCGGCGGTACGGGCGACCAGAACGTCAAGCATGCCGGACAGCACCGCGCCGGTGTCCTCGACGGACTCGCCGGTGGCCAGCTGCAGGTCGCCAGGGCCGTACGTGATCAGTTCAGCGCCGAGACGCAGTGCGCCGGCGGAGAACGCGGTCCGGGTACGGGTGGACGTCTTACGGAACAGCACGCCGACGACCGCCCCGGACAGGGGACGGCTGGCTCCCGCGGAACCACGCGAGTATTCGGCGCCGCGCTGGACAATCCAGCGCAGCTGGTCGTCGGAAAGGTCGTCAATAGAAATCAGGTGGCGTCGCTCGACCATGTCGATCCCCTTCCAGGTGGCGATCCGCCGTGACCAGAGCCTGCGCGACGCAGGAAACTGTCGAACAGGGACGAGATTGCACAACGCGTCTGCGTGTTTTTCTCTATGGATGGCGCGGGTGGGCCCGGCAACATCGGGCTCACATATTCGGATCACCCGACCACGCCGGAGGGGCCATGACTGACGACGGTGTCTACCGCGTCGTGCGCAACGACGAAGAGCAGTACTCGATCTGGTGGGTTGACCGGGATCTGCCGCTCGGCTGGACCGCGGAAGGAACGTCCGGGTCGAAGCAGGACTGCCTGGATCACATCGGAAAGGTGTGGTCGGACATGCGGCCGCGAAGCCTGCGGGAGCAGATGGCTCAGGCCTGAGGGCCGGAGTTCACACCGCACGAACTGTCACGCCGCCCCGTCGTCCCGCCGAGCGCGGCGTTCGGCGGGTCGGCGGCAGAACCTCCTGGCCGCCGAGGGTCCGCTGTTCAGCGCCGTGGAGGCAGGTATCTCCCTCCGGGGTGATCACGGCCAGCCACGTACGCTGTTTCAGGCGTTGGACAGCCCATGGGCGTTGGAGACAATTCGTGGGGTGGAGACCGTTGCGGGTCCTCGGGGGCTCGCTGTCGCGGTCACCGAGATGCGGGGCCGTCTCACTCCACCACGGACCTGGGCCCAAGACATGCTCGCCCGGCGGCCGGTCGGCGTCATCGGAGTGTCCGCCAAGCTCACTGGCGCGCAACAGACCCAACTGCTCAGCAGGTCGGTGCCACTTGTGGCGTTGGATCCCGCAGGTGACCCTGCGCACCAGGTTCCGTCAGTGGGGGCGATGAACTGGAACGGTGGGCTGGCCGCGAGAGCACTGCCGTACCACTCTCGGCCAGAACGCCATGTCGCCGGTGAACACGAGCTACAAATACATCCGCAAAGACACCAACGGCAACGCCACCTGAGAAAGCAGCGGCAACCGCACCCGCCACAGTGGAGG
>NZ_BOPC01000071.1 GCF_016863555.1 Micromonospora qiuiae | reverse complement strand
ACAGTGCGGCCCGGGTCGCCTGAGGCGCAGCGGAACGGCAAGAGCCGGCTACCGATACTTTTCCGGAAGTTGTTGACTCCTGTATCGGATGCAGCCCACCATTGCTGGTGCGAACCTTCGATGAAGGAGCCGGTCGGGTGGTAGCCCGCCGTGCCCGCGGCACCGTCGACCGAGCCCGCGTCGGCCGGACAATCAGGCGTCCGGCCGACGCGGGCGACCCTGCCGGTGGCTGAACGCCGCGCACGGCCGCGTGCCGCCGAGAAGCGTCCTATCCGTGGCGTACCGGCAGATCCAGCACCTCATCGAGCGGACGGCGGGGGATGGGCCGGCCGGGCTGGCCGTACCCGATCCGCATGACCATCTGCGGCGTGCCGAAGCGGCCCAGCGACATCCGGAGCTGTTCGCGTGCCGAGGGGACCTCGATCGGCTGGGACAACATCGAGGCCGACAGGCCGGCGTCGGTGGCGGTGAGCAGCACCCGCTGCAATGCCTGGCCGGCGACGACCTGGTCGATGGCGGTGTTGCCGGCCGAGCCGAGCACCGCGACGAGCGGCTCCGGCTCGAAGTCGCGCCCGGGCGCCCGCGGTCGGCCGCCGAAGTTGCGCGACGGGAGCAGGTCCTGCGGTTCGGCCAGTGGGCCACCGGCGGCGGCGGGTACGCCGTCGGATGCGTGCGTGGTGCGGATCCACGCCTCCCGCTCAGCCCGGTAGGCCGGATCACGTTCGAGGACCCGGTGCGCGCCGTGTGCGATCTCGGCGAACGCGTTGACCGCGCTGACCCCGATCAGCAGCTCCAGCCAGCAGAACTCGGCGCGTGCCGCCTCGCCGAGCCGCCAGCGCGCGTCCGCCGGCACCGGGTCGGGCCAGAACGGGGCACGGTTGCTGAACCGGCGGGGGATGGCCGCGTACAAGCTCCGCTCGGCGGGGGTCGGCCGGCGCGGCACGTCCGGCGTCAGCCGGGCCACCACATCCGGTTCCGACGGGTACGGGCGTAGCCGGACCGTGGCCGGCGCACCGGCCACCGCCAGCGCCAGGCGCAAATTGAACAGCGCCGCCCCGCAGGCGACCCGGGCACCCCAGTCGCTCGGGTCGGTCGCGGGCAACCGGCGAGCCGCGTCGACGAGCACCTCGATCCCGCCGTCGCGCAGCCGGAACCGCCACGGCTGCACGTTGTGCAGGGACGGAGCCCGAATCGCGTCGGTCGCCGCAACCCGCAACTGCTCGACGGTGTAGCCGCTCTCCATGATCGTGCCCCCTTAGCCTCCGCCTTCTCGTGGCACCTTCCACACTGCGCTCTCACCACCCCCGACCAGCAGGGCCACACGTCCCAACCCGCCAGGACCCCCTCCCCACCTTCACCCCCACCAAGCCGGTTGATCATGAAGTTGTTGTCACCCGGTTCGGCGTGTCGGAGCAATAACTTCATGATCAACGAGGGGCTGCGGGCGGGCCGGCAGGCGGGGTCGGGACCTTTGGCCCGGGTGCGGGCGGGGTGGGAGGAGGTAGAAAGGACGGATGATCCGGGTGTTTCTGCTTGACGACCATGAGGTCGTGCGTCGTGGCCTTGCCGACCTGCTGCATGCCAGTGGGGACATCGAGGTGGTGGGGGACTCCGGCTCGGCCCAGGAGGCGGCCCGGCGGATTCCGGCGCTGCGGCCCGACGTGGCGATCCTCGACGCCCGGCTGCCCGACGGCAACGGCATCGACGTCTGCCGCGACATCCGGGCCGTGGACTCCTCCATCAAGGGACTGATCCTCACCTCGTACGAGGACGACGAGGCGCTGTTCGCCGCGATCATGGCCGGCGCCTCCGGGTACGTGCTCAAGCAGATCCGCGGCACCGACCTGGTCGACGCGGTACGCCGGGTCGCGGCCGGCCAGTCGCTGCTCGACCCGGCGATCACCACCCGCGTGCTGGAGCGCATCCGCAGTGGCGTGGAGCAGCCCCGCGAGCTGCAGTCGCTGACCGAGCAGGAACGGCGGATCCTGGAGTACGTCGCCGAGGGGCTGACCAACCGGGAGATCGCCGGCAAGATGTTCCTGGCCGAGAAGACGGTCAAGAACTACGTCTCCAGCGTGTTGGCCAAGCTCGGCCTGGAACGGCGCACCCAGGCGGCTGTCCTGGCCACCCGCCTGCTCGGCAAGACCCGCTGACCCCGGCCGGCGGGCCTGCCGACGGCGGTGGCATCGGCTCCGTTCCGGCGGTGTGGCGGTATCGAAGCGGCGTGAATGCCGCAACTTCGCCGAAACGGAGTTGACCAGACGCGGCCGACGCCAGCCCGGGGCGGGTCAGTCGCGCAGGGGAACCGACCAGCGCACTTCGGTGCCGCGCGGCTCGGCGCGGCGTACCTCGAAGGTGCCGTCGTGGTGCTCGGCGCGTTCGCGTAGGTTCACCAGCCCGCCCCGGGCGGCGGCCGGGTCGCAGCCCACCCCGTCGTCGGTGACGCAGAGGGTGACCCGGGTGGCGTCGACGGCCACCTCCACCGACACCATCGACGCCTTGGCGTGGCGTACGGCGTTGGACAGGGCCTCGCGGAGCACGGCGGTGAGGTCGGGGCGGACCGCGTCCGGGACGGCGCTGTCGATCGGGCCGGTCAGCTCCAACCGGGGCCGGAAGCCCAGCGACTCCGCGGCCACCTCCACCGCCTCGCGGATCTCGGTGCGCAGCGCCGCGCTCACCGGGCTGCGCAGCTCGAAGATGGTGCGGCGGATCTCGGAGATGGTGGCGTCCAGGTCGTCAACCGCGGCGTTGACCCGCTTGGCCACCTCAGGCCGGGCGGCCAGCGGCACCGCGCTCTGCAACTGCAGGCCGGTGGCGAACAGCCGCTGGATGACCACGTCGTGCAGGTCCCGGGCGATCCGCTCGCGGTCCTCCAGGACCACCAACTGCTCCCGTTCCTCCTGCCCGCGGGCGCGTTCCATCGCCAGCGCGGCCTGCCCGGCGAAGCTGCCGAGCAGCACCACGTCGTCGTCGGTGGCGCCGCCGTGCTCGGTGCCGTACGCGATCACCAGGACGCCGTGCAGCGTGTCGGCGGTGGCCAGCGGGGAGACCACGGCCGGTCCGGTGTGCAGCACCGCCGGCCACGGCGCGGCGTGGGCCAGATCGTCCACCGAGTCGTGCCGCCCCTGCGCGGCCGGGCCGGCGAAGCTGGTGTCGGCGGCCGGCAGCACTGCGCCGACCAGGGCAGGGGCCTGGGTGCCCGCGCCGTCGACGACCTCCACGGTGAAGTGGTCGGCCTCGTCGTCGTAGAGCAGCACCAGAGCCAGCTCGGCCTCGGCGACCTCCCGGGCGCGGCGGGCCACCAGCGTCAGCGCGTCGGTGCGGCGTACCTCGCCGAGCAGCAGCGAGGTGATCTCGGCGGTGGCGGCCAGCCAGCGTTCCCGCCGGTGCGCCAGCGCGTACAGCCGGGCGTTCTCGATCGCCACGCCGGCCGCCGCCGCGAGCGCCACGACGATCTCTTCGTCGTCGTCGGTGAACTGTGCGCCGCCCCGCTTCTCGGCCAGGTAGAGGTTGCCGAAGACCTGGTCGCGGATGCGCACCGGCACCCCGAGGAAGGTGTGCATCGGCGGGTGGTGCGGCGGGAACCCGTAGGAGCGCGGGTGCTGGGTGATGTCCGGCATCCGCAGCGGTTTCGGTTCGTCGATGAGCAGGCCGAGCACGCCCCGGCCGTGCGGCAGGTCACCGATCTTCGCGTGCAGTTCGGCGGAGATGCCGTGGGTGATGAAGTCGTGCAGCATCCGGTCGGGGCCGATCACGCCGAGCGCGCCGTACCGGGCGCCGGCCAGGTCACAGGCCGCCTGCACGATTCGTTGCAGAGTGCTGCGCAGGTCCAGGTCGGTGCCGATCCCCACCACCGCGTCGAGCAGCGCGCGCAGCCGCTCCCGGCTGGTCACCACCTCGCCGACCCGGTCCAGCATCTCCTGAAGCAGTTCGTCCAGACGGACCCGGGACAGCGGGCTCAGCCCGAGCGAGGGTGGCTCCTGCCGGGGGTTCGGGGCAGCGGTCACCCCGCGATGCTATCCGGCGAGCCACCGGCAGACGCCGAACGGCGGAGCACGGCCGGGCGGCCCGGCGGGAACGCTCGGCGGCCGCAGCGGGCGGCCCGGTCAGGCGGTGCCGTCGACCGCTGAGGTGTCCACCACCTGCTCGCGCGGCAGCCGCGGGGTGTGCGGCGGACCGGCGTGGGCCGGGTCCGCGACCCCGAGACGCAGGACGAGGTACGGCTGGCCGAGCCCGGAGAGCACCCGACGCAGGATCTGCCGGGTGGCCGGCACCTCCACCGCCCCGCTGAGCGGCACCACGGAGACACCCAACCGGGTGGCGAGCAGCCAGGCGGCCGACAGCGCCTCGCCGGCGCGCAGCCAATCGACCGGGTTGTCCTCGTCCCCGTGCAGCACCCCGTACGACGCCGCCTGGTCGTGTCCGGGCCCGACCGGCAGGCTGCCGGGGCGGCCGAAGTCCCGTCCCGGGACGGTGCTCTGCGGCGTCTGCTCGGGCAGCACCTCCGCAGTCAGTCCGACCCCGCCGGAGCGGCTGGTCCAGTAGGCCAGTTCCTCGCGCAACTCGGGATCCTCCGCCTCCACGGCCGCGGCGTGCGAGGCGGCGGCGGCCAGTTCCAGGACCTGGTCCCGGTCGAGGATCTCCAAACGGGCGCCCTCTGCGGCGGCGGCCGAGGCGATCGCGGTCAGCATGTCCTCGGCGACGGGCTCGTCGCTGACCGGCCGCCGGTCGGTGTGCCGCACCTGCATGCACTGCACCATGCGCATCGCGTCGGGGTCGGCGCCGGTGGGTCGCAGATCGGCCAGCCGGGCGAGCAGATCCGGCTCGTCCGGGTCGGGCATCCGGTGCACGCTCGCCGTCCAACCCTCGGCGGCCAGCGCCAGTCGGGCGTGGTGCAGCGCGGCGCCGCAGCTGAGCGTCACCAGCTCGCCGGTCGGGTCGGTGGCCGCCAACCGGCGGTCGCGGATCACTCGCAACTCCAGTGCCTCGGGCAGCACCCGCCAGCGCCACGGCTGGGCGTTGTGCACCGACGGCGCGTGGCCGGCCATCGCGGCGGCTTCCGCGAGGGCGGTGGTCAGTGGGCGGCGGGTTGCCGGCGTCTGCTGGCTCATCGTCACGACCTTTCCGTCGGTAACATCGTGCCGCACCGCGCGACGGCCGCGAGGCGGGTCGGGTCCATCCTGTGCCATCGGCAGCCCGCCCGCACGGCCCGCTGGTCCCGCCCGGACGGGCACTCCGACCCGGAATCTGGCCGGAGCGCCCGGCGCCGGGCCCCGGAGGTTGGGACGATCCGCAGGTGGGCGACGAGCAGTCGGCGCCGGGCGGACCGCGGCGCGACGAGCGGGAGCACGGGCCAGAATCCCCGCCGGCGCGACCCGACCGGCCCGAGCCCGGCGGGGAGTGCCTGCCGGAGCGGCCGGCGCGACCCGAAGGCCATGAGCCCGGGACGGAGGGCCGGCCCGGCGGGCGACGCATCCGGTGGGGGTTGTGGGCACCGCTGACCGGGCTGACCGGGTTGGTGCTGGTCGGGGCGGTGCTGTGGCTGTCCGGGCGGGCCGGCGCGGCGGACGCGGTGTGGGCGGCGGTCACGTTGACCGCGCTGCTGCCCGCGGCCGTCTCGGTGCTGCGGGACCTCTGGCGGCGCCGGTTCGGCGTGGACGTGATCGCGGTGCTGGCGCTGGCCGGCGCGCTCGGCGTCGGGGAGTACCTGGCCGGGGCCGTGATCGCGGTGATGCTGGCCACCGGCCGGACCCTGGAGGCGTACGCGCAGCGCCGGGCGACCCGGGACCTGCGGACCCTGCTCGAACGGGCGCCGCGCACGGCGCGGCGGCGCACCGCCGACGGCGGTGTCGAGGTGGTGCCGGTGGACCGGGTGGCGGTGGGGGACCGGCTGCTGGTCGGCCCGGGTGACGTGGTCGCCGTCGACGGTGTCACCGAGTCACCGGCGACCCTGGACGAGTCGGTGGTCACCGGGGAGTCCCGGCTGGTCGAGCGGGCGGTGGGCGAGGCAGTGGCCAGCGGCGTGATCAACGCCGGTGCCGGGTTCGGGTTGCGGGCCACCGAGAGCGCCGAGCGCAGCACCTACGCGGGGATCGTCCGGCTGGCCGAGGAGGCGACCGCCCGCAAGGCGCCGACCGTACGGCTGGCCGACCGGTACGCTGCGGCCTTCGTCCCGTTCACTCTCGTCCTGGCCGGCCTGGGCTGGGCCCTGTCCGGGGACTTCATCCGGGCGGTGGCGGTGCTGGTGGTGGCGACCCCGTGCCCGTTGCTGCTGGCCACCCCGATCGCCATCGTCTCCGGGCTGTCCCGGGTGGCCCGTTGGGGCGTGCTGGTGCGCGACGGCGGTTCGCTGGAGGTGCTGGGCCGGGCCCGTACCCTGCTGGTCGACAAGACCGGCACGCTCACCGCCGGCCGCCCCCAGGCCGCGGAGACCGTCGTCGCGCCCGGCGGCGACGCCGACGAGGTGCTGCGGTTGGCCGCCTCGGTGGAGCAGTTGTCCCCACACGTGCTGGCGGCGGCGTTGGTGCGGCACGCCGGTGACCGGGGGCTGCGGCTGAGCATGCCGACGGAGGTGGTGGAGGAACCCGGCCGGGGGGTGCGCGGCCGGGTCGACGGACGGCCGGTCCGGGTCGGCCAGCTCGGTGGAGACCTGCCCGAGTGGGCCGAACAGGCCCGGTCCCGGGCCGAAGCGGCGGGACACTCCGTCGTCTGGGTGGCTGACGAGCGCGGCCCGCTGGGCGCCCTCCTTTTCACCGACCCGGTACGCCCCGACGCGCCCCGGGCTGTGGAGCGGCTGCGCGCCGCCGGGCTGACCCGGATCGTGATGGTCACCGGGGACCGGGCGGGCACCGCCCGGCGGGTGGCCGACAGCGTCGGCGTGGACGACGTGCTGGCCCGGTGCACGCCGCAGGAGAAAGTGGCCCGGGTGCGCGCCGAGGCGGATCGGGCGGTCACGGTCATGGTCGGCGACGGGGTGAACGACGCCCCGGCGCTGGCGGAGGCGCACGTGGGGGTGGCGATGGGCGCCACCGGAGCGACCGCCTCGGCCGACGTCGCCGACGCCGTGCTGACCGTCGACCGGCTCGACCCGCTCGCCGACGCGGTCGAGGTGGCCCGGTACGCCCGACGGATCGCCGTGCAGAGCGCCACGGTCGGGATGGGCCTGGCGGTCATCGCGATGGGCTTCGCGGCGGCCGGCCGACTGCCGCCGGTGGCCGGGGCGTTCCTCCAGGAGGGGATCGACGTGCTGGTGATCCTCAACGCGTTGCGCGCGCTGCGCGGCGGCCCCCGCCGGTCGGACTGACGGACCGCCGCGCGCTGCGCGACGGTCCGCCCGTCGGGTCGACACCCCGGCCACCGGCACGGTCAGCGTTCGCGGACCACCGCGACCGGGCAGTGGGCGTGCTGGATGAGCTGCTGACTGACCGAGCCGAGCAGCATGCCGCGCAGGCCACCGCGGCCCCGGGTACCGACCACCATCAGCTGCGCGTTGCGGCTGGCGTCGATGAGCAGGCCGGCGGGGGCCGCGACGGCGATCTCGACGGTCACCTCGACGTCGGGGAAGCTCTCCTGCCAGCGGCGCAACGGCTCGTCCAGTTCGGCGCGCTGCTCGGCCAGCGCCGCGTCGCGGGTTTGCTCGCCGGTGAGGTGCCGCTGCTCACGGCGGGGCTGCCAGGCCCGCACCACGCGCAGCGGCACCCGACGCAGGGCGGCCTGCTCGACGGCGAACCCGAGGGCGAGCAGCGATTGCTCCGAGCCGTCCACGCCGACCGCCACGTGCCCCGTCCGGGCGCGGTCGGCCGTGTCGCGGCGGACCACCACCACCGGGCAGTGGGCGTGCGCGGTGACACTGACCGCGGTCGAGCCGGCGAGCAGGCCAGCGAAGCCGCCGTGCCCACGGCTGCCCAGCACCAGCAGGCCCGCCTCGGCCGAGGATTCCGCCAGCACCAGGGCGGGCGGGCCGTCGAGCACCTCGCCGCGTACCGTCAGGTCGGGATGCGCGGCGGCGGCGTCGGCGGCGGCCTTGCGGACCAGCTCCTCGACCTGCTGCCGGGCCCGCTCGTCCGGCCACATCCCGGGCGTCACGCCGGGCCCGATCCAGCCGGCCACGGTGAGCCATTCGAAGACGTACGCCAGCCGCAGCGGCCGGCCGTCCCGGCGAGCCTGATCCAGCGCCCAGTTCAGCGCCGTCGCCGCGTCCGGCGAGCCGTCGTAGCCCACCACGATCTCGTTCATGACGGCACTCCTCACGGGTTAATCTGGTCGGTCTCGCGGATCCAGCGCCACTCGGCCACCCGGGGATCGTCCTCGCCGTGGCGGCGGGTGTAGTCGCGGCAGGACTGCCGGGCGTCGGTCATCTCCTGGCGCAGGTGCGCCATGCGGGCGGCCAGCCCCGGCACCCGGTCGATCACGTCGATCACGAGGTGGAAGCGGTCCAGGTCGTTGAGCATCACCATGTCGAACGGCGTGGTGGTGGTGCCCTCCTCCTTGTACCCGCGCACGTGCAGGTTGTCGTGGTTGGTGCGGCGGTAGGTGAGCCGGTGGATCAGCCACGGGTAGCCGTGGTACGCGAAAATGACCGGCTTGTCGCGGGTGAAGAGGGTGTCGAACTCCGAATCCGGCAGGCCGTGCGGATGTTCGGTGGGCGTCTGGAGCCGCATCAGGTCGACCACGTTGATCACCCGTACCTTCAGCTCCGGCACGTGCCGGAGCAGCAGGTCCGCCGCGGCCAGGGTCTCCAGCGTCGGTACGTCCCCGGCGCAGGCGAGCACGACATCCGGTTCGCTGCCGTCGTCGGTGCTGGCCCAGTCCCAGATGCCCAGCCCTCGCCGGCAGTGCTGGACGGCTTCGTCCATGGTCAGCCAGTTCGGCGCGGACTGTTTGCCGGCCACCACCACGTTTATGTAGTGCCGGCTGCGCAGGCAGTGGTCCATGGTGGAGAGCAGGGTGTTGGCGTCCGGCGGCAGGTAGACCCGGACGACCTCGGCCTTCTTGTTCATCACATGGTCGATGAAGCCCGGGTCCTGATGCGAGAAACCGTTGTGATCCTGCCGCCAGACGTGACTGGAGAGCAGATAGTTCAGCGACGCCACCGGCATCCGCCAGGGGATGCCCCGGGTCACCTTCAGCCACTTGGCGTGCTGGTTGACCATCGAGTCGACGATGTGGATGAACGCTTCATAGCTGGTGAAGATGCCGTGCCGGCCGGTCAGCAGGTAACCCTCCAACCAGCCCTGGCACAGGTGCTCGGAGAGGACCTCCATCACCCGTCCGTCGGGGGAGAGATGGTCGTCGCCGGGCACCGTGCCGGCCAGCCAGGCCCGGTCGGTGACCTCGAAGGCGGCCTGGAGCCGGTTCGAGGCGACCTCGTCCGGGCCGAAGAGTCGGAAGGTCTGCGGGTTGGCCGCGATCACGTCGCGGATCCACTTGCCCAGTTCGCCGGTGGCGCTGGCGACAGTCGCGCCGGGAGTGGACACCTCGACGGCGTAGTCGCGGAAGTCCGGCAGGCTCAGGTCACGCAGCACCTGCCCGCCGTTGGTCACCGGGTTGGCGCTCATCCGCCGGTCACCGTGCGGCGGCAGCGCGGCCAGCTCCGCGACCGGTGCGCCGGTGGCGTCGAACAGCTCCTCCGGCCGGTAGCTGCGCAGCCAACGCTCCAGCTCGGCCAGGTGCGCCGGGTTGTTGCGTACCTCGGCCAGCGGCACCTGGTGGGCGTGGTACGTGCCCTCGACCCGCTTCCCGTCAACCTCGGGTGGGCCGGTCCATCCCTTCGGGGTACGCAGGACGATCATCGGCCAGCGAGGGCGTTCGACGGTGCCGCCGGAGCGGGCTCGGCGCTGGATGGCGGCGATCTCGTCCAGGCACCGGTCGAGGGTGCTCGCCAGCAACTCGTGCACGGCGGTCGGCTCGTCGCCGGCCACCACGTACGGCTGGTAGCCGTAGCCGCGCATGAGGTCGAGCAGGTCGGACTCGGGGATCCGGTCGAGCACGGTCGGATTTGCGATCTTGTAGCCGTTGAGGTGCAGGATGGGCAGCACGGCGCCGTCGCGCGCCGGGTTCAGGAACACGTTGGACAGCCAACTGCCCGCCAGCGGTCCGGTCTCCGCCTCACCGTCACCGATGACGCAGGCGACCAGCAGGTCGGGGTTGTCGAAGGCCGCGCCGTAGGCGTGGCTGAGCGCGTACCCCAGCTCGCCGCCCTCGTGGATCGAACCCGGCACCTCCGCGGCCACATGGCTGGGGACACCGCCGGGGAAGGAGAACTGGCGGAACAGCCGGGCCATGCCCGTCTCGTCGCGGCCGATGCCGTGGTAACGCTCGCTCCAGGTGCCCTCGAGCCAGGTGTTCGCGACGATGGCCGGGCCGCCGTGCCCGGGGCCGGTGATGAAGATCGCGGACAGGTCGCGGGCGACGATGACCCGGTTCAGGTGGGCGTAGAGCAGGTTCAGGCCGGGAGAGGTGCCCCAGTGCCCGAGCAGGCGGGGCTTGATGTGCTCGGGCACCAGCGGTTCGCGCAGCAGGGGGTTGTCCAGCAGGTAGATCTGCCCGACGGTGAGGTAGTTCGCCGCCCGCCAGTAGGCATCCAGCCTGCGCAACTCGTCCTCGGTCAGGGTGCTCTGCGCCGCTACGACGGTGTCCATACCTGGCAGCCTCTCGCGAGTCGGTGGATCCTGCATCCGCAGTGTGCGGTTCGTTTCTCAGCCTCGTCGGATCGGCGGGCGTGGATCAGGGCCATTGGTCCCGTCGGCCTGGGTGTCATGGCCCGTCGGGTGGGCCGGACACGCCGCGTACCACGATCACCGGTGCCGGTGCGTGGTACAGCAGCGACTGGCTCACCGCGCCGAGCATGCCGCGCCACGGCTCGTCGCCCCGGGCCGCGACCACCGCCAGCTGTGCCGAGCGCGACTGGTGGACCAGCACCTCGCCCGGGTCGCCGCGCACGGCACGGCACTCGACCGCGACGTCCGGGTGGCCGGCGACGCAGCGAACCACCAGGTGGCGGAGCTGGTCACCGGCCTCGTCGACCTCCTCGTCCGGGTTGGCCACCCGCACCGCGAGCAGTCGGGCGTCCTGCCTGTCGGCGCAGGCGATCGCCCAGGTCAGCGCGATCTCCGAGGCCGCCGAGCCGTCCACCCCGACCAGCACCGGACCTTGCGGCGGTGGTTGTCGGCGGGTGATCAGCACCGGGCATCCGGCGCGGGCGGCGACCTGCACGGTGGGGCTGTCGGCCGGGATGCAGCGCTCGCAGTGGGCCATCCCGCCGTCGCCGATGGCCAGCAGGAAGGCCGACTCGGACCGGCGGACGAGGTTCGCCACCGCCGAGCCCTCGGTGATCTCGACGGTGACCGGGAGGTCCGGTTCGCTCTCCCGCACCGCGGCGGTGGCCTGCGCGATCAGTTTTTCGGCGTCGGCGCGGGTGCCGGAGACCGCCGGCGCCGACATCGCGGCCCAGTTGAAGGCGTGCAGCAGATGCAGCCCGCGGCCGTACGCGGCGGCCATCCGCGCGGCGGGTCGGACCACCGGCCCGACGTCGTCGGGGCCGATGCCGACGAGCAGGGGCGCGTCGGGTGCGGTTGCGGTCATCCGGCATCACCTCCGCAGCGGTCGCGCCCGGCCTGCGTCCGAGGCTAGCCGTGACGGCGCGGCCTCGGAGGGTGATCGCCACGGTGGGTTCCCGGGCAGCTGCTGCCCGGCGGTTCGCCGCTTGCCCAGAGGGCCGGACACCCGACATAGCCGCAACCCGCGCCGCTCACCGGACGAGAGATTTCGGCATGCCACAACTCGTGCCCGCCCGATCGGCCTGAACCCCCGACATAGCCGCAACCCGCGCCGTTCACATCCCCGCGACCTCAGGCGCCGCGGCCACCCCGCGTGGACCTACTTCGCCGGCCACTACCTGTTGCCGGTCGCTCCAAATGTCATCGCTTCATTTGAGCGGCTCGGTTTGGAGGGCGATCGGGCGCGATATGAGGTCGAGTAGAGACCCAAGCTGGTGCTGGAACCGATCTTCGAGGCGATGGCGAAGTCGTCGCCACAACAAATGACGCGAAAATAGCATGACCGAATGCCCGTTCGGGGCGGCGAGTCCGTCTCCTGTGCGGGACAATAATCATATGCGGCAGCTACAGTTGTTTACCCCCACTGCAGAGCTGGCCAAAATCCGTGACCGGACGGCATCGGAGAAAATTCTGCCCCAGCATTGACGAATTCCGCCGCATTCATGAACAACATCGCGCACGGGGCCTCACCCGTCGCCACGCCGAACGTCTACGCCACACCCGAGCCAAGTCGCGTGCCTTGCCGCGGCAGGCTCGCCCAACCATCCCCGTTACCTTTTTGATCGTCCCCAGCCGGGGACTCCTCGGTCGCCCGGCTCGGTATGACTTGGTGAGTCCGGCAATAGGGG
>NZ_BOPC01000070.1 GCF_016863555.1 Micromonospora qiuiae | reverse complement strand
GGGACAGCATCACCAGACCACCTCGCCTATTGCCTCGCTCTAACTGCCCCTGTCGTACTCATGATCCGGGGGGTGTTGTCGCCGGGCCACCCTCTCGCCGAGGTCCTCGATGCCCGGCATCGGCGTCGGGACCGAAGCCAGAATCCTGCTCGAAGTCGGCGACGGCACCGCCTTCGCCACCCCCGGGCATCTGGCCGCCTACGCCGGCCTCGCCCCCGTCACCCGACGCTCCGGCAGCTCCATCCGCGGCGAACACCCACCCAAGGGCGGCAACAAACAGCTGAAACGCGCACTCTTCCTCGCCGCGTTCGCCGCCCTGGCCGACCCCACATCCCGCGCCTACTACGACCGCAAACGCGCCGAAGGCAAGGAACACAACGCCGCCCTCATCTGCCTCGCACGCCGCCGAGTTGACGTCCTGTTCGCCATGCTCCGCACCAAGACCACCTATCAACCCCGCCCCGCCGCTGCTTGACAAAACCCATAGGGGCACCCCCCGTCGCGATCCCAGGCCCGGCCGGGACCGCACTGCCCATCCCCACCTCGCCACGGGAGCCACATCCGAGCGGCGCGGCACCACACTCCGGGAGTCCCGCAATTCCGGGTCCCACGAATCGACCCAGCGGATCCCGAACGGAAACGAGCCCACCCGCCAGGCAGGAACGCGTCGCAAGTCAACGGTTCGGCCCACGATCCGGCATCCACTTCGGGAGCCGGCGCGAGCAACAACACCCAACCCGGCGACAGATCCTGCTCGACCCCAAATATCGCCCGGACAAGGCCCGGACCTGGCGCCAACGCATCCACCCGCGGCGCATCTGTCAACCCCGGTTGACAGATGCGTGTTGTCAACCTACATTGACAGCATGAGTCAGGCAACGGAACTCGCGGCCGCGGCGGGCAGCACCGACCCCCGGGTCGGCCTGCGTGCGGTGCGCGCACTGCGCCGGCTGCTCGAACGGCTTGAAGTGGTCCAGGTGGACAACGCCCGACGACAGGGCTGGTCCTGGCAGGAGATCGCCGACGCCCTCGAGGTCAGCCGGCAGGCGGTCCACAAGAAGCACGCCGGGCGACCGGCGGTCGGATCCTCTTGGGAGGCGTGATGTTCGAACGGTTCACCGACCGTGCCCGTGCCGTGGTGCGGCGGGCGCGCGACGAGGCGCGGGCCGAGGGCCAACGCCCGGTCGGCACCGAGCACCTGCTGCTCGCCATCCTCGCCGACGGTGACAGCCTCGCGGTGCGGGTGCTGCGCGACGCCGGCGTCACCGCCGACGACCTGCGGGCGCGCATCCGCCGGCACACCGAAACCGGTGGGGTGGGCCTCGCCGAGGCCGACGCCGCCGCACTCCGCGAGATCGGCATCGACCTGGCCGCCATCGTCGCCCGGATCGAGGAGTCCTTCGGCCCCGACGCGCTGCGGGAGGCGGTACCGGTGCCACGACGTCGCTGGGGGCGGCGCCGGTACTCCGGCGGCCCCTTCTCAAACCGGGCGAAGAAGGTGCTGGAGTTGTCGCTGCGCGAGGCGGTGCGGCTGCGCCACCACCACATCGGCACCGAACACATCCTGCTCGGGCTGCTGCGCGAGGGCGCCGGCCTCGGCGCGCTGGTGCTCAGCGAGGCCGGCGTCGACCTGGCCGACGTGCGCCGCCGGGTGGAGGCTGCGCTGCGCGCCGCCGCCTGAGCCGATCGCGTCCCGCGCCGCCGCCGGAGCCGATCGCGTCCCGCGCCGCCGCCGGAGCCGATCGCGCCATCGCCCGAGCCGCCGCCTGGCCGATCGCGCCGCCGCCTGAGCCGATCGCGCCATCGCCTGATCGGGTCGCGTCCCGGGTTGCCGCCTGATCGGGTCGCGTCCCGCGCCGGGTCCTCCTCCGTCGTCCGTTCTCACCGTCCGCCGGTGCCGGGTGGGTGAATCTGCCCACCCGCCGCCGAGTCGCCGAAGCCGGCACCATGTCGCACACTGACGCCGTGAAAGCTGGACGGCAAGGGCGGCCGCTGCGTAGCGCGGTGGTGGTCAACCCGGTCAAGGTGGCCGACCTGGACGGGTTACGGCACACCGTGCGCGACACGCTCGCCGCAGCCGGCTGGCCCGACCCGCTGTGGTTCGAGACCACCGTCGAGGATCCCGGTCACGGCCAGGCCGAGCAGGCCGTCGCCGCCGGCGTGGACGTGGTCTTCGCCTGCGGCGGTGACGGCACCGTGATGGCCTGCGTCAGCGCCCTGGTCGGCACCGAGGTGGCGCTCGCCGTCCTGCCCCAGGGCACCGGCAACCTGCTCGCGGCCAACCTGGGCCTGTCGAACGAGCTGGCCGCCGGGCTGGCGGTGGCCGTGGAGCGCGGGCGGCGCCTGCTCGACGTCGGCGAGGTGGACGGTCGCCACTTCGCGGTGATGGCCGGCATGGGCTTCGACGCCCAGATGCTCGCCGCCACCAGCGAGACGACCAAGCGGCGGATCGGTTGGCCGGCGTACGTCGTGGGTGCCCTCCGGCATCTGCGGGACCGACCGATGCGGGTGTGGATCCGGCTGGACGACCAGCAGCCGCTGCGCCGCCGGGCCCGCTCGGTGCTGGTCGCCAACGTCGGTCGGCTCCAGGGCGGGGTGGTCCTGCTCACCGAAGCTGAGCCCGACGACGGCTACCTCGACGTCGCCGTGCTCACCCCGCGTACGCTGCGCCACTGGCTCTCGCTCGCCTGGGCGGTGGTACGCCGGCGCGACCGGGTGCCGCGGATGGAGGTGTACCGCGCCCGTCGGGTGGAGATAACCAGCAACCGGGCCCAGCCGCGCGAGCTGGACGGCGACCTGATCGAGCCCGGGCGTGTGCTGCGGGTGCGGATCCGGCGCCGCGCGCTGTGGCTGTGCGTACCGCGGCCGGAGCGGGCACCCGACCTTGCCGAGGACGCGTCCGCCGCCGCCCAGCGGGGTGAGCACCTGGTCGAGGAGAGCAGCCTTGAGTAGCACCAGGATCGTGCCCGAGACCCGGCTGATGTCCGACGAGCAGCTCTGCGCCGACCACGCCTGGCGGACGCTGCGCCGCGAGGGCGGCTGGCGCCTGTTGCGTGACGCCTTCACCCGGTTCCGCTACGGCGACGGATTCAGCCATTCCCGCGCCTTCGCCTTCCAACTCTGCCTCGCCGTGGTGCCGTTCCTGATCGCACTGACCGGGCTGATCGCGGAACTGGGGGTGGCGGAGGGCGGCGAGGTGGTCGCCGACACCGTGCTCGCGCTGACCCCCGGCGCGAGTGAACAGGTCGTCGCCGAACTGCTCGGCGACGCCGAGCGCTCCGAGCGGGTCGAGACCATCGGCGAGGTCGCCCTCACCCTCGGCCTGATCACCGGGCTGGTGGCGCTGACCGGCACGATGGCGCAGATCGAACGGGGCGCCAACCGGATCTACGGCGTGGAGCGGGACCGCCCGGCGCTGCGCAAGTACCTTCGGGCGGCCGTCCTCGCCGTCACCGCTGGCGTGCCGGCGCTGACCGGGTTCCTCATCCTGGTCGGTGGCGGGCCGATGGGCGACTCGGTGGCACGGCACTACGCCTGGGGCGAGGTGGCCAGCGCCGGCTGGGACGTGATCCGCTGGCCGCTGAGCCTGGGGCTGACCGTGCTCGCCGTCGCGGTGCTGTTCCGGCACGCGCCACGGCGTCACCAACCCGGCCTGTCCTGGTTGTTCTTCGGCGCTGGAATCGCAACCGCCCTGTGGTGGCTGGCCAGCCTCCTGCTCGCCGCCTACGTCCGGTTCAGCGACGGCTTCGGGCAGACATACGGGGCGCTGACTGGGATGATGGCGTTGCTGCTGTGGGCCAACCTCACCGGCATGGCGCTCTTCGGCGGCCTGGCCTTCGCGGCCCAACTGGAGGCGGTCCGCATCGGGGTGCAGGAGCCGGCGCAGCCGGACCTGTGGGAGCCGGACGTCCAACGTGGCGGGCTGCTCGACACCGGCGAGATGACCGCCCTTTGACGACTGTCTGTCGGGTGTACGGCAGACAGCGGCCGGGTACAGCGGCACGCCAGAGGCGAAGGAGGCTGCCGTGGGCGCGGTCAGGGACGTACTGCGCCGACCTCTCGGGCACTTCACCGGACGTACGCTCGCCGGCCTGGCGCTCGTGCTCGGTGCCGGGGTCGGTTTCGGGCTGGTGTTGGTGCTGGTGCGCGTACAGTGGTCCCCTCTGTACCACGTGGACCACGGCCTGGCGCGGTGGCTCAACGAGCAGATCTCTCCGATCGGTCCGCTGGTGACCGTGCTCAACGCGATCACCGACCTGGGCGGCCGGCCCGTGATCATCTGGTTGATCACCGTCGCCGTGGTCGGCTTCCTGATCCGCCGACAGGGCCGGCTCGCGGTCTTCCTGATCGTCACCGGCGCGGGTGCGTTGATCCTCGACCTGACGCTCAAGACCCTCGTCGACCGGCTGCGCCCCGAGGTGGAGGTGCCCATCGGCACGTACGCCGGGCAGAGCTTTCCCAGCGGCCACGCGCTCGGGTCGATGGTCGCCTACGGTGCGCTGCTGCTGGTGTTCCTGCCGGCGATGGCGCCCCGCTGGCGCCGACCGGCGATGGTCCTGGTCGGCACCGTCGCCTTCCTGATCGGGTTCACCCGGGTCGCGCTCGGCGTGCACTTCCTCTCCGACGTGATCGGCGCCTGGCTGCTCGGTACCGCCTGGCTCAGCGTCACCGCGTACGCCTTCCAGCTGTGGCGGCTGGAGCGGGGCCGGCCCGTGACCCCGCTGACCGAAGGGCTGGAGCCGGAAGCGGCGCACGAGGTGGCGCCCGCGCCGGACGAGCGCAAGCTGCTGCCGCACCCCCGGGCCGCGGTGGCCGAGATCCTGGTCGGTTGGGTGCTGGTCTGCGGCGTGCTCTACGGCTTCGGCATGTTCGTCACCCACCACGCCCACGACACCCCCCTCGCCACCTGGGACGAGGTGGTGCCGGCCTGGTTCGCCGCCCGGGGCACTCCGCTGCTCGACGAGGTGAGCTGGTGGTGGAGCAAGGCCGGCGACACCCACGCCATCCTGCTCATCTCGCTGGTCTTCTGCCCGCTGGTGCTGGCAGTCTGGCGTCGCTGGCGGCCGGTGTTGTTCGTGGCACTGGTGATGTTCGGCGAGCTGAGCCTCTTCCTGGCCAGCGCCGCCGCGGTGGACCGGCCGCGCCCGCCGGTGGAGAACCTGGACGGCCCGATGCCGACCTCGTCGTTTCCCTCCGGTCACATCGCCGCGACGTGCTGCCTGTGGCTCGCCATCGCCGTCATCGTCTTCCCCCGCACCGACCGGTGGTGGCGGTGGGTCTTCGTGGCGCTCGCGGTGGTGATGCCGGTCGGCGTGGCCGTCTCGCGGATGTACCGGGGGATGCATCACCCGACCGACTTCATGGGCGCGGTCCTGCTCACCACCCTGTGGGTCGGGCTGCTGTACTTGGTCGTGCGCCCCAACGAGGACCTGCGTCAGGGCAACCGGCCGGCCATCGGGTCCGAGGACATCGGCACCCTCGATGACGAGCTGGCCGAGGCCGCCCGACCCGCGTGAGCCGCCCCGTGTTGCGGGTGATGACCTGGAACATCCGTACCGGCGGTCGGGACACCGGCGGGCCGGACCGCCGCGATCGGATCGCTCAGGTGATCGCCGGCCAGCGGCCGGACGTACTGGCCCTGCAGGAGTTGCGCGACCTCGACGTGTCGGCCTTCGCCGCCCGGCTGGGCATGCGGCCGTATCTGGCCCGTTCCTGGTTCGGGCAGCCGGTGGCGGTGCTGGTCCGCCCGCCGTGGCAGGTGCTGTCCGCCGCGCCGGTGCGTCGACCGTTGCACCATGCCGCGCAACGGGTGGTGCTGGCCACCGGCGCCGGCGCGCTCACCGTGATCGCCACCCACCTTCACCCGTACTCGGGCACCCGCCGGCTGGTCGAGGCCGGCTGGGCGGCCGCCGCGCTGCGCCCGGCCCACGACAACCTGGCGCTGCTCGCCGGCGACCTGAACACCCTGGATCCGTACGCCGACCACGCCGAGCGGGTCGCCCGGCTGCCCGCCGCGTACCGCCGTCGACACCTGCGCCGGGATGGCCGGACCGTGGAGACCCGGGCGGTGGCCCGCCTGCTCGCCGCCGGCCTGGTCGACCTCGGGGCGACCGCCGGATCCACCGCACCCACCCGGCACGGCGGTACGGAGTTCTCCGACATGCGCCTGGACTACCTCCTCGCCACCCCCGCGCTGGCCGCCCACCGCACCGACGTCCACGTGCTGCGCGACCCCCACACCCACCACGCCTCCGACCACTACCCCCTCCTGGCCGACTTCACCCTCCCCCCACCCTGACCCCAGCCTGGGGTCCCGGCGTCCCTCCCCGGCCCCTCGGCTTCGCGATCTTGCACTTTCGGTCGCCGTTCTGCGCGGTATATCCGGTATGCGGCGACAGAAAGTGCATGATCGCGTGGGTGGGGGTGGGGGTGGGGGTGGGGGTGGGGGTGGGGGTGGGGGTGGGGTTAGCGTGCGGGCGTGGGCGAGTCTTCGGGGGCGAGGGCTGGCGGGCAGCCGCTGGCGCGGGCGTCCGGCCCGTTGTCGCCGGTGGCGGTTGTCGTGCGGGGCGTCGCGCTGGTGGTGGTGCTGCCGGTGCGGTTGGCCTGGGAACTGCTGACGGCGATCGGCCGAGGGCTGCACCGCTGGATGCTCGCTCCGGCGGCTCGGTTCGTGGATCGCTGGCTGCTGCGTCCGCTCGGCTGGCTGCTGCGGCACCTGGTGTGGATTCCGCTGCTCTGGGCGGCCCGCGCGGCCTCGTGGCTGGGGCGGGCGCTGGTCTGGCTGCCGTTGACCTGGCTCGGCCACGGCGTGGCCTGGCTGTGGCGCACCGCCCTGTGGCCGCCACTGCGATGGTGCGGTCGGAGCCTGGCACGGCTGCTGCGGTGGTGCGGGCTTGGACTGGTCTGGCTGGTGTCGATCCTCATCCTGGTGCCGCTGTACTACCTACTGTGGGTGCCGCTGGCCTGGCTGGTCCGGGTGCTCACCCCGCCCGCCCGGCTGGTTCTGGCCACGTTGAGCCGGTGGCTGTCCGCGCTGGCTCGCCGGTCGGTCGTCGTGCTCGGCTGGGCGTGGCGGGTGGCCGGCCGGATCCTGTGGTGGTGCTGGGCGCTCACTCTGCGTCCGGTGTGGCTGGCGGGACGATGGCTGTGGCGGGTCGCGGTCGTGCCGGTGGGCCGTGCGATCCGCAGGGCCTGGCACGTGACCGTCACGCCAGCCGCTCACTGGCTGCGTCGCAGCGTCCTGGAGCCGGCCCGCCAGGCCACCCGCGAGGCGCTGACCGCTCTCGGGCTGCGCCGCTGACCGGTTCTCGACCGCGCCCGGCGGACGCGGGCACCGTGCCGCGTCTGGTCAGCGCCGTGTCTGGTCGGTGCCGTGTCTGGTCACCGCGCTAGGCTGGGGCGGCGCTCACAGCACGCGGTCGATGGCGTGGGATGCGGCGGCCGCCGAAGGGACGCGGACGGCGAGCAGGACGGCCCAGGTTGGGCAGGGCGGCCAGCGCTCACAGCACCAGGTTGAGCAGGACGGTCAGCACGATCGAGGCGATGATCGAGAAGAGGATCATCAGGAGGCAGCCGAGGCTGCCGCCGACCGGACGGATCTCCGTGTTGCCGATGCGCATGGTCTCACCTGTTCGTCGGTTCGTCGGAGTGCTGGTGCCGCAGCAGCGCGCGGCCGACGCGCCGCACCGCATCCGGAAGTCCGGAGCTGCGGGCGTCGCGGGGGTGGCAGGTCACAGCTCGCGTAGCCGGGGCAGTAGCTGCTCCTGCGCCCAGTCCAGGAACATCGGTTGGCCCTCGCCGCCGACCTGGACAAGCGCCACGTGGGTGAACCCGGCGTCGACGAATTTCTTGAACGCGGACACATGCTTGTCCACGTCGGGTCCGCAGGAGATCCCGGCCGCCACGTCCTCCTCGCGGACGCTCTGGGTGGCCGCCTCGAACGCGTCGGTGTCGGGCAGATCGGTGTTGACCTTCCAACCCAGCCCGAACCAGCGGAACTGGTCGTGAGCGATCTTGCGGCATTCGGCCTCGTCGGGTCCGTAGCAGATGGCCACCTGCCCGTACCGGGGGCGCCCGACGCCGCCGGCCTCCTCGTACATCTCCACCAGGTGCGCCTGCGGCTCGGTGGCGATCAGGCCGTCGGCGTACTCGGCGGCGAGGGTGGCGGACTGCCGGCCGGAGGCGGCCACCGCCATCGGCACAGGCTGGTCGGGCCGGTCCCAGACGTACGCGTCCGGCACGTCGTAATGGTTGCCGGAGAAGGTCAGCGTCTCCCCGCCCAGCAGCGGCCGGATGATCTGCAACGCCTCCTCGAACATCTCGTGCCGCTGCTGCACGTGCGGCCACGCGCCGACCACGTGCTCGTTGAGGTTCTCTCCGGCGCCGAGACCGAGAGTGAACCGGCCGTCGGAGAGGACCCCGATGGTGGACGCCTTCTGCGCCACCACCGCCGGGTGGTAGCGGCGGATCGGACAGGTCACGAAGGACATCAGCTCCGCGCGGGAGGTGGCGTGGGCGACCGCGCCCAGCACCGACCAGGCGTACGGCGAATGGCCCTGTGACTCCAGCCAGGGGTAGTAGTGGTCGGACACGACGAGTTGGTCGAAGCCGGCCGCCTCGGCGCGTACCGCGTAGTCGACGAGCTGCTTCGGGCCGGCCTGCTCGCACAACAGGGTGTAGCCGATGCTGACCATGGCGTCTCCTTCCGAACCGGGTGACCCGTTCCGGATACCCCACCCCGGTTTGATCAACCCTTGGGCGCTTGACGCCCTTACTAGCCCTTGCCTACCGTTGGCCTGAACCGGTTCAGATGCCGGCGTGGTGCACATCCTGTGGTGGGGATGTCTGCCCCCGTGACGGCTCACTTCTCATGGGCCGTCACGGGTCGCCGGCGATCGTCGAACTTACTGAACCGGTTGCTTTCGGCATTCCATCGGCCTACGCTGATGCCTGCCTCGCCGGGCCCCAAGGCAGCGGCTGTCGGGCTCAGCCGCCATGCCTGCCACCACCGCAACCCCCAGAATTGGGCACAGGGGGAGAAACCTCTGCGAGGAATGCGATGAAAAGACTATTCGCGGGCGTCGGCGCCATCCTGCTGGCGACCGTCGCCGCCGTGTTCGCCTTCGGGCCGTCGGCGCAGGCCGCCACCGGCTTCACGGTCAGCGGCGGCAAGCTCTACGACGCGAACGGCCAGGAGTTCATCATGCGCGGCGTCAACCACGCGCACACCTGGTACACGAGCCAGACCAGTTCCTTCGCCAACATCAAGGCACTCGGGGCGAACAGCGTCCGGGTCGTGCTCTCCAGCGGCGACCGGTGGACCCGCAACAGCGCCGCCGACGTGACCAACGTGATCCAGCTGTGCAAGGCCAACCGGCTGATCTGCGTGCTGGAGGTGCACGACACCACCGGCTACGGCGAGGAGAGCGGGGCGATCACCCTGGACCGGGCGGTCGACTACTGGCTCAGCATCGCCAGTGCGCTCAACGGCCAGGAAGCGTACGTGATCGTCAACATCGGCAACGAGCCGTACGGCAACCAGAACTACGCCTCCTGGACCACCGACACCGCCAACGCGATCCGGCGGCTGCGTAACGGCGGTATCCAGCACACCATCATGGTGGACGCCCCGAACTGGGGTCAGGACTGGGCCTTCACCATGCGCGACAACGCGCCGACAGTGTTCAACGCCGACCCGGCCCGCAACACGGTCTTCTCGATCCACATGTACGGTGTCTTCGACACCGCCGCCAAGATCAGCGATTACCTGGGCCGCTTCCGCAGCCGCGCCCTCCCGATCGTGGTCGGCGAGTTCGGCCACAACCACTCCGACGGCGATCCCGACGAGGACGCGATCCTGTCGTACACCCAGGCAAACGGCATCGGCTGGCTGGGCTGGTCGTGGAGCGGCAACAGCGGCGGCGTCGAGTACCTCGACATGGTGACCAACTTCAACCCGAACCAGCTGACCAGCTGGGGTCAGCGGCTGTTCAACGGCCCCAACGGCATCCGGCAGACCGCACGCGAATCCAGCGTCTACGGGCCGGGCCCCACCCCCACCCCCACCCGCCCGCCGAGCCCGACCCCGACGCCCACCCCGACCCGCACTCCGACGCCGATCCCGCCCACGTCGACCCCGCCGCCGAGCGTTGGCTGCTCCGCGACGTACTCGATCAGCAACGAGTGGCAGGGCGGGTTCCAGGGTGATGTCCGGGTGACCGCCGGCAGTTCCGCCATCAACGGCTGGACGGTGCGCTGGACCTTCGCCAACGGCCAGACCGTGACGCAGTCCTGGAACGCCACGCTGACCAGCAGCGGCTCCACGGTGACGGCGCGCAACGTCGACTACAACGGTCGGCTCGGCGCCGGAGCCAGCGCCAGCTTCGGCTTCCTCGGCAGCTGGAACGGCACCAACTCGGCACCTGCGGTGACCTGCACCGCGAGCTGACCCCCGCCGCGATCCACCGATCTGTTTCCGCCGAGTTGGCGGGCGCTGTCCTTCGCACCGGTGGCCGGGCCCGACACGGGTCCGGCCACCGCTTCCGGGGCCGGCTTCGGCCCTGAGCCAGGCCGCGTCGGGTGGCTCAGTTCAGGCGGGCGGCGCGCATCAGCAGGTAGCGCTGCTCGGGGATGCTCGCGGCCAGGCTGGCGGCGAGCCGGTACTCCGCCACCGCACGCTCGCGGTCACCGGTCATCTCGTGCAGGTGGGCGCGGACCGCCGGCAGCCGGTGATGCCCCGCCAGCCGGGTGTCGCCGTCCAGCGCGTCCAGGGCGGCCAGGCCGGCCTCCGGCCCGTGCGCCATCGCGAGCGCGACCGCGCGGTTCAGCGTGATCACCGGGCTGGCGGCCAGGCTCGCCAGCACCTCGTAGAGCGCGAGGATCTGCGGCCAGTCGGTCTCCTCGGCGGTCGGCGCCTCGTCGTGCAGCGCGGCGATGGCGGCCTGCACCTGGTACGGGCCGACCGGGCCCCGGGGCAACGCCCGGGTGAGCAGCGCGACGCCCTCGGCGATCGCCGCCGTGTCCCATCGGCCGCGGTCCTGTTCCGCCAACGGGATCAGCTCACCCGCCGCGCCGGTACGCGCCGCGCTGCGTGCCTCGGTGAGCAGCATCAGCGCCAGCAATCCGGCGACCTCGCTGTCGTCCGGCAGCCGGGCGTGCAGTTCCCGGGTCAGCCGGATCGCCTCGCGTGACAGGTCGACCCGGCGCAGCCGGTCTCCCGCGCTGGCCACGTACCCCTCGGTGAAAATCAGGTAGAGCACGTGCCGCACCTGGGCCAGCCGGGCCGGCAGCTCGGCCGGCTCGGGCATCCGGAACGGCGTACCGGAAGCTTTGATGCGCTGCTTGGCGCGGCTGATCCGCTGCGCCATCGTCGACTCCGGCATCAGGAACGCCCGCGCGATCTCGGCGGTGGTCAGGCCGCCGACGGCCCGCAGGGTGAGCGCGACCGCCGAGGTCGGCGACAGCGCCGGGTGACAGCAGAGCAGAAGCAGCACCAAGCCGTCGTCGCGGTCCGCGCTCAGCTGATCGTCGATCGCCGGTACGCTGCGCCGGTCCGCCGGCGCCCGCCGGGCGACCAGGTCCTCGCGCGCCCGGCGGGCCTGCTCGGCGCGGACCAGTTCGACCATTCGCCGGTACGCGACCTGGACCAGCCAGCCCCGAGGATTGCCCGGTACGCCGTCCTGCGGCCACTGCGTGGCGGCGGCCAGCAGGGCCTCCTGCACCGCGTCCTCCACGGTGGCGAAGTCACCGAATCGGCGGGTGAGCACGCCGAGGACCTGCGGCGCGAGATCGCGCAGCAGGTCCTCGATCAGGGACTTTCGCCTCATCGGTGGGCAAATCCGTGCGAGCGTGGATATTGCGGTGGAACTTCGGATCGGAGATGTCATGCTAAACGGAAAGATCGCCCTCGTCACCGGGGGTGGGGCAGGTATCGGCCGGGCGATCGCGCAGGCCTACGCCAACGCCGGGGCCAGCGTCATGGTCACCGATATCAATTCCGACGCGGCCGACGCGGTCGCTTCCGAGATCACCGAGTCCGGTGGCACCGCTGACAGCAGGCACCTCGACACGACCGATCCCGACCAGCATTTCGACGTGATCAAGGACATCGAGGAACGCTTCGGCCGGTTGGACATCGCGGCGAACAACGCCGGGGTGACGGTGCCGGCCGTTCCTACTGCGGATCTGCCGCTCGACCAGTGGGAGAAAGTCCGCAACGTCGACCTGGACGGCGTCTTCTACGGCGTACGCGCCCAGATTCCGGCCATGCTGCGGGCCGGCGGCGGCGTGATCGTGACGATCTCCAGCATCGCCGGCAAACGCGGTCTCTTCGGCATGGCACCGTACGCCGCCGCGAAGCACGGCGTGATCGGCATCATGCAGACCATCGCCTGGGAGTACGGGCAGCAGGGCATTCGTGCCCTCTCCGTCGGTCCCGCCTACATCGCCACCGGCCTGGAGAACAACATCCCGGTGGAGATCCGCAGGACGCTGCCCGGCATGCACGCTCTCGGGAGAATGGGCGAACCACGCGAGGTCGGCGACACCGTCGCCTGGCTCAGCAGCGATCAGGCGAGCTTCCTCACCGGCTCCTACATTCCCGTCGACGGCGGCTACCTGGCCCGCTGAGGGGCTTTCTCCCGGCCGCTGGGATGCTTTCCGTTGACTGACGCCGACGAGGACGGCGAGGCCTGCGGCACGCCTCGCGCCGCAGGCCCTCGATCAGCGGCTCGCTCGTCACACGTCCTGCGGTGGCGCGGACATCACCGGGTGCACCTCGATCGGCATGTTCAGCGGCTTCCCGCCGGGACCGGGGGCGGTGGAGATCCAGGCGGCGAGCTCGACCGCCCGCTCCGGAGTGTCAGTGTCGACGATCCAGTAGCCGGCGAGGAACTCCTTCGTCTCGGCGAACGGCCCCTCGGTCACCACCGGCGCCCCACCGCCACCGGCGCGTACGATCTTCGCCTGCGCCGGCCCGGCGAGCCCCTGCCCGTCGACCCACTCGCCGTCCGCGACCAGCTTCGCGTTGACCTCGCCCATGAACCCGATGTGGGCGCGGATCTCCTCCGGCGTCCAGGTGTGGATCTCGGGGAAATCGGTCCCGGCGGCGCTGAACTGCATCAGCAGCATGTACTTCACGGCTTGTCTCCCTCTGGCTGTGCGCCATTGTCGGTGCTTTCACCAGCAGGTCGAAGCCGCCGAGCCGGTTCTCGACATCCGGCACCGGTCTCTTCACGTGCGCTCGAATGGATTTGCCAGGGCGACCCCGGTGGCGGCGACATCGGCGACGTTGCGGGTCGCCAGAGTGAGACGGTGCACGATCGCGGTAGCCGCCAGCAGCCCATCGACCGCTGGCGGGCGGTGGGTCGGAACGTTGAGCCTGCCCCATTGCTGCGCGACCTCCACGGACACAGGCAGGATGCGATCGCCGTATCCGGTGACGAGTGTGTCGAGCCATTGCTCCAGCGCAACGGCCCGATCGGCCGCCTTGGGTCGTAGTCGTTCTATGCCCGCGCGAATTTCCCCGACGGTCAAGGTGCTGAGGTAGGCCGGGGCATGCCGGTGCGCTTCGTGCCAAGCCAGTACGGCGGGGTCGGGACGAGCTTTGCGCAACTCGGAAACAACGTTGGTGTCGAGTAGGTATCCCGTCTCAGCCGGCAAGGTCGACCTCGCGCGGAAGGTCGGTGGCGCGCTCGACGTCGAGGTCGATGTCAAGCAGTGGGCCCGACCGGAGGTAGTCCATCAGCTCAACCTGCTCGCCCCGCAGTCGCCGGTACTCGTTGATGTCGATGACCACTGCGACTTCCTGTCCGTGCCTGGTCACCACCTGGGCCTCGCCGGAGGCGGCTGCGCGAAGTACCTCACTGAACCGCTGCTTGGCTTCCTGTACCTGCCAGTGCATAGTTGGCCTCCATGCTGCGCCGGCTCTCCCGGAGTGCAAGTCTAGACAGACTAGACTACCAGCCCTCCGGTCGTCCGCAGCGTCAAGGATGGCGAGTTCGACTTGACGGCAGCTCGATAGCCCGGCCTTGCTCTGGGCGGTTGCACCACACGAGGTGCCACCATCCGATCACTTGCGAAGTGTTGAACCTCAAGGATTGTCGATTCACACCCGTGTCGTGGTCGGCCGGGCCGGGCACTTCCGTCCGCTGGCGGTCGGCGTGTTTTCAGCGACCTCACAGCGGCGACCGATACCGTGCGGCGGTCAGCGTCCGCTCCTAAAGGGAGTACGGGCACCAGACCCCGCGGGAGTACCGATGGTCTTCAAGAAGATGTTGAGCGCGCTCGGCGTGGGCGGTCCCAGTGTGGACACCGTCCTGGCCAACCCGAACACCCGGCCCGGAGAAACCCTCAACGGCCAGGTGAGCCTGATCGGTGGGGAAGCCCAGGCCGACATCGAGCAGATCGTCATCGGGCTGGTCACCCGCGTCGAGGTCGGTGAGCAGGCCGGCGTGATGGAGTTCCACCGGCAGGTGGTCAGCGGCCGGCTCCAGCTCGCCCCGAAGCAGGCGCTGTCCATTCCGTTTCAGCTTCCGGTGCCGTGGGAGACCCCGGTCACGGCGGTGTACGGGCAGCGCCTGCACGGCATGACGATGGGGCTGCGTACCGAGCTGGCGATCGCCCGCGCGGTCGACAAGGGCGATCTGGACGAGGTCAATGTGCACCCCCTGCCGGTGCAGGAGCGGATCCTCGAGGCGTTCGGCCAGCTCGGTTTCCGGTTCAAGAAAGCGGACCTCGAACGCGGCATGATCCACGGCGTGCAGCAGACGCTGCCGTTCTACCAGGAGATCGAGTTCTTCGCGGCGCCGCAGTACGCGCAGGTCATCAACGAGGTCGAGCTGACCTTCGTGACCAATCCGCACGGCATCGACGTGGTGCTGGAGTGCGACAAGCGGGGCGGTTTCCTCGTACCCGGCCAGGACGTCTTCGGCCGCTACCAGGTCGGGCACGCCGAGGCTGACAAGCACGACTGGACGCAGGTGGTCGACGGCTGGCTGCGCGAGACGATCGATCGCTTCAGCACCATGCGCGCCCAGGCGTTCGGCGCACCGGGCTACGGTGCTCCCCAGGGCTACGGTGCTCCCCAGGGCTATGGCGCACCGCACGGTTACGGCGCACCCCAGGGATACGGCCCGCCCGGCAAGTACGGCCCGCCGCAGCGGCGGGGCGGCGCCGGCATCGGCGGCGTGGTGGCGGGCGCGGCGCTCGGCGCCGCGGGCGGGATGCTCGCCGGCCACATGATCAGCAATGCCTTCGAAGGCGGCGAGGAGGAGATCGCCGAGGCGGCCGGCGACTTCGACGGTGGCGACTTCGGTGGTGGTGACTTCGGGGGCTTCGAGGAGTTCTAGGTCGTCGGGAACGCCGGTGGTGGCCCTCCGGGACGAACCCGGAGGGCCACCGTGTTACGCGCGGCAGGTCAGCGTCCGCGCTGCTTGCGCTCCTCGCTGGAACGCCGGGCGCTGCCGGCCTTGGCCAGACCACGGCTACCCAGGTAACCAAGGGTCAGCAGGGTGATGAAGAGCCACGCCTGGCCGGGGTTGTTGATGTTCAGGCCGTTCGCGGTCGTACCCTTCCAGAAGGCGGAGATCACCAGGAGGGTGACGGCGGCCGCGTAGATCCAGAACTCCGTGGTCAGGAAGGCCTGCTTGGTCTCCGTACCCGGTGCCTGCATCGGCTCCCGATGCCCGTCGTGCATCATCGGCATCGGCTGGGTCGGAGTCTCCTGCATGGCCTGCCGCTGCTGTACGTCCGGAGCCGGACGATTCGTCGGCCTGGTGGATGCAGCCTGCGTGCTCATCTGTCCTCCTCAGGATGTGATGAGTCGTAACCCTCGCCCCGCTACCGCGTGTCGGCCACGGCACGGTTTGCGTGCTCGGCGCGGGCACCCCGCGTCTACCCGGTGCCTGAGTAGCAGTAACCCTCGATTGACCGGCGGATCCCGAAGGACGGAGAAGGCTGGGTGACTGCTACCCGTACGCGCGCGTCCCGCGTGGCAGCCACGTTCCTCGCGCTTCCACGACTGAGGAAACGCCGTTGAGAGGTTGATGGCGTATGTCGGGTTCCGCCTCGGCTCGGCGGTCCGGCCCGTGCGGGTTTGTCCCGCCGGCCACCGGGCACGCACAACAGACCGACGCTTCTGCGAGGTGATGGATCGTGCGTGAGGACGACATGCGACAGGAAGCCGCCCGCCGGGCCGAGGAGCAGATCGCCGGCGGCGTCTACGGCGAGGGCGCGGTGGACGAGGTGACCGTGCCGCCGACCGATGTGGAGGCCGCCATCCAGCGCGACGACCGGGACGATCCGGCGCACGTGCCGATCGATCCCACCGTGCTGCGGGACGGCGGCCCCACCAGGGGACAGGGCGCGATCACCACGACCGGCGGTACGGCCGGACCGGCCAGCGCCCGCCGGTTGGCCCGCCAACCGGAGCGGCATCGGGGCAAGGTGGCCCCGACCACCACGGGAGACGCCACCACCGGTGGCATGAGCACCCCCTCGGGTGGCTCCACCAGTGATCAGTCGGCTCCCGCCACCCACACCGGCAACTTCGCCGACTGACCCGCCCACCCGTATCCCGCATCCCGCATCCCGCTGACCCCGGTTGATCATGAAGTTGTTGCCTCCCCGCCCGGCGTGTCATGGCAACAACTTCATGATCGGCCTCAGGCCTCAGGCCTCAGGCCTCAGGCCTCAGGCCTCAGGCCTCAGGCCTCAGGGGTCAGGGGTCAGGGGTCAGGGGTCAGGGGTGGGGGGAGTGGGGGGAGTGGGGGTCAGGGGTGGGGGTGAGGGTGCTCAGGCGTTGGGTGGCGCGCGTGAGGGCCACGTAGAGGTCGCTGGGGCCGCGCGGGGACTCGGTGGCGATGCGGTCGGGGTCGACCACGATGACCGAGTCGAACTCCAGGCCCTTGGCCTCGGCGACGGTGAGCAGCACCACCCGGCTCTCCAGGTCGGGTTGCTCGCCGACGGCCGCCTCAGGCAACGCCGAGGTCAGGGCGACACCGAGGTCGTCGCGCCGGCCGGCCGGCACGATCACTCCGAGCCGCCCGTCGGCCAGCCCGGCCACCTCCGCCGTGGCGATCTCCACCAGCTCCGCGGCCAGCCGCTGCGCCGGCACGGTGTGCTCAGCGGGCGGAAACCCACTGGAGCGTACGGCGCGCGGTGGGCGCAGCGTCGGGTCGATCTCGGTCAGTACCTCGGCAGCCACCGCCATGATCTCGGCCGGGGTACGGTAGCTGACCGTCAGCTCGGTCAGCCGCCACCGGTCCGCCACGTACGGCGCCAACGCCTCCGCCCACGACGGTGTGCCGGCCAGCGCCCCGGTCTGCGCCACGTCGCCGACGATGGTCATCGAGCGGCTCGGGCAGCGGCGCATCAGCAGCCGCCACGCCATCGGCGACAGCTCCTGCGCCTCATCGACGATCACGTGACCGAAGGCCCAGCTCCGGTCGGCCGCCGCGCGTTGCGCGGTGGTCAACCTATCCGCCTCCTCCTGCCGCTCCAGCAGCCGGTCGGCGTCGAGCAGGTCGGTCACGCCGAGGATCTCGCCACCGTCGGCCTCGTCCTCCACGTCGATCGACCGGGAACCCCGGGCGATCTCCAGGACGCCCTCGGCGTACTCCCGTTGCAGGGCGCGGATGCGTTCCCGGCGGGCGGCAGCGGCCCGGTCGTCCTCACCGAGCAGCTCCGCCGCCTCGTCCAGCAGCGGTACGTCCGCCGGGGTCCAGCCGCCCGGTTCGCGGTGCAGCGCGGCCCGCTCGTCGGCGGCCAGCATCGGCGCGGCGGCGGCGATGCGCTCGGTCGAGGCGTACAGGTCGGCGAGGAGGCGCTGCGGAGTGAGTACCGGCCACAGTTCGTCCAGTGTGGCCCGCACCTCCGGCTCCTCGCGCAGTTCGCGGCGGATCTCCGCGAGGTCGGCCTCCTCGAGCAGGTTCTCCCCGCCCAGCGGATCGGCTCCGATCCGCTCCGCCACCTGCGCGGCCAGCGCATGGATGATTTCGATGTCGAAGATGGCGCGGGCCAGGTTGTGCGGCCGCCCGCTGCGGCGGGCCCGGTCCCGGGCCGCGCGCACGGTGCCCGGGTCGAGGACCAGGATCTCCCGCTGCGGCAGCTCGATCTCCAGCGGCTCGTCGGGCACCCGCTGCCGGTCGCGTACCGCGTTGGCGAGCACCTCCGCCATCACCGCACGTCCCTTGACGGCGGCGGTGGTGGCCGGCTCCGCGCGCCGGGCGTTGACCCCGGGAAAGAGGTCAGCCTGGGTACGCAGCAGCACGCCGGTCTCGGCCAGCGCCGGCAGCACCTGCGAGATGTAGCGCAGGAAGGTGGCGTTCGGGCCGACCAGCAGCACGCCGCGGCTGGAGAGCTCCCGGCGGTGGGTGTAGAGGAGGTACGCCGCGCGGTGCAGCGCCACGGCGGTCTTGCCGGTACCGGGGCCACCCTGCACCACCAGTACCCCGGGCAGGTCGGCCCGGATGATGCGGTCCTGTTCGGCCTGGATCGTTTCGACGATGTCGCGCATTCGGCCGGTGCGGCCGGCGTTCAGCGCAGCCAGCAGCGAGGCCTCCCCGGTGAGTTCCTCGTGGGCGGTGGGAGAGGCGGTGGCGAGGTCGAGCACCTCGTCGTTGACGGCGATCACCTTGCGCTGCCGGGTCCGCAGGTGGCGGCGCCGCCGAACGCCCTGCGGGTTGGCGGCGGTGGCCAGGTAAAAGGCGCGGGCGGCCGGGGCACGCCAGTCCATCAGCAACGGGTCGTAGTCACCGTCGGTGTCGAAAATGCCGATCCGGCCGATGTAGCGGCGCTCGCCGTCGTCGGTGTCCAGCCGGCCGAAACACAGACCGTTCTCCACCGCCGAGAACTGTTCGACCTGGTCGGCGTACATGCGCACCGAGCTGTCGCGTTGGGAGCGGTCCTGCAGGGTGCCGCCGGTCGTCCGCAGCTGTTCGGTCAGCCGTCGGGACGCCTGCTCGCGAAGGTCGTCCAGGCGCTGGTAGAGCATCGAGACGTACTCCTGCTCGCGGCCGATCTCGTCGTCGGACGGCGAACCGCCGGAGTGCCTTGACAATCCGTCTCCCCTATGATTAGAGTTTGGGGTGATAACGGCTAGTTTCAGCCGTTTTCCTTTTTTGTGCCTGAACTGCCAAAGATACCGCGCGGCAATCGGCGCAACCAGGCGCGGCCGGCCCCCGCCGGGCCGCCCTCAGCGACGCTTTGTGCAGACCTCACCGGATCGGGCGACGGTCTCGGTTGACCAGGCGACCGCCACCGTGAAGCAGTAGTCGAGTCTGCGGTCGAGGCTGTAGACGACGAAGCTCTCGGTGCCAGCGGGCAGGTCGGCGAAGGGGGACGGCGCCTGACCGCTGCGGCCACCCGAGACGATCACCGGCCCCTCGCTCCCGGCCGGGTACTTCCAACTCAGTGTCACGCTGTCGCGATTGTCCTTCAGGGCGAGCCCGCTGGGTGGGGCGCCGGGCGAGGCGGGCGCCGGGCCAGGGGTGGTGGCCACCGGGGTGGAGGTCGGCGCGTCGCTCGCGGTGGGCGCGGAACCGCCGGTGCCGTCGACCCTCGACACCCCGGCGATGACCGCGGCGGTGCCGAGCAACACCACGACCACGCCCGCCGCGACGATGAGCACCAGCCGGTTCGGCCGTCGGGGCGGCACCGGGGCCCGTCGCACCGGCACCGGAAGCAGCCGTGACGGTGGCCCCGGCTGCTCGGGCTCGGCGACTCGACGCAGCCGGTACACCCCGGAAGCCTGAGGGGTCAGCCCGGTCAGATCGGCCACGCTCGGCGGCAGCGTGGTGGACGGTTCGGGGTACGACGGCGTCGCCGCCCCCGTGGGGTACGGGTCGGGGCCGGGCTCGCCGGGATACGGACCGGGGCCGCCCGCGCTGGCCTGGTCCGTGGCATACGGGCCGAGTTCGGATCGATCGGGGTACGGGTCGAATTCCGGCTCACCCGTGGGGTACGGGTCGGGTTCGGGCTGATCGGTGGCGGGCCAGCCCGTGTCTCCGGCGCCCGGCTGGTGCAGCGGTGGTGAGGCCCACCAGTCCTCCGGCGGCCCGGCCGGCCCGTCCACGGGTTGCCGGGGAGTGGGCACCGGCGAGGCCGCGCCGGCGTGACCCGTCGCCGGATGGCCCTGGCTGGGGTGATACCCCTCGACGGGGTGTCGTTCCCCAGCCGAGTGTTGTCCCGGGGGTGGGTGCTGGCTTGCCGCTGGGTACTGTTTCGCGTTTGCCGCCGGGTAGTGTTCCGCGGCTGGGTCGCGCGATCCGGCCGTACCGGGATCCGCCAGGCCCGGCTCGGGCTCCACCGGCCAGCCCGGAGAAGGCTCCGCCGGCCAACCCGGCTCAGTGTCCGGCCACGGGAGCCCCGACTCCGCGAGCTCGCTCTCGTCCTGATCCGACCACCCCGGACCCATCCCGCTCGCTCCCGCCGTGCCGCTCGTTTCGTGCGGGTCGCTGGCGTTCGTTGCGGCTGGGTCGGCCGTTTGCTGCGGGTCCGTGGTGTTCGTTGCGGCTGGGCCGTCCGGGTCGGTCATGGTGGGGTCCGAGAGTGGCGGATCGGGCCAGTGCGGTGTGGAGGAGGCGTCGGATGGCGGGATACGGGCGGCGGGCACTGCCGGACCGCGCGCGCCGACCGGCGGTGTCTCGGAACAGACATGCTCCGGATTCGCCGCCGCCCGGGCCAGGGCCGCCACCTGCGCGGCCAGCGGATCGTCCGGGGCAAGGTGCTGACGGCACAGCTCGCGGGCCAGGGAAAGGGTGTCGTGCGCCTCACCGAACTGTCCGCAGTCGCGCTGCATCGAACCGAGCCGGGCGAGCATCTTGATCCCGCTCGGGTGCCCGTCGCCGTAGACCTCGCGGTGCAGTTCCCAGGCGTCCTGGAGGCGGTCGCGAGCCACCTGGCACTGGCCGCGGGCGTACTCCACGGTGGCCAGGTCGGCGTGTGCGGCGAGCACCCGCAACGACTCGGGCCCGTCCGAAGCGGTCAGCTCGATGATCACTTCCTGGTACAGCCGAGCCGCTCGGGACCAGCTGCCCACCCGGTGCAGCACGGCGGCCAGGGTGGCGGCAGCGGCTACCGTACGGGGATCGGAGCGCCCGTGCAGTTGGGTGGCGGCGGCGTACGCGTAGGCGGCCCAGGCCCGTGCCGAGTGCGGCTCGCCGAGCGCGACCAGCACCCGCGCATGCAGGCCGGCCGCCTCGGCAAGCTCAGGTGTCGCGTTGGCGGGGCGCGGGTCGGCGCCGGTCAGCGCGTCGGCGAGTAGCCGCTGGGCACCGGCGAAATCGCCGGCGGAGACCAGGTCGTGCGCCTGATCAGTCAGTTCACCGAAGCCGGAGGGCACGCCCCATCGTGCTCATCTGACGACGATATGTACAAGACCCGCGCCGGAGTGGTTCGGTCCGGAACTGGTCAGGGACGGCTCAGGTGATCGGTCAGTGCCTCGCTGATCCGGCGTAACTGGTCGACCTGAGCCGTGCTGAGCGCGTCGAACAGGTGTCGGCGTACGCCCTCGACGTGCCCGGGTGCGGCGGCGGCGAGGGTGGCGAAGCCCTCCTCGGTGAGCAGGGCGAGCTGGCCGCGCCGGTCGGTCGGGCAGTCCTCGCGGCGCACCCAGCCGGCTGCCTCGAGCCGGGCCACGGCGTGCGAGAGCCGGCTGCGGGAGGAGCCGGTCAGATCGGCCAGCTCGCTCATCCGCAGCCGTCGCTCGGGCGCCTCGGAGAGGCGTACCAGGATCTCGTAGTAGGCGTGGGGCATTCCGGCGTCGCGTTGCAGCTCGCGGTCGAGCGTCTCCATCAACGCCCGAGAGGCGGCCAGGAAGGCCCTCCAGGTGCGTTGCTCGTCCGGGTTCAGCCAGCGGGTCATGACCGTCATCATACTCGAATAGTTGAACGCTCAACAAAGAAGAGCTACCGTGGGTGCCATGGGAATTCATCGACTCAATCACGCAGTCCTCTACGTCACCGACCTTGAGCGCAGTGTCGCCTTCTACCGCGACGTCCTGGGCTTCCGCCGGGTGCCGATGACCCCGGAAGGCTTCCGCGGCGCCGCCTTCCTCCAGGCGCCCGACTCCACCAACGACCACGACCTCGGTCTGTTCGAGATCGGCGCGCAGGCCGGCCGGTCGACCGCCGGCCGGGCCACCGTCGGCCTCTATCACCTGGCCTGGGAGGTGGACACACTGGACGAGTTGGCCGCCACGGCCCAGCGATTGACCCAGGCCGGCGCCCTGGTCGGCACTTCCGACCACGGCACCACCAAGAGCCTCTACGGGCGAGACCCGGACGGACTGGAGTTCGAGGTGGTCTGGCTGGTGCCGGCCGACCAGATCGACGAGGCCGCGCTCGCCGCGCGTACCCGGATCGGCCGCCTCGACCTGTCCGCCGAGATCCACCGCTATGGCGGCGACACCCGCGGCGGCGTCGGCATCTCCATCCCCGCCTAACAGCCCCCGCCCTTCGTCGGGTTGATCATGAAGTTATTGCCGAGGAAAGCGTCTTCCAGTGGCAATAACTTCATGATCAACGGGTGAGGAGGAGGGAGAGGGTGGGGGTGGGGTAGAACGGCGGGGTGGAGAGTTTCGGCAGTGGGGTGTTCGGGCGGCGGCTGCGGGGGTGGGTGCCGGGGGTGGTGCGCCGTGGAGGGCCTGGCGGGGGGCGGGGGACCGTCGCTCTGGTGTGCGGCGCCGACGACGGAGCTGCGGCGGAGGAGGCGTTGCGGGTGGTGGGCGCGTACGCCGACCGGCTGCGGGGCTGCCGAATCACCGTGCTGGTGCTGACCGACGACGCCGGAGACCTACCCACTCGGCTCGGTGCGATCGAGGCCGGGCTGCCTCCCGAGGTCGCGGTGCACCTGATGCCCGGTCCGCCGAGCCGGCTGCCGGTGGCGCTACGGGCGGCCGGTGCCGCCGGGGCGCCGGTGCTGTCCTACCTGGCGGCGGAGGGCGCCGTGGATCCGGTGGCGCTTTCCGCCGCCGCGGCCGGGCGACCCGCCGAGGCGCTGCTGCTCGCCGGTGCCAACGTGGCCCTGCGGCCGGCGCTGGCCGACGCCGGGTTCCCGCTGTCGACCGAAGTGGAGCTGACCGACATCGGCCGGCGGGTCGGCTTCGGCACCGGCTCCGACCGCAGCCTGGAGGCGGTGAAGGAGGAGCTGTGGGCGGCCGGGCAACGGCTCGTCGACCCGTACGGGATGCCGCTGTCGCCCGCGCCGGAGGTGGACCCGGCGCCGTTGGCTCGCGCCCTGCTGGCCGAGCTGACCCGCAACGGTCCCCGTACCGTCACCGAGCTGCGCCGGTACGCGGTCACCGCCACCGCGTACCGGGCCGTGGACGCGTTGCGGGCGCTGACCGCGCTGCTGGACGCGGGGCGGGTCAGCCGCGCGCCGGAGCAGGGCCGACTCGGCGGCGACGTGCTGCTCACGTCCGTCCCGTCAGCTGCTTGACCACCAGTGACACGCCGGTGGCGATCACCCCGATGCTGAACACCATCTGCACGGTCACCAGCACCCGGGCGAGCTGCCCCTGAGCGTGCACGTCGCCGTACCCGACGGTGGTCAGCGTGGTCACCGCGAAGTAGAGCGCGTCGATGCGGGTCTTCAAGTCGGCGAACTGCGCCGGCGCAGCCCGCGCGACGACGTAGTCGGCCAGGGCGAAGACGAGCAATCCGGCGACCAGGATCACGGCCAGGTGCGTCAGTGAACGGGCTTCGCCGCTGCGGCCGGCGACGAGCTGCCGGCGTACCTGACCCGTCACCAGCCAGGCGACCGCGGCTGCCATCAGCAGGGTGAGAGCGATGCGTACGCCCATCCGCGCGGCGTTGGGATCGGCCCCGAGTGGCACGACGAAGTAGGTCAGCAGGAGGAGTACGCAGGACAGCCAGGCCCGGCGAAGCACTCGCCGTTGGTCCGTATTCGGGTTCATGTCGAAATTGTCCGGTCAGGCGGCTGGCCTGGCCTTTCGATCGTGCCGTTTCGAACCGGCCGGACGGGGCAGGGCGCCAGGCGGGCGGCACCGTCCCGGATGCCGAGGAAGCGGGGAAGCTCGGACGCCGAGCGGGGCGGGGAAGCTCGGACGCCGAGCGGGACGCCGGTGAACCGAACTCCGGCGTCCCGCTCGACCTCGGGACCTCACGCCCGAGACTTGTCCTGCTTCCACGACAGAGGGCCGGGCAGGTCGACGCGGTGCGCCTTGGCTCGCGAGTTCCAGGACCAGCGGCCGATCTTGATGCTCCAGGAGGAGAAGCCGTTCTCGGTGAAGTTCAGGATGAGTGGCCCGTACTTCTTGCGCTTGCGGAACATCAGACCCATCGTGGGCCTCCCTTCAACGCGGTCCCTGCGCGGTCGAAGATGCCCCCGGCGTCGATCCGCCAAACCCTGCGGCGTCCGCAGTGGACGCCGGCCGGCCGTCCCTCCTCAGCGGGGCTCCCAGGCACCGGGCAGGGTGGTCAGCCGGCGAACGTGGGCCGGCATCCGCCCGGTGAGCACGTCCGCCAGGCTCACCTCGTCGACCACCCGACGCAGCGAGGCGCGCACCGCGACCCAGAAGTCGGGCAGGTGCTGTGCCACTCCCTCGTACTCGGTCTCCTCCGGCCGCAGGCCCCGCACGCCGGCCAGCGGTCCCTCCACCCCGCGCAGCACCGCGCCGATGGTCACCTCCTGCGGCGGTCGCGCCAGCGCGTAGCCGCCCTCGGCACCCCGCTGCGCCCGGACGAGCCCGGCGCGGCGCAGGTCCGCCAGGACCGCTTCGAGAAATTTGCGCGGCATATCCTGCTCGGTGGAGATGGTCTGGGTGGACAACAGTGCCGGGTACGCGGCGGCGAGGCTCAGCGCCGCCCGCACCGCGTAGTCGCCACGGGCGGAGATCTGCACCCTGCCATGATGCCCAACCGACCCCGGCCAGGCAGTCACCGGGCTGGCGCGGTCGCGCGTCCCGGCTGCCGCTCAGGCCCCGTTGGCCTCGGCGGGCGGGCGGGGCCGCACGACCGGACCCGGCCCGGGATGCTCGCGAGTGGCACGGAAGGCACCGGGGCTGACCCCGACCTCGCGGGTGAAGAACCGCCCGAAGTTGGTCGGCTCGGTGAACCCGAGCCACCGGCCGATCCGGGCGATCGGCTCGTCGGTCGCGGCCAGCAACCGACTTGCTTGGAGCGCGACCCGCTCGTCCAGCACCTGCTTGGCGCTGCGCCCGGTCACCGCCAGGCAGGCCCGGGTGAGCGTACGCACCGAGCAGCCCAACCGGTCGGCGTAGTCCTCGACCCGGCGGGTGTGCTGGTAGCTGAGTTCCACCTCCCGGCAGAACCGGTGGAAGGTGATCTCTTCGGGGCGCTTTGGGTGGCGGGCCCGGGACGGCAGCATGCTCAGTCGCAACAGCAGCACGGCCAGTTGGTGACGGACCAGGCTGCGGCCCGCCGGGGTGTCCCGGTGCTGGCGAGTGTCCACGGTCAACTGGCTCACCTCGTTGATGACGGCGTCTTCGTCCTCGCCGGCGAGCTGGGCCCAGGACGGCACCTCTTCGACGTTGATGTCCAACCCGCACAGCGCCTCGGGATGCCAGCGGACCACGGTGGCGTTCAACCGGGGCGGCGTGCAGCGCAACACCTGCCCGCTACGCACCCGCAGCACCGTGCCGGGCCGGCAGGACAGGGTGCGGAAATCCACCTCGGCATAGCCGTGGCCGCCGGTGGCCAGCACGATCAGCTCTCGATCCAGCAGCACCTGGCGTCGCCACCCAGGGTCAGGGGCGAGACTGCTCAGCGTGACAGTGTCGATCTCGACGGAACCGGAGACAGCATCGGGTAGGGCCGTGGCGAGGTAACCGGAAGGGACCATCACCTGCGACGTTAGCCCGCGACCGGGCCGGACGCATCTCCTCCCGCCTGCGCGTTCGCCCGCTTCGCGTCGTCTCCTCCTGCCTGCGATCCGCCCGCTTCGCGTCGTCTCCGCCGGCCCGTGACGACTGCCATTGCTGCGCCCGAGAAAGGCGATCTGTTCCTCCGTGCGCGGCGACGTGGGTACCTGGCGGGGTTGTCGTGGTCGGAAAGGGCCGATACGTTACCGCTCGGTAGTGATCTGGTCGCCGTGGCCCGCGAACGGTCCGTGCCGGCGACCCTCCCGGCGGAAAACCGGCCGGCTCGCGAGGGGATGGGCATGAAGGATCTGTTCTCGGTCGACGGCAGGACCGTCCTGGTCACCGGCGGCTCGCGGGGCATCGGGCTGATGATCGCCCGTGGCTTCGTCGCCGCCGGCGCCCACGTGATCATCTCGTCCCGCAAGGCGGAGGTTTGCGCGGCGGTGGCGAGGGAGTTGTCCGCCCATGGGCGCTGCGAGGCCATTCCCGCCGACCTCGGCAACGACGAGGGCGCGCGGGGCCTGGCCGCCGCCGTCCAGGACCGGGTCGACAAGCTCGACGTACTGGTCAACAACGCGGGCGCCACCTGGGGCGCGCCGCTGGAGGACTATCCGGAGAGCGCGTTCGACAAGCTGTGGGCGATCAACGTCAAGGCAGTCTTCCGACTGACCACTGCGTTGCTGCCCGCGCTGCGCGCCGCCGCCGGCCCGGACCACCCGGCGCGCGTGATCAACATCGGCTCCGTCGACGGCCTGCGGGTTCCCGCCATGGAGGTGTACGCCTACTCGGCCACCAAGGCAGCTCTGCACATGATGACCCGCAACCTGGCCCACCAGCTCGCTGGCGAGCAGATCACAATCAACGCGATCGCACCCGGGCCGTTCGAGAGCACAATGATGGCGTTCGCGCTGGACGACCCGGGAACCCGGGCGGCCATCGAGTCCCAGGTGCCGCTGGGACGGATCGGTCGACCGGAGGACATGGCGGGCACCGCGATCTACCTGGCGTCCCGCGCTGGCGCCTACCTGACCGGTGCGGTGATCCCGGTCGACGGCGGCCTTACCACACACGGCTGACCATCTCCCGCCCCCGCCCCACCAACCTCTCCCGCCCTCGCCCCCCAACCCCGCCCACCCCGACCCGCCCTCACCCACCGCCCACCCCGCCCTCACCCACCGCGGCGATCTTGCACTTTGTGTCCCCGCATATTGGGACGTAAGCCGCGTATCGCCGACCGTAAGTGCATGATCGCT
>NZ_BOPC01000069.1 GCF_016863555.1 Micromonospora qiuiae | reverse complement strand
ACGGGGCCGCGCGGACTCGGCAGATCCGCGCGGCCCCGGCCTTCCGTCTCGGTCAGCGCCCGGCCAGCAGCCGGTTCACCGCCGTGTCGACGTCCAGGTGTTCGGCCTCCCGGCCGCGTGGGACGACGACGTAGGTTCGCCGCAGGAAGCGCACCAGCACGCTGCGCGGCACCTCGAACAGGGCGTTGCCGTCGGGCGACGACAGCGCCAGGGCGACGAAGTCCCCACGCGGTGTCGCCCAGGGCCAGACCCGCACGTCGCCGATGCCGGCCGGCTCGTCGAGCCCGGTGACCAGCAATTCGCGGGCGAAGGACCAACTCACCGCCTCGCCACCGGCCGATTCGGCGTGGAATAGGACATGGACGGCATACGGGTCAGCAGGGTCGTAGCGCAGACTGGCGCGCACCGGCAAGGCGGTGGCGTCAGGCGCGACGAGCCTTAGTGACGTCTCGACCTCTACGGTCGTCGGTCGGATGACACTCATGAACGTTCTCCCCCCGGCACCGCTGCGGAACGCGCGTGTCCCGCTTTTCCCATACTCAGGCGCTACTCCTGGCTACGCTCCGCCATACGCTGACTTCACCCAGTGGTGGGAAGGGGGTCGGAAAGGCCGCGTGAATGTGAAAATTCATCTAGGATTTCCGGTTCTGCCCAGTGCGTTGATCCCGCCCGGCATCGGGTTGGTTCAGTCGTCGACTTACTCCGGTAACGTCCAGTCGGCCGTTGCAGTGACGGGCTCGCGTCACACTGGGGTGAAATGGTCGGTAAGCGATCCTCAGTGGACCTCATGGCGGCGCGGATCCCGCCGAACGTCGCGGTCCGAAGAGCCGAACAGCGGGGGTACGGGGTGCCAGAGGAGCAGGGTGACCGGCGCGGTCGGTCCGTGGTCGAACGCGGCCCGTCCGGTGATGACCGGCCGGGTGGCAACGGGTCCGGCTACGCCAGGGAGAATGGCTCCGCCGGGCGGGGTGAGTACGCCTCGGCGAGGCGAACAGGTCCGGTCGGGGTGAACGGTGGCGGGTTGATCGAGATGAACGGCAGTGCCGAACGCGAGGAGGGTGCTGTCGCCGTATCCGAGCGGCGCGACCACACGCGCTGGCGGCGGCGAATATCCACCACCCTTGCACTGATCCGGGCCAATCCCACCGGCCGGGTCGCCCTCAAGATCGTAGTTGGGATGCTGGGCGCCCTCGTGATCTGCGTCGGCGTCGTGCTCATCCCACTGCCCGGCCCCGGCTGGCTGATCGTGATCGCCGGCCTCGGCATCTGGGCGGTGGAGTTCCACTGGGCCAAGCGACTGCTCAACTTCACTCGCCGCCACGTCTACGGCTGGGCAGCCTGGGTGAAGAAGCAGTCACTCGCCGTAAGGTTTGTGATCGGCTCGGTCGGCATCGTCTTCGTCAGCGCCGTGGCCCTGTTCTCGATCAAGCACAGCCTCGGCATCGACGTGATCGCCCGGGTGCTGCACTACCTCGCGACGCACTGACCCCGGGTTCGCGATCCGGACGCTCGATCGGGTAGAGTCATCCGCGCTGAGGGGCGATTAGCTCAGCGGGAGAGCGCTTCGTTCACACCGAAGAGGTCACTGGTTCGATCCCAGTATCGCCCACCATCGATACATATAGGTCAGAAGCTCGTTGCCGGAAGAGTCGGTAACGAGCTTCTTGGCTGTCACCCCTTAAATTGGGAGCAGTTTGGGAGCAGGCTGGCGATGACGCGGGCTGTGCCTCCCAGCCCGCCATTCCGGTGGCCGGCGAACGCGTGATCGCTTCGAGATCCCGGAAGCCCGGACGGCTCGGTTCTTGGACCGGTGGGCGTCGCGGAGACTCTTCTGCCCGCCATTGACCCGCAGGCACTGCCGCCCTGGTCCCACATTGGAGGTCGGGACGCCACCAGCGGGTGCTCGCGGCGTCTGCCACCCGAAGGCAATGACGGTAACTACCCGAGCTTTGGAACGGGTCGACGACTTTTCTCACTGGTACGGCCAGCAGCCTTCGTCCTCCTCAATCTCGCCAAGACCGACAAGGCCTGCTCGCGGATGGAGCCGCACACGAACTCGGACATTTACTCCTGCAGCACGGCGCCGAGCCGGCAGCCAATTCTGCAACGCGCGGCCACCGCGTTCGCCTCCGAGTTCCTCGCCCCCAGCACGCTCCTGGCCGACGAACTGCCACCGCGGCTCGACTTCGAACTCGAATGCCGCTGGGGCATCAGCCTCAAAGCCCTCGTCTGCCGGGGCCGGGGCAACTCCACCACGACGCCGCCGACGACGTCGCCAGCAAGATCAAAAACAGGCGACGCGACATCGCGTAAGCGCCACCGCCGAGCAGTGCGGGATGGTCGCCAGGGCAGGTTGGCTCGCGATGGCTGCGGCGTGGTCCCTCGTGGGATCGAGTAGGGAGCCGGCATGACTCCCAGATGGGATAGACAGCTACTCCGGGATGGTCCGGCTATGGAAGGAGGTCCCTGGTGCCGTAGTTG
>NZ_BOPC01000068.1 GCF_016863555.1 Micromonospora qiuiae | reverse complement strand
GTTTCTGTCCCCGCAAAGGCCGCGAAAGGGACGTATAGGCGACCAAAAGTGCAAGATCGCGTCCTGTCCGGGCCGAGGAGCGTTGGCGCTGGACGCTGTCGATGACTCGCCAGGCGACGGCGGCGATCGGGACGGCGACGAAGGCGCCCGCGATGCCGGCGATCAGGGTGCCGGCGGTCACCGCGACCAGGATCACCACCGGGTGCAGCCGTACCTGACGCTTCATGACCAGCGGCTCCAGCAGGTTGCCCTCGATCTGCTGGACGGCAATCACCGCCGCCAGGGTGAGCAGGGCGGTGGCCGGGCCGTCGGCGGCCAGTGCCACCAGCACCGCGATCGCGCCGGCCACGGTCGCGCCGATGATGGGCACGAACCCACCGATGAAGGTGATCAACACCAGTGGGAACGCCAGCGGCACACCGAGCAGCACCAGCGCCAGCCCGATCCCGATCGCGTCGATCGCCGCGATCAGCATGGTGCCCCGGCTGTACGAGCCGAGCGTCCGCCAACCGACCCGACCGGCCTCGGCGGCGATCTCCCGGTTCGGCCCGGTCATCCGGTGCAGCGTCCAGTGCCACATCGCCCGACCGTCCTTGAGCAGGAAGAACAGCAGCACCAGGGCGAGCAGGGCGGAGCCGAGCACCTCGGCGACGGTGCGCGCGCTGGCGACCGGGTCGACGTCCGGCGAGGTAGCCGCCTGGCGCAGTTGGGCGAGCAGACGGTCGAGCTGATCGTCGGTGACCGGCAGCGTCGAGGTGATCAGGTCGCGGGTGTGGCTCAGGCCCTGGCGCAGCTCGTCGCCGAGCTCGCTGAACTGGTTCGCGGTCAGGTTCCAGACCAGCACCCCGACGCCGCCGAGGATGCCGAGCAGCAGCAACACGGTGAACAGGGCGGCCAGCGCGGCGGGCAGCCGCAGCCGGCGCAACGCGAGCTGTACCGGGTCGAGCAGCGCGGTGAGGAACAGGGTGGCCGCCACCGCGATGGCCAGCGGGGTGACCAGCATGGTGATCCGCGCCAGCAGGTAGAACCCGGCCGCGATCACCACCAGGCAGGCGCTCCACACCACCGCGGAACGGACCAGCCAGGGCAGGGTCGCCCAGGTCTGTCGCGGTCCGGCACCCCGGTCCGGCCTATCCTCGGGCGTACGCCCGGCACCCGCTGCGACCACGTCGGCCCTCCTCGTGTACGACGAGGTCGGTACCCGATCGGCGGGCCACCGACACCGGTCGCAGCGGGTTCGCGGGCAGCGGCGCTGACTGGGCCGGCAGCGGTGCTCCTTCACTGGGCCGGCAGCGGCGCTCCTTGACTGGGCCGGCAGCGGCGCGAGTTGACTAGGCGGGCACCGGTGCCCGACCGACGGCGACGGTAGGGATGTCGCGGGTCTGGTCGGCGTCGCCGAGCCCGACCAGCGGCAGCAGCGACTCGCGCTCCTCGGCCGGCGGCAGCAGCGCGGCGATCATCTCCTCCCGCAGGCTGCGTGCCGCTGCGCCGGCAAGTTCCGCGGCCCGCCAGGCCGCCTGCTCCCGTTCCCGGGCCGCCCGCTGCTGTGCGAAGAGGTGGTCGCGTACCGCCCGGCGCAGCATCAGCTCCTGCTCGACCGGGTGCAGCCGGGGATCCCAACCGCGGTGCGCGAAGACGTCGCTGAGCTGCTCCACCGACAGTTCCCGCCGCCAGTACGCGTTCAGTGCCGCCCGGTGCAGCCAGCGCTCACGGTCGGCGTACTCGGCGGGGGTGCGCGGGGTCTGCGGCAGGGGCATGGCGGCGGCGTCCGACAGCCGACGGACATTGGCCTCCGCCGCCTCGTACGCCTGCCAGGCCTGCTCGGCCTCGTCCTGCGCGGCGATCCACTCGTCGCGGCGGCGGCGGGCCGTCGCATCGGCCCGGTCGGCGGCCACGGCGACCTCCTCGGCCCAGCGGTCCTGGTCCCGCTGCCGGTCGGCGTGCTCGTCGGGGGCCGGCAGCGCGGCGTCCCGGATCCGGGCACCCGCGTCGAAGCGGAGGTGACGGGGACGCAGCAGCAGGCCGGCGACGGCGAGCAGCATCACACCCAACAGGCTCAGCCAGATCGCGGCGGCCCGGGGCACGTCGAGCAGTACGGCGGAGAGGGCGGTTCGCATCATCAACACCTCACGGTCGAAGGAGGGTCGTCGACTGGGCTGGACAGGTGTCTGACGGCTGGTCCGCTGCCGAGGAATCGCGGATGCGCGCTCGTCGTCGCCGGGTCCGACTGGCGTCGGCCGATCGGGTGCCGGGAAGAACGGGCGACGGGTGGAACCGCGGCGGACGGCGGGCGGTCCGGGGCCGTCGGTCAGGCGGCGGGTGGACCGCGTCGAGTCGGCTCGCCCGCACCGGCGGCGACACGCGGGATGGCGAGGTCGGCCGGGACGGCGGAGACCGGCGCGGTCCGGGCGTCGGCGACGTCGGGTCGGGCCGGGCCGGTCACCCGCTCCTGCGCCGTGATCCGCTCCTGCCGGGTCGCTCTCGCGTCAGCCGACTGGGCGGGCTCGACAGCCGGTCGAAGCGCGACCGTTGCGGCGGCCGGCCCGGCCGGGAGATCGATGCCGGGTATCGCCTCGGTGGCGGCGGTCGCGCCGAGGGCGACCGCGAGCACGAGTGTCGCCAGTGCCAGCCGGGTCAGCTCCCGGAACGCGCGCAGCGTCGCCGGCCACATGGGACGGGCGAACGCGAGGGACGACACGAGTCCAACCTATCGCCCCCGTGCCGAGATCGCATGGCCACGACGGCGGCCCGGTCGTGAGGCGTGCCACGTCGTCGACTGTGGAGGGCAAGGACTCAGGCCGGCGGTGCAACGGTGGCCGGCGGCGGGGAGTCAGTCGAGCTCGGTCGTCGGCTCCTCGGTGAACAGGGCCAGCAGGTGACCGACCTGGCGGTCGGCCTCGGCCGGGTGACGGAACCGGCCTGCCGGATTGAGGGTGTACTCGTTGCGGCGGCCGACCCGGGTGCGTCGTAGGTAGCCCCCCGCCTCCAGGTCCGCGACGATGGCCTGCGCGGCCCGCTCGGTGACCCCCACCTCGACCGCCACGTCGCGCAGTCGGGCGGTCGGGTTGCGGGCGATGGCCAGCAGGACGTGCCCGTGATTCGTGAGAAACGTCCAGTTCCGGGTGCTTTCCCGCTCGCCTGCCGTCGCCATGTTGACCATCGTATGACCGAGCGGCCCGGGTCATCAGGGTGTGCATGATGTTCCCACCCGCCGTTGGCAAGCGTTGTGGGATACCTGAAATGCATATCACGCATATCTTGACGTAGCTTTCGCTGCGTGTGACTGTGGTGGCGGCCCGTGACCAGCGTCGGCCGGGATGACCAGGCATTACACCGGGAGAAGAGGTGAAGCCGGATGGGCCGACCCAGATTCATCGGCGGGCAGCCAGGACCGGAGCGGGAGCTCCTCACCGCCGACGTGCCGGGTGCTCCGGCGCGCGCGCTGGCCGAACTGATCGCCGGTAATCGCCGGTTCGTCACCGACGCCCTTCGGCATCCCAATCAGAACGCCAGCCACCGCTCCGCCGTCGCGGCGGAACAGCACCCCTTCGCGGTGATCGTGGGCTGCTCCGACTCCCGCCTCGCCGCCGAGATCATTTTCGACCGCGGGCTCGGTGACCTCTTCGTGGTGCGTACCGCCGGGCACACCGTCGGGCCCGAGGTGCTGGGCAGCGTCGAGTACGCGGTGACCGTGCTGCGTACGCCGCTGGTGGTGGTGCTCGGGCACGACTCGTGCGGTGCCGTGCAGGCGGCCCGCGCGTCGGTGGCGACCGGCACGCCTCCGTCGGGTCACCTGCGTGCGGTGGTGGACGCGGTGGTGCCGAGCCTGCGCTGGGCGCGCGTGGCAGGGGTGGACGATCTGGACGGGATCGTCGACATCCACATCGCGCAGACCGTGGAGGCGATGCTGAAGTCGTCCGAGGCGCTCGCCGCCGAGGTGGCCGCGGGCGGGTGCGCGGTGGTGGGGATGTCGTACCGACTGGCCGCCGGTGAGGTGCGGGCGGTGACCGCGAGACCGGCCGAGCTGGCGGGTGCGCTGGTGTCGGCGGCCTGACCGGGCCCGCCGGATCGATGTGATCGACGGCGAGGGCCGTTCCGCCGGGTGGCGGAACGGCCCTCGAATGTCGCGCCCGAGGCGCTCAGAGCAGGGACACGTGGACATGGTCGGTATGGTTCGACGGGCCGCTGTAGGACTTCCAGCCGGTCGCCGGGAACCAGATCTGCCGGTTCCAGATCACGTAGTAGATGCCCAGCCGGTCGGCGTTGCGGACCAGGAAGGCCGCCAGGTTGTTGCCGTAGATCCGGGTGTCGTTGTTGTGCCACGGGCTGAAGCCGCTGTTCTGTAGTGACCAGTCGCATGCCCGGCCCTTGGGGTGCTCGAACTTGTCACCTGGGCGCCAGCAGCCGACGAACCGGTTGAAGCCGGCCCGCTTGACCTCCTTGTACATGTGCAGCGTCCGCGGCGTGATGCAGCCCGACGTGGTCGGGTCCTTCTGGCTGCACGACTCGGGCTTCCAGCCGCCGTCCGACGCGCGGTTCGGCGCGATCCGGGCGACCGGGGAGGTGGCGGCCACCAGGCCGCCGGTGAGGCCGACGCCGCCGACCAGCCGGAGAGATTTCTCCGCCTCGCTCTTCTTGCGGGCCATGTCGTTGGCCAGCTTCTGCTGCTCGCGTACCTCGGCGTCGAGCGCGAGCTTGGCCGTCTCGGCGCGCAGCTTCACCGCGTTGACCTCGGCCAGCTTTTTGTCGTTGACCAGGTTCAACTCGTCGAGCGCGGAGGCCCGATGGATGAACGAGTCCGGGGCGTCGCTCTGCAACAGCATGGCGATCGCGCCGACTCGGCCGGTCCGGTACGACTGCGTCGCGATCTCCGCCACCTGCGGGGCGAGTTTGTCCAGGGCCGCCTGGGAGCGGCTGACCTCCACCGCGAGTTCGAGCTGCTTCTTCTTGGACTTCTCCAGCTTCGACTTGGCCTTGGAGAAGTCCCGGTTCGTCGCCTCGATCAACTCGTTGAGCATCGGCGGGTCGTCGTCGTGCTCCGCAGGCTTCGGTGGCTTGGGCGCGGCCATCGCGGGCATCGGCCCGGCGAGCACGGCGAACGCGGCGAACACGGCCACCACGGGTGTCAGCCAGCGGCGTAGGGGTGCCGTCACTGTTTTCCCTTCCATCGACCGCCGACCGGGTTAGCTGACGGGTTCGGGACGGAAGTGGCCCCTACCGCTGTCGCGGATTCACCCCACGTACCTGGTTCCCCGGTTCGCCTGGTGGCGATTGGGCGGCGGCACCGCAGGCGCTGGGGCACGCCTTCGGCGGTGACCGGCAGTGAGGTTACCCGAGAGTCGATCCGGGTCTCTACGCCCCGAACCCGGTCAGATGCGTCATTTCGTAATCGCGGTGGGTGACCAGCGACACTCGTGCAGGCCGCGTTGGCCGAGGCGATCACGTTGAGGAGTGTCACCATCTGGTGTCCGTGCTCCTGTCCGGTTCGGGCCACCCAGACGGGGCGGCGGTGGACGTGTTGCGGGTACGCGGTGTGCTGAGGGCGTGCAGCGCCTCGGCCCGATCCGTTTCCGGCCGGGAGGCCCGGGGGGTGTCGTCGTCGCGTGGGCCGTGGTCGCCACCGCCCGGCGCCCGGCGCCCGGCCGTGGTCACCAGCGCTGCCAGGGCGGTGGTGAGCGGTACGGCGGCGATCAGCCCGAGCGTGGCCACCACGCTGCGGACGATCTCCTGGGCGAGGAACTCGCTGGTCACGATCTGACCGAGGGCGCGGGAGTCGGCGGTGAGCAGAACCAGCAGTGGCAGCGACGCACCGGCGTACGCCAGGACGATGGTGTTGACCACCGAGGCGATGTGCGCCCGCCCCACCCGGGTGGCCGAGCGGTACAGCTCGCGGCGGGAGAAGTTCGGGTTGGCGTGACGCAACTCGGTGACCGCGGCGGCCTGGGTGACCGTGACGTCGTCGAGTACTCCCAGCGACCCGATGATGATGCCGGCCAGCAGCAGGCCGTGCAGGTCGACGTCGGCCCGGAACATGGACAGGGTGGTGGCGTCCTCGCTGCCGAAGCCGGTCAGGTGGGTGGCGGTGGTCGCGGCCAGGCCGAGCAGCCCGGTGAGTACCAGGCTGCCGAGGGTGCCCAGCACGGCCACCGAGGTCTGCGCGGACACGCCGTGGGTCAGGTAGAGCACCACGAACATGATCAGCGCCGCGCCGACGATGGCGACCATCAGCGGCGGGTGGCCGGCGCTGATGCCGGGGAGCACGAAGGTCAGCAGAATCGCGAAGCTGGCGGCCAGGCCGCCCAGGGCGGCCAGGCCGCGCAGCCGCCCGAAGGCGACGATGGCGGCGGCGAACAGCACCGCGAGCCACACCAGCGGCTTGCCCCGCTGGTGTTCGGCGATGTTGTACGTGCTGATCGACGGATCCCCCGGGTCGATCAACGAGACCAGGATGATCTCGTCACCGGCGCTGACCCGAGGTGCCCCGGGCCCGGCCGGGATGGGCGTCTGCACCTCCCGGCCCGCGTCGGGGCCGTCCTGTACCCGCACGGTGACCGTGCCGCACGGACCGGCCGCCGTCGTCGGGGTGCCCTCCGGGACCGCCGGGTTGGGCGGGCAGGTCTCGGTCACCACCCGGGTGACCGTGCCGTGGTAGCGGGGGGTGTCGTCGGCCGTCTCCGGCCGGGGCGCGTCCGTGGGCCAGAGCACCAGGGCGGCGATCAGGGTGGCGAGGAACAGCGGGACCACCGTCACGACGAGGATCCGCCGCACCCCGGGTGGGGTGGGCGGAGAGGAACGGGTGTGGTCGGCGCCCATCCAATGTCTCCCAACGATTCCAGGGCGGAGTACGTGCCGGCGGCCGTGTCGGTTCAGTGGGGTCGTACCACCGCCGCGACGGGTGGCGCGGATGGCCCGACAGTGGCGAGACGGCCGCGTACCGTGACATCCGGGTCGACGCTCGACGGACGCCGCAGCGCGGCGGCGGGCACCCGGCGGCGGGCGCGGGCCGTGGGGCGCGGATGTCGGCTGGCCATCGTGAGCGAATGGTAGTCAGCCCGGCATCGGAACGCAGGTCGCGAGGGTTTGTCGGCGGTTCGTGGCGGGGCCGGTGCGAGGGTGGGCCGTCAGCCGCGCTTCATCAGGCGGCCGACGGCGGCCATCATCTCGGTGGCCATTTCGTCGGCCCGCCCCTCGGCGGCGCCTTCGTGCATGCAGTGCCGGGCGTGCCCGTCGAGCAGGCCGAGGGCGACCTTGTCCAGCGCGGCCTGAACGGCGGAGATCTGGGTCAGCACGTCGATGCAGTAGCGATCGCTGTCGACCATCTTCTCGATGCCGCGCACCTGGCCCTCGACACGGCGCAGCCGGGCAAGCAGTTGCTCCTTGCTGGCGGTGTAGCCGCGGATCGGCGCAGGTGTGGTCATGCAGCCAGCATAGCGTACCCCCTCGGGGTATGTTACGGTCGTCGTGGCGGATACCCCCACCGGGTATCTGGAGCCGGTGTCGTCCGGTCCGCCCTGGCCGGGCGTGGAGAGGAGAATTCCATGGTCACCACGACGTACCAGGTGCAGGGCATGACCTGCGGGCACTGCGTCAACGCGGTCAGCGCCGAGGTGGGTGCGCTTCCCGGGGTCGACGAGGTGCAGGTCGATCTGGCCGCCGGCCGGGTCACCGTCACCAGCGAGCAGCCGCTGGACGACGACGCGGTCCGCGCGGCCGTTGACGAAGCTGGATACGAGATGGTCGGCGGCGGAGCCGACCAACGGCGGTAGGCCGAGGTGCCACGATGAACACGGCGACCAACCTGATCGAATTGTCGATCGGCGGCATGACCTGTGCCTCCTGCGCCGCCCGGATCGAGAAGAAGCTGAACCGGATGGACGGCGTGCAGGCGACCGTCAACTACGCCACCGAGAAGGCGTCCGTCTCCTACGACGCCCCGGTCACCCCCGACGACCTGGTCGCCACGGTGGAGAAGACCGGTTACCGGGCCACGCTGCCGCCGCCGCCCACCCCGGCCGCACCGGCCGCACCGGCGGTCGCCGCCGAGCCGGTGGACGAGCTGCGCTCCCTGCGTACCCGGCTCTGGGTCTCGGTGGTGCTGACCGTGCCGGTGATCGCGCTGGCGATGGTGCCGGCGTGGCAGTTCACCTACTGGCAGTGGCTGTCGCTGACCCTGGCCGCCCCGGTCGTCGTCTACGGCGGGCTGCCGTTCCACCGGGCGGCGCTGGTCAACCTGCGACACGGCGCCGCGACCATGGACACCCTGGTCTCGGTCGGCACGCTGGCCGCCTTCGGCTGGTCGCTCTGGGCGCTGTTCTTCGGCACCGCCGGCATGCCCGGAATGACCCACCCGTTCAGCCTCGACATCGGCCGTACCGACGGCGCCGGCAACATCTACCTTGAGGTGGCGGCCGGGGTGACCACCTTCATCCTCGTCGGCCGCTACTTCGAGGCGCGATCGAAGCGGACCGCCGGGGCGGCACTGCGGGCGCTGCTGGAGCTCGGTGCCAAGGACGTCTCGGTGCTGCGCGACGGGGTGGAAACCCGGATCCCGGTCGATCAGCTCGTGGCGGGGGCCCGGTTCGTGGTACGCCCCGGCGAGAAGATCGCCACCGACGGGACGGTGACGGAGGGCAGCTCGGCGGTCGACGCGAGCATGGTGACCGGCGAGTCGATGCCGGTCGAGGTCGGGGTGGGCGACTCGGTGGTCGGCGGCTGTGTCAACGCCGGTGGACGACTGGTGGTCACCGCCACCCGGGTCGGCGCCGACACCCAGCTGGCGCAGATGGCCCGGCTGGTCGAGCAGGCACAGACCGGCAAGGCCGCCGCCCAGCGGCTCGCCGACCGCATCTCGGGGATCTTCGTGCCGATCGTGATCGCGTTGGCCATCGGCACGCTGGCCTGGTGGCTGTTCAGCGGGGCCGGGCCCACCGCCGCGTTCACCGCCGCGGTGGCGGTGCTGATCATCGCGTGCCCATGCGCTCTCGGCCTGGCCACGCCGACCGCGCTGCTGGTCGGCACCGGCCGCGGAGCCCAACTCGGCGTGCTGATCAAGGGGCCGGAGGTGCTGGAATCCACCAAGCGAGTGGACACCGTCGTGCTGGACAAGACCGGCACCGTCACCACTGGCCGGATGACCCTGCTCGACGTGACGCCGGGCGAGGGCGAGCAGCGGGCGGAGGTGCGGCGGCTGGCCGCCGCGCTGGAGTCCGGCTCGGAGCACCCGGTGGCGCGGGCCATCGTGGCCGCCGAGCCCGACGGGCTGCCGCCGGTCGGCGACTTCGCCAACGTGGAAGGGCTCGGCGTGACCGGCACGGTGGAGGGCCGCCAGGTGCTGGCGGGCCGGCCCCGGTTGCTGCGCGACCGGGGGTTGGACGTACCGGACGACCTCGCGCGGGCGGCGACCGAAGCGGAGGCGGCGGGACGTACGGCGGTGCTGATCGGTTGGGACGGTCGGGCCCGTGGCGTGCTCGCCGTGGCCGACCAGGTCAAGCCGACCAGCCGGGAGGCGGTGCGGCGGCTGCGGGCGCTCGGCCTGGCCCCGGTGCTGCTCACCGGCGACAACTCGACCGTCGCCCGGACGGTGGCCGCCGAGGTGGGCATCGACGAGGTGATCGCGGAGGTGCTGCCGGCGGAGAAGGTCGAGGTGGTCGCTCGCCTCCAGGCCGAGGGCCGGACGGTGGCAATGGTCGGCGACGGGGTCAACGACGCCGCCGCGCTGGCCCGGGCCGATCTCGGTTTGGCCATGGGCACCGGCACGGACGTGGCGATCGAGGCGTCCGATCTGACCCTGGTGCGGGACGACCTGCTGGCCGCGGTGGACGCCATCCGGCTCGCCCGCCGCACCCTGGGCACCATCAAGGGCAACCTGTTCTGGGCCTTCGCCTACAACGTGGCGGCCCTGCCACTGGCCGCCGCGGGCCTGCTCAATCCGATGATCGCCGGTGCGGCGATGGCCTTCTCCTCGGTCTTCGTGGTGGCCAACAGCCTCCGGCTACGTCGGTTCCGGCCGGTCACCTGACTCACCGTGCCTGCCCACCCGGCCGGTGAGCGACCAACCGGCCGGGAACCAATCCGACCCGCCAACCGACCAATACGGCGATGACAGCCGTGACCGACGACGCCACCGGGTACGCCCTCGCCGCGGGCGGGGGCGACCACGCCGCGGCGGCGGCGTTCGTCCGCGCGACCCAGCACGACGTGCGGCGGTTTCTGGCCCACCTGCCCGGGGTGCGGGAAGTCGACGACCTGGTCCAGGAGACGTACCTGCGGGCCTGGCGGGCACTGCCGTCGTTCGCCGGCAAATCCACGGCGCGGACCTGGCTGCTCGCCATCGCCCGGCGGGTCGCAGTGGACCAGGTGCGGGCCGCCACCTGCCGCCCCCGCACGGCGAACCTGGCCGACTGGCAGGCCGCCGCGGAAGCGACGCCGGCCGGGGTGTGCGCCGCGGTGGACGAGCGGGTGGCGCTGCACGGGCTGCTCGACGGCCTCGCCCCCGAGCGCCGGGAAGCGTTCGTGAGCACCCAGTTGCTCGGCCTGTCGTACGCCGAGGCCGCGCAGGTCTGCGACGTGCCGGTCGGCACCATCCGGTCGCGGGTCGCCCGGGCCCGCGATGACCTGGTCGCGGCGATGCGGCTCGCCACCACCGACCATCGAGGCGACCGGCCCGACGCGGCCGGCTGATCCGGCGGCGACGTCAGGCGGCGCGCCGACGCTGGTTGCCGTGGCGGGGGCGGGCGTTGCCCTCGCGGGCCTCGGCTGAGTACGGCGGCACCAGACGCAGGGGAGCGGGCTCGTCGGGCTCGTCGAGTTGTAGCTGCCAGCGGGATCCCTCCGGCCGGTGCCGGTCGCTCGGGTCACCGGGCTGCCGCGAGCTGCGGGCCAGCAGAACGACGATCAGAAAACCGATCACGAGGAAGCCGTGGCTGACCAGTCGTTCCACCGCGACCTGCGAGGCGACGAGATCGTTGACCGACAGCAGCACGAGGGTCACCACGAAGGCGCTGAGCATCGGCAGCAGCCCCGACGGCGAGGTACGACGCAACGCGACGAAGAGGAACCCGGCGCCGACCGCGACGTTCCAGGCGGCGGACTCGTGCCACAGGTGCTGGCCGCTGACGTGCAGGTGCCCGGCCACATCGACGCGCCCGATCTGGGTCAGCCCGAGGACCAGCTGGACCGCGCCGAGCAAACCGAGCGCGGCGCGCAGGCCGGTGAACGTGGTGAGCCGGTCGACGAGCGGCATGCGCCACCGACGTCGGCGCGGGGGCGGCGCGGCGGCGAGGATCTTCTCGCGCAGGTCCGGCAGGTCGGTAACCACCTGGGTACGCGCCCGCCGGGTCACCGCCGCCGCCGCGTCCAGCCAGCCCCGGCAGCTGGCGCAGGTCTCCAGGTGCCCCGCGACCGTGTGCTGCTCGTCCGGCGTCGCCTCACCGTCCAACTGCGCCGACAGAATCTCCCGCCACTGCTCACAGCCCATGTACCGGTAGTCGCTCCCCGGGCCGGGGTGGTTCCCGCCAGATGTCCTGCCCGGTCGCACAAACCCTGGTCAGGAGCCGACCCGAGCCGCCCAGGCGTGCAGCGCCTCCCGGTTGCCCGCCCCGTCGAGGTTGAGTGCCGCCTCGATCAGCGCGAGGTGGGTGAACGCCTGTGGATAGTTGCCCAGGGCCGTCCCATCCGGGGCGAGCTCCTCGGCGTACAGGCCGAGCGGACCGGCGTACCGGCTGAGCTGGTCGAAGACCTCGGCGGCCTCGTCCCGCCGGCCCGCCAGCACCAGCGCCGAGACCAGTTCGAACGAGCAGATCAGGAACGCACCCTCCGTGCCGGGCAGGCCGTCGTCCGCCCGGTAACGCAGCAGCAGGCCGGGCCCGATCTCCAGTTCCTCGCGCAGCCGGTCGATGGTGGCCAGCATCCGGGGGTCGTCGCCGGGCAGGAAACCGACCAGCGGGATACGCAGCAACGAGGCGTCCAGCCTGGTCGAGTCGTACGTCATCACGAAGCTGTTCAGCTGCGGATTGAAGCCGCGCTCCAGCACCTCGGCGCGTATCGCGTCGCGGGCCGCGCGCCACCGCTCGACGTCCGCCGTACGGTCGTCGAGCAGCTTCGCCAGGCGGATGCCCCGGTCCAGGCAGACCCAGGTCATCACCTTCGCGTTGACGTAGTGCCGGCGCGGTCCCCGGACCTCCCAGGTGCCGTGGTCCGGCTCGCGCCAACGGTCGGCCATCACGTCGACATGTCTGCGCAGCAGCGTCCACTCCTCGTCGGTCAGGTCGCCGGTGAGTTCCTGGTACACCAGCGCGCCGTCCAGGATGTGCCCGTACGTGTCGAACTGCACCTGTTCGGCGGCCTCGTTGCCGATCCGCGCCGGCCGGGAGCCGGCGTACCCCTCCAGGTGGGACAGCTCCTGTTCCTCGGACGCGCGGCCGTGGATGTCGGCCAGCGGGGTGAGCAGTTCCTCGGTGCAGAGCGAGAGCAGGAAGCGCCCGTACCGCCGGCCCTCCTTCGCGTGGCCGAGACGAAAGAGCGCGAGCAACAGCAGTGCCGCGTCCCGGTGCCAGGTGTACCGGTAGTCCCAGTTGCGGACCCCGCCGATCTCCTCGGGCAGGCTGGTGGTGGCCGCGGCGATCAGCGCTCCGGTCTCGTCGAAGGAGAGCCCGCGCAGCACCAGCGCACTGTGTCGGACGGCCTCCGCGCCGAACCCGGCGTAGTCGCTGCGCGCCGACCACGCCTGCCAGGTCCGGCAGGTGCGCGCCAACAGTTCGTCCGGGTCGACCTCGACGGTGGCGTCCTCGCTGTAGCCGGCAAGCACCACCGCCGTCGCACCGGCGGCCAGTTCCCCCTCGATTCGCAGGACTCCCTCGGTCACCTCGCAGGGCAGGTCGGAGCCGATCCAGAGTGGGGCGCCGGCGGCCCGCCAGCGTCCGTCGACCTGCCTCCAGGTCACGTCCTGAGCGCCGTACCCCGGCCGGGGGGCCACCCGGGCGGCCAGCCGGACCCTGCCCTGCTCGACCCGCACCCGGCGCACCAGCAGCTTGTTCGGCCGCACCGGCTGGGCGACGCCGTCGGGCGCCACCGCCAGGAAGTCGTGCACGACCGCCGCCCCGTCCGGGGTCGTCCACCGGCTCTCCAGCACCAGGGTGTCCGGCAGGTACCGCCGGCTCGGCCCGGCGCAGCCGACCACGGACAGGTCGAAGACGCCGCCGCGGCGGCGGTCCAGCATGCGGGCGAAGACCGCGTCCCCGGCGAAGTGCGGCACACAGAACCACTCGATGGCCCCGTCGGCGGCGACCAACGCGGCGGTGTGGGTGTCGGAGAGAAAGGCGTACGAGTCGATGGGGGGATAGTTCATCGCAGCTCCGGTCGGTGGTGCGGCGGGTGCCCGGACAATGCCTGCGACTACCCCCCTGACTCGGGGATAACCCCGGCCCGCATCGGTCGGAGTTCGACGGCGACGGTGGTGCCGGCCGCCAGCACCACCGGTCGCTCGTGGACCAGCACGGTGACCGGCGGGTCCGCCCCGGGAGGTGTGGTGAAGCGGACGGTGTGGTGGTCGATCCGCAGCTCGATCAGCCGGTTCCGGTACCGGATCACGCAGTCGAGGTGGTCGAGGCAGTCGGGCAGCAACGGGTTGAGCCGCAGCACGTCGCCGCGTACCTCCAGCCCGGTGTAGCAGCGCTGAAGGATGTCCAGGGTGCCTGCGGTCGCGCCGAGGTGGATGCCTTCCCGGGTGCTGCTGTGCGCCGGGTCGGTCAGGTCGGTGCCGAGCGCGGCGAGCAACATCTCCCAGGACCGGCGGCGGTCCGTCCGGGCCAGTACCCAGGCGTGGGCCACCCGACTGAGTGTGGAGCCGTGAGTGGTGCGGGACAGGTAGTAGTCGACGATGGCCGGAATGCGTGCCGGGTCGAAGGTGTAGCCGAGCTGGCGTACCAGTGCGGTCAGCTCCTCGGCGCTGAACAGGTACAGCAGCATGAGCACGTCGGCCTGCTTGGATATCTTGTACCGGTTCGGGTCGTCGCCCTCGACCTGCAACAGCGGGCCGAGCAGACGCAGGTCGCCGTAGCGCTGCCGGTACCGGTCCCAGTCCAGCTCGGCGAGGTCCCGGTATCCCTCGAACTGCGCGGGTATCCCGTCCGGGAGGAAGGCCAGCCGCAGTCGCCGGGCGACGCGTGCCCACCGCGCGCGCTCCGCGCCGTCGACGGCGATCGCCCGCCACGGCACGGCGCCGGGATGCCGGCCGACGATCGCGTACGCCTCCTCGGCTCGGCCGAGCACCCAGGCGACCATGACGTTGACGTACGCGCAGTTGTCCAGCCCTTGGCCGGGCCGCCCCGGGTAGCCGTCGTGGTACTCGTCGGGCCCGGTCACGCCACGGATGTCGTACCGGTCGTCGGTCGGATCGTAGCTGGCCGCCGCCGCCCAGTAGCGGGCTGTGGCGACCAGCAGCTCAAGCCCGGACTCGGCGAGGAAGGACAGGTCGGCGGTGGTCTCCCAGTACCGCCACACGGAGTACGCGATGGCGAGGTTGGCGTGCGGCTGCCGACCGGTGTGATCGGGCATCCACTCGCCGTTGACCGGGTTCACCGAGCATCGCGGGCTCTCGTCCCGCCCGCTGGTGCCGCTCTGCCACGGGTAGAGGGCGCCTTCCCCACCGGTGTCGGCCGCCTGCCGTCGCGCGGCGGTCAGCCGCCGGTGCCGGTACTCGAGCAGAGCCCGGGTCAACTCGGGAAACCGCAGATTGAGGTACGGGTAGACGAACAGCTCGTCCCAGAAGATGTGCCCGTGGTAGCCCTCTCCGTGCAATCCGCGCGCCGGCACCCCGGCGTCGAGTTCGGCCGCGTACGGCGAAAGGGTCTGCAGCAGGTGGAAGGTGTGTACGCGGATCGGCAGCTGCCACGCGTGCGACTCACCCACGTCCAGCCGGAACCGCGCCCAGAGGTCCTGCCACGCGGCGGTGTGCTCGGCGAGCAGCCGGGCGAACGAACCGGCCCGGCGGACCTCGTCCCGGGCCGCGGCGAGCGGTTGGTCGACCGCGGCGTCCCGGGACGAGAAGACCGCGGCCGTCTTCTCCACCACCAGCGGCTCTCCGGCGCCCACGTCGAGTGTGACGACCTGGGCGACATCCTCCGCGCCGCCCACCTGGCGGCGGTCGGCCGCCCCGCCGCCGGTGAGCGTCGTCCGGGCGACCACCGCCACCTGGTGTGCCGCTCCGGTCGTCGTCGCCGTCAACCAGATGACGTCGGCACCGTCGGCACCGGGGGCGACGCCGGTCAGGTGCCGGCCGGAGGTCTCGGCCTCGGCGGGGCTGTTCGTGTTTCGCACGCCGCCGTCGATGCCGGAACGGATCTCCAACCGGCCCGACCAGTTCTCCGCGACGAGGGTGGTCTCCAGCGCGGCGAGGTGCGGTGCGGCCATCGATACCAGGCGCCGTTGCCGGATCCGGGTACGCCGGCCGGCCGGGTCGAGTACCAGGAGTTCGCGTAGGTACAGCCCACACCGCAGGTCCAGTGCCCGGTGTTCGTGCAGGCGCCGGCCGTGCCCCGGGGCGTACCACTGGCCGGCGGCGGGACGAAAGGTCAACGGCAGCCAGTTCGGCAGGTTGACGATGCTCTCCTCGCCGCGGGCCGGCCCGGGTTGGCGGTTGTGGAATCCGGCGAGGTAGGTGCCGGGGTAGTGGACGCCGTCGGCCACCGCCTCAGGGGCGGCCCCGCGGGACGCGAGGTATCCGTTGCCCAGGGTCAGCATCGTTTCCCGGGTGCCCTCGCCCGCCGGGTCGCCGTCGGTGTACGACAGCACCCAGGATGCCGGCAACCCGCCGGTGCACAGTACGCAGCCGGGGTCCAACTCACCCCGCACCGGGCCTCCTTACCAGGTCAGCACAGCTCCAGCGGAGGACGCCCAGCCGCTTCTCCCCGCGGCCGGGCGACGCGGGCCGCGCGTCTACCCGCCTCCAGAGCTGGCAAACCTGGTGCTCAGCCCCAGACGGCGTGGGCCAGTGCGACACCGGCGAACGCGGTGCCAAGCCCGGCACCGACGCTGGCGCCAGCGTTGATCAACGCGTAGCGACGGGCGCCGTCCTCGAAGAGCCGGACGGTTTCGTAACCGAAGGTCGAGTAGGTGGTCAGTGCCCCGCACAGGCCGGTGCCGAGCAGAGCGACCAGGGAACCGGGCACCGCGTGGCCGGCCGCGCCACCGATGAGGACGCCGAAAACGAGCGAGCCCGCGACGTTGACGGCAAAGGTGCCCCAGGGAAACGTGGAGTCGTGCCGCGCCTGTACGGCCCGGTCGACCAGATAGCGGAGCGGGGCGCCGATCGCCGCACCGAGCGCCACGAGGATCACCGTCATTCGACGTCCCCGCGCGAACCGGCGTTGCTCGGCGGCGATCCCCCGGCGATCACGCGACCGGTGGCCATGCGGGTCAGCGTCATCCCGGACCAGACCGCGGTGAGCGCGGCGACGAGGGTGCCGGCGAGGTACAGCAGTGCGGCCCGCGCCGCGCCGGCGGCCACCGCCTGCTGCACCTCGACAGCGTAGGTGGAGAAGGTGGTGTATCCGCCGAGGACGCCGACGCCGAGGAAGGGCCGAACCAGTCGTGGTGCGTGCCAGACCTCGGTGATCAGGACCATCAGCACGCCGATGAGCAGGCAGCCCGAGACGTTGACGGCGAAGGTGGCCCAGGGAAATTCGCCGGGCGCATGCGGGAAGGCCACGGCAAGCCCGTGCCGGCCCACCGCGCCGACCATGCCGCCGACGGCGATCGCGGTGAGCAGGCCGGCGCGGCCCTCCCGGAGCTCGGCGCGCTGGCGCGGAACGCCGAGGTCGACATCCGGGTCGATCGGCGGTCGCTCAGGCCGCACAGGTCCACCTCCTACCAGTGCACGGTATAGCGCCGTCGAACTCACCTGAGGTCCGTGCCCGGCGCGCCGCTTCACGTCGATCCGGCCAGGCGATTCGGCGCGCCGACAGGGGTGGACCGACGCCCGGGTCGGCAGTGACCATAGGTAGCTGTTCGACTGCGCGGAGGTGACCATGGCGGCTGTTTCCACCCGGCGTCGTATCCGACCGCGGCAAGCCGGGCCGACGGCTGCCGAATCGGTGCTGCCCGAGCTGCGGGCGATGTGGTGGGAAACGGGCGTGCGGGCCCGGGCGGAGGCGGGACTCTTCGCCGTCTTCGCTGAGCTGCCCCGGCTGGTCTGGGCGGCCCTGGGAATCAGTTGGCGGGCGGACCGGCTGCGTACCTCGGTGGTGGCCGTGGCCACGGTCGGTGCCGGTGTGATGGCCGCGTTCGGCCTGCTGGCCACCCAGCGGGTGCTGGTGGAACTGTTCGCGGGTGGGCCGACCGGGGACAAGGTGATCGCGGCCCTGCCGGCGCTCGTGGTGCTGGCCGGCGCGACCGCGATCCGCGCCGGTATGGGCATCGCCACCGGGTACGCGCTCAACGGGCTGACGCCGAGGGTGAGCCGCGAGGTCGAGCGGGGCCTGTTCGAGGTGACCACGGCGGTGCGGTTGGAGGCGTTCGACGCGGATGCCTTCGCCGACGACATGGAACGCGCATCGCGGGGCACAGACTCCGCCATCGACCTGGTGCAGGCGTCGATGAACCTGCTCGCCGGGCTGGTCGGGGTGATCGGGGTGGCCGTCGCCGTGGTGCTGATCCACCCGATGTTGCTGCTGGCGCTGCTGGTGGCGACAGTGCCGAACGCGTGGGCGTCGCTGCGGGCGGGACACCTGCGGTACCAGACCTACATCGCCGGTTCAGTACGGCGGCGCCGGCAGTGGTTGCTGCATCGGCTGATGGCTGAACGGGCCTCCGCCCCGGAGTTGCGTTCGTACGGGCTGCGCCGATTCCTGCTCGACCAGTACGACCGGGTGATGGGGGTGGAAACCGACATCCAGCTCCTGCTGGCCCGCCGGGTCACCACGACCACCACGCTGGGCGCGATGATCGGGGGAGTGGCGACCGGCGTGGTGTACGTCCTGCTCGGCCTGCTGCTGGTCGACGGGCAGATCCCGCTCGCCGCTGCCGCGACCTGTGTGATCGCGGTGCAGGCGGCGCAGCGCTCGCTCTCCACCGTCACCTTCCAGGTCGACCGCGTCTACACCGAGGGTCAGCACTTCCGCGACTACACCGGGTTCATGACCCGCGCCGCCGCCTACCTACCCGGCCAGTCGGGCGTGGGCACGCCGGACCGGCTGCGCGTACTGACCGTCGACGCGGTGAGCCTGTGCTACCCCGAGCGGGACAGCCCGGCGGTGGATCGCGTGACGCTGACCATCGAGGCGGGGCAGACGGTGGCCTTCGTCGGGGAGAACGGGTCGGGCAAGAGCAGCCTTGCCGCGATGATCGCCACCTTGCGTACGCCCAGCGAGGGGGTCATCCGGTGGAACGGCGTGCCGCTGTCGGAGTGGGACCGCGACGGGCTGGGGGCCCGCATCGCGGTGGTCACCCAGGAGTACCACAAGTGGCCGTTCACGGCGGCCACGAACATCGCCATCGGCGACATCGACGCCGAGGCCCGGCAGGACCGGATCGAGGCCGCCGCCACCCGCGCGGTCGCCCACGACATGATCCGCGAGCTGCCGTACGGCTACGAGACGCTGCTGGACCGCACCTTCGCCAACGGTCAGGATCTCTCCGGCGGCCAGTGGCAACGGATCACCGCCGCCCGCGGGTTCCTCCGCGACGCCGAACTGCTGGTGATGGACGAGCCGTCCTCCGCGCTCGACCCGCGCGCGGAGAACGCGCTGTTCCAGGCCATCCGCGACCGGCAGGGCCGGGTGACCACCATCCTCATCACCCACCGGCTGGCCAATGTCCGGCACGCGGACCGGATCTTCGTCCTGCACCACGGGCGGCTGGTCGAGGCGGGCACCCACGACGAGCTGATGACCGCTGGCGGCCGCTACGCCGAGCTGTTCACCCTCCAGGCCGCCGGTTACGCGGAGGCCGACCGGGTGCCCACCCCGCACGCCGCCCCGCCCGGTTGATCACCGAGCGCCTGGACTCGCGCTGCCGCGCCGGCGCAGGAACAGCACCGCACCGACCACCAGGGCGACCAGCGCCAGGCCACCGGCGACCAGCCCGACCAGCAGGCCGGAGCCGCCGGACGACTCATCGGCGACGGGGCTGGCGGCAGCGGCTGAGGTCGGCGCGGTGGTCGGGGCCGCGGGTGTCGTCTCCGCCGGCTCGCTCGGCTCGGCGCTAGGGGAGGGCTCGGCGATGGCGGTGGGATCGGCGACGGTGAACTTGTACGACCCCTGCACCGGGTGCCCGTCGAGGGAGACCACCCGGTACGCGACCGTGTAGACGCCGTTGGCCAGCGGTGCGTCGATGGTGATCGTGCCCTTGGTGCCGGACACGTCAGGTTCGCTGGTGGCCACCGGCTGCTTGTCGGCGTCGCTGAGCGTGATGGTGGTGAACTGAGGGTTCAGCCTTTCCATGAACTCCAGCGTGACCTTGGTCGGTGCGGTGTCGAGTTCGGCGTCCTGGGCGGGGGTCGCCTTGCGCAGGACGTTGTGCGCGTACGCGGGGGAGGCGGGCGCGATCAGCAGGGCCGCAGCGGCCAGCGCGGCGACGAGGCCGGCGGCGAACGGGCGGCGGAGGTGGCGAAGCATGGGGTCCATTCTCCTCGTCAGTCGAGCAGCTGCTGGCCGGACGATTCGGCCGGGCGATGTGATGGGCATCTACTTCCCCTCGAAGAGTGTCACGTAGATGGTCGCCCCACCCCACCCAAAAGTTCCCCACCCCCCGTAACCCCGCTCACCCCCCGCCTCCCGCTCCACGCGATCTTGCACTTTCTGTCCCCGCAAAACCTGACACAAGGCGTATAAAGGCGACCGAAAGTGCAAGATCGACGGGGCTGGGGGGTGCGGGTGCGGGTCGTAGGGTGGGGGCGAGCACCGGCATCGGGGAAGGACCAACTGATGAGAGGGGTACGGCTGCGCGCCGCCCTGGCTGCGGTCACCGCGCTCGTGGTGCTGGGCCTGAGCGGGTGCGGCGACGACTCGACCGACCGGCCCGCCGCTGACGACGGCATCGGCGGACAGCTCACTGTCTTCGCCGCCGCGTCGCTGGCCGAATCGTTCACCCGGATCGGCCAGGACTTCGAGGCGGCGCACCATGGGGTGAAGGTGATCTTCAACTTCGCCGGCAGCTCCGCCCTGGCCAACCAGATCAACGAGGGCGCCCCGGCGGACGTCTTCGCCTCCGCCGCTCCGGCCAACATGGCCGCCGTCATCGAGGCCGGCGACGGTGACGGCGAACCGGTCACCTTCGCCCGCAATCAGCTGGTCATCGCCGTACCAGGGGGCAACCCGGACGCGGTGACCGGTCTGGGCGATCTGACCAGGCCCGGCGCGAAGGTCGCGCTCTGCGCCGAGCGGGTGCCGTGCGGGGCGGCGGCACGCCGGGCGTTGGACCTCGCCGACGTGACGCTCACCCCGGTCACCCTCGAGCAGGACGTCAAGGCGGCCCTGGCAAAGGTGCGGCTGGGCGAGGTCGACGCCGCGCTGGTCTACCGCACCGACGTCCGGGCCGCCGCCGACGATGTCGACGGGATCGAGTTCCCCGAATCCGTCGGGGCGGTCAACGAGTACCCGATCGTCGTGCTGGAGGACTCGGGCAACCTGCCCACCGCGCGGGCGTTCGTCGAGTACGTCCGCTCCGACGCCGGCCGCAGCGTGCTCACCGCCGCCGGGTTCCAGGCGCCGTAGCCGGTGTCCCGCCTCGACAACGAGGTGGCGCGGCCAGCCACGCTCGCGCTACCGGCTCCCACCCGACGCGCCGACCGACGCACCGCCCGACGCACCGCCCGACGCACCGCCCGACGCGCCGGCCGGACACCGGTGGCCCTGCTGCTGCCCGCCGCGCTCGGGCTGCTCTTCCTCGTGCTGCCGCTGGTCGGACTGCTCGTCCGGGCCCCGTGGAGCACGCTGCCGCAGCGGCTCACCGAACCGGCCGTGCTCACTGCGCTGCGGCTGTCGATGCAGACCGCCACCTTGGCCACCCTGCTCTGCCTGGCCCTCGGTGTGCCCCTGGCCTGGCTGCTGGCCCGCGTCCGGTTCCCCGGCCGCCGGGTGGTGCGCGCCCTGGTCACCGTGCCGCTCGTACTGCCGCCGGTGGTCGGCGGCGTGGCCCTGCTGCTGGTCTTCGGTCGTCGCGGGCTGGTCGGCTCCTGGCTCGACGCGACGTTCGGTATCACCCTGCCGTTCACCACCACCGCGGTCGTGCTCGCCGAGGCGTTCGTCGCCATGCCGTTCCTGATCATCGCGGTGGAGGGGGCGCTCCGAGGCGCCGACACCCGATACGAGGAGGCCGCGGCCACCCTCGGTGCCGGCCGGTGGACCACCTTCACCCACGTCACGCTGCCGCTCGTGGCACCCGGAGTGGCCGCCGGAGCGGTGCTCTGCTGGGCCCGCGCGCTCGGCGAGTTCGGCGCCACCATCACCTTCGCCGGCAACTACCCCGGCCGTACGCAGACCATGCCGGTGGCCGTCTACCTCGCTCTGGAGACCGACCTGGAGGCCGCGATCGTGCTCAGCCTCATCCTGCTCACCGTCTCCGTGGTGATCCTCGCCAGCCTCCGTGACCGCTGGACCGGCGGATGAGCGCCGCCGGGCCACTCCTCGACGCCCACCTGGTGGTGGACCGGGGCAGCTTCCGCCTCGACCTGCCGCTGACCATCGATCCGGGTGAGGTCGTCGCGCTGCTCGGGCCCAACGGAGCCGGCAAGACCACCGCCCTGCGTGCGCTGGCCGGCCTGCTTCCGCTCTCGGCCGGGCACCTCACCCTCGCCGGGCGCGAGCTGGACCATCCCGACCGCCGGGCGTGGATCCCCACCGAGCATCGCCCGATCGGCGTGGTCTTCCAGGAGTACCTGCTCTTTCCGCACCTGAACGCGCTGGACAATGTGGCCTTCGGCCCGCGTCGTCGCGGCCTCGACCGGCAGCAGGCCCGGCAGCGGGCGGCCGACTGGCTGGCCCGGATGGGGCTGACCGAGCACGCCCGCCGCAAGCCCCGACAGCTCTCCGGCGGGCAGGCCCAGCGGGTCGCCCTCGCCCGCGCTCTGGCCGTCGAGCCGGCGCTGCTGCTGCTCGACGAACCGCTGGCAGCTCTCGACGCCCGCACTCGCCTGGACACTCGCGCCCAACTGCACCAGCACCTCACCGCCCATCCCGGAGCCACCCTGCTGGTCACCCACGACCCCCTCGACGCCCTGGTGCTCGCCGACCGACTTGTCATCATCGAGGACGGCCACGCGGTCCAGGCGGGCCCTGCCGCCACCATCACCGCCCAACCTCGCACCGACTACGTGGCCCGGCTGGTCGGGCTCAACCTCTACCGGGGCCGGGCCACTGGGCAGCGGGTCCGGCTCACCGACGGCTTCGGGCTCACCACCGGCGACCGGCACGACGGCGAGGTCTTCGTGGCCTTCCCTCCCTCGGCCGTGGCCCTGCATCCGCGTCAGCCCGACGGGAGTCCCCGCAACACCTGGCCGGCCACCATCGCCGGGGTGCAACGGCACGGCGACAACCTGCGGATCCAGCTCAGCGGCCCGATCGAGGTGGCCGCCGACGTCACCCCGGCCGCCGCCGCCCAGCTGCGGCTGGCTCCGGGGCAGCCGGTCTGGGCCGCGGTCAAGGCCGCCGAGACCCGCGCCTATCCCGCCGCGTAACGTCCGTCGGGTGTCCACCCGCCAGGACGTACGGGTGTGGTCGCCCCCGATCAGCGGGATAACCGAGGTGCTGCACGCCCGGTTCACCGACCACACCTACCCCATGCACACCCACGGCAGTTGGACCTTGCTCGTGGTCGACGACGGGGTCGTCCGGTACGACCTCGACCGCCACGAACACGGGGCGTTCCGGCAGGTCGTCACGCTGCTGCCGCCGGGCGTGGCGCACAACGGCTGCCCGGCCACACCGCACGGCTTCCGCAAGCGCGTCCTGTACCTCGACCCGGGGCAGCTTGGCGAACGCCTGATCGGCCGCGCCGTGGACCGGCCGGCGATGGCCGACGCGGCCCTGCGGCGGCGGATCGACCTGTTGCACGCGCGGCTGGCCGGGCCCGGTGACGAGTTCGCCGCCGAGGTGCATCTCGCCTTCGTCGCCGAGCGACTCCGCGCCCACCTCACGCCGAGCGCTGTCGACCTGCGGCCGGCGCGGGATCCCCGCATCGCCCGTCGTCTCCGCGACCTGCTGGACGAGCGTTTCGTGGCGGGGGTGAGCCTGCGGGAGGCAGCCGCTGCCCTGCACGCGCACCCGACCTACCTGGTGCGGGCCTTCTCCGTCGCCTTCGGCCTCGGGCCGCACCAGTATGTGATCTCCCGCCGCGTGGATCTGGCCCGACGGCTGCTGGCGGAGGGAATGCCGGCCCGGGAGGTGGCGGTCGCGGCCGGCTTCTACGACCAGGCACACCTGGGCCGGCACTTCAAGCGGGTCCTCGGCTTCAGCCCGGGCCGGTACCGCGCCGCCGCCCGCTCCCGATCCCGGGGTACCGCCGCAGCGGGCGCTGCTGATCCGGTCACGGGTGCATCCGGGCGCCCTTGAGTACCTTGTCCACCGCGTTTTTCGGGCCGTACACGGCCAACCCGGTCAGGTCGAGCTGGTCGCGGCCGACGGCGCGGACGGCCGCCCGGTTGTCCCGGTCGTTGCCGGTCCCGAACAGGTCGGAGGTGAAGACCGACAGGGACAGTCCACGGCTGACGGCGCGCTGGTGGGCGGCGATCAGCGTCTCCTTCGCGCCGGTGAAGACGAGCACCGGCTGCCGGAACATCGGCAGGTAGGGCGTGTCGTCGGCGTCGGCGTACGGCTCGCCGATCACCTCGGGCGCCGCCTGGCCGATGCCGCTGACCAGGAACGCCGTCATGTTGAGGCGTTGCCAGGTGGGCAGATCGTCGCGGAGCAACACCGCGATCTTGGTGTCGAAGCGTACGGGCTCGGTCTCCATGCCGTCGAGTCTGGGTGGCGTACCGCGCGGTGGTCTTGTACGAAGTTTCCCGGGCCGGACCGTCAGCCCGTCGCGCGCAGTTGGACCCGGCGCAGCAACTGGGCGTTGAGCGCCACCACGATGGTGGAGGCCGACATCAGCACTGCGGCGACCGCCGGGCTCAGCGTCACCCCGGCCCAGGCCAGCACACCGGCGGCGAGCGGCAGCGCGACCACGTTGTAGCCGGCGGCCCAGGCGAGGTTCTGGATCATCTTTCGGTACGCGGCCCGGGACAGCCGGATCACCCCGGTCACGCCGCGCGGGTCGGAGGAGGCGAGCACCACCCCGGCGGACTCGATGGCCACGTCGGTGCCCGCGCCGATCGCGATGCCGACGTTCGCGCGGGCCAGGGCGGGAGCATCGTTGACCCCGTCACCCACCATCGCCACCCGCAGCCCCCGGCGTTGCAGGTCCGCCACCGCGTCGTCCTTGTCCGCCGGCAGCACCTCGGCGAAGACCTCGTCCTCGCCGGGGCGGAACCCCAGGCCGGCGGCGACCGCCTCGGCGACCGGCCGCGCGTCTCCGGTGATCATTACGATCTTGCGTATCCCCTGCTCCCGTAGGTCGGCGATGGCCTGGCGAGCCTCCGGCCGCACCTCGTCCTCCAATGTGAGCGCACCGAGCACGTGGGCCGGACCGTCGTCCAGGCGCAGCAGGTAGAGCACCGCGGCTCCCCGTCGGGACCATTCGTCCCGCCGGCCGGCGAGGTCGTCGGGGACGGTGACATCGAACTCCCGCAGCAGCGCCGGGCCGCCGACCGCGTAGCCGGTCCCGTCGACCTCGGCGCGTACCCCACGGCCGGGCAGCGCCTGGAAGCCCCGCGCGGTTCGCCGGAGACCCTGCTCCGCGGCGGCGGCGACGATGGCCCGGGCCAGCGGGTGCTCGCTGTCGGCCTCCACTGCCGCAGCGACGGCGAGCACCTCGGCCTCGCTGCCGCTGCCGGTGGCGGCGAGGCCGGTGACGACGTGCTCGCCCCGGGTCAGGGTGCCGGTCTTGTCGAACAGGACGGTGTCCACGGTGCGCATCCGCTCCAGCGCAAGCCGATCCTTGACCAGGATGCCGCCCTTCGCGGCCACCGCCGTGGAGAGGGCGATCACCAGCGGGATGGCCAGGCCGAGCGCGTGTGGGCAGGCGATGACCAACACGGTCACGGTGCGGACGACCGCCGCGCCCAGGTTGCCGAGCACCGCCCACACCGTGAGCGTGACCACGGCGGTGACGGTGGCGATGTAGAACAACCAGGCCGCGAAGCGGTCGGCCAACAGTTGCGCGCGGCCGCTGGACTGCTGCGCCTGCGTCACCAGCCGCTGGATGCCGGCCAGTGCGGTGTCGTCGCCCACCGCATCGATCCGGACCCGCAGCGCCGCATCGGTGGCGACCGTACCGGCCACCACCCGGTCGCCGGTCGACCGGGACACCGGCCTCGACTCGCCCGTGATCATCGACTCGTCCAGCTCGGCTCGGCCGTCGACGATCCGCCCGTCCGCCGGCACCCGTCCACCCGGCCGCACCAGGACCAGGTCACCGACGTGCAGTTCGGCCACCGGCACACGCTCCGGCCGGCCCTCCGGGTCCAACCGTTCCGCGTCGTCGGGCAGGAGCGCGGCCAGCGCCGACAGGGCGCCCTGGGCCTGCCCGATCGCCTTCATCTCCTGCCAGTGCCCGAGGAGCATGATCGTGACCAGGGCGGCCAGTTCCCACCAGAAGTCCAAATCGAACGCACCGAGCGCGGTGGCCAGCGACGCCAGGTAGGCCACGCTGATCGCCATCGCGATCAGTAGCATCATGCCCGGGGCGCGATCCCGGACCTCGCGTGTCGCCCCCTGGAGAAACGGCCACCCGCCGTATCCGAACACCACCGTGCCCAGCAGCGGACCGACGAGGCCGATCCCAGGAAACTCCAGCCGGTAGCCGAACCAGTCCATCACCATGTGGCTGGTGACCACGATCGGCACGGTCAGCGCCAGGCTCAGCCAGAACTTGCGGCGGAACGCCTCCGGGTCGTGCCCCGCATGCTTGTCGTGCCCCGCATGTCCATGGTCTCCGTGCCCCCCATGCATCTCATCGCCCCCTCGGCTACATGCAGGATGTTGGTACGAGGATGCTCTCCATGGCGCGCTTTCGTGCCAATGATCTCGATGTGGTCCCGACCAGACGGCAAGGGGGAAGCAAGCATCCATATGGAACTGGATCAGGGCAGGTCGGCCATCGCCTGTCCGGATATTAATGTGTGACAATCGGCGCCGCGCGCGTCGCGATCGTGCACTCAAGTATCGTCCGACCCGTCAATCACCTTCCGGAAGGCCGATCATGATCCTTCGGGGCCTCCCCGTCATGGTAGGAATGCGCTTCGACGTGGGCATGTCGCCCACCCTCCACCATGTACCCGGCGCACGTGTCGGGTCCTGCCGCGATCAAAATCGATGACGCAAAGGGGGCGGAGTAAGCCAGTGATACGTGCGGTAGCGGCAGGTGAGGTGCGCACACACGCCGAAGCGCGCCGGGGATGGCTGGCCCGTGGAAGCATCGTCCGCCTGCTGCGACTACTGGTCGCGGTGCCGTTGGTCGCCGTTATCGCCTTCGCCGGCCTGGCCCTGCAGGGGACGGTCCGCCAGGTGATGAACGCGGGCACCGTGCACGACCTGGTCGAGCTCTCGACCCAGGCGGGTGCGCTGGCCCGTGCCCTTCAGGGCGAGCGGGTGATCGCCGCGGTCGAGCTGACCACCCGGAGTCAGGCCGCCAGCGTCAAATTCGATGAGCAGGTGGGGCGGACGGACGCCGAGATCGCCGAGTTCCAGCGGGGACGTGCGAAGGTGACGGCGGGCGTTCCCGCCCTGCAACGGATCGACGCCGGGCTGAACGCGCTGAGCACCGTACGCGAGCAGGTGCGCTCCAGCCCGCGCGCAACGCTCTCCGCGGTCGCCTTCAGCTACCGCATCCTCATCGCCGACCTGCTCGCCTTTCGCGCCTCCGTGGCCACCGACACCTCGACCGGCATCGCCGACGACGTCCGGGCCGCGGTCGCGGTGTCGGAGGCGGGCGAGGCGATCGGCCAGCTCCAGGTCATCGTGCTGCGTAGCCTCGCCGGCGGTGTGCTGACCCCGGCCGGGCAGCAGGAGACCGTCGGCGCGCAGGCCCGCTTCGCCGAGGCCAGCAACGCCTTCCTGGCCCTCGCCGAGCCCAAGTGGGTGGCGAACTGGGAGCAGATCGGCACCGACCAGCAGGTGGTCGCCGCGCAGCGGCTGCAGGACCAGGTGGGCCGGACACTGCCCGGCGATCGACTCGAGGTCGACGCGAACGAATGGGTCGAAGCCACCGACGGCTGGATCAGCCGGATGTTCCAGATCCAGGGCGAGGTGGACACCGCGGTGGCCGACCGGGTGGCGGCCGAGCGTCAAGCTCTGCTCCGCAACGCGCTCTTGCAGAGCGTGGGCATTCTCGTCGTACTGGTGCTCACCGCCGTACTCACCGGTGTGGTGGCTCGGCGGATCACCCGCCGGCTGCGCTCCCTGCGCAACACGGTGACCAAGGTGGCGTACGACCGGCTGCCTGCCGTGGTCCGTGAGCTCAACGCGGCCCCGCCCGGCAGCGTGCGGCCGGACGAGGTGGCCGACCACTCGGTGTCGGAGTTCCGGATCACCGGTAGCGACGAGATCGCCGAGGTGGCGACCGCGACCCGGGCCCTGCACCGGGAGGCGGTCCGGATCGCCGGTGAGCAGGCGGTGATGCGGGCCAACATCTCGGAGATCTTCGTTCACCTGTCCCGACGCGAGCAGCGACTGGTGGACGCGATGCTCGCCCAGGTCGACCAGGTGGAGCGCGACGAGGCCGACCCGGAGCGGCTCCAGCAGCTGTACCAACTGGACCACCTCGCCACCCGGATGGCGCGGATCAACCAGAGCCTGCTGGTGCTCGGCGGTTCCGGCATTTCCCGGGTACGCCAGGAACCGGTCCCGCTGGACCACGTGATCCAGGCCGCGCTGTCTCAGATCGAGCACTACACCCGGGTTCGGATCGGCACCGTCGACCGGGAGCTGTGCATCGCCGGCCCTGCGGTGGACGAGACCGTGCACCTGCTTGCCGAGCTGTTGGACAACGCGACCGGGTACTCCCCGCCGGAGAGCGAGGTGCTGGTCACCGGGCACGCGCTCTCCGACCGGGCCATCGTGCAGGTGGTCGACCAGGGCGTCGGGCTCTCCCCCCAGCGGTGCGACCAACTCAACGCCGCGCTCGCCAACCCGGCGTCGGTCGACGTGTCGGGAGTGCGCGCGATGGGCCTCACCGTGGTCTCCCGGCTCGCCGACCGGCACGGTATCGGGGTCGAGCTGCGCCCCGGACCGACGCGCGGCACGGTGGCTGAGATCGCGATGCCCGCAGCGATCGTCGTACGCCGACCGGTCCAGCGCCCGGAGCCGGTGGATGCCCCGGCGCGATCGTCCGCTGTCGGCGTTCAACCGCTCACGCCCACCGCGCCCCGTGCCGGCGCCCCTGTGGCCGGCGTCGGTCAGGCCATGCCCAACACGGCACGGGTTCCCGCCGGCGCCGGCGCCGGTCAGGCCATGTCCGACACCGCACGGCTTCCCGTCGTGTCCCGGCCGGCCGGTGTCGGACAGGCTGTGGCACCCGCTGCGGCACCCGTCGGCTCCGGTCCGGCGCCTTCCGCGCCCGCCCCGCTGTTCCAGCCGGGGGCTGGCACCGGTACGGCGTCGTCGTCGGACCAGCGTGCGGTGAACGGCTGGTTCAAGACCGCGATGGACGGTGACTCGGTGAAGGTCACCTGGCCGGCGGATGCCGGCGAGAAGTGGGCAGCTGCCACGATGGCACTGCCGACCCAGGCCCCACCCTCGTCCACCCAGGTCGGGTTGCCGCGTCGCGTACCGCAGTCGCACCTGATCCCCGACGCCCGGAAACCGGCTGCCGACGCGCCGCGCAAGCTCGACCCGTCCGCTGTGGCGGCGGCGATGTCGGCATATGCCAAGGGTGTCGCCGGGCGCCGGGCCCCCGCTGCATCCTGACGCCGATTGTCCCAAACCCCCCCTCACCTGGAGCGACGCCGTGACGAGCCCGAACGACCTGAGCTGGCTGCTGCAGAATTTTGTCGGCCGTACCCCTGAGGTCAGCCACGCCCTCGCCATCTCGACCGATGGGCTGGTCCTGGCGCACAACCACGGCCTGCCCCGGGACCGGGCGGATCAGCTCGCCGCCACCGGCAGCGGACTGATCGCCCTGCTCGTCGGGGCCGCCCGGTTCTTCGAGGCGGGCTCGGTGATCTCCAACGTCACGCAGATGGAGGGAGGATTCATGTTCTGCATGGCGTTCAGCGACGGGGCGTCGCTGCTCGTGCTCGCCTCACCCGCCTGCGACGTCGGCCAGGTCTCGTACGAGATGACCGATCTGGCGAACCGGATGGGTGAGGCGCTCACCCCGGCGGTGCGCTCCCAGCTGCTGGGGATGCTGTGACCGCCGCCCGCCCGTCCCGACGGGCCGTTCCGGTTGTCCGGCGTCTGGTCGCCGGCCTTCTGACCGGCGTACTGGCGTTCGGTGTCGCCGGCTGCGACGGCGGGTCAAAGCCGGAGGCGCAGACCATCCGGATCGGAATGCTCACCGTCCTGGAGGGCTCCCTCCAGGCGCCCGGCTCGGAGCTGCGCGACGGATTCCAGCTCTACCTGGACATGCGCGGTGGCCGGCTCGGCGGCCATCCGGCCGAGCTGATCGTCGGCGACGAGGGTTACGACCCCAAGGTGGCCGTCGAGTCCGCCACGAAACTGTTGGAGCAGGACAAGGTCTCGGCGATCACCGGGATGATCAACGGCGGCAGTGTCGCCGCCATCCATCCGCTCACCAACAAGCACAAGGTGCCGATCGTCGGCGGGCTGGGTCGGCCGGCGCTGACCGACGTCACGTACGTCTGGCACACCAACCTGATTTCCGTCGAGCCGGGTGTGGCCATGGCGCCCTTCGTCAAGCAGCAGGTCAAGCGGGGCTCGGTCTACGCGATCGGGCCGGACTTCCAGAGCGGCCGGGACGAGCTGCGCGGTTTTGCGGAGACCTTCACCGAGCTCGGTGGCCGGCTGGCCAACCCGACCGGCAAGCCCGTCTTCAGTCCGTTCCCGGTCACCGAGGACTTCGGGCCGTATCTGGACGAGATCGCCGAGTCCGGCGCGTCCGCGATCTACTGCTTCTTCGACGCTCAGAACGCCATCACCTTCGTCAAGCAGTACGCCAAGTCGAAGGTGTCGCACCTGCCGCTCTACGCGGCGGGCTTCGTGACCGAACCGGCGAGCCTGCCCGAGCAGGGCGACGCGGCGGAGGGCATCTACAACGGCCTGAACTACTCGCCCGACCTCGACAACGCGGCCAACCGGGAGTTCGTCGCCGCCTGGAACGCGGCGTACCCGGGCCGGGTGCCCACCTCGGTCGTGATGGCGTCGTACGACGCGGCGGCCGTGCTGGACCGGGCGATCGCCGCGGCCGGCACCAACCCGAGCCCGGAGGCGATCAACACCGCGATCGGCGGACTCGGGCAACTCACCAGCCCTCGCGGGCCGTGGCAGTTCGCGAAGACCACGCACGCGCCGATCCAGAAGTGGTATCTGCGCCAGGTCCGCCGGGACGGTCGGGCCCTGACCAACGTGGTCGTCTCGGAGTTGGCCACGCTCGGCGGCTGACCGTTCGAGGCGGATTTCCGGCCGGGCCTGGCTCTTCGTCAGGCCCGGCTCCTCGTCATGTCCAGCCGGGCCCGGACCGGCCGGCGGCAGCGTCTCATCAGGTACGACTGAGGCCGGGGAGAGCCGCCTTCTCGTGCCTTCGCACGTGGTTCCGGTAGGCCATCGCTGGTGATATGGTACCCCCCGTCTTCCGCCATGCGGAATTCGCTATTCACCATACGAAAGACAGGGGGTCGAGCGTGGCCACAGACGCCTCGGTGACGATCGTTGGACCGGCGGTAGCGGGGGGCGAAAGCGTGCTCACTCCCGACGCGCTCGCGTTCGTCGCCGACCTGCACCGCCGTTTCCATGGTGACCGGGATCGGCTGCTCACCGAGCGGGTGCGTCGGCGTACCGAGATCGCCCGGACCGGGCGTCTGGACTTCCTGCCGGAGACGGCCGATGTCCGGGCGGCTGCCTGGCAGGTGGCACCCGCCCCGGCCGACCTGCGTGACCGGCGAGTGGAGATCACCGGTCCGACCGACCGGAAGATGACGATCAACGCGCTGAACTCCGGGGCCAAGGTGTGGCTCGCCGACTTCGAGGACGCCACTGCCCCGACCTGGACGAACGTCGTCGCCGGCCAGGTCAACCTCACCGACGCCATCGAGCGGCGGATCGACTTCACCAGCCCGGAGGGCAAGCACTACCAACTCGGCGACGGGCCGTTGCCGGCGATCGTGGTCCGGCCGCGCGGCTGGCACCTCGACGAACGGCACCTGCTGGTGGACGGGGCACCGGCCGTCGCCGGGCTGGTCGACTTCGGCCTCTACTTCTTCCACAACGCCCGACGGCTGCTCGCCGCCGGCAGCGGACCGTACTTCTACCTGCCCAAGCTGGAGGGGCACCGGGAGGCGCGGCTCTGGAACGACGTGTTCCGCCACGCGCAGGAGGCGCTCGGCATCCCCACCGGCACGATCCGTGCGACCGTGCTCATCGAGACCATCACCGCCGCGTTCGAGATGGACGAGATCCTCTACGAGCTGCGCGAACACGCCTCGGGACTGAACGCCGGTCGCTGGGACTACCTGTTCAGCATCATCAAGACCTTCCGTGACGCCGGATCCGGGTTCGTGCTGCCCGACCGCAACGCGGTGACGATGACCGCCCCGATGATGCGGTCGTACACCGACCTGCTGGTCGCGACCTGCCACCGCCGGGGCGCGGTGGCGATGGGCGGGATGGCGGCCTTCATCCCGAACCGGCGGGAGCCGGACGTCACCGCGGCGGCCCTGGCCAAGGTGCGGGCGGACAAGGAGCGCGAGGCCGGCGACGGCTTCGACGGCTCCTGGGTGGCGCACCCGGACCTGGTGCCGGTCTGCCGGGAGGTGTTCGACGCGGTCCTCGGGGACCGGCCGAACCAGGTCGAGCGCCAGCGGGACGACGTGAAGGTCACCGCCGACGACCTGCTCGACATCGCAGCCACGCCGGGCGCGGTGACCGCGGCGGGGCTGCGCAACAACATCGCGGTCGGGCTGCGCTACATCGAGGCGTGGCTGCGCGGCACCGGCGCGGTGGCGATCTTCAACCTGATGGAGGACGCCGCCACGGCGGAGATCTCCCGATCCCAGATCTGGCAGTGGGTGCAGACCGGCACGGCGCTGGACAGCGGTGAGGTGGTCACGGCGGAGCGGGTCCGGGGCCTGATCGCCGAGGAGATCGACGCGCTCCGGGCCGAGCTGGGCGCGGAGCGGTTCGCCGCCAGCCGGTTCGAGGCGGCTCGCGAGGTGTTCGAGGAGGTTGCGCTGGGTGCGACCTACGTGGACTTCCTGACCCTGCCGGCGTACCGGTTGCTCGCCAGCTGATCCGATCGCCGCAACGCCGGTCGCACGGGTCGTCGGCCCGGCGGCCGGCGTTGCGATCGGTGTGGATGCCGCGGCCAGCCGGGTGTGCCGGGGCGCGTCCCGGCGTGGCTAGCGGGCCGCCCGGGGTGCCGGCAGCCCGGGGTAGGTGGCCCGGTTGGCCGCCGCGATCGCCGAGGACGACTGCTGCAGCAGCGGTACGGCCTTGGCGACCAGGTTGTCGTTGATCCGGGCGGCCGGCCCGGAGACCGACAGCGCCAGCGTGCCGGGCGGCCCGGGCACCGCCACCGCCACGCAGCGCACCCCGACCTCCTGCTCCCCGTCGTCTATCGCGTAACCGTCCCGGCGTACCGATTGCAGCTCCTGCAGCAGATCGTCCAACCCGGTGATGGTCGTCGGCGTGGTGGCGACGAACTCGGTGTTGGCGTAGACCTCGGCGATCACCTGGTCGTCGAGCTGGGCGAGCATCGCCTTGCCGACCGCCGTCCGGTACGCCTCCACCCGGCGGCCGACCTCGGTGAACATGCGCATCTGGTGTCGGGAAGGAACCTGGGCCAGATAGACGATCTGCGTCCCTTCGAGTCGGGCCGCGTTGGCGGTCTCGCCGAGGGCGTCCACCAGCGCCGTCAGGTGCGGCCGGACCATCGGGGCGATCATCGCCAGTGCCTGGTCGCCGAGGTGGATCAGCGCGCTGCCGAGCGCGTACCGCCGGTCCGGCTCCTGGCGCAGCATGCCGGCGCCGATCAGGGTCCGGAGCAGCCGGTGGATGGTGGCGATCGGCAGTCCGGTGGCAGCCGCCAGCTCGGACAGCCCACACGGCGCTCCGGTCTCGGCGATGACGTTCATGATCTGCAACGCCCGCTTGACCGACTGGACGCCGCCGCCCTCGCCATCGCTCACGCGCGCCATATCCCCTCGTTCCTGTGCGTTCTGGTCTCGCGCACGCCAATGCCGCGCGGCGCACATCGTATGCCGTACGAGGGGTCCGGCGCTGCCGCCACCCGAGCGGATTCGGCTGCCGTCGCCACAGTGCCCGGCCGGCCGACGAGAGTTCCACCGAACGAGCACTTGACGAGCGCGATGCGGATACTAATATCCGCAGTGTGGAAAGCCTCCCTTGTTGTCGGAGGCCGATCGGTCGTGCCGTGCACCACGGGGTGATCTCGGCTGGCCGACGCGCAGCACGCGCCACCAGCGCATCATCCGTCTGATGCCAGCCCCCGCGCAGCACCATGCACGTCCACGTACCGAGAGGCCCCCCGTGTCATACCGAAACCCCCACCGCCGTCTCCGGGCGGCGACAGCCGCGCTCGCCCTGCTGTCCGTTCTCGCCGCCTGCACCAGCGGGGCAGGGGGCGAGGACGTCGGTTCCGGCGTCAAGGCCGGGCAGGTCGACGCCAACCAGGCCAAGGTCGGCGACGGCGGAACGCTCGCCTACTCGATCGAGGTCGACGTCAAGAACTGGAACATCCTGCACGCCACCGGCGATGTCTTCGGCTACCGGCAGATCCTCAACCCCGTGCTCCCGCACGCGATGATCTCCCTGCCGGACTTCACCATGGCCAAGAACGACGCGCTGCTCACCGAGGCGAAGGTCATCAAGGACTCGCCGCAGACCGTTGAGTACCGGATCCGTCCGGAGGCCACCTGGTCGGACGGCACCCCGATCACCGCCGACGACTTCAAGTACACCTGGCAGGTCCAGGACCCGCAGCAGTGCCCGACCTGCGAGCCGGCCACCCAGGCCGGGTACGACCAGGTCGCCTCGGTCACCGGCAGCGACAACGGCAAGACCGTCACCGTCGAGTTCAAGAACACCTACCAGCCGTGGCGGCTGATGTTCCCGCACCTGCTCCCGGCGCACATCGCCGCTCAGCAGGGCGACCTGGCCACCTCGTTCAACGACTACTTCAGCACCACGGTGCCGACCTGGTCCGGCGGGCCGTACCTGATCGACCAGTACGTGCCGAACCAGTCGGTCGTCATGAAGAAGAACCCCAAGTGGTACGGCGACGGCCCGCACCTCGACCAGATCGTCTTCCGGATCCTCACCGACGAGCGGCAGGCCGTCACCGCGATGGCCAACAACGAGATCCAGGTCGTGGTGCCCCGCCCCACCCTCGACCTCGTCGAGCAGCTCAAGGGCATCAGCAACGTCACCACCTCGCTGGCCTCGGGGCTGGTCTACGAGCACCTGGACATCAACACCGCGCACCCGGCCCTGGCCGACGTCGCCCTGCGCCGGGCCATCTTCACCGCGGTCGACCGGCAGGCGATCATCGACAAGACCATCGGCCAGTTCGCGGCCGGCACCAAGGCGCTCGGCAACCGCAACTTCATGCCCGGCCAGAAGCTGGAGGGCGTCGACGCGTACGTCGACAACGTGACCTCGATGGGGCTCGGCGACGGCAACATCGAGGCGGCCAAGAAGATCCTCACCGACGCCGGTTACGTGATCGGTGACGGCAAGCTCACCGACCCCAAGGGCAAGGCGGTGCCGCCGCTGCGGATGCGCTACAGCAAGGGCAACCAGGTCCGGCTGGACACCTCGGTGCTGATCCAGAACCAGCTCAAGCAGCTCGGCATCACGCTCCAGCTCCAGGAGACCGACAGCCTCGGCACCACGGTCAACACCGGCGACTTCGACCTGATCGTGTTCGGCACCAACCTGGACGTGATCCCGACCGCCACCGCCCAGTCGGTGTTCGGCTCGAAGGGCACCCACACCGGCTACCAGGACCAGGAGATCGACAGCTGGGTCAGCGAGGCCGCTCGCACCCTGGACCCGCAGGAGGTGATCGATCTGCTGAACAAGGTCGACACCCGGATCAGCGAGCAGTCCGTGACGCTGCCGATCTACCAGATGCCGACCCTGATCGCGTACCGCAGCGATCTCGGCAACGTGCGCGCCAACCCGACCCGCTTCGGCACCAGCTACAACACCGAGCAGTGGGGCATCAAGAGTGACGGCTGACCACCGGCCCGGCCGGGACTTCATCGTGGAGGTCCCGGCCCCGGCCGTGGAATTCAACGAGGTGTACCGCAACTTCGTCGGCTCGGCCGGTTACTTCGTGGCGAACAACATCTACAGCCGGCTGGTCGTCTTCGACACCGGCTCCCCGGCGGCCTACCCGGATCTCGCCGAGCACTGGGAAATGGCGCCTGACGCCCGGACCCTGCGGTTCCAGCTCAACCGGCACGCCCGCTGGCACGACGGGGAACCGGTCACCGCCGAGGACGTCGCGTACACCCACCTGACCGCGCTGGCCAACGGCTACCACGCCGCGTCGTTCCTGCATGACGTGCGGGACATCGAGGTCCTCGGCCCGCACGAGCTGCGGTACGTGCTGCGGCGACCCAACGCCGGGTTCCTCGCCCAGTTGGGCAACCTGGTGTTCGCCCACGTCCTGCCCAAGCACCTGTACGAGGGCACCGACTGGGCCACCAACCCGTACAACCAGCAGCCGGTCGGATCGGGGCCGTTCCGGTTCGTCGAGCACGTGCCCGGCGAGCGGGTGGTCCTGGAGGCGTGGGACGGGTACTGGGGTCCCCGCCCCCAGATCGACCGGGTCATCCTCGACATCGAACCCGACCTGGACGAGGCGGTCCGCAAGGTCGCCGACGGGCGGGCCCACTACCTGGTCCAGGACGTGCTCACCTTCCCCCGGCTGCACCTGGCCGAGGGGAGCACGACCGCCTCGGTGTGGCGCAAGCGCGGGCCCGGCATCGCCGTGCTCAGCTTCAACCACACCCAGGACCGGTGGCGCGACCGGCGGGCCCGAGCCGCGGTCGCGCACGCCGTGGACCGCCGGCGGCTGGTCCCGCTCGCCGATCCCGGCTGGTCCGAGCCGTACGCCCACTACCTGCCGCGCAGCGTGGACTGGGCGTTCGCCGAGGACGCCACCGCGCCGGCCCACGATCCGGCGGAAGCGGTCCGGCTGCTGGACGCGGCGGGCATCACCTCGTCCGGCCGCCAGCCGGCACTGCGGCTGGCGTACATGAAGACCTTCACCGGGCACGCCGGCATCGCCGCCGCGGTCGCCGAGGACCTGCGGGCCGTCGGGCTGGAGGTCGACGTCGTCGGCCTGGACTCGCCGACCTGGGCGCGGCAGATCGGCCGGGACGCCGACTTCGACCTGACCATCAGCGGCGGCAACATGATCCCCGACCCGGAGATCACCGCCAGTCGGTTCGAGACCGGCGGCGGGCGCAACCACGCCCGGCTCTCCGACCCGGAGGCCGACGCCTGCTACGCGGCCGCCCGGGCCACCACGGACCGGAGCCGGCGCGGCGAGCACTACCGGGAGCTGCAACGGGTCTGGGCCCGCAACGTCGACTGGGTGCCGCTGTTCTGGTACGCGGCCTACTACCTGCGCAGCGACAGCTTCTTCGGCTGGCCGGACCAGGTCGGCTTCCGGGTGCCGTTCTGGCACTGGGGCCGGATCCGGCCCGTGCCCTGACCTACCGCCAGTCGCCCGGACAACCCGGGCGCTGATTTTCCCACCGGCCCGGGCATCCCCGGGCACCCCACCACACCGAGGAGAGGACTTGGACGAGTACATCGTCGTCGTACCCGAGGGCACGACCGAGATCAACGAGTCGTACCGCAACGTCGTCGGGGGCGCCGGCTACTTCGTCGCCAACAACATCTTCAGCCGCCTCATCGTCACCGAGGTCGGCGGGGCCGCGTCCTACCCGGATCTCGCGGAGCACTGGGAGTGCCTGGACGGTGCCCGGCGCTGGCGGTTCACCCTCAACCGCCACGCCCGCTGGCACGACGGCCAGCCGGTGACCGCTCACGACGTGGCCTACACCCACCTCACCGCGCTGGCCAACGGCTACCACGCCGCGTCGTTCCTGCACGGCATCGCCGACATCAAGGTGCTCGACGACCACCTGGTCGAGTACCACCTGACGGAGCCCAACGCGGCCTTCCTCACCCAGCTCGGAAACTTCGCCGCCACCCACGTCCTGCCCAAGCACCTGTACGAGGGCACCGACTGGGCCACCAACCCGTACAACCAGAAGCCGGTCGGCTCGGGGCCGTTCCGGTTCGTCGAGATGGAGCCCGGCGGGCGGATCGTGCTGGAAGCCTGGGACGGGTACTGGGGGCCGCCGGCCGGCGTGGACCGCGTCACCATCGTCGTGGAACCCGACCTCGACGAGTGCGTACGGATGATCGCCGACGGCCGGGCGCACTTCGCCCCGCAGGACGTGCTGACCATGAAGCGGCTGCCGCTGGCCGAGGGCTCCGCCCACGCCACGGTGTATCGCGAGCGCGGCCCCGGCGTGGCGTTGCTGAGCTTCAACTACCGGCAGGAGCGGTGGGCCGACCGCCGGCTGCGGCTGGCGATCGCCCACGCGGTGGACCGCAGCCGCCTGGAGCGCTTCGCGGAGCCCGGCTGGTCGGAGCCGTGGGCGAACTTCTTCCCCGGCAGCAGCTTCGCCGTGGCCCGCGACGTCACCGCTCCCGGCCACGACGCGGCCGCGGCCGAGAAGCTGCTCGACGAGGCCGGCTACCCGCGTGGGGCGGACGGGCGCCGGCTGTCGCTGCGCATGTTCTACATGGCCACCTTCGACGGTCACGGTGGGCTGGCCCGCAGCGTCGCCGAGGACCTCGCCGCGATCGGCGTGCACGTCGAGTACCGCGGCCTGGACTCGGAGACCTGGGCGCGGCAGATCGGTCGGGAGGGCGACTTCGACCTGACCATCAGTGGCGGCAACATGATGCCCGACCCGGACATCACCGCCAGCCGGCTGCAGGGCGGCGGGCAGCGTAACCACCTCGCGCTGGCCAACCCCGACGCCGACGCCTGCTACATCGCCGCCCGGTCGACCACGGACCACGCTGAGCGGATCGCGCACTACCGGCGGTTGCAGGAGGTGTGGGCCCGGGACGTCAATGTGATCCCGCTCTTCTGGTACTGCATCTACCTGCTGCGCAGCAACGAGTTCTTCGGCTGGGCCGACCAGGTCGACTTCCGGATCCCCTTCTGGCACTGGGGTCGGCTCCGGAAGATCACCGGCGGCGAAAGCTAACCGGCAGCGGGCGCGGGAAGGTTCCTCATGGAGATCGTGGGCTTCGCCCTGCGGCGGCTGCTCGTCGCCATCCCGGTGCTGTTGGTGTCGACGTTCCTGATATTCCTGGCCGTCGCCAAGTCCGGTGATCCGCTGACCGAACTGCGGGAGCGACAACCACCGGTACCGCCGCACACGATCACCGCCGAGGAGGCACGGCTCGGGCTGGACCAGCCTGTGCTACAGCGGTACTGGAACTGGCTGACCGGGGTCATCCAGGGCGACCTCGGTCCGTCGGTGGACCGCAACGCCGACATCGGCATGGAGATCGGCTCGCGCCTGGGCATCACGATGCGGTTCGTCCTCATCGCGATGCTGATCGCGGCCGTGCTGGCGATCCTGGTCGGGGTCGTCAGCGCGGTCCGCCAGTACTCCTGGCTCGACTACCTGTTCACCTCGACCGGCTTCCTGTTCCTGGCGATGCCGTCGTTCTGGCTCGCGGTGCTGCTCAAACAGGGCGGCATCGAGCTGAACGCGCTCGCCGGCCGGACACTGATCTACACCGTCGGCGACAGTTCGGTGATCCCGCCGCCCACCCTGGGCGGTCGGATCGCCGACCTCGCCGGCCATATGATCCTGCCGACCATCACCCTGGTGCTGATCAACTTCGCGGCGTGGAGCCGGTTCCAGCGCTCGTCGATGCTCGACGTGCTCGGCAGCGACTACGTCAAGCTGGCCACCGCCAAAGGGCTGCGGCGGCGCACGGTGCTGCGCAAGTACGCCCTGCGTACCGCGCTCACCCCGCTGGTGACGGTCATCGCGCTGGACTTCACCGCCGTGTTCGCCGGAGCGGTGGTCACCGAGACCGTCTTCCAATGGCGGGGGATGGGCGACTACCTGCTGGAGTCCATCAACGGGCGGGATGTGAACGCCGTGATGGCGTGGCTGCTTGTCGCGGCCGTCGCGGTGATCGTGTTCAACCTGTTCGCCGACATCCTGTACGCCGCTCTCGATCCGAGGATCCGCCGTGTCCGCTGACCCGCCACCGGTGCCCGCCACCGCCGCCACGCCCGGACAGTGGCGCGCCGTCCTCGCCCGGTTCCGCCGGCACCGGCTCGCCGCCGCCGCGCTGGTCGTGCTCGTCCTCGTCGCGCTGTTCGCTTTCGTCGGGCCGTTGCTGTGGCGTTACGGCCACGACGAGATCACCCCCGACAACTCGCAGCCGCCGTCGGCGATCCACCCGCTCGGCACCGACTCGCTCGGCCACGACCTGCTCGCCCAGGTGATGCGGGGCACCCAGCAGTCGCTGCTCATCGCGCTCACCGTGGCGCTCGGTGCGGCGGTGGTCGGCACCGTTATCGGCATCGTCGCCGGCTACTACCGGGGCACCACGGACGCGCTGCTGATGCGGCTGGTGGACCTGTTCCTCACCGTGCCGACGATCGCGGTCGCCGCCGTGCTCGGGCACAACTTCGCCGGCAGCGGTGGCGGCTGGGTACTCATCGCGGTCGTGCTTGCCGCGCTGATGTGGACCAGCGTCGCCCGGGTGGTCCGCGGCGTCGTGCTCGGGCTGCGGGAACGGGAGTTCGTTTCGGCCGCCCGTGCCCTGGGCTCCTCCGACCTGCGGATCATGGCGCGGCACATCCTGCCCAACGTGGCCGGCCCGATCATCGTCTCGGTGACCATTCTGGTCGCCACCGCGATCCTCGCCGAGACGGCGCTCTCGTTCATCGGGTTCGGGGTGCAGCCGCCGGACACCTCGCTCGGCCTGCTGGTGGCCAACGCTCAGTCGGCGGTCGCCACCCGGCCCTGGCTGTTCTACTTCCCGGGCCTGGTCATCCTGCTCATCGCGCTGTCCATCAACTTCATCGGCGACGGGCTGCGCGACGCGCTCGACCCGACCCAGACCAAGGGGCCTCGCCGCCGCCGCTACCTGGCCCAGCCGGCCGCCCGCACCGACGCGGTACCCGACGACGTGTTGCTGTCGGTCCGCGACCTGCGGGTGGTGTTCGCCGCCGACGGCGGTGACGTGCCGGCGGTCCGCCACCTCGACCTGGACCTGCGCCGGGGCGAGGTGGTCGGCCTGGTCGGCGAATCGGGCTCCGGCAAATCGGTCAGCGCCGCGGCGATGATGGGGCTGCTTCCACCCACCGCCACCGTCAGTGGCTCGATCCGCTTCGCCGGGCAGGAACTCGTCGGGCTCGCCGAGCCCCGGTTCCGGCGGCTGCGCGGCAGCCGCATCGCCATGGTCTTCCAGGACCCGATGTCCTCGCTGAGCCCGGTGCACACCATCGGCGATCAGGTCGCCGAGGCGGTCCGCATCCACCAGGGCTGTTCCCGGGCCGAAGCCCGGGAGCGGGCCGTGGAACTGCTGGACACGGTGGGCATCCCGGACGCCCGCAACCGGCTCGGCGACTACCCGCACCAGTTCTCCGGCGGGATGCGTCAGCGGGTGGTGATCGCGATGGCGATCGCCAACGATCCCGACCTCATCATCGCCGACGAGCCCACCACCGCCCTGGACGTGACCGTGCAGGCCCAGGTGCTCGCCGCGCTGCGTGCAGTGCGGGAGCGGACCGGCGCGGCGATCCTGATGATCACGCACGACCTGGGCATCGTGGCCGAGATCGCCGACCGGATCGCGGTGATGTACGCCGGCCGGCTGGTCGAGGTCGGGACCGCTGCCGAGGTGTTCGACCACCCCGCGATGCCCTACACCCGAGGGCTGCTGGAATCGGTGCCCCGCCTCGACCGGCCCGCCGACGAGGAACTGTGGGCGATTCCCGGCTCACCACCGACGATGACCGCCCTGCCGGCGGGCTGTGCATTCGCTCCGCGCTGCACGGTCCGTGTCCCGGACTGCTCGACCGTGGTGCCGGAACTCGTCCCGCTGACCGCCGGGCACCGGGCCGCGTGTTTGCGCCTCACCCCGGAGCCTCTGCCGGAGCCCACCACCACGATTCCCGAAAGGCCGTGACGACATGACTGACCGCACGCCGCTGCGCGCCCCGGCCGGAGAGCGTCGGCTGCTCCGCTTCCCCGTCCTGACCGACCTGGACGGCTCGGAACTGGCCATCCACGCGCACGCGGTCACCGGCACCGCGGACGGGCCGACCCTCACCCTGGTGTCCGGGGTGCACGGCAACGAGTGGTTCTCGCACGCCGTGCTGCGCGCGGTGCTGGCCGACACCGACCCGGCCGCGCTGCGCGGCACCCTGGTGGTGGTGCCGGCCGCCAACCCGTACGCGCTGCGCACCGTCACCCGCTACTCGAACGACATCCAGCAGGTCGGCTTCGTCAACATGAACAAGGCGATCCTGCGCGACACCGAGTCGATCACCGGGCGGACCGGCCAGGTCCTCGTCGAGCAGATCGTCGAGCGCTCCACCCACCTGCTGGACTTCCACCCCGGCCCCTGGGGCACCGCCTGGGGAGTCGTGCTCTACGACGCGACCGGCCCGCTGTCGGCAGCCAGCCGGGAGATGGCCGTGGCCTTCGGCATGCCCTACATCCAGGGCGAGGACGCCGCGGCGGTCTTCCCGAACTCGGTCTTCGACGCGGCCACCGCCGCCGGGGTGCCGTTCATCGGAGTGGAGGTCGGCGGCCTCGGCTTCGGTGCCGGCAGCGAAGACGACTGGCTCGCCCGCAACGTCGAGGGTGTCCGGCGGGTGATGGCCCACCTCGGCATGCTCGACGAGCCGGTGTCGCCCCGGCCGGTCACCGACGTCGAGGTCGCCTGGGACCTGCGGCCCCGGCACGGCGGCATGCTGGTCCCCGAGATCGGCGTGGACCGGCTGCTCACCCCGACCAGCGAGGGCGAACTGCTCGGCCGGCTGCTCTCCCCGGTCGAGCTGACCGTCATCGAGGAGTACCGCGCGCCCGGGGACGGGATCCTCCTCTCCGTCCCACGCAACCATCCGGTGCACCCGTACAACTTCGGCTTCGTCATCGGCCGCGCCCGCCCGAGCACATCATGACCGGCGAGGTGCTGCTGGAGGTCGAAGGGCTGACCAAACACTTCCCGGTCCGGCGAGGCAACGTGATCCGCCGGCCGGCGGGGGTGGTCAAGGCGGTCGACGGCGTCTCGTTCCAGCTCCGCGCCGGTGAGACGCTCGGCGTCGTCGGCGAGTCCGGCTGCGGCAAGTCCACCCTTGCCAAGCTGCTCACCCGGCTGGAACAACCCTCCGGCGGGCAGATCCGCTACCGGGGCACCGACATCGCCGGGCTGCGCGGCCGGAAGCTACGCGACCTGCGCCGGCGCATCCAGATCGTCTTCCAGGACCCGTACTCCTCGCTCGACCCGAGGATGACGGTCGGGCAGATCATCGCCGAGCCCTTCACCGTGCACGGTGAGCTGGGCACCATTGACCGGCGCCGCCGCCGGGTGCAGGAACTGCTGGAGACCGTCGGTCTCAACCCCGAGCACGTCGATCGGTACCCGCACCAGTTCTCCGGCGGCCAGCGGCAGCGGATCGGCATCGCCCGCGCGCTGGCGCTGCAGCCGGAGATCGTGGTCTGCGACGAACCGGTGTCGGCGCTCGACGTGTCGGTGCAGGCGCAGGTGATCAACCTGCTCCGCCGGTTGCAGCGGGACCTCGGCCTCGCGTACGTGTTCATCGCCCACGACCTGTCCGTGGTGCGGCACATCTCGCACCGGGTCGCCGTGATGTATCTGGGCAACGTGGTGGAGACCGGGACGGTGGCGGAGATCTTCGAGCGACCGGCGCACCCGTACACCCAGGCGTTGCTCTCGGCGGCACCGGTGCCCGACCCGCACCACCGGCGCGAGCAGATCCTGCTCCGCGGCGACCCGCCCAGCCCGGTGAACCCACCGAGCGGCTGCCGGTTCCGGACCCGCTGCTGGCAGGCGCTCGACGCCTGCGCGGAGGGACGCCCGGCCCTGGTCGAACGCACCGCCGGGCACCCGGTGGCGTGCATCAACGAGCTGCCTACCGGCTGATCTCCATTCGGTGCCGTCCGGTTGGTCTGGGCGGGAACTATGGTCCAGGCCATGACATGGGACAACGGCAGCCCCGACGACTGGACCACACCCGGCGTGTTCGAGTCGGGGACGAGGTCGTGCACGGCGATCGCACCCTGCACGTCGTCGAGACACCGGGCCACACCCGCGGCCACGTGCGCTGGACCAGGCGGGGACACAAGTTGGTTGATCTCGACCTGCTCAACCGGATGCTCGCCGTCACCGAGACCGCAGCCCACCTCGAGTTGCTGCTCGCCCAGGGGCGTCTGACCCGAGCCGACGTCGATGGGCTGCGCTGCTACGCGATCGCCTGACGTCAGTCGCAAATAGACGCCAACGGCCGGCTCAGCGGGTCGGCACAGTTCACGGGGGCCGTCAATCAGCTCGTTTTCGGGCGCTGGGCATCGCCCGAGCCGCCCGGTGCGCCGACCGCCGGCCGCGCGACCTCGTCGACGCCGTGACCAGGAGTAACCCGACGGGAAACAGCCCTGGGCACACCCTTGACACTGCAAGGCGCACCCAGCCACACTGCCCCTTGCTAATACGATTTAGCGCAGCACTTGGAGTGCCGGAGCGGGTCCACGAGGGCCAACCACCCCGCGTGGCCCAGGAGGGGGCCCTTCATGTCCAACCACCACACCGCGTCCCGTCCCGCAAATGCCTCCGTCATCCGGTGGTCCCTCCGGCAGTGAGCCGTCCGAACAAGACCACGAGAAAAGACTGCAGGGGAGTTGTCCAGATGAGGAGAGCGATCGGAAGGCGCAGGCTCAGGCGTGCGCTCTCGTTGTTCGCGTTCATGTCACTTGGTGCCGGCGCCATCGTCTCCGCGCCAGCCGCCGCCGCAGCCGAACCCGCGCTCGTGGAAGGCGCGACCGTCACGGCGGATCCCAACTCACCGACCGGATACACCGGTAAGTTCGTCTACCGCAATCCCAATGCCACCCAGGTCCGCCTGGCCGGGGACCTGACTCTGCTCGACGTCAATACCGGCAACACTCGGTATCAGCCGGAAGCGTGGCAGACGGGGCGGTACCACGCTGGAGGTACCGAATTCCTCCGGGACATGACCAAGGATTCGAACGGATACTGGTCGGTCTCGGTCCCGCTGCACGCCGGAAGCCTCAGCTACTGGTACCGGGTCTGGGACCCGACTCAGGGCTGGGAGAACAAGCGCATCTGGGATCCCGCCTCGACGCACCCCCGCCCCCCGGGCGAGTCCTCGTTCCGGGTCAGGAACAACGACGTTCTCGATGCCGTGTACGTGCCGTACGCGGAGAAGCAGAACGACCCGGTGCTGAAGGAGCGCGCGGAATACGAGCTGCCGATCGCCGACCCCGCACAGCGGGGCACCGTGCAATACGTCCCCTACACGACCATCCTGGGCGACGACGGCCACTACCTCGGCGTCTACCTGCCGGCCAACTACGATCCCAACCGCGCCGAGCCGTACAAGGTTGCGTACCTCGCCCACGGAATTTTCGGTGACGAGACCGACTTCATGGTCCCGGCGAATGTCCCCAACATCCTGGACAACATGACGGCGAAGGGCGAGATCGAGCCGACGGTGGTTGTCACGATGGGGAACCACTTCACGGGCACCAGCCTCGGCTTCGCCTCCTACAACCAGACCAACGCCGCCAACAACCTGGTCCAGACGATTCTTCCGTTCATCGAAGAGAACTACAACGTCTCGACCGAGCGTGAAGGGCGTGCCTACGCCGGGTTCTCGTACGGCGGAATGACGGGCGCCCACGTCATCCGGGGCTACCCGACCACGTTCGCGTTCTACGGGCACTTCTCCGGTAACCCGTCCCTGACCACTCAGGACTACGACAACGTCGCGGCTGCGGTCGGGGACGACGACCTTTTCGTGTTCCTCGGCAACGGCGTCTTCGAGGGCAACCTCAACACCCCGAACGCCATCGCGAACAACTTCAGGGCGCGTGGGTACGCCGCCGCGACGACCCAGGTTCCCGGCGCGCACGACGGGATGACGGCGAGCCAGCTGTTCACGATTTTCGCCCGGGACTACCTGTGGTCGGGGGTCGACTCCGTGTCGGTGACGCCCGCGACTGAGAACCTGACGCGGGGTTGGAACTGGGTGAAGCAGTTCAACGCTCAGGTGACGACCAACGAAGGTGTGAGCCCGGCGGTGACGTGGTCGGTCGAGGGGGCGGCCTCGGAGGAAACGACCATCTCCGCGGATGGGCTGCTCTCGGTGGCCGCCGACGAGACCGCGTCGTCGCTCACCGTCGTGGCGACGTCGGTGGTCGACCCGACCAAGTCCGGCTCGGCCGAGGTCACCCTGACGGCTCCGGGGACGACCGGCGTCGTGGTCAAGGCGAAGGCCGCACCTGCGTCGATCGTCCGGGGCGGCACGTTCACGCTGAACGTCGATGTGCGGGCACAGACCCAGCACCAGAACGCTGCGACGGTGACCGGTGAGATCGCCGTCACCTTCGGCGGCACCACGCAGGTGGTTCCGCTGACCGACGGCGCGGCCGTCATCAAGCTGCCGACCGACGGACTGTCGGCAGGGAACTACCCGGTCCACGTCGCCTACTCCGGTGACCCGACCTACGCGCCCACCGCGGCAGTTCATCAGCAACTGCGGGTTCGGTAGCCAGCGGGCACGGTGGGCCGACGACCTCCCGTCGCCGGCCCACCGGTCGCCGTTCATCCGACCGCAGGCAGTGCGTGATCGCCGTGGTCAGCGGCGGTCGAGTGCCGACTGCAGTCGTTGGATGAGTGTCTTGCGGCCCTTGCCGGCGTGTTCTGCGCGTAGCGCCGCTTCGAGCTGAGCAGTGTCGAGGTCGCGGATGTGTCGGGCCGCCTCGGCGACCGGCAGCTCCGTGAGCGGCGCAGCCGCCGCGTTCCGGCGCGCGCGTCTGGCCGGGCCGGTGTTGGCCACGTACTGCCTGCCGGCTCTCGACTCCTTGCGCTTCTTGGCGTCAGTCGCGCGTTGCTGTGCGGCGGAGAGCTGGTTCCATGCCTGCTCGGGGAGGTACCGGTCGGTCTCGCCGTCGTGCCGGGCCCGGGTGGTGCCCTGCCTGTTCCGCCAATGCTGGTCGCCCCAGCGCTGCAGGGACTTCTGGCGCTCGTCCTTCGGGCCCAGGTAGCCGCCGCCGCGCTTCTGGTACTCCTTCGTGAGCAGCTGTGACTTGCGTGCCGACCACTGTCCGGGCCTGCCGCCCCGGTCGGACGCCTTGATCTCTTCCTTGAGCTGTTCACGGAGCTCAGGCTTCGTGTACCGCGCCATCTGCGCTGGGTACCCGAGGCTGCGCGTTCTACTCACCGGCAGCTCCTGGTCGATGCCCGCCAGATGCGCCGACTCCTCCCGCGCCGAGCATCGGCCGAAAACTATCGGTCGCCCCCCGAAAAGTACCGGTTGAAAACCCTGGAACTTTCTGCCAGCCTGAAAGCCATCGATCGATGTGATCGTTCACATGATCTTCCATCCCCTGGAGGCGCCTCACGCGAGCATCAGGCCCAGCCACCTACCAGGTGAACACCCCCACCACCTGAGGCCCAACACGTCCGCAACCACGTCCCGGCGGACGCCTGACATGAGCCCCGGCCCGGTCGGCGGGCTCAACATCGTGGGTCGCCGCCATCCGAGCGGGGCCTCCCAACCGAACAGCGACAGAGGTTTTCCTATCCCCCCAGTGGAGGACCAGCATGATCACCCGGACCCGTCCCTCCGGGCGTCGACTTCGAGCGCTCTCTGTCTCCGGAACTGCCGCGATAGTTGCAGCCCTCGTCGTGTCGATGCTGCCGAGTCTCGCCCAGGCCGCCGAGACCACCCTCGGTGCGGCTGCGGCCCAGTCTGGCCGGTACTTCGGTGCCGCGGTGGCGGCGAACAAGCTCAGCGACAGCGCCTACACGACAATCTTGAACCGGGAGTTCAACAGCATCACTCCCGAGAACGAGATGAAGATCGACGCGACCGAACCGCAGCAGAACAACTTCACCTTCGGCAATGCGGATCGGATCGTCAACCACGCCCTCAGCCGGGGTTGGAAGGTGCGCGGCCACACGCTGGCCTGGCACTCGCAGCAGCCCGGCTGGATGCAGAACATGTCCGGCACCACGCTGCGCAACGCGATGCTCAACCACGTCACCCGGGTGGCGACCTACTACCGCGGCAAAATCCACTCCTGGGACGTGGTGAACGAGGCGTACGCCGACGGCAACAGCGGCGCCC
>NZ_BOPC01000067.1 GCF_016863555.1 Micromonospora qiuiae | reverse complement strand
AAGCGCTTTCCGAAAACATTCATGATCAATCGGCTGGGTGGCGTGGGCGGTGTGGGGCGATGGCGGGCCAGGGAATGGTCAGTTCCCCGAGGCACCAGCGGCGAGGGCGGTCCAGGATGGGCCAGCCCTGGGTGCGGATGGCGGCCACGGTGTGCAGCCAACGCTGGCGAGGGCCGAAGGTGGCGTAGCCGGCGGCGGACCGCCAGGCGTCGTCCAGAGCGTGGATCAGGTCGTGTACGCGTTCGCCGGGAACGTTGCGGTGGATCAGCACCTTGGGCAGGCGCTCGGCCAACTCGGCCGGGCTCCGCAGGGTGGACAGCCGAGCGGCCAGGGTCAGCGAGCGGGGACCGTCGGCGTCGAGCAGCACCCAGGCGCCGAGCCGACCCAACTCGTCGCAGGTGCCCTCGACGAGCAGCCCGCCGGGGGCCAGTTGCCCGGTGAGCGTGGCCCAGGCGCCGGCCACCTCGCTCTCGTCGTACTGGCGCAGCACGTTGGCCGCGCGGACCAGGGCCGGGCGCAGGCTGGCCAGCTCGAACCCGCCCCGGGCGAAGATCAGACCGGGCGGGTCGGCGGCGGGCTGGGCGGCGGCTACGCGTACCGGATCGAGCTCCAGCCCGACCACCCGCACGTCGGCGCGGACCCGCGCGGCGAGCCGGGCGCGTAGTTCCACCGCGGTCACCGGAGTCGCGCCGTAGCCGAGGTCGATCACCAGCGGGTCCGCCGCAGCCAACAGCGCATCGGCGCAGTTCTCGACGATCCAGTTGTCCATCCGGCGCAGCCGGTTGGGACCGGTGGTGCCCCGGGTCGGCGTACCGATCGGCCGGGCAGGTCGCGACATCGCCTCAGCTGGTCCGGTGCACCTTGTGCTGAGCGGCCTGGGCCAGTGGGCGGACCACCAGCCGGTCCACGTTCACGTGTTGCGGACGCGTCGCGCACCAGGCGATGCAGTCGGCCACGTCCTCGGCGACCAGCGGCTCGGTGACCCCCGCGTAGACGGACTCGGCCCGGTCGGCGTCGCCGCCGAAGCGGACCAGCGAGAACTCGTCGGTCTTCACCATGCCCGGGTCGATTTCGATCACCCGGACCGGGCGTCCGCACAGCTCCAGGCGCAGCGTGCCGGCGATCGCGGTCTGCGCGTGCTTGGCGGCGGTGTAGCCGCCCCCGCCCTCGTACACGGTGAAGCCGGCGGTGGACGAGACGATGACGACGGTGCCGGCGCCGGAGGATTCCAGCGCGGGCAGCAACGCCTGGGTGACCCGCAGCGTGCCGAGCACGTTGACGTCGTACATCCACTGCCAGTCGCCGATCGCGCCGGACTCCACCGGGTCCAGCCCGCGTGCGCCACCGGCGTTGTTGACCAGCAGGGTCACCGGCCCGGGCGCCAGCGCAGCGGCCTGCGCGAGTGCCGCCACCGACTCGTCCGAGGTGACGTCGCAGGCGACCGCCGTGGCGGCGCCACCGTCAGTGGCGATTTCGGCGACCAGCGCGGCCAGCCGGTCCGCACGCCGGGCCGCGGCCAGCACATGGAAGCCCTCGGCAGCGAGCCGTCGGGCGGTGGCGGCACCGATTCCGCTGGAGGCACCGGTGACGATGGCGACACGACTCATCCGGCCATTCTCGCCTCCGCTGCCCGGACGTCGGGACCGCACGCGGAATGAGGTCCGTCACGCCCGGACGATCGACCCAGGCATTTCCCACGGCCGATCGGGAAGATGTGATCCGGCGTGGAGGTTGTCCCAGGAGCGCGCCGGTCGTGCGAGACGGCATCAACCGTGACAAAGGGAGCGGACGTGGCGGAAAAGCACACCGGTGTCGGTCGTCAGCGGGGTTCCCTTCCGTGGCCGCGACCACGGCGGATCGCGACGCTCTCGGTGCACACTTCACCGCTGCACCAGCCGGGCACCGGGGACGCGGGCGGCATGAACGTCTACATCCTGGAGGTCGCCCGGCGACTGGCCGAGGCGAACGTCGAGGTGGAGATCTTCACCCGCGCCACCTCGGGTGACCTGCCACCATTGGTGGAGGTCACTCCCGGCGTGCACGTCCGGCACGTGATGGCCGGCCCGCTCGAAGGGCTGACCAAGGAGGAACTCCCCGGCCAGCTCTGCGCCTTCACCGCCGGGGTACTGCGCGCCGAGGCGGCCCGACCCCCGGGCCACTACGACCTGATCCACTCCCACTACTGGCTCTCCGGCCAGGTCGGCTGGCTGGCCAAGGAGCGCTGGGGGGTGCCGCTGGTGCACACCGCGCACACCCTGGCCAAGGTGAAGAACGCCCGGCTCGCCCTTGGCGATCGGCCGGAACCCAAAGCCCGGGTGATCGGCGAGGAACAGGTGGTCGCCGAGGCCGACTGGCTGGTGGCGAACACGCGGGTCGAGGCGCGGGACCTGATCGACCGGTACGACGCCGACCCGGCCCGGGTGGCGGTGGTCGAGCCGGGGGTGGACCTCGAACGCTTCCGTCCCGCTGGCGGCGACCGGGCCGCTGCCACGGCTGCTGCCCGCGCCCGGCTGGGCCTGCCCGTCGGCGGATACCTGGTGGCCTTCGTCGGCCGGATCCAGCCGCTGAAGGCACCGGATGTGTTGGTCCGCGCGCTCGCCGCACTGCGCGAGCGGGATCCCGCGCTGGCCAACGACGTGGCGGTGGTGATCTGCGGTGGCCCCAGCGGCAGCGGGTTGGACCGGCCCACCGCCCTGATCGAGCTGGCCGCCTCGCTCGGGATCACTGACCGGGTGCACTTCCTGCCGCCCCGGACCGGCGCCGAACTGCCCATGCTGTACCAAGCGGCCGACCTGGTCGCGGTGCCGTCGCACAACGAGTCCTTCGGGCTGGTCGCGCTGGAGGCACAGGCCTGCGGCACGCCCGTGGTGGCCGCTGCCGTCGGCGGCCTGGTGACCGCCGTCCGGGACCAGGTCAGCGGAGTGCTGGTGCGCGGCCATGACCCGGGCGACTGGGCGGCGGCGCTGGCTCGCCTGCTGCCCGACCGGGCCCGCCGGGCTGAGTTGTCCGTCGGTGCCGCCCGGCACGCCCGCAACTTTTCCTGGCACCGCACCGCCGAGGGCCTGCTCGCCGTCTACGGCGAGGCAGTAGCCGCCCACCGTGCCCGCCTCACCACCGAGCTCGCCAACTTGGTGAAAGGAAGGGCCCCCTGTTAACGCCTGGTGTATAGCAGGGGCCCCTTGTTAACGCTCGCTGGTGCACGCACCCTTGCCATGGCCGGCGACGGCGGTCGTAGAGTTGATCGGGTGAGTGACCTTGGGGCCTTGATCGAGTCGGTCTGCGCCGAGCGGGAGCTCGCCTGCGAATCCACCGGCCCGGGGTCGTACGCGGTCACTCTGCCCGGCACGCACAAGCTCAAGACGATCTGCCACCTGATCGTGGGCGAGCACGCGCTGCGGATCGAAGCGTTCGTGATGCGCCAGCCGGACGAACGACGCGAGGAGCTCTGGGCCTGGCTCTTGCAGCGCAACGCCCGGATGTACGCCGTGTCCTTCTCCATCGACGCCGTCGGCGATGTCTACCTCACCGGCCGGGTCAACCCGGCCGGGGTCGACGCGGACGAGCTGGACCGGCTGCTCGGCGCGGTGCTGACCTATGCCGACGAATCCTTCGACACGATGCTGGAAATCGGCTTCGGCAGCTCGATCCGACGGGAGTGGGAGTGGCGGGTCAAGCGGGGTGAATCCACCGCGAACCTCGCGGCGTTCGCACATCTCTTCGAACCCTCCGATACGGACCCGTCGGCGGACAGGGGTGCGGGTCAGTCCTGATCGACGGCGCGAATCAGCCTGACCCAGGCCCCGGAGGGTGGTTCAGACCGGTCTCGTTGGGTAACCCGCACCGCGCGGTGCGGCGTTGGGACCCGCCGCGCCGAGACTGAGTGCCGAGGAGCGTGAGCGTTCATGGCTCAGCGAAACAGCTCGGGTCGCGGCGGGCCCGCGACCGGAACCAAGCGGCAGGGCGGCAACAAGACCCCGAACACGCCACGGATCTCCGAAACGGAGATCGCCCGGATGCGGGTGGACGACATCCGCAGCCAGCTGCGCCGGTACGGGGTCTCCGGCATCTCCGCCCTTCGTAAACCGGAGCTGGTGAAGACCCTGGCAAAGACGCTTCGGTCGGGCGGGGCAGCCCGCCGGAGCAGTGGACCGGCCGGCCGTGCCGGCGCCACCAAGGCCTCCGGCGCCCGGCAGGCGGCGTCGGCCCGTACCGCCCCCGGTCGGGCGAAGGCGGCTCCGGCGAACCGGGCCGGGACGGGCCGGAAAGCGACGGCCGGCACCGCCCGGAAGGCGACCACCGCCGCCCGGAAGACGGCCGGCACCGCGCGTGGGACGGCGACCGCCCGGAAGGCCACGACCACCGCCGCGCGGAAGACGACCGCGGCCCCGAAGACCACGACCGCCGCGCAGAAGAGCACCGCGCAGAAGGCCACTGCCGCCGGGGCGAAGAAGGCCGCCCCGCGGAAGGCTGCCACGAAGAGCACCGCGGCCCGCAAGTCGACGACGACGCGTACGGCGGGAAGCGCGACCGCCCGCAAGTCCGGTGGCGCGGCACGCGGTCCGGCGAAGGCGGCACCGGCTCGTGGAGCGGCGAAGGCGGCACCGGCTCGTGGCAGCGGGGTGCGTACCGGCAAATCGACTGCTCGATCGACCCGGTCGTCGCAGGTGATCTCCTCGCTTCAGGACCGGCCGGAACGTCCTGGCCGCAGCCTGGTAACCACCAATCACGACGTCATTGCGCGATGGGCCCGAGAGCGGGGCGCCAAGCCGGCGACGATCAGCGGCACTGAGCGGGACGGCCGGGCCGGCGTGCTGACGTTCAACATCCCGGGTTACCGGGAGAGCAGTCGCATCCGGGAGATCACCTGGGACGAGTGGTTCCACACGTTCGATCTGCGGCGGCTGAACCTGATCTATCAGGAGCAGATGCGGGACGGCCGGCAGAGCAACTTCTTCCGGACCGAATCACCCGATCGGGAAGACGCGTGAGCGTTTGCGGGAATGGACGGGGGGTATCGGATGTTGGTCCTCACGTGGGCCCCGTGAGGCGCGACCGCCGCTGTGACCGGCGAGACAGCCATCCAGGTTGAATCGCTGCCCAGGGGCCAACTAGCTTTATTGCACCACGTTCGCTCGGAACCGTTCGGGGGAGCGGTGGATCGATTCAGATCCGTGCCCGGGTGGCGTGGGGACGGGTGGACCGAACCGTTGGGGGACGGTGGGCCACCTGTTTGGACCGGCGGCGCGAGCGGGCGTTGCTTACGGGGGTGAGCTTCGCCCGCCGCCGCCGGTCGTACGACGTGCCGGGCACATCACGTTGATCCTCGCCGAGGGCGAGCGTGCGGCCGTGCGTTCGACTGACCTGCCGCAGCCGGCGGGCGACCCAGCCGTCCACCCAGTCAAACGCTCGCGCGACGGCCGTCGCCGGTCGACGTGGGCTCGACGGCCTCCGGGCCCGCCGATGATCGCAGGGCCGACACGCGCCGTTCCCGGGACGGGCCGGCGAGCAGGTGGCCGCCAGCGGCCAGCAGCCCCACCCCGCCGACGATCAGCCAGTGGACATCGCCCCACTGTTGCAGGCTGAGTCCGCCGAGCGTGGGCGCGACGAACGAGGCGGCCGGGAAGGCCAGGTAGAACACCGACTGGTAGCGGGCCCGCAGGGCGGGCGGCGCCAGCTCCGCGTTGATCTGTGCGTTGGGTGGCGCGGCCAGCATCGAGCCGACCGTCCAGACCACGCAGGCGCCCAGGTAGAGGGCGAGCACATCGGCGATGGCAAGGGCCCCGAAGCCGATCGCGAGCAGTGCGGTCGAGACGGCGAGCACGTGCGCTTTGCGGTGGCGGTCGATGAGCCGGGGCACGAAGAGTTGCCCCAAGACGATCAGGACCCCGCCCAACGCCATGACCGTCCCGTACGCCGATGGTCCCAGCCCGTCGGCGCGCATCGCCAGCGGCATGATCGTCGATGTCTGCGTGGTCAGTACGGCCAGGATGAAGGTCAGCCCGACGAAGACCATGAAGTGGCGATCGGTCAGCGCCGTGTGCAATCCCGGTCGGCGCGAGCCGGTGACCGTGGACCCTGGCGCGTGCCTGATCGTCTCGGGCACCTTCCATGCGATGAGTGCGGCGGTGGCCAGCGTGGCGGCCGCGTCCACCAGGAAGAGCGCGAGGTAGCTCGCCTCCGCCAGCAGACCGGCCAGCAGCGAGGCCACCGCCATGCCGAGGTTGAACGCCCAGAACTGGAGGTTGAAGGCGCGGGAGCGGCGCGATTCGGGTACCACGTCGACGATGGCCGCGACGAAGGCCGGGCTCGGCATCGCGTGTGTGACCCCGACCAGCAGCGCGAGCGCCGCGATCACGCCGAGGTGCTGGCTGAGGGCCAGCGCGACCATCAGTACGGCGGAGGCCAGGTGCGCCGCCACCAGCGTGGCGCGGCGTCCCCATCGGTCGGCCAAAACCCCGCCGAGCAGTACGCCGGCCGCTCCACCTGCACCGAAGGCCCCGATGACCACCCCGGCCAGGGACTCGCTGGCACCCCGGACGGCGGTCAGGTAGAGCGGCAGGAAGAGTATCGCGAACGCCCCGGCCCGGTTGATCAGCAGGCCGGCCCAGAGGTACCAGAAGACGGAGGGTAAGCCGCCCGCCGTGTCGGCCAGCCCGCGGTGCAGGGCCGCAGCGGGCCCTCGGCGCGGGAGCGGCGCGGCAGTGGGCTGATGGGGCGGTGCTTCGGGCCGCACCGGACCTCCTGATCTGTTCGGTTACCTAACAGATCTTGCCGTAGTGGCCAGGCTTCGAAGCGCCGGGGTTGGCATGCGTCGCGCCTGCCTAGCTGCGGGTGGTGGCGACCGGCTCGGCGGCCTGGGGCGCGGCCGGCGCAGGCGCGGGCGACTGGACCGTCACCGCCGGTGCTGCTCCGGCCGTACGCAGCGCCAGTGCCCGCCGTTCCCGAGCCGGTCCGGAGAGCAGGTGGCCCACCGCCATCAACGCCCCGATCGCGGCGCAGCCGAGCCAGAGGGCGACGTTGCCGGCCTGCTCGCGTACCAGCCCGCCGAGGATCGGTGCGATAGCGCCGGCCAGCTGCCAGGAGAGCGAGAAGACGCCCTGGTAACGGCCGCGCAGCTCACCGGGAGAGAGTTCCGCGATGAGGGTGGCGTTGGACGGGGAGTTGAGCATCTCGCCGATCGTCCAGATCAGCACGGTCAGCCCATAGAACCAGGCGACGTCGGCGAACGCGGTCAGCCCGAAGCCGACGCCCATCACCACCGAGGCCAGGGCGAGCACGTGGGAGCGGCTGCGGCCCCGGATGAGCCGGGGCACGAACAGTTGGCCGACCACGATCAGGACGCCGTTGAGGGCGATCACCGAACCGTACGTGGCGGGGCTCAGGTTCGAGTCGGCCATCGCGATCGGCAGCATCGAGATGTGCTGGAGGAAGACCAGCGCGCCGAGCAGGTTCAGGGCCACGAATCCCAGGTACACCCGGTCGGACAGGATGGCGCGCAGCGCTCCGGTCGGTGCGGCGTCGTGCCGCGCGGCGGTGGTGACCGCCCGGGTTTCCCGGACCTTGACGAAGATGATCAGTGCGGTGACCAGCGTGGTGGACGCGTTGACCACGAAGAGCAGAAGATAGTCGGCCTGGGCGGCGAAGCCGGCGAGCACCGCCGCGCAGGCGAAGCCGAGGTTGATCGCCCAGTAGTTGAGCGAGAAGGCACGCAACCGGTCCCGCTCGGGCACCACGTCGATCATCATCGCGCCGAACGCGGGACGGGCCGCCTCGGCGAAGAGGCCGAGTAGCAGGGCACCGACGGCGACCGCCCACAGATCGCGGGCGAAGCCGAGGGCGAGCATCATGGCCGCCCCGCCGAGGTGAGCCGTGAGTAGGGTCGGGCGCCTTCCCCAGCGGTCGGCCAGCGTACCGCCGATGGTGGTGCCGACCGCGCCGCCCGCTCCCCACAGGCCGAGCACCAGGCCGGCCTGGGTGGCGGAGAAGCCGCGCACCTGAGTCAGGTAGATGGCGAGAAAGATGAGGACGAACGAGCCGAGCCGGTTGATCAGGGTGCCGGTCCAGAGATACCAGAAGGTTTTCGGTAGACCGCCTGTGGTGTCCCGGAACCAACCCCGCATCGCGCGCACGCCGGCGCCCCCGTTTCCGTAATGACTGATCTTGTTGCTGTTCCTTACAACCTAATCTTGGGTCGGAGCGGTGGTCATCTCGTTTTCCACGTGGTGGTCGTCACGACCCTTCCCGCGCGTCTGACACCGGCTTGCGGCAGGATGATCGGCATGACAGCTAGCGAGGGACCCACCGTCGGGACGCTGGTCCTGCTGCGGCACGGCGAGAGCGACTGGAACGCCAAGAACCTCTTCACCGGCTGGGTCGATGTGGACCTGACCGAGAAGGGGGAGAACGAGGCGCGCCGCGGCGGCGAGCTGCTGCGCGAGCACAACCTGCTGCCGGACGTGGTGCACACCAGCGTGATGCGTCGCGCCATTCGTACCGCCGAGCTGGCGCTGAATGCCGCGGACCGGCACTGGATCGCGGTACGCCGGTCGTGGCGACTCAACGAGCGCCACTACGGCGCCCTGCAGGGCAAGAACAAGAAGCAAACCCTTGACGAGTACGGCGAGGAGCAGTTCATGCTCTGGCGCCGCTCGTACGACACGCCGCCCCCGCCGATCGCGGACGACGACGAGTGGTCCCAGGTGGGCGACCCGCGGTACGCGCTGCTGCCGACCGAGCTGATGCCGCGTACGGAATGCCTCAAGGACGTTGTCGAGCGGATGCTGCCGTACTGGTACGACTCGATCGTGCCGGACGTCCTGGCGGGCCGGACCGTGCTGGTGGCGGCGCACGGCAACTCGCTGCGCGCGTTGGTCAAGCACCTGGACCAGATCAGCGACGAGGCGATCGCGAAGCTCAACATCCCCACTGGGATCCCGCTGCGCTACGACCTTGACCCGCTGCTGCGTCCGCAGACTCTGGGCGGCACCTACCTGGACGCGGAGGCGGCCAAGGAGGCTGCCGCCGCGGTGGCCAACCAGGGGCGCTGATCCTCCGGGCAGTTCGTTAAAAGGGGCCCCCTGCTATACACCAGGCGTTAACAGGGGGCCCTTCCTTACACCGGTTCGCCGGTGATCAGGTAGACGACGTGCTCGCCGCTGTTCACCGCGTGGTCGGCGAACCGCTCGTAGAAGCGGCCGAGCAGGGTGGCGTCGATGGCGGTCTCCACCCCGTACGGCCAGTCCGCGCCGAGCAGCACCCCGAACAGGCCCCGGTGCAGATCGTCCATCGCGTCGTCGTCGCTGTCCAGCTCCGCAGCGATGTCTGCATCCGGGTGGGCCAGTACCGAGGCGATCTTCTCGGCCATCCGGTCGGCGATCGCCGCCATGTCGGTGAAGACCGGCCGCAGCTCCGCCGGAACGGCGGGCGACGGATGCCGGCGCAGTGCGGTCTTGGCCACGTGGTTGGCCAGGTCACCCATCCGTTCCAGGTCGGCGGCGACGTGCAGCGCGGTGATCATGGCGCGCAGGTCGGAGGCGACCGGCGCCTGCCGGGCGAGCACCTCGCAGACCCGCTCCTCCACCTGCCGGTAGCATTCGTCGATCTCGGCGTCCCCCTCGATCACCGCCTCGGCCGCCCGGCGGTCGGCGGTGAGCAGAGCCCGGGTGGCCTGCCGCAGCGCCCCCCGTACGCCTTCGGCCATTTCCACCAGCAGCTGGCTGACGGCCTGGAGCTCGGCCCGGAATTCGGCCCGGAACTCGTCGCGCATACCTCACGTCCTGTCGGTCGGTGCCGGCGTTGGGCCGGCGGGGCTGTCACGGGGGTGCGCCGGACAAGCTAGAGGCCGGGGAAGGACCGTAGGTGAACGCCGGTGAACTGCGCCGGACGGAAAGGTGAACTTTCCCGGAAGTGAGGGTGCTTCGTCCTGGTCTGCCCGGTAGCCCGGTGAACAATGACCCTACGATCGCCGCGTGACGTGGGCGGTGACGGGTGGTGTGGTCGCGGCTGTGGTGGCCGGGCTGGTCGCTGGCCTGTGGCTGTCGCGGGTCATTCCGGCGGCGGACCGGCCGGGCGGCGGTTCCAGGGCGATCGGGCGGGCAGGTTTTCGGTTCGGTAAGGGGAGGAAGACGATCGCCGAGGATGTGCAGAGCGGGATCGGTCGCCGCGCGATCGACTCGTTAAGGGCCGGAGTCGTGGTGCTCGACGCCGAGGATGTGCCGGTGCTCGTCAACCCGGCGGCGCGGGCGATGGGACTGCTGCGTACCGGGGGCCGGCCGGGTTCGATCATCGCGCATCCGCTGGTGCGTACGCTGGCCGGGCAGGTGCGGCGCACCGGAGTGCGCCGCGAGATCCAGCTCGACCTGCCCCGGGGCCGCGACAGTATCGGGGAGAACCCGCTCGGTGTGCACCTGCGGGCGATGGGACTGGGCAGCGGGTTCATCGCGGTGGAGGCGGTCGACGTGACCGAGGCGCACCGGCTGGCCCGGGTCCGCCGCGACTTCGTGGCCAACGTCAGCCACGAGCTGAAAACGCCGATCGGCGCGCTGCAACTGCTCGCCGAGGCGCTGCTCGACGCCACCGGGCCGACCGACGAGGAGCGACCGGAGCTCTCTGGGGACCTGGTCGCGGCGCGGCGCTTCGCCGAGCGGATCCAGCACGAGTCGACCCGGCTGGGGCGGCTGGTGCAGGAGTTGCTGGAACTGACCCGACTCCAGGGCGCCGAGCCGCAACCCGCCCCCGAGCCGGTCGCGGTGGACTGGGTGATCTCCGAGGTGGTGGACCGCACCCGGACCGCCGCCGCCGCAAGGCGCATCGACGTGACGGTCGAAGCCGAGCGGGGACTGACCGTCTACGGCAGCGACAGCCAGTTGGCCACCGCCGTGGCTAACCTGGTGGAGAACGCCATCAACTACTCGGGCGTGGAGACCACGGTGCGCGTCACCGCCCGCAGCGCCGAGGAGCACGTCGAGATCGCCGTCACCGACCAGGGCATCGGCATCGCCCCCGGCGAGGTGGACCGGATCTTCGAGCGGTTCTACCGGGCCGACCAGGCCCGCTCCCGGGCAACCGGTGGCACCGGGCTCGGTCTGGCGATCGTCAAGCACATCGCCAGCAACCATGGCGGACGGGTGGATGTGACGAGCACGCTTGGTGGGGGGTCGACGTTCACCCTGCGGCTGCCCGCTCGTCCTCCGGACGACCTGCTGGCGACACTGCCGTCGGGTGGGATCGAGGCCGGTCCGGCCGGGTTGTACCCGGTCTGAGCGGCCGATGGGTCCGGCCGGGCTCCGCCCGGTCTGACACGGATGGAAAGGAAAAGCCGTTGAGCCGGGTTCTGGTGGTCGAGGACGAGGAGTCGTTCTCCGACGCCCTGTCGTACATGCTCCGAAAGGAGGGGTTCGAGGTGTCCGTGGCCGCCACGGGCACGTCGGCTCTCACCGAGTTCGACCGGACCGGTGCCGACATCGTCCTGCTCGACCTGATGCTGCCCGAAATGTCGGGCACCGAGGTGTGCCGACAGCTGCGGCAGCGCTCACACGTGCCGATCATCATGGTCACCGCACGGGACAGCGAGATCGACAAGGTGGTTGGCCTGGAGATCGGCGCCGACGACTACGTCACCAAGCCGTATTCTCCTCGGGAACTGGTGGCCAGGATACGCGCGGTGCTCCGCCGACGGAGCACCGAGGCGGCCGAGGCGGGGGGGCCGACGCTGGCCGCCGGGCCGGTCCGGATGGACATCGAGCGGCACGTGGTGACCGTCGACGGCGCCGCGGTGCAACTGCCGCTCAAGGAGTTCGAACTGCTGGAGCTGCTGCTGCGCAACGCCGGCCGGGTGCTCACCCGTGGGCAGCTGATAGACCGGGTCTGGGGCGCCGACTACGTGGGCGACACCAAGACGCTGGACGTGCACGTCAAGCGCCTGCGCTCGAAGATCGAGCCGGAGCCGTCCACCCCGCGCCACATCGTCACGGTGCGCGGCCTCGGCTACAAGTTCGAGCCCTGATCCTCGGGAAAGAATCGACTCAAAAAGTTTCCGCAGCGATTCCGAAATCTCATCACCCGGCGTCGGTTAGAGCGGGTCGGCGGGATGGGGGGCGACCAGGCCCTGCCGCAGTCGCGTGGCGCACAGCTCGGCCAGCTTGGCGTACGCGGCCTCGCCGACGAGCGCGGTCAGCTCCGGGGCGTACGACAGGTACATCGGTTCGGCGCCGACGTGCGCGTCCGTGGACGAGGTGCACCACCAGTCGAGGTCGTGCCCGCCGGCGCCCCAGCCCCGCCGGTCGAACTCGGCCAGCGTGGAGACCAGCACCTTGGTGTTGTCGGGTCGCTTCACCCACTCCTGGTCCCGGCGGATCGGCAACTGCCAGCACACGTCCGGCTTGTACTCCAGCGGGTGGACTCCGTCGCGCAGTGCCTGGGCGTGCAGCGCGCAGCCGCTTCCGCCCGGAAAGTCCGCGTCGTTGAGGAAGACGCACGGCCCGTCCGAATCCCGGGTCGCGGTACGACGTGCCGGCGTCTTGCCGTCCACCGTGTCGTTGTCGGTCCAGTTCTTGAAGCCGCGACGGAAGTGCTGCCAGGTCTCCGGGGTCAGCCGCTTCACTGCCGCCCGCACCCGCTTCTCGTCGTCCGAGTCGGTGAAGAACGCGCCGTGCGAACAGCAGCCGTCGGCGGCCCGCCCGGCGATGATGCCGTGGCAGCCCCGACCGAAGACGCAGGTCCAACGGGACAGCAGCCAGGTCAGGTCGGCCCGGACCACGTGCCGTTCGTCCGCCGGGTCGACGAATTCGATCCACTCCCGGGGGAAGTCCAACGGCACCTCCCGGCTCCGCGGGTCCGTCGGGTCGTCCACCAGCACGCGGAGTTCGATCTGCCCTGTCACCCGGCCCAGCGTACGCGGGGTGCGGCGGGCAGGTCGGCGAGTGCCGCGAACGGTTGGCCTAGTGTTCTGCCCATGCGACTGGGTGTCCTCGACGTCGGCTCGAACACGGTGCATCTGCTGGTGGTCGACGCCCACCGGGGAGCGCACCCGTGGCCGACGCACTCGGAGAAAATGGTGCTGCGGCTCGCCGAGCAGGTCGGCCCGGACGGCGCGCTCCGTGAGGCCGGCGCGGACGCTCTGGTCGAGGCGGTCCGCGCGGCCCGTGCCTCGGCCACCGCCCTGGGGGTCGACGATCTGCTCGCCTTCGCCACCTCCGCGGTACGCGACGCCACCAACGCCGGCGAGGTGCTGGCCCGGGTCCGTGACGCCAGCGGCGTACGCCTGGAGATGCTCGCCGGCGCGGACGAGGCGCGGATGACCTTCCTCGCGGTCCGGCGCTGGTTCGGCTGGTCGGCGGGCCGGCTACTGGTGCTGGACATCGGCGGCGGCTCGCTGGAGATCGCGGCGGGCATCGACGAGGACCCCGACGTCGCGGTGTCGCTTCCGCTTGGCGTCGGCCGGCTCACCCGAGACCGGCTCGGCGTCGGGCCGCAGGACACCAGCCCACCCCGGGCGGAGGCGGTGCACGAGCTGCGCGAGTACGTCGATGCCCGGCTCGACCCCGTGGTGAAACGGATCACCGAGGTGGGCTGGGACCTTCCGGTGGCCACCTCCAAGGCGTTCCGCACACTGGCCCGGCTCGCCGGGGCGGCCCCCAGCAGCGCCGGGCCCCGGGCCCGGCGCGAGTTGACCGCCTCGGGGCTGCGGCAGGTGCTCGGCTTCATCCGCCACATCCCGCCGGCGCAGCTGGTCGAGCTGGAGGGGGTGAGCGTCGGACGCGCCCACCAACTGCTGGCCGGTGCCGTCGTCGCCGAGGCGGTGATGCGCCGTCTCGGGGTCGACTCGGTGGACATCTGTCCATGGGCGCTGCGCGAGGGTGTCATCCTCAGTCGGTTGGATCGGCTGGCGTCGGTGTGACGCCCGTCGTCCCCGTAGTCCGATCTGCCCGTTCTCGTCATGATGCCTCAATCGGCGGCGGCTACCCTCGGTGGTGTGACTTCCCGCGTCCCGGTGCTCCTGTCCACCTCCTCGCTCTTCCCGGAGCGGACCGCGGCGGCGTTTCAGCTGGCCGCAGCGCTCGGCTACGACGGGCTCGAGGTGATGGTGTGGACCGACGCCGTCAGCCAGGACGCCGGTGCGCTGCGCGGGCTGGCCGACCACTACGGCGTGCCGGTGCTCTCCGTGCACGCGCCCTGTCTGCTGGTGACCCAGCGGGTCTGGAGCCCGGACCCGTGGGAGCGGCTGCGCCGCGCTGCCGTGCTGGCCGAGACGCTCGAGGCGCCGACCGTGGTGGTGCATCCGCCGTTCACCTGGCAGCGGGACTACGCGCGCAACTTCGCCGACGGGCTGGACAAGATCGCCGGCGAGTTCGGCGGGCTGCGGCTCGCGGTGGAGAACATGTACCCGGTGCGGATGGCCGGCCGGCAGTTCGTGCCGTACGCCCCCGGCTGGGATCCGACCGAGACCGGCTACCCCTCCTACACGCTGGACCTGTCGCACTGCGCCGCCGCACACACCGACGCACTGGCGATGGCCGACCGGATGGGCGACGGCCTGGCGCACGTGCACCTCGGCGACGGCACCGGTGAGGGGCGGGACGAGCACCTGGTGCCCGGCCGCGGCAGCCAGCCCTGCGCCGAGCTGCTGCGGTCGCTGGCCGGGCGGGGCTTCACCGGCTCAGTGGCGGTGGAGGTGACCACCCGGGGCGCGAAGAGCCGGCAGACCCGCGAGGCGGACCTGCGGGAGGCGCTGGCCTTCGCCCGCCAGCACCTCAACACTCCGTCCCCGGTCGACGCCTGACGGCCTGGGCGGTCGGGTCAGGAGACGGGCGTCAGCGGGTCGGTCTGCGCCGGGACGGCGGCCCGCTTGCGGGCCCGGTGGGCGGCCACGTGTGAGCGGGTGGCACAGCGCTCGGAGCAGAACCGCCGGCAGCAGTTGGACGAGGTGTCCAGGTACACGTTGCCGCAGCGGCCGTCCGCGCAGACCCCGAACCGGGCGCTGCCGTACTCGCAGAGCCAGACCGAAAGCCCCCAGACCGCGCCGGCCAGGAATTCCGAACTCACCGAGGCGCCCCGGCTGGTGACGTGCATGTGCCAGTCGCTGGAATCGTGCCCCAGGATGCGAGGCTGCACCGGAAACGCCTCGAGCAGCGAGTTCAGCTCGGCCACCGCCTGGCCGTCGCGGCCGGAGGTGCCATATTCGAAGACGTCACGCAACCGCTTCTGCGCTCGCCGGAAGGTGACCAGGTCCCGTTCCACCACCTCGTCGCGCATCCACGCGTTCTCGTCGGAGAAAATGGCCCGCAGGTCGTCGAGGCCGTCCAGCCGGGCGTTGACGAGGTCAACCCCGGTCCGGGCGTACGCGTCGAAGTTCACGCCTTCAAAGGTAGACGACTCAACCGGCGCGCGGCGCGTCGATGTAATGCGGCAGGAACCGGGCGTAAGCATCAGTGATCAGGCTCGCGCTCTCCCGTAGCCCAGCACCCGCCGACTCGCCGTCGACGATCCAACTGCCGAGCACCAGGCGGTTGCCGGCGAACTCGGGCAACGCCCGGAATTCCTGGTAGCAGAATCCTTCGTCGCCGTAGTCGCCCGGATTGGTGATCTCGCCGTCGGCGGTGATGATGCTTACCGCGGCACCCTCTCGGCCGAGCAGCGGCTTCGCGACGTACTCGAGCATCCCGCGCGGCGAGTCGAGGTAGGCCGGCAGCAGCAGTTCGTGTCCCGGGTACAGCTCCCAGAGCACCGCCAGCAGCGCCTTGTTGGACAGCAGCAGTTTCCAGGCCGGCTCGATCCAGGTGGTCGGCGTGCCAGGCGCCAGCGCCAGCGGCCCGTACGGCTCGGTGAGCATCCACTCCCAGGGATACAGCTTGAAGCAGGTGGTGATCGGGGTGTCGGCGGCGTCGACGAAGCGCCGGCCGTCCCAGCCGATCTCCTGGATCGGCAGCAACTCCACGTCCAGCCCGGCCTGGCGGGCGGTCTCCGCCAGGTAGCCGGCGGTCATGTGGTCCTCGCCGGTCTCCTCCTCGTTCGACCAGACCACGTGCACCCGCCGGTCGTGCAGGCCGGCGCCGATCTTCGCCCAGGCGGCGACGAGCCGCTCGTGCAGGCTGTTCCACTGATCCAGTTCGGGGCGGGTGTGTTCCAGCCAGTACCACTGGATGATGCTCGCCTCGACCAGCGCGGTCGGGGTGTCCGCGTTGTATTCCAGCAGCTTCGGGGGCCAACTGCCGTCGTACCAGAGATCGAAGCGGCCGTAGAGGGTGGGCGGCGCCTCCCGCAGCGATCGGGCGACGGCCTCGGCCGCCCAGCCGGGGATGCCGAACTCGGCGTACCGGTTGCGTGCCACCACATGCGCGGCAGCGGTCACCGACATCCGGTGCAGTTCCTCGGTGGCCTCCTCCAGCCGCAGCACCTCGTCCAGGTCGAATGCGTACGCGGCGGTCTCGTCCCAGTACGACATCACCCCGCCGTCGGGCAGTTCGGTGTCGACGTACACCAGACCCTGGGCCCGGATGGTGGCGTCCCACTCCGGACGCGGGTCGACCGGCTCGCGACGCACCGTCAGCCGCCGCAGGAGGCGAGATGGGTGCCGAACCCGCCCCGCTCGGGCACGGTCGCGTCGGATTCCGCCACGGATCGGCCGGTCGAATCAGCCACGGGTGCCTGGACCCGCATGGCCAGGGCCACTGTGTCGCCCCCACCGGTCGGGCTGAGGGCGCAGTCGTCATCGTCGTCGTCCGAGGTCATGTTGCAGCCGGAAAGCGCGAGGGCCAGCGCGGTGAGTGCGCCGAGCTGCACGGAGGCCGACCGCAGCCGACGGCGGGGGTGTCGTTCCACGCCATCGTTGTAGCCGATCGACGCCATGTGTGTAAGAGGCGGACTGCGGTGGACGCGCCTCGGGGGCCGGGCGGGCGTTACGCTCGGCTCATGCTCCGTACCGTCATTCTCGCCGCCTCCCGGTCATCCCGGATCGAGCGGCTCGTCGAGACGGCCCCGTTCTCCCGGGATGTCGTGCGCCGGTTCGTCGCCGGCGCGCAGAGCGCCGACGCGTTGCGCGTGACCCGCGAACTCGTCGGGGACGGTCGCGCTGTCACCCTGGACAACCTCGGCGAGGACACCGTCACCCCTGCGCAGGCCACCGCCACCCGTGACGAGTACGTGACGCTGCTGGGGATGCTCGCCGAGGCGGGACTGACACCGGCCGCCGAGGTGAGCGTCAAGCTCTCCGCGCTCGGCCAGAGCTTCGACGAGCAGCTCGCCTATGACAACGCCCGGGCGATCTGCGCCGCGGCCGACGCCGCGGGCACCACGGTCACCCTGGACATGGAGGACCACACCACCACCGACTCGACCCTGGACATCCTTACCAAGCTGCGCAAGGACTTCCCGTCGACGGGGGCGGTGCTGCAGGCGTACCTGCGGCGTACCGAGTCGGACTGCCGCGACCTGGCTGTGGCCGGCTCCCGGGTGCGGCTGTGCAAGGGGGCGTATTCCGAACCGGAATCGGTGGCCTACCAGGCGGCCCGCGAGGTGGACAAGTCCTACGTCCGCTGCCTGAACATCCTGATGTCCGGTGACGGCTACCCGATGCTGGCCACCCACGACCCGCGCCTGATCGCCATCGGCGAGGACCGGGCGCGCTGGTTCGATCGCGGTGCCGACCGCTTCGAGTTCCAGATGCTCTACGGCATCCGGCCGGAGGAGCAGGCCCGGCTGGTCGGCGAGGGCTACACCGTGCGCACCTACGTCCCGTACGGCGACGACTGGTACGGCTATCTGATGCGCCGCCTCGCCGAGCGCCCCGCCAACCTCGCTTTCTTCGCCCGCGCGGTGGCGTCACGGAAATAGCCCGGCGACCCACCGGGGATGACTGGCGGTAGTCGCTTGACTCATTTGGCTAATGGCTTTAGCCTTTTGGCTATGGCTGATAGCTTTGTTGAGCGTGGCGGCGGCCGAATCACATACGAGGTGCACGGGCAGGGGCCGCTGGTGGTCCTCTCGCACGGCATGGGGGAGAACCGCCACTCCTACCGGCACCTCGTTCCGCTGCTGGTCGCGGCGGGCTACCGGGTGGCCTCGGTCGATGTCCGGGGGCACGGCGACTCCAGCGTCGGGTGGCCGACGTACGCCCCGGCCGAGGTGGGCGGCGACCTGCTGGCAGTGGTGCGTGACCTCGGTGGCGGGCCGGCCACCCTGGTCGGCAACTCGTCCAGCGCCGCGGCGGTGGTCTTCGCCGCCACCGACGCGCCGGAGCTGGTCAACGGCATCGTGCTGGTCGGCGCGTTCGTCGCACAGCCGAAACTCAACCCGTTCATGCGCCTCGCCGTGGCGGCGGTGGTCCGCAGTCCGCGACTGTTCGGGATGTTCCACCGCACCCTCTTCCCGATGCACCGGCCGGCCGACGACGCGGCGTACCGCAGAGATCTGGTGGCCGCGCTCCGGCGACCGGGCCGGATGGCGCCGGTGCGGGGCGTGATCGCCCCGGCCGAGCCGCACTGGACGGCGCGGGCCCCGCAGGTGCGGCGGCCGGTGCTGGTGTTGATGGGCACGAAGGACCCCGACTTCCCCGACCCCGCGGCCGAGGCCCGGGCCGCCCGGCGGCTCTTCCAGGTCGCCGAGGCACGGATGGTCACCGACGCCGGGCACTATCCGCACGCCGACCGGCCGGAGGCGATGGCGGCCGAGTTGGTCGACTTCCTCGCGGTGATCGACCGTGGCTAGGGCCGGGCTCAATCCACAGGTCGTGGTGCGCGCGGCGGCTCAACTCGCCGACGAGGTCGGGTACGAGAAGCTGACCCTGGCCGCCCTCGCCAGCCGGCTCGGCGTCGCGTTGCCCAGCCTCTACAAGCACATCAAGGGCGCCGACGCGCTCGCGCAGAAGCTTTCCGCGCTGGCCACCGCCGAGATCGCCGACGAGATGATGACCGCCGCCGCCGGTCGCAGCGGCGCCGACGCGCTGCGCGCCGTGGCCGTCGCCTACCGGTCGTACGCCCGTCGGCATCCCGGCCGCTACCCGACCAGCCAACGGGTGCCGGATCCGGCCGACCCGGAGCACCTGGCTGCGGGCGAGCGCGCGGTGGGCGTCGTCTACGCCATCCTCCAGGGCTACGGGATCGACGGTGCAGCCGCCGTGGACGCCGTCCGGATGTTCCGCGCCGCCGTGCACGGCTTCGTCTCGCTGGAGGCGACCGGTGGCTTCGGCCTGCCCCGTGAGGTCGACCGCTCGTTCGACCAGATGATCGCCGCCCTCGACATCGCGTTGCGCTCCTGGCCGTCCACCGGGCCCCGGGCCCGGTGAGCGCTCGGTCGTGCTTCCAGCCGACCGGTGACCGGCCGTCGCCTGGTGGTGTGAGGAACGTACGCTTCCCGGCGTGACCCACGGGACCCCCGAGGCCGGCGACGCTCCGCCGGTGCCTGCCGTGCCAAGTCCGGTCAGCGCGGCGTCGGGCCCGCTGGGCACCGCGTCGAGCCCGCCGCTTGGTGAGCCGGGCCAGTTGGCCACCGCGCCGGAACCGGCGCGACGGCGCTGGTGGCGGTGGGCGGTGCCGGTCGTGGTCGTGTTGCTGCTGGCCGGCGCAGTGCCGGCGGCGCTGCTGCTGGTCCACGATGCCGACGTCGAGACGCCGGCCGAGGCCGCGGCGCCAACCGAGAACCCGACCACCCTCGCCGCCCGGCAGGTCGCTGAACGGATCACCGCGCAGTTGGAGCGGCAGTCCGCGGCGCTGCTCGCCGGCGACCGGACCGGATTCCTGGCGGTCGCGGACCGCAAAATCCACAGTGAACTGCGGCGCCGGTTCGCCGGGCTCCGGGAGCTGCGGGTGACCCGCTGGGAGGGTCGCCCGAACGGCCTGCCCACGCCGGCCGGCAATGCCGGTGAGTGGCGGTTGTCGGTGGAGTTCCACTACTGCTTCGTGGAGCCGGACTGCCGGCCCAGCCCATTGCTGGTCAACACCTTGTGGCGGGACGGGACGGACCCCCGGCTGCTCAAGCTGGAGAAGTCGACGTCCACTCCGCAGGTGGGCGGCCGGGTCCGAGCGCAGGCCGGTACCCTGCCCTGGGAGGTCAGCAAGTTGGTGGTCGCGGTGGGCAAGCGCACGATCGTGGGCACCACGCCGGCGTACCGTGACCGGCTGCCGGGCCTGTTGAAGCGGGCCGAGGCGGCGGCGAAGGTGGCCGACGGGTACGTCGTGGACGGCGCGGTGCCCGAGCGGTACCGGATCTTCTACGCCGGCCCGAAGGAGTGGAAGCGCTGGTACGGCGGCGACCAGCCGGAGTGGGGCGCCGGGTACGCCGTCAACGTCGGCGGCGGCCACCACGACGTGGTGCTCGGGCCGGACAGCTTCAACGACAGCGGCTATCTCGACGTGATGCTCCGGCACGAGCTGGCGCACGCCGCCTCGCTCCCCGAGAACGACTACTGGGACAATTCGGCCTGGTGGCTGATCGAGGGGCTGGCCGAGCACGCGGGGGCCGATGGCGCGTCGGTCGCCCGGTACGACGGGCTCATTCCCACCCGCAAGTTCGTCAAGGGCGACTGGAACGGCAAACTGGACGATCTGCTGCCTGCCGAGGACGCCTCGACCGAGGAGGCGATCGGCAGCTACGGCGCCGCGTACCTCGCCGTCCGGTATCTCCTGAACCGCTTCGGTGAACAGAAGGTGCACGCCTTCGTCAAGGCGGTGGTGCACGACCTGCGCGTGCCGAGGCAGGTTTCCGAGGAGATCTTCGGCAAGCCCTGGGCCAAGCTGCACGCCGACTGCGCCAAGCACCTCCGCCGCGCCGTCGAGTGACGGCGTGCAGCGGTCGGATCGACGCCGGCTCGTAGCATGGGCCGGGTGCGCCGCCTCGATTCGCCACGGCCGGCCGCCGCCATGCGGCCCCGCCTCCTCAGCGCCCTGTTCGCCGTCGTCGTCCTGACCCTCACCAGCGCCGCCTCCTGCGGTGCCGACGAGCCGTCGATCGCGCTCGCCTCGGCCACACTGGCACCGGTGGCCGAGGAGATCGATGCCCCGGCCACGGTCACCGCCCGGGCGGCGGCGACCCTCACCGCGCCCGCCGACGGCACCCTGGCCAGCCTGCGGGTCGAGCCGGGCCAGCGGGTCCGGCGCGGCCAAGTGCTCGCCGTGGTCCACTCGCCGACGGCGCGGGAACGGCTCCGCCAGGCCCGTGCGGCGCTCAACGCGGCGAAGCGGGCCGGCGGCGGTGGCGGTGGCGACCTCGCCGGTTCGCTGCGCGGCACCGACCGGGCCGCGGCCGAGGCGCACTCCGCCGCCCGCGCCGCCGCCAAGAAGATCAGCGACCCCAAGCTGCGCAAGGCACTGCTCGCACAGGTCGAGTCCGCCCGGCGACAGTACGACGCCGCCGCACGGGCGGCCGATCGCGCGGTACGCGAGGTGCAGCGCGGCGTACGCAACCTCAACTCCGCCGTCAGCGCGCTCGCCACCGCGCAACGACTCCAGGCTCAGCAGGCGTACGACCTGGCCGAAGCGACGGTCGACGCGCTGACGCTGCGCGCCCCGATCGCCGGGGTGGTGCAGCCGGGTGGTGTGAGCACCGCCGGCTCGGCGAGTGCGCTCGCCGGGTTGCTCGACGCGCCGGGTGGACTCCCGGCCGGGCTCGACCCGGCGGTGCTCGGCGGCGCACCGGCCGGGCCACCGCCGGGCGTGGACACGGCCGTCCCGGTCGGTGGCCGGGTCACCGCCGGAACCCCGGTGCTGACCGTGGTGGACACCGGCGAGCTGGGCCTGCTGGCCGAGGTCGACGAGACCGACGTGCTGCTGGTCCGGGCCGGCCTCACCGGCACGGTGGAACTGGACGCGGTGCCCGGTGCGACCTACGAGGCCAGGGTCCGCTCGATCGACGTGCTGCCCAGCACGTCGGCACGGGGCGGGGTCAGCTACCGCGTCCGGCTGGCGCTCGGTGCCGGTCGGTTCGGCGAGGCGGAACCGGCACCGACCCCACGGCCCGGGATGAACGCCGTGCTGCGGCTGCGGGTCCGGGAGGCGGCGGATGCGGTGACCGTGCCCGCGTCGGCGGTCTTCTCGGCGGACGGGCGGGACGCGGTCTGGCTGGTCCGGGACGGTCGGGCCGACCGCGCGGTGGTCACCATCGGCGTGCAGGGGCAGGATCTGGTGCAGATCGTGGACGGCGTGCAGCCGGGGGACCGGGTGGTGGTCCGCGGCACCGACCAGGTCCGCGACGGCCAGGAGGTCGGGTGAGTCGGGGCCCGGGACCGGCGGTTCGTGGTGGCCCGGCGGGCGGGGTGCCCGCCATCGAGGCGGTCGACGTGTCCCGGACGTACCAGCTGGACGGAGTGTCGGTGCCGGCCCTGCGGGGGGTGACGCTGACCGTCTCGGCCGGCGACTACGTAGCGCTGATCGGACCCTCCGGGTCGGGCAAGTCCACCCTCATGCACCTGCTCGGCGGACTCGATCGGCCGACCGCCGGGCGGTTGGTGATCGACGGGCGGGCGGTGGGCGGGCTGTCCGCGCCCGAACTGGCGCGGTTGCGTAATCAGACCATCGGCTTCGTTTTTCAGGCGTTCCACCTGCTGCCGCGCACCTCAGCGGTGGAGAACGTGGCGCTGCCGCTGGTGTACCGGGGTGTGGGCGCCCGGGAGCGGCGCGAGCGCGCTGTCGCGATGCTCGAACGGGTCGGCCTGGGCCATCGGCTTGAACACCGGCCGAACCAGCTCTCCGGCGGCGAGCAGCAGCGGGTGGCGATCGCCCGCGCCCTGGTCACCGACCCGACCGTGCTGCTCGCCGACGAGCCGACCGGCAACCTGGACAGCACCACCGGCGCGGCCGTGCTCGAACTACTGGAACGGCTCAATGCCGAGTCGGGGGTGGCGCTGGTGATGGTCACCCACGACGCGGAGGTGGCCGCCCGCGCCCGTCGGCGGATCGCGATGCGGGACGGCGTGATCGTCGCCGACAGCGATGCCGATCCGGCGACCGGCGGTCCCGGCCCGGGTGGCGGTCCCGGCCCGGGTGGCGGTCCCGGCCCGGGTGGCGGTCCCGGCCTGGGCGTCGGTCCCGGCCTGGGCGTCGGTCCCGGCCCGGGTGGCGGTCCCGGCCTGGGCGGAGGACCGGTCGAGGGCGGAGGCGGGTCGTGAGGCTGGCCGAGGCATGGCGGGTCGCGTCGGACGCGCTGCGCGCCAACCGGATGCGGAGTCTGCTGACGATGCTCGGGGTGATCATCGGGGTCGCCTCGGTGGTGCTGCTGGTGGCCATCGGCACCGGCACCAAGCAGACGGTCGAGCAGCAGGTCGAAGGGCTCGGCTCCAATCTGCTGCTGGTCGTGCCGGGGCGGCTCGACGTGGGTTCCGCGCCAGCGGTCTCCCCGCTGACCCTGCAGGACGTGGACGCCGTCGGCCGGGTGGTCGGCGATCCCGGCCGGGTCGCGGTGACGGTCGCCTCCGGTGCCACCGTCCGCGCCGGCACCCGGCAGGACTTCACCACCGTGCAGGGCGTGCTGGAGACCACCCCGTCGGTCTTCGCCCGGGACGTGGCCCGGGGCCGCTACCTGAGTCGATCCGATGTGGACACCGGGCGGCGGGTCGCGATCCTCGGCGACTCGGTCGCCCGGATCCTGTTTCCCGACCGGGAGGCGGTGGGCCAGCAGATCAACGTCGCGGGCGTCCGATTCCGGGTGATCGGCGTCTTCGCCCCGCTCGGGCAGAGCCTCGGTGTCGACCGGGACGACGAGGTGCACATACCGGTGACCGCGGCACAGCGGTTGTACGGCACGCAGCGGGTGGACGCGATCGCGGTGAAGGCGCCGGACCGGGAACGCATCGACGAACTGGGCGAGCTGATCGTGGCGGAGCTGAACGATCGGCATCCCGGTACCGAGTTCAGCGCGGTGACCCAGGAACAGATCCTCGGCGTGCTCGGTGACATCCTCGGCATCCTGACCGGCGTACTGGCCGCGATCGCAGGCATCTCGTTGCTGGTCGGTGGCGTCGGCGTCTCCAACATCATGCTCGTCTCGGTCCGGGAACGCACCAGGGAGATCGGGCTGCGCAAGGCCGTCGGCGCCCGTCCCCGCGACATCGGCGTGCAGTTCCTGCTGGAAGCGGTACTGCTGACCGCGATCGGCGGATTGGCCGGGATGGCTCTCGGTGTGGGCGGTGCGCTGCTGGTGGCGGCAGTCTCGCCCATTCCGGCGGCGGTGACCTGGTGGTCGTTGGCGCTGGCCTTCGGCGTGTCGGCGGCGGTGGGGATCGTCTTCGGGGTGGTGCCCGCGCAACGGGCCGGCCGGCTCGACCCGGTGGTCGCCTTGCGCGCCGAGTGACCGTGGCCGAAGATGATCGTTGTTGAGGAACCGGGTGCAAGCCACCCGACCAGGGGTTTTTCGCGAGCTGCCGGGATCGGGGTCATGATCAGTTGCAGGAAGGGATCGCGCCGGTCACAGCGGCCCCGCTACCGTACTGGTAACACGCGCGTCGCCAGCCGTGCGGGAGGACCTGTGGGGCGGCACGCGCCGGGCATGGGATGGGTCGGGTGAGCCATGGCCGGGTCGCAGTCCGACGGTCGGCTGTCGGATGTCAAGTTCCTCACCGTCGCGGAGGTGGCGACGGTGATGCGGGTCTCCAAGATGACCGTCTATCGCCTCGTGCACAGCGGTGAGCTGACCGCCGTACGGGTCGGCAGGTCGTTCCGGGTGCCCGAGCACGCGGTGCACGAGTATCTCCGCGGCGCCTTCCAGGAGACCGCCTGACGGCGGGCAGAAGCGGCCCGACAGGCCCGGTGAACGGGCATCGACCGGGGGCGCGTTGGTCCCGCTGTCGCGGCCCCGCTACGCTGGACCGGCGATCGTGACCGCTGGTGCGCCCCGTCGCCCACCCCACCGGTCCGATCCGTTTGTCCGCTAGCGGTCGCCGACGCCACTGTTCACGGCGTCTTCCGGTCGCGCCGCACGTTGCATCGAAAGGCTGTCGTATGGGCTCGGTGGTCAAGAAGCGCCGCAAGCGCATGGCTAAGAAGAAGCACCGCAAGCTGCTGCGCAAGACCCGCGTCCAGCGTCGCCGTCTCGGCAAGTGACGGAGGCCGGGCTGCGGCCCGGCCCCTCCGTGACTCGCCAACTGTCGACCCTCGGAGGCTCAGGTGATCAGGCCGTGGCTGTCCCGGCTCGGTCTCAGCTGCCGGGGTGGGTGCGAGACATGACCCCCGGTGGCTCGGCGAGCCCTCCGGGGGTTGTCGTCGTGACCGGGGTCAGCCGTTATCTCGGCGCACACGTCGCCGCCCGGCTCGCCACCGATCCCCGGATCGATCGGGTCATCGGCGTCGACGTGCCGGAGCCGACGCCCGAGGTCGGCGGCTTGCTCGACCGGGTCGAGCGGGTCCGCGTCGACGCCGGCGCGGTCGGCGGGCTCCTCGCCGACCTCGACGTCGACACCGTGGTGCACCTGGCGCTGGTCAGCGCCCCCGATCAGCAGCATGGCGGCCGGGCGGCGATGAAAGAACAGAACGTCATCGGCACCATGCAGCTGCTCGCCGCCTGTCAACGGGCACCCCGGCTCCGCAAGCTGGTGGTCCGCTCCTCGACCGCGGCGTACGGTGCCTCCTTCCGGGACCCGGCCGTCTTCACCGAGGAGACCGAGCCACGGGAGGTGCCGCGCGGCGGTTTCGGCCGGGACATCCTCGACATCGAGGGGTACGTCCGCGGTTTTCGCCGTCGGCGTCCCGACGTGACCGCCACCGTGCTGCGCTTCGCACCGTTCATCGGCTCGACGGCCGACACCACACTGACCAGGTATTTTTCCCTGCCTGTGGTGCCGACCATCTTCGGTCGGGACGCCCGGTTGCAGTTCTTGCACTTCGATGACGCGTTGGAGGTGCTGCACCGGTCGGTCATCGAGGATCACCCCGGCACGTACAACGTCGCGGGGCCCGGGGTGCTCGCCCTGTCCCAGGCGATCCGGCGTGCTGGCCGGATCGCCGTGCCGGTGCTGGAGCCGGGCCTGTCCGGCGCCGTCGCCCTCGCCCGAGCCATGGGCTACGGCCGCTACGGGCTCGACCAGGTCGACCTCTTTGTGCACGGGCGGGTAGTGGACATTTCTCGACTGGAACGCGAGTACGCTTTCACCCCCCGCTCGACCGCCGCCGCGTTCGACGATTTCATCCGCGCCCACCACGGCCGTGCCGTGGTGACGCGGGAGCAACTGGCCGCCGCCGAGCAGTTGGTGCTCGACGGGATCCGGCAGGTGCGCGCCGCGATCGGGGAGCGCTCGTGACGGCGGCGGAGCAGCCCGGCGATGTGTGGGACCGGCGGGTCGCCAGCGGGCTGGCGTTCCTACGTCGGCGACTGGCCGGCGACTACGAGGTGGACGAGTTCGGGTTCGACCCGGAGCTGACCGAGGCGATCTTCCACCCGCTGCTGCGGCGGCTCTACCGGGACTGGTTCCGCACCGAGGTCAGCGGTCTGGAGAATGTCCCCACCGACGGCGCCGGGCTGGTGGTCGGCAACCATTCCGGCACGGTGGCGCTGGACGCGCTGATTCTCTCCACCGCCCTGCACCACGAGCACCCGGCCCATCGTTTCCTCCGGCTGCTCGGCGCGGACCTGGTCTTCCGGATGCCCGTGGTCTCGGAGGTCGCGCGCAAGACCGGCGGGACGGTGGCCTGCAACCCGGACGCCGAGCGGCTGTTGCGCGGCGGCGAACTGGTCGGCGTCTTCCCAGAGGGCTTCAAGGGCATCGGCAAGCTGTACGCCGAGCGCTACAAGCTGCAACGATTCGGCCGGGGCGGGTTCGTCTCGGCGGCACTGCGCACCGGCACCCCGATCATCCCGGTCGCGATCGTCGGCGGCGAGGAGATCTATCCGATGCTCGCCGACATCAAGCCGCTGGCCCGGCTGCTCAAGTTGCCGTACTTCCCGGTGACGCCGACCTTCCCCTGGCTCGGCCCGCTGGGCATGGTGCCGCTGCCGAGCAAGTGGCTCATCGAGTTCTGCCCGGCGATTCCGACGGCCCACCTGACCGACTCGGCGGACGATCCGCTGGTCGTGTTCAACCTGGCCGACCAGGTCCGGGAGACGATCCAGCAGACCCTGCACCAGTTGCTGGAACGGCGCCCGGACCCGTTCGGTCCCTGAGGGGCCCCGGGCCTGGCGCTTTCAGCCGCTACGCCAGCGGCGCTGCAGCGCCACGCCGGCGGTCACCGCGCCGACCACGAGCCCGGCGGCGGCGGTCGACGGGACAGCGATCCGGAATGCCCGACGGCCGGTCCGGAAGTCGCGTATCTCCCAGCCCTCTTGGCGGGCCTGGCGCAGCAGGGCAGTGTCCGGGTTGACCGCCACCGCCCTACCCACGACGGAGAGCATCGGCAGGTCGTTGGCGGAGTCGCTGTAGGCGGTGCAGCGGCTCAGGTCCAGGCCCTCCACCGCAGCGAGTTGGGTGATCGCCTCGGCCTTGGCCGGCCCGTGCATCAGGTCGCCGACCAGCCGGCCGGTGTACGCGCCGTCGACCACCTCGGCGACCGTACCGATCGCGCCGGTCAGGCCGAGACGGGTGGCGATCACCCGGCCGATCTCCACAGGGGCGGCGCTGACCAGCCACACCCGTTCGCCGGCGTCAAGGTGTCCCTGCGCCAGGCGTCGGCTGCCGGCCCAGATCCGGGGTGCCATCAGCTCGTCGAAGATCTCCTCGGTGAGCCGTTCGACGTCCTCCACCCGCCAGCCCTCGACGAAGGCCAGCGCGGCTTTCTTGGCCTGCGACATGTCCCCGGCGTGCTCCCGCGCCAGCAGCCGAAACCGCAACTGCTGCCAGGCGAACCGGGCCAGGTCGGCGCTGGTGAAGTAGTTGCGGGCGGCGAGACCGCGGGCGAACCAGTAGATCGAAGCGCCCTGCATCATCGTGTTGTCCACGTCGAAGAAGGCGGCGACGCTCGGATCCGGTGCGACCGGCGGTGCGGGCTGGGTCTCGGCCCAACCGGCGGTGTGCCCGCGCGCATCGGTGCTGACGGTCACCTTGCGGCTGCGCGCCACCCGTTCCCCCTTACGTTGCCCGCCGGCCTGCCGGCCCCCGGATCCGAGGGTAACCGGCCAGGCGACCGACCGACCCGATCCCCGATCCGGTGGGACCGCTCAGGAGCAGGTGCCGGGAGTAGGGCCGAGATGGTCGCTGGCGGTGGTGGGGAGTTGGCCGCAGGCGATGGCGGCGCGTAGTGCGTCGGCGCGCTCAGCGACCGACTCCAGCAGGACCAGGGAGCGCGAGGTGCGCTCCCGGTCGGCCCGGGGCGCTTCGTCCAACAGCGCGTCGAGGGCCCGGCGCTGCCGGCCGACGAAGCCGTCGACCGCGTCCAGCGGCGCGGCGTCCGCGCGCTGCGCCGCAGCCCCGGTGAGGAGGCGTACGCCCTGGCGGGTGTCCGCGTCCATGTCGTCCAGCACCGCGCTGTATCCGGTCCGGTCGCTCCGCAGCGCGGACGCCTCGGCCAGCCGGGTTCGGGCGAAGCCGAGGAAGAGCTGGCCTCGGTTGATCTCGGAGCCGGTCAGGGCAAGCTGGGCCCGCTCGGTGCCGCGCTTCATGCCGTACAACGCGTCACCCGGCACGGCATTCTCGCTGGCGGCCGAAATGCCGGAGAGCGCGATGGCACCGGCCGCGATGCCGACCAGGATCGCGCCGCGGGCGCGGGCCCGGCGAGCGGTGACGGCCGGCAGCAGCGGACCCCGGCCGGCGCTGGCCTTCTCGGCCGGCGCGGCGGCGGCACCGATGCCCTCCCTGGCGGCGGTGGCAAGCAGCATCGCCCGCAAGCCGGCCCGGAACTCGGGATCCGCCGTGGCCGCGGACGGGCCGGCGGCCAACTGCTGGCTGAGCGAGACGAGCGGCGTGAGCTGGTCGTCGGATCGGGAACGGACGTGATGGCGTCGGCCACCGTTCGCTTCGTCAAGAAGCTGCGCGAAGCGCTCGGCGCGCCGACGGGAGAAGAGGGCGTTGTCCACCGCGGCACCTCCTCTCGCTGGACGCGGCCGGTCGGCCGCAGTCACCGGCAGCGACCGATGACCGCGTGACGCCACGGCAGAGGCCGCTGGCGCCGTCGCCCGTCATCCGGGGGATCCGGAGGTCCCGGACCGTCACCGGTCGCACCCGGAGAAACGCGCCGCGCCGCCCTCCGGTTACGGGCGGCCGGAGCCCGAAATGTCGCAAATCGATCACCCTCGCGCGGCTGCCCGGGCGCCGAGCTGTCCGGGCAGCGGGGGCGACGATGTTCGCGGACTAGGGCTGGAAACCGTCCGGGAGCAGCCGCGCCAGGGCCCGGACCGCTCGGTACTGGAGGGCCTTGATCGCACCCTCGTTCTTGCCCATCGCGCGGGCCGTCTCGGCCACCGAGAAGCCCTGAAGGAAGCGGAGGACGATGCACTCCTGCTGCTCCGGGTTGAGCCGCTTGACGGCGCTGAGCAGGGCGACGTTGGTGATGTGCTCCACCACCGCCGCTTCCGGACTGCCCTCCGGGCCGCGATCCTCGCGGTCGGCGTCGAGCACGTCGCCGGTGGTCACCTCCAGCCGGTAGCGGCCGGACTTGAAGTGATCGGCGACCAGGTTGCGGGCGATGGTGACCAACCAGGCGCCGAGGTCACGGCCCTGCCAGGTGAAGCTGCCGATCCGCTTGAGCGCCCGCAGGAAGGTGTCGGAGGTGAGGTCCTCGGCGAGCTGCCGGTTGCCGACCCGGAAGTAGACGAAGCGGAAGACGGTGTCGACGTAGCGGTCGTAGAGCAGGCCGAACGCCTCGGCCTCGCCGGCTTGGGCGCGCTCGACCAGGGTCCAGACCTCGGTGGCCGGATCGGACGGATCGGGGCGACTCGGAAAGCCGGTGGAGGTGCCGGCTGCGGCGGGGACGGCGGGCAGGATCGCGGTCTCGGCAGCCGGCAGCTCGCTGACCGTCCCGTCTCCACCGCGCCGGGCCTGGGCCGGCATGGTCGGTCGGCTCGGGGAAGCGACCCGACCACCAACCGGTCTCGCGTTCCCGCCGGGCGTCGGTGGTCGATGCGGCGGCTCGTTCTGGTGTGGCCTGCTGCCCACCCGCTTCGCGACACCCTCACCCCTGGCGGGCAGGTTGCCTGCGGTGTCCTGCGGGCCGCGACCACCCGCCCGCTCGTTGACCGGGATGCGTGCCGCCGGATCGGTCAGGCCCACCAGGCGGTGCGCGAAGCCGAAGGTGGTCATCGTGCCGCCTCCGTTCCGCCGTCCGCCGGTGCGTCGGCGGACGATGGTCGATTGGTCAGGTCACCGCTGGGCAGGTTGTCTCCGGGGCATGCCGGCGGGCGGCAGTTCCCCATGAGGTGCTGGTCCGATGCGCTCACGGGCACGGGGGGCCTCCTCGGGCTGAGGGGTGTCGACTCACGCAAAACGGGGTGAGCCGACCCGAGTGATGATAGGGCCAACGTCACCCGCGCGTGGCAAGTCCGTTACACAGAGCCGAAGTATTTCCCGACGCGCCGCGAGCCTGGCGGACCGGTTGTCCGTCGGGGGTGATTGACAATGGACTTCCCGGCTGCTCGGGACGGGACTGCAGGTCAGCGGGGTTCTCGGCGAGTTCTCACCGGTCTGCCGCGATCGGCGTTTCGGCCTCCGCCTGCGGTGCTCCGGCTGCGGCGGCAATGCCTCACCGGCCCTCGGCGTGCCGTCGGCGCGGCCGGTCCGGGTTCCGTGGACGGGACTCAGCCGAGTCCGGCGGCCCGGGGCGCGCGTTGTCGTCGTAGGACGGGCTCGCTCTTCGGCGCCCTCGGTCGTGCGGTGGCCGGACACGGCGTCTGCCCGTGGCCGTACGGGCGTGACCTGCCGGGGCGGGCTGTGCCAGACTCGGCCACCGTGCAGGACGCCGACGCGAGGTGAGGAGACCGATGCGCGAGCCCCGCCTGACCCTGATCACCAGACCTGGCTGCCATCTGTGCGAGGACGCCAAGGCCGCGCTCGATCGGGTGGTCGCGGTCACCGGCGACCGGTGGATCGAGTGGGATGTCAGCGATGACGTCGAGTTGGAACGTGAGTACGGCGATCGGCTGCCGGTGGTGCTGCTCGACGGCAAGGAGCACGGCTACTGGCGGGTCGAGGAGGACCGGCTGCTGCGGGATCTGACCACCCCTCAGCTCTAGCCCGTCATCGCGGTCGCGGCCCGGATAGGGTGCGGCGATGATCCCTGCGCGTACCCACCTGGTGTGGGACTGGAACGGCACCCTGCTCAACGATCTCGACCTGGTGGTGGCCTGCACCAACGCCGTGTTCGTCAGCGAGGGCGGCCCGACGGTGACCGCGGCGGAACATCGGGTGCGCTTTCGCCGACCGATTGCCGACTACTACGCGGAGGTGCTCGGTCGGGCGGTGGACGGCGAGACGTTCGGCCGGCTGGACAAGGTTTTCCACGAGGCGTACCGCCTCGGGCTGACCACCTGTCAGCTGGCCCATGATGCCGTCGACGCGATTGCGGCCTGGTCGGGCAGCCAGTCGCTGCTGTCCATGTGGTTCCACGACGAGCTGGTGCCGGCCGTGCGGACGTACGGCCTGACGGGGCGCTTCACTCGGGTCGACGGGCTGCGGGCCGAGGTCGGCGGTGACCGCAAGGCCGAGTCGCTGGCGCGGCACCTTGACGAACTCGGCGTGGACGGCCGTTCGGTGGTGCTGATCGGCGACTCGATCGACGACGCCGACGCCGCGCTCTCGGTCGGGGGTCGCGTGGTCCTCTACGCCGGTGGTTTCACCGACCGGACCCGCCTGGAGGCTTCCGGTCACCCGGTCGCCGACACCCTCGTGCAGGCCGTGACTCTCGCCACCGCTCTCCGCTGAGCACACCCGCACCCTCGGGTCGGTCATGAAGTTATCGCCCGGAATCAGACGTGCCGGGCGATAACTTCATGATCGAAGAAAATGCAGGGGCGCGATGGCCTGCGCGTGATTGGTCAGAGAAGTCGGGATTGGGCAATAATCGCGCGGGCGGATCGCCACGAGGATTGCCATCGATCTTGCGGAACGGAGGGCTGGTGAAGACGCGGTGCGTGCCAACAAGATCGCGATTTGTGCACGTCTTCACAAGCGCCTACTCTGTAATTCCGACGCGTCCTGCTAGCACAGCCGGCAATCTCGGTCGCCAGCGGGAGTCCCGAGTTGGCCGGCCGGTGGAGTTGGTCAAGGATCGCACCGCACGGAGTCTCATGAGTCAGCACCGTCACCCTGGCGCACCCGGCCGCGCCGGTGCCGTACCGGCGCTTCCGGACCTTCCTGAGGCGACGGTGGCCCGGCTGCCCGAGTATCTCCGTGCCCTGCACAATCTCGCCGAAACCGGCCACGAGACGATTTCCAGCGAAGGGCTGGCCAACGCCGCCGGGGTGAACTCGGCCAAACTCCGCAAGGACCTGTCCCAGCTCGGCTCGTACGGCACCCGGGGGGTCGGCTACGACGTGGGGCTGTTGATCGAGCAGATAGAGTACGTGCTCGGTCTCACCCAGCGTCGGGCGGTCGCCCTGGTGGGCGTGGGTAACCTCGGTCACGCCCTGGCCGGGTACGACGGCTTCGCCACCCGCGGCTTCCGGATCGCCGCCCTCTTCGACGCGGACCCCGGCCGGGTCGGCGAGGAGATCAACGGCCTTGTCGTACGGCACATCGACGAGCTGCCCCAGGTGGCGGCCGACGAGTCGATCGCGATCGGCGTCATCGCCACCCCTGCGGCGGCGGCCCAGCAGGTTGCGGACCAACTCGTGGCCGTTGGCGTGACGAGCATCCTGAACTTCGCGCCCTGCGTGCTCTCGGTCCCGCCCGGGGTCGACGTACGCAAGGTGGACCTCGCCATCGAGCTCCAGATCCTGTCGTTCCATGAGCACCGCAAGGCATCCCTGACCGCGTTTCCCACCACCGGTGGGTCCGCCCTGACCGCCCTGCCGAACGGTTTCGTGGTCACCGAGAGCCAGGAGGCGATCGGCACGTGAAGCTCCTCGTCGTTGGCGCGTCCTACCGCACCGCGCCGGTCGCCACCCTGGAACGGCTCGCAGTGCCCCCGGCCAGCCTCGCCCGCATGCTGGACCGCTTGGTCGCGCAGCCGTACGTGAGCGAGGCCGTCCTGGTCTCCACCTGCAACCGGGTGGAGGTCTACGCGGCGGTGTCCGGCTTCCACGGCGGTCTCGGTGACATCTGCGCCGTGCTCGCCGAGCAGGCCGACTGCCAACCTGGCGCGCTGGCCAACAATCTCTACGTGCACTTCGACTCCGCTGCGGTGAGCCACGTCTTCCGGGTCGCCGCCGGCCTGGACTCGATGGTGATCGGCGAGTCGCAGATCCTCGGGCAGCTCCGGGACGCTTACCACCGGGCCAGCGAGGCCGACACCGCGGGACGGCTGCTGCACGAGCTGATGCAGCAGGCGCTGCGGGTCGGCAAGCGGGCCCACTCGGAGACCGGCATCGACCGGGCCGGCCAGAGCGTGGTCACCGCTGCGCTGGGGTTGGCCGCCGATCATCTCGATGACGACCTCGCCGGCCGTCCCGCGCTGGTCGTCGGGGCGGGGGCGATGGGATCGCTGGGCATGGCGACGCTGTCCCGGCTCGGGGCCGGGCCGCTGACCGTGATCAACCGGAGCTCCGTGCGAGCGGCCCGGCTGGCCGAGTCGTACGGCGCGACAGCGCGGCCGATGGCCGAACTGGTCGACACTCTCTCCACAGTGGACATCGTAGTGGCCGCCACGGCCTCCGCCGAGCCGGTCCTCACCCGCGAGGTCGTCGCCGAGGCGGTGGCCGGTCGTGACCCCGTACGCGGGCCGTTGGTCCTGCTCGATCTGGCCGTGCCGCGCGACGTCGGCCCCGGAGTGGCCGAGTTGGCCGGCGTCGAGGTGATCGACATCGACCGGATGGCGGCGTTGCTCGCCGACGGGCCGGCCGTCGTCGACGCCACCGCCGTCGAACGGATCGTGGCCGGCGAGGTCGAGTCCTTCCTGACCTGGCTGCGCGGGGCCGATGTGGCACCGACCGTGGCCGCCCTGCGCGGGCGGGCCGACGACGTGGTCGGCGCCGAACTGCGCCGGCTCGCGCAGCGTCGCCCCGACCTCACCGATGACCAGCGCGCCGATATCGCCCGTACCGTGCACCGGGTGGTCCAGCGGCTGCTGCACCAGCCGACCGTGCGGGTCCGGCAGCTCGCCGCCGAGCCCGGTGGCGACCAGTACGCGGCGTTGCTGCGTGAACTCTTCGACCTCCAGGTCCCACAGACCTCACCGGTGGACACCGTCCCCGACATCACTCCAGCCGAGGAAGGTGAGCGATGAGCGAGCGGCAGCGAGCGAATCAACTGACCCCGCTGCGACTCGGTACCCGGGGCAGCAAGCTGGCGATGGCCCAGTCGGGGCACGTCGCCGACGCCCTGACCGCCCGCACCGGGCGCCCGGTCGAACTGGTCGAGGTGGTCACCCCCGGCGACCAGTCCACCGCCCCGGTGCACCGGCTCGGTGTCGGCGTGTTCGTCTCCGCGTTGCGCGACGCGCTGATCGCCGGGGAGATCGACTTCGCCGTCCACTCGTACAAGGACCTGCCCACCGCGATGCCGCCGGAGCTGCACATCGCCGCGGTGCCGCCGCGACAGGACCCGCGCGACGCACTCGTCACCCGCGACGGCAAGCTGCTGGCCGAACTCGCTCCCGGCGCGAAGGTCGGCACCGGCGCGCTGCGCCGGATCGCCCAGCTGCACGCGCTGGGCGCGCAGTTGACCGTCGTCCCGATCCGGGGCAACGTCGATCGCCGGCTCGCCCGGGTACTCGGGCCGGAGGCCGACCTGGACGCGATCGTCCTGGCCCGGGCGGGGCTGGCCCGCCTCGAACGGACCGAGCTGATTACCGAGACGCTCGACCCGATGCTGATGCTGCCGGCACCCGCCCAGGGCGCGCTGGCAGTGGAGTGCCGGGCCGACGACCCGGATATGGTCGAACAGCTCGCCATGCTCGACCACGCACCGTCACGCGCCGCGGTCATCGCGGAGCGGGCGATGCTGGCCACCCTGGAGGCCGGATGCTCCGCTCCGGTCGCCGCCTACGCCGAACTCGCCGAAGGCGACGCCGGTGAGGAGATCTACCTGCGCGGGGCGGTGATCAGCCCGGACGGCACCCACGACATCCGGCTGTCCCGCACCGGTACGCCCGCCGATGCGGCGGAGATCGGCAAGGCACTCGCCGCCGAACTCCTCGACCTCGGCGCCGACTCGATCCTCGGCCCGCACGTACACGACGGCCCGGGGACCCAGCAATTTGGGAGCACAGAATGACCCGCACCCGTAAGCCCGTAGGCCGCATCGCGTTCGTCGGGGCAGGTCCCGGCGACCCGGGCCTGCTGACCCGCCGGGCGCACGACGCCCTGGTCGACGCCGATCAGGTGGTGTACGACCGGGGAGTCCCCGAGTCGCTGCTCAACGTCGTCCGGGCCGAGGCGAAGGCCGACACCCAGTTCACCCCCGCCGAAGGCGCGCCGGGCGACGTGGCGAAGGTGTTGATCTCGGCCGCCCGCTCCGGGCAGAACGCGGTGCACCTGGTGGCCGGTGACCCGTTCGGCCACGACTCCGTGGTCAAGGAGGTGCAGGCGGTGGCGCGTACCGCCGCGCACTTCGAGGTGGTCCCCGGTGTCGGCCAGGCCGAGGGGGTTGCCACCTACGCAGGCGTTCCGCTACCGGGCGTCCGCACCGCCGCCGACGTCGAGGACGTCGGCACCCTCGACTTCGAGGCGCTGGCCGCCGCCGTGCACCGCGGCTCGCTGGCGCTCGCGGTGGACGCCGGTGACCTCGCCGCGATCCGCGACGGGCTGCTCGCCGCCGGGGTGGACGGCGGCACCGACGTCGGGGTGACCGGCGACGGCACCGGGGAGACGCAGTACACCACCACGTCGACCGTGGACTCCTTCGTCGCGGCGGCACTCGGCTTCACCGGCCGGGTCGTGCTGACCGTCGGTGACGGGGTGAGGCAGCGGGACAAGCTCAGCTGGTGGGAGAACCGTCCGCTGTACGGCTGGAAGGTCCTCGTCCCGCGGACCAAGGAGCAGGCTGGCGTGATGAGCGCCCGGCTGCGCGCGTACGGGGCGATTCCGTGCGAGGTGCCGACCATCGCGGTGGAGCCGCCGCGTACCCCGGCCCAGATGGAGCGCGCGATCAAGGGCCTGGTCGACGGCAGGTACGCCTGGATCATCTTCACCTCGGTCAACGCGGTCCGTGCGGTCTGGGAGAAGTTCGCCGAGCACGGTCTGGACGCCCGGCACTTCGGCGGTGTCAAGATCGCCTGCATAGGCGATGCCACCGCCGACGCGGTCCGCGCCTTCGGTATCCAGCCGGAGCTGATCCCCAGTGGGGAGCAGTCCTCCGAGGGCCTGCTGGCCGAGTTCTCGCCGCACGACGAGGTGCTCGACCCGGTCGGCCGGGTGCTGCTGCCGCGTGCCGACATCGCCACCGAGACGCTCGCCGCCGGGCTCACCGAGCGCGGCTGGGAGGTCGACGACGTGACCGCGTACCGGACGGTTCGGGCGGCTCCGCCGCCCGCCGAGATCCGGGACGCGATCAAGTCGGGCGGGTTCGACGCGGTGCTGTTCACCTCGTCCTCCACGGTCCGGAACCTCGTCGGCATCGCCGGGAAGCCGCACGCGCGTACCGTGGTTTCCGTCATCGGGCCCAAGACGGCGGAGACCGCCACCGAGTTCGGCCTGCGGGTCGACGTCCAGCCGCCGAACGCCTCCGTGCCCGAGCTGGTGGAGGCGCTCGCCGGTTACGCCGTCGAGCTGCGGGAGAAGCTCGCCGCGATGCCGGCGAAGCAGCGCCGCGGTTCGAAGGTGCAGGGCCCGACCGCACTCAGGTTCCGGTAGTCGCAAAGGGAGACCCAATGCCGTACCCGGAGATCCGGCCCCGCCGGCTGCGCCGCACCGCAGCCGTGCGGCGGCTGGTCGCCGAGACCCGCGTCGACCCGGCCGAGCTGGTCGTGCCGATGTTCGTCAAGGAGGGGCTGACCGAGCCGCGGGCCATCGGCTCGCTGCCCGGCGTGCTTCAGCACTCCCGCGACTCGCTGCGCAAGGCCGCGGTGGAGGCGGTACAGGCCGGCGTCGGAGGGATCATGCTGTTCGGGGTGCCGGCGACGCGGGACGAGCGCGGCTCCGGCGGCATCGACCCGGACGGGATCCTCAACGTCGCGATCCAGGACGTGACCGCTGAGGTGGGCGACGCCACGGTGGTGATGAGCGACCTCTGTCTGGACGAGTTCACCTCGCACGGGCACTGCGGCCTGCTCACGCCCGACGGTTCGGTGGACAACGACGCCACCCTCGCCGCGTACGCCGAGATGGCGGTCGCCCAGGCCGCCGCCGGAGTCGCGGTGGTCGGGCCGTCCGGGATGATGGACGGCCAGGTCGGCGTGGTGCGCCGGGCGCTGGACGCGGCCGGCTACACCGACGTGGCGGTGCTGGCCTACGCCGTCAAGTACGCCTCGGCGTTCTACGGCCCCTTCCGGGAGGCGGTGGAGTCGGCGCTGGAGGGCGACCGCCGCACCTACCAGCAGGACCCGGCGAACCTGCGGGAGTCGCTGCGTGAGGTCGAGCTGGACGTGGCCGAGGGCGCCGATCTGGTGATGGTCAAGCCGGCCCTGCCCTACCTCGACGTGGTCTCGGCGGTCCGGGCCGCGGTGGACGTCCCGGTCGCCGCATACCAGGTTTCCGGCGAGTACGCGATGGTCGAGGCGGCCGCCGCGAACGGCTGGATCGACCGGGAGCGGGTGATGCTGGAAACGCTCACCTCGATCCGTCGTGCCGGCGCCCAGATCATCCTCACCTACTGGGCCGTCGAGGCCGCCCAACTTCTCCGCCAGCGCTACTGAACCGTCACCCTCACCAGCACCCGTGCTCCGCCCGCGCCTCCGTGTCGCCGCGGAGCTTGACCACAGCAGAGCTGACGCTTTGCTCTGCTTCAATCCACGCAACGGTTTATGCCCCAGGCAAGTGCGTCCGTTGAAGCAGAGCAAAGGGAGCGGTGGGATGTACCAGGGGTGCCGCCGGGGCCTGGTGTCGAAGCCAAGACTTGATTGATGCCCAGGGTTATCCACAGGGTTATCCACAGGTCTTGCCGGGTGGGTGCGCCGGGCGGAAGGGTGTGCCCATGGCTTCCGTCTTCGAATCTCCGGACCTCGGCCCGACGCTCGGGCCGTTTCCCATCGCCGGTCTGGTGCGACGGGCCCGGCGGATCGTCGGGCTCAGCCAGGCGCGGATGGGTCGGTTCGCCAAAGTCGCGCCGTCCACCGTCGCGCGGGTCGAGGCCGGGTCACTGACGCCGAGTCTGGCGGTGCTGGAGCGTCTGCTCGGCGCCGCCGGCCTCTACCTTGTGGCCGTCGATCAGGAGGGGCGGATCGTACTGCCGATGGAAGTCTGGGACGACACGCGCGACGGAGCGGATCGCCGCTACCCGGCACACCTGAACACGATTCTCGACCCGAAGCCGGGCGAGTGGTGGGGGGACATCTACGGTCTGGCCCGCCCGCCGGAGACATTCCGCCGCTCGCGTGCCGATCGGGAGGCCCGGCGACGGCGTAGCCAGTGGGAGGTGCGGGTGGCGAAGTATCGCAGCCTCCCACCGCCCCCGGATCCTCGAACCTGGGACTACTGACCGCCGCCCGCCTCAAGACTCAGCGCGACTTGTCGAGGCGGTGCACCAACTCGGCCACGTCGACGCTGTACTCGCACCAGTCCCGGTCCGGGCGATAGCCCAACTCGGCGTTGACCTTGAGCATGGCCTCGTTGGCCTGGGCGTTCCACGTCTGGACCTCGGTCAGCTGTGGCTCGGCCGAGCGCAGCTCCAGCAGCATTCGGGCCTTGATCGCGCGGTCGATACCGTAGCCGCGGTGGTCCTGCACCACGATGGTGTCGTACTGATCGGCACGTGTCGGATGCTGGGCCGGCACCACCACCTCGGTCAGGCCGGCCACCTCGCCGGTCTGTTCGTGCAGGGCGAGCACGATGTACGGCTTCATGCCCCGCCGATGCAGGCAGTCCAGGCTGTCGCGCAGCCGCTGCGGGTCGTACGAGCTGGGTCGCAGCTCGCCGTCCTCGACATCCCGGAGCTCGGCCTTGGCTCGCGCGTACGCCTCGATCAGCTCGTCCGGTGGGCCGCCCGGGTGGAACTGGACGTGGTAGCCCGTGCCGACGCCGGTGGACATCTCGGCCAATTCGGTCCAGTCGACGCTCGACAGGTCGAGCACGCTGCGGGTCTCCACGTACTCCCGCCTGAAGCCGAGCGACTCGTAGAAGCCGAGGGCGGGGGTGTCCCCCACCACCTCGACGCCGATCGACTCGAAACCCTCCTGGTAGACCCGGCGGGCGGCGCGCAGGACGAGGTCCCGGCCGATGCCGCGGCGGCGGACGGAGGGGTGTACGAGCGCATCCAGCACACCGATGTTGCCGAGCAGCAGCACGTGCACATGACCCAGGATGGCGCCCGGCGTCCCGTCAGCGGCGGGGTCGGCCTGGGCCACCCACGAGATCCGCCGTTCGCCCGGCATCACCTCGGCGAGGTATTCGCGCAGACAACTCTCCTGCCACGGTGGATCCTGCGGGAGATCAGCCGCCAGCATCGCGTTCAGCGTGTCCAGCAACGACGCGATCTCGGCGGACGACGCGGTCCTGGGGTCCCACTCGCGCACCATCACCCGTCTAGCTTGCCGTTAACGGCAGCCTGGGGGAAGTGTCCAGTTCTCCAATGTATGGAAACGATCACTTCACGTGCGACTGGCCTGTCCGTACTGGTTCGCGGTATCGAAGACATCTTGGGCGTACCTACGGACATCGTTGTACGACAGGATGGCGTTCCACCAGTCACCCGGAATGGTGAGGTTTCGGCCGCCCTTGCAGAGGTACATCCCGGCGGCGAGGGCGGCATCGTGAATATTGTGCGGATCCTTGCGCCCGTCATTGTCCGCGTCCGCGCCGATCTCCTGCCAGGTGGTCGGGATGAACTGCATGGGCCCGATGGCCCGGTCGTAGGTGGTGTCCCCGTCCAGCTCACCCCGATCCGTGTCGGTGATTCTCATCCGGCCGCCCTGCCCGTCCAGCGGCAGGCCGATGATCTCCGGAGTCGCCCGGCCGTCCGGGCCCAGCTGGGCGTTGTTGGCCTGCCCGTGGCGGGACTCGACGAAGCCGATCGCGGCCAGGGTGGTCCAGCTCAGGCCGCAGCTGCGCTGGGTCTCGGCGAGGGCAAGCTCGGCATAGCCGTACGCCTGCATGGCGATCGGGTCGATGCCCACCTTGGCGCCGACCTCCCGCGCCCAACCGGCCAGGGCATCGGAGGGGCGCCCGGCGATCGGCGCGTCCGTTGGAATCGCGCCCAGCGGCGGTGTGGCACCCGGCGGCAGCGTCGCGCCCGGCGGCGGGACGGCACCGGGCGGGGGCGCTTCGGCCGACGGCGGGCTGCCGTTGGGTGCCGCGGAACCGCTGGCGGTGGCGTTGGCCGCGATCGACCGCGACGAACCGAGGGTGGCCGGTACCAGCAGCGCACCGGCCGCTGCGGTCGCCGCCACCAGCACGAGCAGGAGCACCCCCGGCAGGGCCAGCCGGCCGGCGGGCCGCCGTGACCAGGCGCGGGTCGCGCGGACCGCGGCGCGCGGCCCTGGCATGCGTACGGCATGCGCGAAGCGCACCCGGCGACGCCGGGCTCCCGGGGGACCGGCGTCCGGTGTGGACCCGGCCGGCTCGCCGTCGGTCCTGGTGGCGGCGTCGGCCTTGGCGGCGGCCGGCTGATCGGTCTCGGGAGCGGGGTCGTCGGTCCTGGCTGTGGGCTTGTCGGTCTCGGCTGCGGCTGCCGGCTGATCGGTTTGGGTAGCGGGCTTGTCGGTCTCGGCTACCGGCTTGTCGCTCTGGGCTGCGGGTCTCAGCCAGCGTCGGCGGGGCCGCGGCAGCCTGATCGCCGGCCCGTCGGTGGCGGCGTCGGTGGGCGGCGCGGCCGGCCGTAGGGGCCGAAGGGTCCTGCTCTCTTCGCCGTCTGCCACCCGTCGAGTATCACCCATCTGCCCGCCATCGTCAGGTCCGGTCGTACCCTGATGCCATGCCCCGGTACGAGTTCCGTTGCCGCGCCTGCGGCGACACCTTCGAGGTCAACCGCCCGATGGCCCGGGCCGGCGAGTCGGCGTCCTGCCCACAGGGGCACGCCGACACGGTGAAACTGTTGTCCACGATCGCGATCACCGGACGAGGCGGCGGCGTCAGCGGTGGCCCGCCAGCACCCACCGGCGGTGGTTGCTGCGGCGGTGGTTGCGGCTGCTGAGGCGACCACGGTGGGCCGGGGCGATCTGATACCGCGCTCCTGACCGCCGCCTCGGCGGCCCTTGACCGACGGCCGCACTGTCGCAGGTGATGGGACGGGTGATGTGCTGCCTTGTCCGGATACCGGTCCCGATGGCACCTTGGGGCCGAGTCGCGACCGGCCGTTCCTACGATGCGTGACGATCTGGTTTCGGGAAGTATCACGTTGAGACCAGGGGGGAGGTTCCACGCATGTCGGCACGGCTTCACTTCCCGACCGGCTGGGTGACGTTCGTCTTCACCGACATCGAAGGCTCCACCCGGCTGGCGCAATTGCTCGGTCCCGGTTACCGGCCGGTGCTCGCGGAGCATCGCCGCCTGCTGCGCCGGACGATCGCGGCGACCGAGGGAGCCGAGTTGCTGACCGAGGGCGACTCGTTCTTCCTGGCTTTCGGTGACGCGAGCGCCGCGTTGACCGCCTGCCTGTCCGCCCAGCGCGCGCTCGCCGATCACGAGTGGCCCACGCCGGAGGCGGCGCCCCGGGTCCGGATGGGCCTGCACACCGGCTGGGCGGAGCCGCGCGACGGCGAGTACGCCAGCCCCGAGGTGCACCGCGCCGCCCGGGTGGCCGCTGCCGCGCACGGTGGGCAGGTGCTCTGCTCCGCCGCCACGGCGCGGCGCGCCGAACCGCTGCCGGCCGGCGCGTCCCTGCTCGACCTCGGCCTGCACCGGTTGCGTGGCTTCGACGACCGGGAACGACTCTTCCAACTCGTCGCACCGGGTCTGGAGCGGCAGTTCCCGCGTCCGCGTACCGCCGACGCGGTGGCGCACAACCTGCCGATCCAGGTCACCTCGTTCGTCGGCCGGCAGGCCGAGCGCGTCGAGTTGCGGCAACTCGTCGCCGGGCACCGGCTGGTCACCGTGCTCGGTGCGGGCGGCGGCGGCAAGACCCGGCTGGCCGTCGAACTCGCCACCGACCTGGTCGAGCAGCATCCGGACGGGGTGTGGTTCGTCGACATCGCCGCGGTGACCGACCCCGGGCTGGTGGCCTTCGCGATCGCCGCGGTGCTCGGGCTACGTCCCGAGCCGGGGCGCCCGATGGTAGACACGCTGGTGGAGTACGCTGCCGCCCGCCGGATGCTGATCGTGCTCGACACCTGCGATGCCCAGCCGGCGGCCTGCGCGGATGTGGTCTCCCGGCTGCTCTCCGGTGGAGGTGGAGTCCGGGTGCTGGCGACCACCCGGGAGCCGCTGGCACTGCCCGGTGAAGTGGTGTGGCGAATTCCGCCGCTGTCGGTCGACCCGTCACCCGACGGCAGGGAGAGCGACGCGGTCGCGCTGCTGCTGGACCGCACCACTGCGGCCCGTGGTGGCCGGGAGCCCGATCCCGCCGAGTCGGCGGACCTGCGGCGGGTGGTGCGGCGGCTGGATGGGCTGCCGCTGGCCATCGAACTGGCCGCCGCACGCCTGCGGGTGCTCTCGGTCGGGCAACTCGCCGAACGCCTCGACGACGTACTCGGCACGTTGGACGCCGGGCGGGATGATCCGCAGCCACCGGTCAACCTGGACCCGGCCGACGCCCAGGGGAACACCGACCCGGCCCCGGCGGCGGCCCGGGCCGCCCTGCCCGCCGTGGCGAGCCGGGCGGGAGCACGATCGGCGGCCGAGCGGCACCTGACCATGCAGGCGACCGTCACCTGGTCGTACCGGACGCTCGGACCGCGTGCCGCGCGGCTGCTGCGCTGGTTGGCGGTCTTCGCCGGCCCGGTGGAGCTGCCGACCGTGGAGTGGCTGCTCGGCGACGATCCACTCGACCCGCTCTCCGTGCTGGTGGACAAGTCCCTGGTGCTGGCGGAGCCGCAGGTGACAGGCTGTACGTACCGGATGCTCGACCCGATCCGGGCGTATGCGGCCCGCCGGCTCGCGGAGGCCGGCGAGGAGAAAGCCGCTCGTAACCGGCACGTGGCCTGGGCGGAGCATGCCCTGCAACGGGCGCACCTCGGCCCTAACGGGCAGCCGGTGACTCTCTCGCTGTACGCGCTCGATCCGCTCGCGGGTGAGCTGCGGGCCGCCCTGCGTTGGTGCGCCACGGGCGGAAGTGCCCGCATCGGGCTGCGGCTGGCCGGTGGGCTGGACCAGTGGTGGCGGGAGCGCGGGCTGGCCCGGGAGGGGCGACTCTGGCTGTTCCGGCTCTACGGTCGGCTCGCCGAAACCGGCGAGGCCGTTCCGGAGGGGGAACTGGCGGCGGCGTACCACATGCATTCCCTGCACGCCGGGGCGGACGGCGAGTTCGCCGAGGAGCTGCGCTACTCGCAGCGGGCGGAGGCGGCGGCCCGGCAGGCCGGCGACGCCGGCCTGTTGGCCCGGGTGCTCGCCGGGCGTGCGGCGCCCCTGTTCGACATGGGACAGTTCGCCGAGGCCGAGCGGGTCTGCCGGGAGGTCATCGACTGGGCGCACGAGCAGGGCGTCGAGTCCGAGGCGCTGTTCGCCGTGCTCCGGCTGGCCGAGTTGCTGTGGCGGCGGGGCGCGCTGGACGAGGCGGCAGAGTTGCTCGGGGCGGCACGGCCGGTCGAGGCGTCCCGGCCGGTCGACCGGGGCCGCCGGTCGGTGGACATGCTGCTCGGCATGGTCGCCCTGGCCCGGGGTGACCTGGTGGCGGCGCACGAGCATCTGCTGGCGGCGTTGCGTTCGCGGATGAACCACGGCTTCCACGGGCGGGCGTGCGACACACTCAACGCGATCGCGGTGCGGTGTGCCGCCGGGGGCGAAGCGCTGACGGCGGCCCGGCTCTTCGGCGCGGCGCAGGCGACCCGGGCGGGCCTGCGGTCGGCCTCCGGCATCTACGACGCCTACTGGGCCGAGCAGCAGACGAGGCTGCGCCGGGTGCTGGGCGACGCCGCCTTCGACGAGGCGTACGGCGAGGGCACCGAGTTGGGGCTGGACGAGGCGGTCGAGCTGGCGCTCGGTGTCGAGCATCCCGACCTGGCCGCCGACTCGGCCCGTTTCGCGTCCCAGGCCGGCGGCACCGTCGGGCGCCAGCCGACCACCACCGCGGACCGCCACACCGGACACGCCTGACCACGATCGGGCCGACGGCCGAGAACCGGGGCGGCCACGGCGCTCGGCGATTGGTGCCGGCACGCCCGGCCGGAACACCGGCCGGGCGTGCGGGCGGGGTGCCGCGATCAGGAGCGCGCGAAGCGCTCGGCGTCGGCCTTCATCTTCGCAGCCCGGTCGATGTCGGACTGCGAGACGGCAGCGACCGAGCCGAAAATGGCGACCGCCTGGTAGTAGGTCCAGGCCAGGCTGAGGCACGCCGGCCGGACGACGGCGTTGTACGCGGCGCAGACCCGCTTCAGGTCCTCGTAGAAGGCACTGTCCAGGCGGGACTTGTTGGCGCTGAACTGGCCGGCCGCCTTGTAGTTGCGGTAGCCGAAATCGTGCCGGGCACAGGAGAGGGAGAAGCTGAACCCGAGCGGGTTGTCCGGGCTCGACGAGCAGTAGTCGGTGGACCAGTCGAAGTTGTACTCCGCCCACGACGCCCGGTTCTGCCGGGCCGAGTTCCAGGCGTTGTAGCTGCTGGCGCTGGTTTGGGTCCAGCTGGACAGCACGGACAGCTTCTGCTGAGGTGTGACGGCCGCTGCGGCGGGGGCGGGCGCGGCGAGGGCGGTGAGCAGCGCGATTGCGCCCGAGGCGAGGAGAGTGACGAGGCGTCTGGGCACGGTGATACCTCCGCGGGGGGTGAGCGGTGGGGATGTTACCGGCGAGTCACCGGCGTGCCATCAGTCTCGATCAATGACTCGGCCGCGGGGTGTAACCAACGAGAAATATTGATGACCTGTGCTGAAACAGACGAATGCCCCGGACGTCCGACGGCGTCCAGGGCTTGCGCGCCTTCAAGCGCGTGAGTTTGCGCGGCTCCGGTGCGTGCAGAGCTTGTGCGGCTCCAGTGCGTGCAGAGCTTGCGCGGCTTTAAGTGTTAAGAAGGGCCCCCTATACAACGCCAGGCGTTAAAAGGGGGCCCTTCCTTTCATCTCAGTTGAAGAAGCGGGCCAGGTGGGCGGGGGAGGGGCCGGCGTCGTCGGGGCCGAGCGGAGTGAGATCGGCGAAGACCGACGCGCCGTCGTTGCCGGCGTGCAGCGGATACCAGCGTGGCGTGCCCGGCGGACGCATCACGCAGACACCCTTGACGGTCTGTACGTCCAGCAGCCGGACATGGGTCGGGTCGGCCACCGCGTTGACATGACCCCACCACGGGCTCATCACGTGCAGCACACCGCCCGGCCGCAGCGCCCGGTGGCACTCGTCGAGCAGCGGCAGGAAGTCGATCAGATGCTCCAGGATGTGCACCGCGAACAGCACGTCCACCGAGTCGTCCGCCAGCGGCAGGGAACCGGAGAGGTCGGCCACCGCGTCCACTCCCGCCGCCGGGAAGATGTCCAGCCCGAGGTTGCCCGGCCACTGCTTGGTGGCCCCGCAGCCGAGGTCCACCACCACCGGGTCGCGGCCGCCCACCCGTACCCGGCACCAGACGCCGAAGACACCGGCCAGCCGGCCGACCTGTTCGCGGACCAGCCGCAACTGCCCCGGCTCGTCGACCTCGCCGGTCAGGTGGGCGACGCCCCGGTCGAACCTGACCTCGATTGCCAGCGAGCGCAGCCGGTCGTCGTGTCGAACCTGGTCGGCCCACGTCTCGGCGAGGAACTGATCCACCGCCCGCAGCCGCTCGGCCGAGGGCGCCGTGTGTGCCAACGCGACCATGCGGCCACCTCCGGCCCCGCCGTTACCCCATTCGCCGCCCGGTATGCGGGTAAGGAAGGGCACCTTTTTAACGCCTCAGGTAGAGGAAGGGCCCCCTTTTAACGCTCGGCCACCTGCCCGGCCGCGACGCGTAGCCGGCGGTCGACGCGTACGGCGTCCAGCATCCGCCGGTCATGGGTGACCAGCAGCAGCGTGCCCGGGTAGCTGGCCAGCGCCGACTCCAACTGCTCGATGGCCGGCAGATCGAGGTGGTTGGTGGGCTCGTCCAGCACCAGCAGGTTCACACCGCGCCCCTGCAACAGCGCCAGCGCGGCCCGAGTCCGCTCGCCCGGGGAGAGCGTCGCCGCCGGTCGCAGCACATGCTGGGCGCGCAGGCCGAACTTGGCCAGCAGCGTCCGCGCGTCCGCCGGCGAAAGGTCCGGTACGGCGGCCCGGAAGGCGTCGAGCAGCGGCGCGTCCCCGAGGAACAGCCCACGGGCCTGGTCCACCTCGCCGACCACCACCGCAGGACCGAGCGTGGCCTGGCCGGCCTCCAGCGGCAGCCGGCCGAGCAGGGCGGCCAGCAGGGTCGACTTGCCGGACCCGTTCGCCCCGGTGACCGCCACCCGATCGCCCCAGTCGATCTGGAGGTTCACCGGGCCGAGGGTGAAATCTCCCCGGCGTACCACGGCATCGCGGAGAGTGGCCACGACGGCGCCGGCGCGGGGCGCGGCGCCGATCTCCATCCGCAGCTCCCACTCCTTGCGCGGCTCCTCGACCACCTCCAGCCGTTCGATCAGCCGCTCGCTCTGCCGGGCCTTCGCCGCCTGCTTCTCGGTCGCCTCGGACCGGAAATTGCGGCCCACCTTGTCGTTGTCGGTGGCCTTGCGTCGGGCGTTGCGGACGCCCTTCTCCATCCAGGCCCGCTGCATCCGGGCCCGGGCCTCCAGCGCGGCCTTCGTGTCGGCGTACTCCTCGTAGTCGGCGCGCGCCTGGCGGCGGGCCACCTCCCGCTCCTCCAGGTACGCGCCGTAGCCGCCCCCGAAGTGGTTGACCTGCTGCTGGTGCAGGTCCAGTTCCAGCACCCGGGTCACCGTGCGAGTCAGGAACTCCCGGTCGTGGCTGACCAGCACGGTGCCGGCCCGCAGCCCGGTGACGAAGCGTTCGAGCCGGTCCAGGCCGGCCAGGTCCAGATCGTTGGTCGGCTCGTCGAGCAGGAAGAGGTCGTACCGGCTGAGCAGCAGGGAGGCCAGCCCGGCGCGGGCGGCCTGGCCGCCGGAAAGCCCCGTCATCTCCTGGTCGAGGTCGACGGCGAGGCCCAGCTCGGCGGAGACCTCCTCGGCCCGCTCGTCGAGGTCGGCCCCGCCCAGGCCGAGCCAGCTCTCCAGTGCGGTGCTGTAGAAGTCGTCCGCGCCCGGCGCGCCAGCCGTCAGCGCCGCGGTCGCCGCATCCAGGGCGGCCTGCGCGCGGGCCACGCCGGTGCGCCGGGTCAGAAACGCCCGGATCGTCTCGCCGGGGCGCCGCTCCGGCTCCTGCGGCAGATGTCCGACGCTCGCGCCGGGCGGGCTGATCGTGACACTGCCGGCCTCGACCGGAAGCAACCCGGCGAGGGTACGCAGCAGTGTCGACTTGCCGGCCCCGTTCACTCCGACCAGGCCGACCACGTCCCCGGGGGCGACCACCAGGTCCAGCCCGGTGAACAGGATCCGGTCCCCGTGCCCGGCGGAGAGGTCCTTGGCGATCAGCGTGGCGCTCACAAGTAGGCGAGGGTACTCGGCGGCGCGTGATCGGGCCGCTCGTCAACGCCGCGATGGGGCACGAGGCAGACTCACGGTCGTGCAGACCACTTTGGCGATCGACTGCGGGGGCGGCGGGATCAAGGCGTCCGTCCTCGACGGCGCGGGCACGATGCGGGCCCAGCCGTTGCGGGTGCCCACGCCGTACCCCCTGCCGCCGGAACTGTTCGTCAAGACCCTGCTGGAATTGGGTGCCCGCCTGCCGCCGGCGGATCGGGTGACGGTGGGGATGCCGGGCATGATCCGGCACGGCGTGGTTATCGCGACCCCGCACTACGTGACCCGCTCCGGCCCACGTAGCCGAGTCGACCCGGCGCTGCTCGCCCAATGGTCGGGCTACGACGTCCGAAACGCCCTCGCCGTGGCGTTCGGGCTGCCCACGCTGGTGCTCAACGACGCCGAGGTGCACGGTGCCGGGGTGGTCGCGGGCACCGGCTGCGAGCTGGTGCTGACGCTGGGCACCGGGCTGGGCAGCGCGCTCTTTGACGGCGGGGTGCTCGCCCCGCACCTGGAGCTGTCGCACGCCCCGGTGCGCTGGGGCACCACCTACGACACGTACGTCGGCGAGCCGGAGCGCCGCCGACTGGGCGACGCGTTCTGGTCCCGGCGGATCCGGCAGGTGGTCGACGGGCTGCGCCCGGTCTTCCGCTGGGACCGGCTCTACCTCGGCGGTGGCAATTCCCGGCTGATCCGTCCCGAGCAGCTCGCCCGGATGGGCGACGACGTGGTGGTGGTCCCCAACAGCGCCGGCATAGTAGGCGGCGTCCGCGCCTGGGACCTCGCTTCAGTCTAAGAGCCACCGGCAATAGGTGTTAC
>NZ_BOPC01000066.1 GCF_016863555.1 Micromonospora qiuiae | reverse complement strand
TCGGTCGCTGTACGGGCAGGACTCGCCTCGTCGCCACCGCCCAATTGCCGGACTCGCTAAATGGATCAACGCTGGCTGAGGTACCGGCAACAGGTCGTGACGGCGAGGCGGATCCAGGCGTGGCGGCCGCTGTGCCCGGGGATGTGGACGACACGGGTTGCGGCTACTCCGGGGCCAGCATGGACGGTCCCGACGACGCTGAACGGCAATCGGCTGGACCGGCCGGGAGGGCAACGACGGCCCGGACGACCCGCGGCATATGTCTGCTCCACAAAAAACTGGGCGGGCCGACGAGGATGAGCTCGTCGACCCGCCCAGGCCGCTGGTGGCGGGCCGACGAGGATGAACTCCCCGGCCCGCCACCTGCCGATTACCGCACCGTCAGGTTCTGGTAGTCCGCGGCGTGCGGCTGGTAGGTCGGGTTGCCGGAGTAGGCAACGTGGACCTTGTAGTTGCCACGCGGCAGATCAGCAGTCTGCAGCGTGACGACGGCCTTGCCGTCCACCAGTGCCACGACCTGCTCGGTGCCGCCGAAGGTGACGGTGACCTCGCCGGTCGGGGTCGGAGCGTCCTGCTTCTGCCCGCGCGCTGCCCGGACAGTCACGTTCAGCTCGAACGTGTCCCCGCGGACGACCGACGCCGGCGCGGTCTTCGCGTGGACCTTGACGGCGTCGGGGCCGGCGGGCACCTCGAACGACGCGCTGGCTTCCGACGCCTCCAGGTAGTCAAAGCCGAGGTACTCGGCCTTGACCGTCCGGGTACCCGCAGCCAGACCCGCCGGCAGCGTGACCGTGGCCGCGCCGTCCTTCAGGTAGGCGAGCTTCGACCAGGAGCCGATGCTGAACCGCACCTGGCCGCCGGTCTCGAACCCGTCAGTCGCCTTGACCGTGGCGGTGGCCGTGGTCGTCTGGGCCCCGCTCGCGTACGGCTTGACAGCCACCTCAGTGGTGGTCTTGACGTCGCTGTTCGGGATCTCGCGGATGTCGTTCCACTCGCGGAGGGTGATCGGGATCACGGTGCCGTGGCGCGGGCGGGTGACGCCTGCGTTGGTCATCGTGAGCGCCTTGGTGTTCCAGGTCGGGGCCTCGATGTCCTCGTGGCACGCGGCCTGGTAGCCACCACCGTTCGTGTACCGGTCACCCCAGAGGTAGAACTGGCCGGGGCAGGCGGTGTCACCGGGGTTGGCCTCGAAGATGACCGGCCCCTCGTAGCCCTGGTTGGGGTCCCACGTCGTGCGCCCCAGAGCCGGAGCCAGCAACGTCCAGCTGTTGACATCGCTGTCCAGGAAGTCGGTGTGCTTCTCCGAGAAGATGTCCGAGCCCCGGTTGCCGGCCTCGTTCTTGGTCACGCGGTAGTAGTAGTCGCCGACCTTGATCGCGGTCGTGTCGATCCGCGACAGAGGGGCCGGGTCCTGCCAGACCTGGGGAGCGGAGAACGTCTGGAAGTCGCGCGTCGTGGCGTACCACATCTGCGCGTTCCCCTGACCGGTGCGGTTCACGGGGTCGTTCCACAGCGACTGTGCCCAGAACACGGCGTAGGCGCCGATCTCCTCGACCCACAGCGACTCGGGTGCGAAGGCGTTGCCCGCGTCGTCGGGCGCGACCTTCACGTGCCGCTGAGGAGTCCAGTTGACGAGGTCGTTCGACTCGAACACCTCGATGTACTGGGTGTCGTTGATGGCGTATCCGCCCTGGTCGTACCAGTTCAGGTCGGTGGCGATCATGTAGAACGTGTCGCCGTCGGGCGAGCGGACGATGTGCGGGTCACGAAGGCCCTGGTCGCCCTGCTGGGAAATGAGCGACGGCCAGCCGCCGGTCAGGCCGGTCCAGTCCAGAGCGGTGTTCCCGTTGGACGTCGCGAACATGATCTGCTCGCCGTCGGCGATTCCCTCGCCCTTGAAGTACCCCATGAAGTACCGCTCGTACTCCTCGGTACGGGGCATGGCGGTGATGGTCACCGGGAACGACTTCGTCTGCGAGGCCGATCCCTTGGTGATGGTCGCCGTCACGGTGGCGTCCACGTCCGCACGGCCGAAGGCCGGGCGGGTCACCTCACCCGTCGGGGTGATGAGGTCGGTGGTCGACTTCCAGGTGATCGTGGAGCCGAACTCGCCGGTGGCCGGGAGGTTGAGGTTTCCGCGCACGTCGTCGGTGGCGTACAGGGTCAGGTCGTCCGTGTCACGGTCGACCGCCTGCGCGTCGTCGAACTCGGCCTTGACCACAATCGGGATCTCCCGTGTGGCGACCGCTTCGGCGCCCTTGCGGAGAGTCGCCGTGAGGGTGGCTGTCGCGTCGGGCTGCCCCTTCGCGGGTCGGGTGATCTTGCCGGTCACCGCGACCTTGCGTGCGCTGGGGATGGCCGGCGGGGTGTAGACGTCGACGACCGACGGGTCGGAACTCGTCCACGTGATGGCCGAGCCCGCCACGGAGCCCAACTTGGGCAGGACGATGTCGCGCACGATCGCGCTGGTCCGGCCGAGGTCGATGGCGTCGGCATCGGCGCGAACGCCGGTGGAGACGGTCCTATCCGCCAGGGCGAGTGTCTCGTCGAGGCTCACTGCCCGGTCGTAGACCCGGAAGTCCCGGATCGTTCCGCGGAACGAGTAGTGGCCCGAATTCTGCGAGCGAGCGAGGAAGTTGCAGTTGGTCCCCGCAGCGTTCACCGACGGCGGCGTGGTCAGGTTCGTCGACGTCGCGTGCAGCACGCCATCGAGGTAGAGATTGCCGGTCCAGCTCGTACCGTTCTCGTTCAGCGACTGGGTGTAGGTGACGTGCGTCCACGCCCCCTCGTGCATACGTACCCGGTTCTGCTGGAGGTTCGTCGAACCCACCGCGACGCGGAACCGCTGGGTGTTCGACGCGAAGATGGAGCCCTCGGCGCCGGTGTTGACGTCGCACGAGCCGGACTTCCTGCCGATGCTCCACATCTGGTGCTCGCCGACGTTCGCCGGGTCGATCCACACGTCGTAGTCGACGGTGAAGTTCGACATGCCGGCGGTGAGGTCGTTCGGCAGCGCCACGTACGCACCGTCGAGGGCGCTCTCGTAGGAGTCGGGGTTGAACCTGATTCCTTCGCCGGTCAAGGTCGCCTTCTCGGGATTCACGAGCGTGGCGTTCGCCGCCGAGCCCGCGCTGCCCGAGTTGACCAGCGTCGTCCCACTGGTCTCGTTGAGGGCGAAGTGGTGCACCAGGCCCTTGGTGAGGTCCCTCTCGGCGGCGTGCGAGGGCGCCGCTGCGAACGAGACCGAGAGAAGCGCGCCCAGCGCCAGGCCGGCGGCGCCTCTACCTCCCCGACTCAGTCTGTGACGTGGCCTTTGCTGTCGCAATGTCAACTGATCCTCCTTGAGTCGTTGCAGCTCGGCGACGGCCTCACCGTCGAAGCGCGGCAAGACTCCTTCTCACATGGATGAATGTTGTTAACGCTAACAACGACGCCGTTGCGAGGTCAACCACCCGATGCGCTGCGGTGACCTGGGCGAACGGCCGAAGACCTGGCAGCGATGAGCCTTTTGTGGAGCTTGGCTAATTTGCGCTGCCCCTACCGGCTTGTCTGGTTCGGGTGGCGATGCGGCTATAGGGTCGGCGCCTCCGCGGCCGTTCGGAGTCCCTCGATCTCCAATTCGACGTAGCGGCGGGAGCGTCGCTCAAGCAGCGCGGCGACGACGGGAGCGAGCAGCCCGTGCTGGTGGAGACCCAGCCGTAGCCGGGTCGCGCCGTCCGTTGCAGGGCGCAGCGAGTGGGTGGCGGTCGTGACGACCCCGGTCGCCCGCGCGGTCCAGGTCAACTCCCGCTCGACGACGAACTCGGTGACCGTCCAGATCATCGGAAGCAGGCGCGGCTGGACGATTCGTACCCGGCTGCCCAGCCCGAGGCCGCCGTCGAGAAGCTGGACCTCGCGCATCGACTCCGTCCATCGTGGCCAGCTCTGCACGTCGGTCAGTACGGCCCACACCCGAGCGGCGCTGGCGTGCACATCGCGCTCCGCGACCAGTTCCATCGGCCCTCCTCGTTTGTACCGAGTGGTACAAATCCAGGTGTACCATTTGGAACATGGCAGCGTCCAGAGGGCGAGAGCAGCTGGTGCAGGCGGCTGTCGAGTACTTCGCCGAGCGTGGCGTCGGCGACCACAGCCTGCGTGCGATCGCCGAGGGGCTCGGCACAAGCCACCGGATGCTGATCTACCACTTCGGCTCCCGCGAGGGGCTGCTCGTCCAGGTGTGCGAAGCGGTCGAGGCGGGCCAGCGCGACGCCCTGGCCACACTCGCCGCGGATGCCGACGCCGACCCGCGCGCGGTCGTGCGCCAGTTCTGGTCGGCGGTGTCGGCGGCGGCCCGGCGGTACGGGCCCCTCTTCTTCGAGCTTTCCGCGCACGCCATGCAGGGCCGATCGCATGCCAGTGGCTTGTCCGAGACGGCCGTCGAGCCGTGGGTCGAGCTGCTGGCGCGCATCTGCGAGCGAGCCGGTGTGCCCCCGGAGCGGGCGCGGGTGCAAGCCCGCCTCGGGCTCGGCGTTGCCCGCGGGCTGCTGCACGACGCCCTGATCACGGGTGACGCGGCGGGCGCGGACGCGGCGATGGACCTGTTCGTCGACCTGGTGCTCCCTGGCTCCCAGGGGGCGCACCCGATGCGGTTCGCATCTTGACCGGTGCCATCTTCGTTATCGCTCACCTCCGCAACATCAGGCACGCCGGATGGTGCCGAGGTCGATGATCACCACCTCGGATTGCTCGATGGGTGTGAATTTCTTGAGCTTCCTGGGCTGGGCTTCTTGAGTGCCCTGAAACTTTGTGGCAATCTCGCTTTCATCGACGCGTAGCGTTCTCTTGATCCCTGTTTCTCCCGGCGAGCAGCCCGAGCCGGCCGGTGATGTTAGCGCTAACCGTCGACGTGACTCGACTTCGGAAGGTGCTGAGACACATGGAAGATCTCGTACATCCCCGCAGTTCCCCACGGCGACCGCGGCGGACCGCAGCGATGCTGCCCGTGCTGGTCACCGGGTTGTTGGCGGCCGGCATGGTGCTGGTGCCCGCCGGCGCCGCCAGCGCGGCCACCACGTTGGGCGCCTCCGCGGCGGAGAAGGGCCGCTACTTCGGCGCTGCGGTCGGCACGTACAAGTTCAACGACAACACGTACATGACGGTGCTGAACCGCGAGTTCAACAGCCTCGTCGCCGAGAACGAGATGAAGTGGGACGCGACCGAGCCACAGCGGGGCGTGTTCAACTACAGCGCCGGCGACCGCATCGTCAACCACGCCCGATCGCGGGGCATGTCGGTACGTGGGCACGCTCTGCTGTGGCACGCCCAGCAGCCCGGATGGGCACAGGGCCTCTCCGGCGGTGACCTGCGCAACGCCGCCATCAACCACGTCACCCAGGTGGCCACCCACTTCCGGGGGCAGATCCACTCCTGGGACGTGGTCAACGAGGCCTTCGCCGACGGCGGCAGCGGCGGTCGTCGTGACTCGAACCTGCAACGCACCGGCAACGACTGGATCGAAGCGGCGTTCCGCGCCGCCCGCGCGGCCGACCCCGGCGCGAAACTCTGCTACAACGACTACAACACCGACGGGATCAACGCGAAGTCGACCGGCATCTACAACATGGTCCGGGACTTCAAGTCCCGGGGCGTGCCGATCGACTGCGTCGGCTTCCAGTCCCACCTGGGCACCTCGATCCCCGGTGACTACCAGGCCAACCTGCAACGCTTCGCCGATCTCGGCGTGGACGTGCAGATCACCGAACTGGACGTCACCCAGGGGGGCAACCAGGCCAACATCTACGCCGCCGTCACCCGCGCCTGCCTGGCGGTGTCACGCTGCACCGGCATCACGGTGTGGGGCGTGCGCGACTGTGACTCCTGGCGCGGCGGCGACAATGCCCTGCTGTTCGACTGCGCGGGCAACAAGAAGGCCGCGTACACGGCGGTCCTCGACGCCCTCAACGGCGGCGGTACGAACCCGCCCCCGAACCCGACCGGCAACAGGCTGCGCAACGACGCATCCGGCCGGTGCCTGGACGTCAACGGCGCGAGTTCCGCCAACGGCGCGCAAATGATCATCTGGGACTGCCACAGTGGGGCGAATCAGCAGTTCACCCAGAACGGGCGGGCGCTGCAGGTGATGGGCAAATGCCTGGACGTGCCGAACAATGCTGCCGCCGGCGCCCGGGTGCAGATCTGGGACTGCAGTGGCGGTGTGAACCAGCAGTGGGTCTTCAACAGCAACGCCACGATCAGCAACGCGCAGACCGGGCTGTGCCTGGACGTCAACGGCGCCAACACCGCCAACGGCTCCGCGGTGATCGTGTGGAACTGCCACGGCGGCACCAACCAACGCTGGGCAAGGGCCTGAGCATGACGGAGGAGGCGACCGACGCCGCTGGTGCCGGTCGCTCACCTCGGGCATTCACCTGCCACCCGGTGGCCTGACCTGGACAGGGGGGCCGGCGGAGAGGCGAACTCCCGCCGGCCCGGCCTCGGCAGCAGCGGACGACCACGACAGCGAGCGCCACCCAGAAGGGAAACGACGATGGCCCGGTCCCGCGCGAGACGCCACTTGACCCGGATACTCACCTGCGCCCTGGCCGCTCTCGGGGCGGTGCCGGCCGCCGTGCTCGCCGGCAGCTCGCCAGCCGCCGCGGACACCGCTGCGTTCCGCGGTGTCAACTGGGCCAGGCTGGGTGACAACTTCCATGGTGGACCGCTGGTGCTGCACGGGCTGAGCAACTCCGACAGCTATGCGACGGTGCTGGCCAAAGCCGACACGATCTACACCGGCTTTCAGCGCAACCTGGGCGCCAACACGGTCCGGCTCCCGATCAACACCTACACCGTCGGTACGACCTGGTGGGCCGCTTACACCGGCGCGATCGACGCGGCCACGGCGAAGGGCTTCAAGGTTGTCCTCTCCTACTGGGACGACGGCGTGGCGGCCAGCGGTGGCCGGATCGTCAACACCAGCGCCTTCAACAACATGTGGAACACCGTGGTCACCAGGTACGGCACCAACGACCTGGTCTACTTCGAGCCGATGAACGAGCCCGGCGGGCACAGCGCCGCCGACTGGGCCAATGTGGTCAACAACTGGCTCAACGCCCGACCGTCGATCCCACGCGCCCGTGTCTTCGTCAGTGGCGCTGGCCTGAACACCGACATCAAGTCGATGTGTGCCGACCGTCGGCTGGACGGGACGATCCTGTCGCTGCACCACTACACCTTCTTCAGCGGCGCGAAGACCTACGACCAGTGGGTGACGTTCCTGCGGGACGCGATCGGCTCCTGTGCGGATCGCACCGTGCTGGACGAGTTCGGCGCGCCGATGGACACCGGGCTCAACTACCACGACGCCACCAGCACCGACAACTTCGTGCGCTACTTCCGCGCCACCACCGCCGTGTTGCGCGAGCTGAGGATCGGCTCCATCTACTGGCCGGGCCTGGGCGGCAAGGTCACCGCCGGCCAGAGCGACGACTGGTACGCCATGCAGAAGCTGCACGGCACCGGCACCAACCTGACCCTGAGCACCCCCAACGCCAGCGGCCTCGACCGTCTCAGGTACGCCTGGGGCCTGACCGACGGCGGCGTTCCGGACCGGGTCAGCCTGCTGCGCAACCTCGGGACCGGGCAGTGCCTGGACATCCCCGGGGCCACCACCGCCAACATCCAGGTCCAGGTGTACCCCTGTGGCAACACCGCCGCCCAGCGCTGGACCGTGACGGCCGGCGGACAACTCACCGCCCTCGCCGGCCAGCGATGCCTGGACGCGTACAACCGCGGAACGGCGAACGGCACCGTCGTCGGCACGTACGCGTGCAACGGCGGCGACAACCAGCGGTGGACGATCGGTGGCGACGGCACGATCCGCGGCGTCCAGTCCGGTCTCTGCCTGGACGTGAACACCACCACGCTCAAGGTCCAGCTCTGGGCCTGTTGGGGCGGCGACAACCAAAAGTGGCAGGTACAGAACGCCTGACCCGGCCCCGCCCCCGTCACACGTCCGCGATAAGACCGCTGTCGATCCCGTCGTTGCGTTCGGAAGGTGCGCACCTGCTCAGCGAACGGTTTGTCGACGGAGTGAGAGGAGCAGCAAATGAGACGATTCGTCATCGGAAAAAGCGCACTGCTGGCAGCGGCGGTGTTCGTCTCCACCGCACTGCCGGCCATAGTTGCGAATCCGGTTCCGGCTTCGGCCGCGACCCAGGCAACCTATTACGTTGCGCCGAGCGGCAACGACACCAACCCCGGCACGATCACATCGCCATTCAGAACGCTGCAGCGCGCCCGGGACGCCGTTCGCCAGGTGAACGCGAACATGACCGGCGACATCTACGTTTACCTGCGCGGTGGTAGCTATCCGGTGAGCAGTACGATCGAGTTCGGGCCGAGTGACTCCGGCACCAACGGCCACCGGATCACATATGCCGCTCACCCTGGCGAGACGCCGGTCCTTGAGGGCGGCGTGCAGGTGACCGGCTGGACCCAGCACAGCGGCAACATCTGGAAAGCGCCGCTCGATCGGGCCAACAAGTTGCGTACGCTCTATGTCAACGGCCAGCGGGCCTACATGGCGTCCAAAACGATCAACTCGGCGGGATGCCACGGCACGTACAACATCACGGCAGGGCAGGCCGACTGGGCCTGGGAGTCAGGGTCGCAGTGTGATGGTGCGAGATATCGCACGGCCGATTTCCCTGCCGTGTCCCGAAATCAGGAAGACATCGAAATCGAGACGGCGACGACCTGGACCACGGCCATCGTAGGCGTCCGACAGGTGACGACAAGTGCTGATGGCGCGAACCGGATCGCGCTGTTTCAGCAACCGGGCGCCGCGATCGCGCAGGGGGCGTTCAACGGCAACGCGCAGGTCGGCGGGACCCACAAGGTCATGAACGCCTACGAGTTCCTGGACGCGCCGGGCGAGTTCTACTTCGACAAGTCCAGCCGGACGTTGTACTACTACAAGGCCAACGCCGAGAACATGTCGACCGCGACGGTCTTCGCGCCGAACAACGTGGCCACGGTGCTGCGAGTCGCCGGCACCTCGACCAGTAACCACGCGCGTAACATCACGTTCTCCGGCCTCACCGTGCAGCACTCCGACTGGAACCTGATGAACGTGGCCGGCTCGGTGTTCAAGCAAGCGCAACAGGGCAACCTGAGCGCCTTCGCGTACGCGAAGGGCAACTTCCACGTCTATCACTATCGCAACGTCGACGTCACGCCCGGCATCATCCACATGCAGAACGCCGACGGGATCCTGCTGCAACGCAACCGGATCCAGCACACCGGGGCCGACGGGATCAACATGGTCAACGACGTGACGAACACGCAGTTGATCGGCAACTACACCAACGACGTCGCCGGATCAGCCGTCACCGTGGGCCACCCCCAGCATGTCTACATCGGGGATCACACGTCGAACAATCGCGAGAAGTATCCCGCTCAGGTCGAGGGGCTCCCGAAGAATATCGAGATCAAGAACAACTACATCCACGACAGTGCGGTGTTGTTCAACGGGCACGGCGCAGTCGCGGCATACTTCGCCGACTCCCTCACCGTGCAGTACAACCGGATCGAGAAGGCTCCGTGGGCGGGCATCACGCTCGGTTGGGGATGGTGGAACTTCGACGGGTCCGCAGGGTCGATCGTGCCCAACCGACCCACCACGACGGCGAAGAACAACAACATCAGCTACAACCACATCATCGACACGGTGCAGCGCCTCAGCGACACGGCTCCCATCTACACGCTGGGCAGCCAGCCGGGCACCACGATCAACAACAATTATCTGCAGGGCGTGCCGGCCGGCCACAAGTACGGGCTTCACCCGGACGAGGGCTCGGCGTACATGACGTTCCGCGACAACGTCCTGAGCGTGGACAAGAACATCACGTGGATGATCAACTCCGATGACTGGGGTCGCAAGCACGACTTGAACATCACGCAGACGTACGGGCCGATCAACAAGGTCTCCAACAAGAATCTGCCGAACAGCACGATCCACGACATTCTCGTTTCCGCAGACTATGTCTGGCCGGCACCTGCCTATGCCATCGCCGTGAAATCCGGGCTTGAGGAATCGTTCCGGGACATCACGCAGCCACGCAACCTGCCGATGCAGGATTACGTCCTGCCGGCCAGCACGTTCGTCAGCAGCGGGACGTCCTCGATTCCGATCCGAAGCACCGGCGACCCGACCCGGACGATCTGGCTGGCTCCCTCCGGTACCACCACCTTCGCCGTAGGCCCGACGATGACCAGGGCAGACGGCAACGCCACCTCCATAGCTGTTCCCACGTCGCCGGGTGAGTACCGGCTCTACGTCCTCGACGCACAAGGCAATCGATCGGCTGAGTCCAAGTCGATCGTCCGGCAGCAGAGCACCGGCGGCGGGCAGGGCACGCAGCTCGTGGGCGGCCAGTCGGGACGCTGTATCGAGGTCCCTGGCGCCACCACCGCCAACGGGGCTCAGGTGCAACTGTGGGACTGCTCCGGCGGCACACACCAGCGGTGGACCTACACCGCGAGCAAGCAACTGACCGTGTACGGCAACAAGTGCCTGGACGCCTCGGGGGCGGGCACGACCAACGGCACCGCCGTCATCATCTGGGACTGCCACGGTGGACTCAACCAGCAGTGGAACATCAACGCCGACGGCACCATCACCAACGCGCAATCCGGACTGTGCGTTGATGCCAACGGCGCCGCCACCGCCAACGGCACGAAGATCATTCTTTGGTCGTGCAACGGCGGTGCGAACCAGCAGTGGAGCCGGCGCAACTGAGAACCCCCGGGGCCGGGCGTAACCTGCCTGGCCCCGGGGCCGGTCACCTCGCCGACTCGCGGCGGTCGCTTCAGCGGCGGCACGGCTGGCACAGCCTGATGAAGTGAGGTGCAGACTGGCCGAGGTCGGCATGTCGCACAAACTTCGTACGATGACTGCCATGGATGTCGCCATCGTGACCAACGCGGTCGTGGCCGCAGTCTCGGTGATCACCGTCGGTGTCTCGGCGTTCTTCGCGCTCCGGCAGCTGCGGCTGTCGCAGAGCGCCAACCACACCCTGGTCGCGATCGAGTTGCTCACCCGCGACCGGATGAGCGACGACTTCCTGGACAGCCAGCAGTTCGTGCTCACCGAGCTGCCGGCGCGGCACCCGACGGCTGTCCCGGTCAGCGGGCTGCCGCCCGATGCCCGTAAACATGTGAACCGGATCGCGCTGTACTACAACAGCCTGGGCCAGATGCTGGCCTTCAACGTGGTCGATCCGGCCCTGCTGCTCGGCTCAGGCGGTTTCCGCGCTCGGGAGGCATGGGCGGTGCTGGAGCCGTACATCCTCGCCGAGCGGGCCGTGCGCAGCGAGGCATATCTGTCGAACTTCGAGCATCTTGTCGTGCTCGCCACCGAGACGCCGTGGCCGGTCGCGGCGCGCAAGCTGGGCCTGCGCCGCTTCGACCGTTACCCGGCCGAGCTGGGTCTGCCGGCCAGGGCAGCCAGCCCCTCCGAGCCCGGTGCCGCAGAAGCGGACCGCTGACCTACGTGGGCTGCCTCGGCGCGGGACCGGCGACCCGGCCGTCGGGCGCGCTCGTAGCCCAGCACCCTCAAGCGCGAAACGACCTCGTCTCCGGCGAGCTTCGCGCCCACCTCGTGGGCCGCCGCGTAGGCCGCCGGCTCCACACCGGCCCGCTCGACCGCCTCCGCCAGCACCTCGGCCAGCAGCCGGTAGTCGCGCGGCGGCAGCGTCACCGCGTGCTCGGCGGCCGACCGGCGGTACAGCTTGGCCGGCCGCCCCGCCCCCGGTCCGCCGCTGCGCGGCGCGTAGGCCGTCTCCAACAGCCCCGCCTCGGCCAGCTTGTCCAGATGAAATGCCGCCAAGGTACGGCCGATGCCCACCGCCTCGGCCACCTCGTTACGGCTCACCGCCTCCGCCCGCCCGACGACGTACTCGTACACCGCCCGGCGCGCCGGTTCCCGCAGCGCCCCGATGGCCTCCAGTGACATGGCGTTGACGCTACCCGCCCGAGCTGGGTCTGCCGGCCCGGGCAGCCAGCCGTCACCGACCTGAACGCCGTGCTGCTGAACGGGATGCGTATCCCTTCGTTTGGGCCCTGTCGAGCTGAACCGTTTATGCCATCACTCATAGGTGAGCACCCGGCCGAGCCGGGCCGGGCCGTTCCTGGGCGGACCTGGGGCGGCGGCTTGCTGGTGGTCTTTGCCGCGATTCGTTGGCGCTGTCAGCTCGACAGGGCCGACCTGCATGTGTCCACGGCACGCGGCTGGCTGTGTGCGAAGCGGACGTGTCGGGCTCTACTGCTGCAATGCTCGAGCGACGCCGGCCTCAGCGGGCGGCACCCGGAATTCCGGCTCACCTTCGCCGACGCGCGACATCCCCGCACGCTCCTGCATGAGGTCGCGGAGCGCATCGGGACGGACATCGCGTACTGGCGTGGCGAAGGGGTTGCCGTCGCGGCGGTGACACCGCGCGCCGACGGATCCGGAATCAAGGTCATGGTCGATCGGGTCGGCGCGGAACTGGCCGCCGCCATGCGGGAGCGGTACGAGTTTCCGGATCTGGAGTTCGCCGTAGGTGAGATAACTCCCGCCTGATGGACGGCTTCACGTCGAGTGAGGTGGCGTCACCGGACGAGGGGCCGCCGGACGTTGGTGTCCGGCGGCCCCGACGACCGAAGGTCAGTGGACGATGGCGGGCGTTTTCAGCTGCTCGCCGGGATCGCCTCCGGACTGGTCGTCCAGCAGGTGCGAGCGTTCCCGCTTGCGGGGCAGGAACGCGGCCGGGATGAACGTGAGCAGGACCAGCCCGAACGCCACCCAGAACGTGGTGGCGAAGGAGTCGGCGGCGAAGTCGAGCCCGCGCTGGATGAGCGACGGGTCGGGAATCTGCTGGGCCAGCTCCGGTCGCTGCTGGGCGGCGATGGCCAGCCCGGCCTCGGTGACCGGCTCGCCGTTCGGGCCGGTCAGGCCGGGAATCGCCGGAGAGCCTTTGAGCTCGCTGGTGAGGATCACCGACATCACCGCGGCACCGACGGAACCGCCGATCTGCTGGAGGATGTTCACCAGGGTGGTGCCGCGCGCCACCTCGTGACCGGTGAGGGTCTTCAGCGCCGAGGTCATGATGGGCATCATCGTGCCGCCCATGCCCAGGCCCATCACGAACAGCGAGCCGCAGATCAGCACGTACGAGGTGTCCGCGTCGAGCTGGGTGAAGGTGAAGAGCCCGCCGACGATCAGCAGCAGCGCGAACGGCACCGTGCGGCCAACTGGCAACTTGTCGGCCAGCACGCCCGCGATCGGCATGGTGAGCATCGCGCCGAGGCCCTGCGGCGCGATCAGCAGGCCGGCGTGCAGCGTCGACTGGCCGCGCACCTGGAGGAAGTAGCTCGGGAACAGCAGCCCGGCGCCCATGAACGCGATGATGAAGACGAACATGGTCACCGCCGCGATGGTGAGCCTGCGGTTGCGGAACAGCCGCAGGTCGAGCAGCGGGTGTTGGGGCTTGAACGAGTAGAAGACGAAAGCGACCACCAGCGCCGCACCGACCAGCATCGGCCCCCAGACCTCCGGGTCGGCGAAGGTGCCGGTCTCGGGCAGCGTGGAGACGCCGTAGAGGAACAGGGCGAGACCGGGCGAGAGCATCAGCATGCCGACGAAATCGAACGACTCGGACGGCTCGGGGCTGTCCTTCGGCAGGGCAAGCTGCGCGTAGACCAGCGCGATGGCGCCGATCGGCAGGTTGATCAGGAAGATCCAGTGCCAGCTCGCCACGTCGATCAGCCAGCCACCCAGGATCGGGCCGCCGATCGGGCCGAGCAGCATCGGGATGCCGAGGACGGCCATCAGCCGGCCGATCCGGTGCGGGCCGGCCGCCCGGGTCATGATCGTCATGCCGATCGGCATGAGCATGCCGCCGCCGAGGCCCTGCAACACCCGGTACGCGATCAGCTCTCCGATGGTGTCGGCGGTGGCGCACAGGCCGGACCCGATGGTGAACAGCATCAACGCGATCATGTAGAGGCGTTTGGTGCCGAACCGGTCGGCGGCCCACCCACTGAGCGGGATGACCGTGGCCAGCGCCAGCGTGTAACCGGTCATCGTCCACGCGACGCGGGCGTACGTGGCGTCGAACTCGCTCTGGAATGTCGGCAGCGCGACGCTGACCACCGTCACGTCGAGGATCGACATGATCGCACCGAGCACCACGACGCCGGCCACCTTGAGCACGGCGGCGTCGAGCTTGTCGGATGTCGCGACCGGCGGCGATGCCGCGACAGGTTGCTGTGTCACGAGGTCTCCTGGGAGTCGGAAATGACCGGAGGAATCCGGTGATGGTGGCGCGGCGCGCGGACCGTCAGGAAGACTAGCCATCGCCACCGACAGCGCGCCGCCGGTTTTGCGGGCTACCGAGGGGTTCGGCGGCGTGTTCCTCGTCACGCGGCAGCACAGTGCGGGTACGCCGAATGCCGCCCGGCCCGCCCGGCGATCGCCACCACGTGGCCCGGCTCGGGTCCTCAGAACAGGGTGGTGGGTTCGACCGGGATCGGCTCGGGCAGCGGCGCCAGGGCGGGCACGCGGGCGCGTACCTCGTCGTGGAAACGGCGGGCCAGCGTGGGTGCGTCGGCGTTGTCCGGGGTGTGGATGAAGACGGTCGGTGAGCGGCCCTCGCGCAGCCAGCCGGCGGTGATGTCGAGCCAGCGCTGCCAGCCCTCGACGGTCCGGGTCGGGTCGTCGCGACCGAGGTAGCGGACGATCGGCCGGTCGGTCAGCGCGGCCGTCCGCAACGGCAGGCGGGGCTTTTTCGTCCAGGCGTCCCGCTCGGCGTCACTGGTCGGTGGGTCGGTGAAGAACGCCGTGGTGTCGAAGGGGATCCACTCGGCCTTTACGGTGGCGAGCACCGACTCCAGCTCCCGCCCGGCGCGCGCATCGGTGAAGAACGCGGGATGGCGGACCTCGACGGCACAGCGGTGGGCGCCGGGCAACCGGCGCAGGAAGCGGGCGAGCGTGGGTACGTCGGCCGGACCGAAGGAGCCGGGCAGTTGGACCCAGAGGGCGTGGGCGCGGGGACCGAGCGGCTCGATCGCGTCCAGGAACGTGCGCATCGGCGCGTTGACGTCGGTGAGCCGGCGTTCGTGCGTGACGATCTTCGGCAGCTTGACCACGAACCGGAAGTCGGGGCTGGTCTGCTGCGCCCACGAGGCCACGGTTTCCGGGGTCGGCGTCGCGTAGAAGGTGGTGTTGCCCTCGACCGCGTCGCACCAGCCGGCGTAGTGCCGCAGTCGGTCCTGCGCGGGCAGCGGATGGGGGAGCAGTCGGCCCTGCCATGCCTTGTGCGTCCACATCGCACACCCGACGTGCAGACGCATGCCCACCGGACCTCCGCCCACCACCCGCCCGACGGCAGGACCCGCCCTCCGGAGTTACCGTACCCGAACGCCTGCCGGCCGCCGCCCTGACTATGGCTGAGCACGGGTGCCGGGCACCGTCAGGCGCGTGACCACTTCTGGTTGGGGGTGCCAGCGCAGTCCCACAGCTGCAACCGGCCGCCGTTGTTCGGGTTGTTGTCGCGTACGTCCACGCAGCGGTTCGCGTTGAGGTTGACCAGGTCGCCGGCGGCGTTGAGAGTGAAGCGTTGGGCCGGGTTGCCGTTGCAGGTGACCAGGTTGACCTCGGTGCCGTTGGCGGTGCCGGCCCAGGCCGGGTCCATGCACTTGCCCATGGCACGGATGGTGCCGTCGGCGGCGAAGGTCCACGCCTGGGCGGCGGTGGTGTTGCAGTCCCAGATCTGCAACGGCGCGCCGTCGTACGGGTTCGCGCTGGGGATGTCGATGCACCGGCCGCTCTGCTGGCCCCGGATCCGGGTGGTGCCGGAGTTGCCGTCCGGCACGTGGCCGTAGACCCGGACGTAGTCGACGAGCATCTGCTGTGGGAACTGGGTCGAGCCGTCGGGGTAGCCGGGCCAGTCACCACCGACCGCGACGTTGAGGATCATGAAGAAGGGGTGGTCGAACACCCAACGGTTGCCGCCCAGGCGACCCGGGTCGACCCGGAAGAACTCCTGGCCGTCGAGGTACCAGCGGATGACGTTCGGCTCCCAGTCCACCCGGTAGGTGTGGAAGGTGTCTGCGAGCGGCTGCCCGATGGTGCGGCTGCCGCCGATCCCGCCGCCACCGGAGTAGCCCGGCCCGTGGATGGTGCCGTGCACGGTGTTCGGCTCCCGGCCGATGTTCTCCATGATGTCGATCTCGCCGGAGGCTGGCCAGCCGACGTTGCCGAAGTTGTTGCCGAGCATCCAGAACGCCGGCCAGATGCCCTGGCCCCGGGGGATCTTGATGCGGGCTTCGAAGCGGCCGTACGCCTGGCTGAACGTGGCGGCGGTCAGCAGCCGGGCCGAGGTGTACTCGCACCGACCGTAGTGGCACTGGTAGTTGGCCGGGTTTTCGCGGCGGGCGGTGATGACGAGGTTGCCCTGACCGTCGTGCACCGCGTTGCTCGTGCTGTTGGTGTAGTACTGCCGTTCGTTGTTGCCCCAGCCGTGGCCGCCGATGTCGAAGCGCCACTTGGATTGGTCCACGGGCGTGCCGGCGGGTGCGTTGAACTCGTCCTGCCAGGTGAGCCCGCCGATGGCGGCGGCGGCCGGTGCGGACTGTACGGGTAGGACGAGCGCGCCGGTGACGAGGGCCGCGGCGCAGGCCGCGGCGGCCCGCCGGAGGCTGCGGGAGATGGCGTGCACGATGGTTCTCCTCGGGGGTGGAGGGACGAATGCGCCGGCGAGGATTGGGAGAGCGCTCTCCCAATCCGAGTCTGTCGATGCGCGGAGATTTAGTCAAGCTTGTTAACGGCTGTCACCGGCTTGGGCGCTCATCGTCAACCAATGGTTGACGATGACAGGTGCGTCAACCTAAGGTTGACGCATGACTGATCCTGTGCAGATGAGCAAGCCCGTCCGCCTCGACGACCTGATCCAGGCCATCAAGCGGACCCACACCGACGCGCTCGACCAACTCGCCGGCGCGGTGCTGGTCGCCGACCACATCGGCGAGGTCGCCGATCACCTCATCGGCCACTTCGTCGACCAGGCCCGGCGCTCCGGCGCGTCCTGGACCGAGATCGGCCGCAGCATGGGAGTGAGCAAGCAGGCCGCACAGAAGCGCTTCGTGAATCCGGCGATGGACCCGCAGCAGGGATTCGACCGGTTCACCCCGCGCGCTCGCAACGTGGTGATGGCCTCGCACAACGAGGCGAAGGCCGCCGGCAACGCCGAGGTCACCCCGGCGCACCTGGTGCTCGGCCTGCTCGCCGAGCCGGAAGGGCTGGCCGCGAAGGCGCTGACGGCCGGCGGCGTGTCCGCCGAGGCGGTGCGAGAGGCCGCCACGGGCGCGCTGCCGCCGTCGGTCGGCGAGGTTCCCGACCTGATTCCGTACGACGCCGCCAGCAAGAAGGTGCTGGAGCTGACCTTCCGCGAGGCGCTGCGGCTCGGGCACAACTACATCGGCACCGAGCACATCCTGCTCGCCCTGCTGGAGCAGGAGAACGGCGAGGGCGTGCTCAGCGGTCTCGGTGTGGACAAGGCCGCCATCGAGGCGTACCTCGTGGCGGCCCTGGACAAGCTGCGGGCGTTCGAGTAGTTGATCAGGAATCGCTCGGGAAGCCGTACCGGGCGGCGTGCTCCGGGTCGGTTGGGTCGATCTGGCGCAGCCCGGCGTCGGCGAGGCGCTTGTTCACCTCGTCGAGCCGCTCGCGCACCAGTTGGGCCTCTTCCGGGGTGACCCGCCCCCGGTGCGGCTTGCCGGCATGCTCGATCGTGCCGTAATCGACCTTCTCGGCGACGCGGCGGGCCTTCGGTGGGCGTACCCGCTCGGCGGTCTTCAGCAGTTGCGCCATCGGCGTGTCGGTGGCCATGGCGTCGAACTCGCTGGCGGTCAGCACCACCCGGCGTGGTTCGCCCTGGCCGTGCCGGTCGTGGATCTCGACCACCGCCACGTCCAGCGCGGCGTCGTCGATGCTCTCCACCTCGGTCGGGGTCGCGTCCAGCTGCACGGGCCCGGCCACCAGGTCAGGGTGCTCCAGGACGACGACGCGGACCGCCTCGTCGTCGGGGCGCAGCACCGTGCCGCTGAAGTCGGAGACGCGGATCGTCTTCTTGGCCATGAGTGCAGTAGCTCCTGTCGTAACCGGTCGAGGGACCAGCAGACGTTACCCGACAGGTGTGCGAACGAGAGCGTTGGCTCGCCGTGCCGGCGCGGTGTCAGAGGCATCCCTTCCGGACACACCAACACGACCCCGATCTTGATGTGTCAGCGGGTGTTCAGGTGCCGGCGGGTCGAGGCGCCGGGCGGCAGACTGTTCAGCTCGCGCCAGGTGAGCGTGCCGTTGCGGTGATCACGGTACGGCGGCTGGGCCGGGAAGTGGCCGGCGAGTCGGCGAGGCCGCCAGATCCGTTCGGTGTGCTGCTGGCAGCGGTCGTTCGACTGAAATGGCATGCCCTCACGGTTGCAGAGAAAGTTGTCCATGTATGGAAATGGATATGACGCTCGGTCGATGGACCGGGTTCCCGGCCCGTCGATCATCGGTCGGCGCGGTCGCGCCCGGTCGTCGTACCGTGAGGACGTCAGCGGCAGCGGCGGCGCGGGAGGTGACCGATGCTCGACCGGCGACTCCACCTGCACCTGGCGACCTGGCTGGGGCAGTGGCCGGCGGGCCGGGGTCTGCACGTGGTGGGATCGTGGCGGCGCACCCGCCCGGCCTGGGACGGGCGACTACGGCCGGCCGTCGCGATCCGCGCCGGGGCGAGCACCGTGCTCTCCGTGCCGCCGGACCGGGTCCCGGCCGTGCGCGAGCTGGCCCGGCGGCCGGAGCGGTTGCTGCATGCCCTGCCGGCACAGGTCGGCCACACCGGGTGGGCGGTCCACGACGACGTGTTCCGCTGGAGCGTCGCGCCCGCGCCACTGCCCGACGTGGGCGAGTGGATTCCGCCCGGCACCGTCGGCCTGCCCTCCTGGATGCGGCTGTTCGACCGGGCCGTGCTGGTGGTCCGCGACGACCGGGGCCGCTACCTGGCCGGGGTCGGAATCAAACGCCACGACCGGTACGGACACGAATTGGCGGTGGGCACGGTGCCGGCCGCGCGGGGGCGTGGACTGGCCCGGCGACTGGTCGCCCAGGCCGCCCGCCGGGTGCTCGACGAGGGCGCCGTGCCGACCTATCTGCACGACCGCCGCAACGCCGCTTCCGCCCGGGTGGCCGAGGCGGCCGGCTTCCCGGACCGGGGCTGGCGCTCGTACGGGGTCTATCCCAGCTGACCAGCCACGGCAGGGCGCGGACCGTGGATCCCGGGCCGGATCCACGGTCCGCAGCCGTCCTCCCCAGATCCGCAGGTGACTCGACGTCGATCACGCTACGTATTCGGACCCTCGTCGGCAAGATGTCAACGCCGCCTCCAAGGTGTCCAATAGTGGACTTGACCTGGAGTGACGTGTCGAACGTCGACCGAGCGGGCCAGTGACGCAGGGTGCGGTCAGCGGATCAGGCCCAGCGCTTCTGCGGCGGCTCGACCGTTGGCGTGGCTCGCGCCGTACGTGGTCACGAAGGCCTGGGCGCCGGGTGGCCGCCAGCTGGCCGGCCAGCCCATCTCGACCACCACCACCGGGTGCCGGGCGGCCAGCGCGGCGGCCAGCTCCGGCCCGCCCGGCAGGCGGTGCAGGTGCCGACCGACCAGCACGATCGGCCGGGACCCCGCGCGGCGGCGCAGGTCTTCCGGGTCGGCTTCGGCGGCCACCACCCGGATCTGCTCGGTGCCGTCCAGGTGCGGCTCCAGCCCCCACGGCACCCGCCCCTCGGCGATGGTGGTGGCGGCGTGCAGTTGCACCACCAGCGGATTCGCCAACCCGGTCAGGACGCCCTCCACGCGTACCGCCCGGCGCGCCGCCGCGTACCCCAGCTCGGTGGGGATGCCGGAGGACCTGCCGGCGGCCCGGGTCCAGGCGGCGAGTTCCGCGGCGCGACCGGCCGCCTGCTCGACCCGGTCCCGGGTCAGCCGGCCGTCGCCCAGCGCGGCCACGATCTCAGCGGCCACTCGCTCGACCAGTTCGGCGTCGACCCTGGCGCCGATGCAGAGCAGGTCCGCGCCGGCAGCCAGGGCCAGCACCGCGCCGGGGGCGATCCCGCCGGCGGCGAGGGCGGCACCCTTCATCTCCAGCGCGTCGGTGATCACAGCGCCGGTGAAGCCGTACTCGTCGCGCAACAGGTCCACCAGCACCGCGCGGCTGAACGTCGCCGGCCGGTCGCCGGTCAGCGCGGGCACCCGGATGTGCGCGGTCATCACCGCCCGGGCGCCGGCGGCCACCACCGCGGCGAACGGCGGCAGGTCGCGCCGGCGCAGCACGTCCGGCGGGACGTCCACGGTGGGTAGCTCGTAGTGGGAGTCGGCGACCGTGGCGCCGTGCCCGGGAAAGTGCTTCGCGCAGGCCGCGATCCCGGCGGACTGCAGGCCGGCGGTCGCGGCGGCGGCGTGCGCGGCAACCCGCGCCGGATCGGCGCCGAACGACCGGGTGCCGATCACCGGGTTGTCGTCGGCGCTGTTGACGTCGACGGTGGGCGCCAGGTTGACGGTGATGCCGAGACCGGCCAGTTCCGCGCCGATGGCGTGGTGGATCCGGCGGGTCAGGGACACGTCGCCGATCGCGCCGAGCGCGGCGTTGCCGGGGTACGGGCTGCCGGTGGCGTGCGCCAGCCGGGTGACGTCGCCACCCTCCTCGTCGATGGCGATCAGCACGTCGGGCCGGCCGGTACGCAGCGCGGCGGTGCTCGCCGCCACCTGGGCCGGCTGGTGGATGTTTCGGCCGAACAGGGTGTGCCCGGCGAGTCCGTCGGCGACCAGGTCGACGGCCCAGTCGGGTGGGACCGGTCCCGGGTACGCGGCCAGCAGGGTGCCCAGCGCGAGGCGACGAAGTCCTGGGTCCAGCCCCACGTGATCTCTCCTCTCCCGCCGGCCGGCGCGGATGTCGTACCGGGTCGGCGGAAAGCTTCCCGTCCGCGCGGCCGGATACGCTACGGCTACCCGTTCGCAGGGCAGTTTACAGTTAGCAAGGTTTACTGAACTTGAGGACATGACATGAGCGCCACCCGGCTGCCGGGCACCCCACGTCTGTTGCGAGCCCTCAACGACCGCGCGGCGCTGGAACTACTGCTGGAACAGGGGCCGCTGACCCGGGCCCGCCTCGGCGAGCTGACCGGCCTGTCCAAGGTCACCGCGTCTCAGCTGGTGGAGCGGCTGGAGGAACGCGGACTGGTCACCCGGGTCGGTGAGCAGGCCGGTGGGCGAGGGCCGAACGCCCAGCTCTACGCGGTGCGGCCGGGCAGCGCCCACGTGGTCGGCGTGGACGTGGGCCCGGAGCGTGTGGTGGCGGCCTGCGCCGACATCACCGGTGCCGTGATCTCCCGGGTCGAGCAGTCCACCCGGGACACCGACGACCCGGTGGGCGTGGTGCACAACGCCGTGGTCCAGGCCGCCAGCAGCGCCGGAGCGCAGTTGTCGAGCGTACGCCGGATCGTGCTGGGCACCCCCGGCCTGGTCGACCCGGGCACCGGCGACATCACCTTCGCGTTCAACCTGCCCCGCTGGCATCGCGGTCTGCTCGCCGCGCTCCGCGACGACCTGGACACCCCGGTCGTGTTCGAGAACGACGTCAACCTCGCGGCGGTGGCCGAGGCACAGTCCGGCGCGGCTCGGGGGCTCTCGGACTTCGTGCTGGTCTGGGTCGGCACCGGTGTCGGCCTGGCGATAATGCTGGGCGGGCGGCTGCACCAGGGCAGCAGCGGCGCGGCCGGCGAGATCGGCTATCTTCCGGTGCCCGGCGCGCCGATCCCGCGCGATGTCTCCCGCCGGGCCAAACCGGCGTTCCAGCAGGTGGCCGGCGCGGACGCGATCCGGGCGCTGGCCCGCGAGCATGGTTATCCCGACACTGCCGCCGCCGACGCCGTGCGCGCCGCGATCGCCGACGGCACCGCCGGCGGACCGATGCTCGACGAGGTGGCCCGCCGGCTTGCCCTCGGTGTGGCGAGCACCTGCGTGGTGCTGGACCCGCCGCTGGTGGTCCTCGCCGGGGAGGTGGGCCAGGCCGGTGGTGCGGCGCTGGCCGAGCGGGTACAGCACGAGGTCGCCGCGATCACGCTGGTGCGCCCCCGGGTGGTGCCCACCGGGCTCACCGAGGAGCCGATCCTGCACGGAGCGCTGCGTACCGCCCTGGACGCCGTCCGGGACGAGGTCTTCGGCTCCACGGTCGGCTGAGCGGGATCAGATCAGGTCACGACGCCGGAACACGGCGAAGGCCGCGGCGGTGAGCCCGCCGGTGAGCAGCAGCAGCACGGCCAGCGCCGCCGGCCAGCCCAGCGTGTAGCTGCCGTCGCAGTAGCCGAAGGCCAGGCCCGGGCCGAACTGTCCGTGGCGATCACCTATGCAGGCGCTGTTGTCCCAGAACGTCATCTCACCGGTCAGCCACGCGCCGACGTACGTGGAGAGCATGAGCTGGTCGGGCCGGGCCGCCTGGAGGATCTCCAGCACGATCCGGCCACCCAACTCCCACACCACGAGGTACGCGGCTACCGCGCCGAGCGCCGCCGAGGTGTGCCGACCCATCGCCGCGACGGCGAAGCCGACCGCCGTGGCGAGCAGCACCAGCACCAACCCACGTCCCCAGATCGCGCCCAGCGACGTCCAGAAGGACGCGTCGGTCGGGCCGGGATAGCCGGCGACCTGCGCGATGATCCAGAAGGTGACGAGGTACGCCACTGAGGCGAGCACCGACACCGCCAGCGTCACCCCCAGCAGCGTGCCCAGCTTGGTGCCGAGCACCGCCAGCCGGCGCGGCCGCCACAGCAGCAGGTTGACCACCCCACCGGAATTCAGGTCGGCGCCGATGTAGGAGGCGCCGACCAGGAAGCCGAACAGCACCAGGAACGCCACCAGGAAGTACAGCAGCGGCTCGGCCTGCCGGGTGAAGGTGAACACCCCGTTCAAATAGTCGGCCGTCACCGGCAACCGGTCCCGCAGCGCCGGATCCAACTCGGAACAGTCGCCCGGCAGGTAGCCGTAGTCCTCGACGGGCGGCGGAGCGCCCTGCTCCCGCGCGAGACAGTTGGCGTGCCGCACCTCCATCTCACGCCGCTCGGCCATGGCCTCCTGCTGCGCCTGCGCCAGTTCGCTGGCGCTGGGCTGGTGCGAGCCGGCCAACGTGGTGGCCGCCGTCACCGCGAAGGCGAACGCCAACAGGACGACCATGAGCTGCACGAAGCGGCGGGCGGCCAGCCGCTCCACCTCGGCCCGGATCAGGTTCACGCGTCCACTCCCCGTACGTCGTCGAGGTCGATCACGGTCGGGTCCGGGCGCGGCGTCGAGCCGTCCGGCTGCCGCGGTACGCCCGGATGCGGCGTGGTGCCGGTCAGCTCCAGGAAGACGCTCTCCAGATCCGGCCGCAACGGGGTCAGTTCGCGTACCCAGACGCCCTGCTCGCCCAGCGTCCGGCTGACCGTGACCGGATCCGGCACGCCGCCGACCACCAGATGGTCGCCGTGCCCGGTGACCGTCAGCCCGGCGGCCAGCAGCAACTCCTCGGCCCGAACCAGGTCGTCGGCGCGGACCAGGCACTCGGCGCGGTCGAAGCCGGCCAGCACCTCCTGCACCGGACCGGCCGCCACCCGCCGCCCCCGCGAAATGATCGTGACGTGGTCGCAGATCAGCTGGATCTCGGCCAGGATGTGGCTGGAGAGCAGCACCGTCACCCCGTTCGCCGCCAACCCTCGCATCAGGTCGCGCATCTCCCGGATGCCCGCCGGGTCCAGCCCGTTGGCCGGTTCGTCCAGGATCAGCAGCTCGGGGCGCTTGAGCAGGGCCGAGGCCACAGCCAGGCGCTGCTTCATGCCGAGCGAGTAGCCCTTGACCCGTTCGTGGCCCCGGTCGCCCAGGCCCACCTCCTCCAGCACCTCGTCGACCCGGGCGACGGGTACGCCACCGGCCAGGGCGAGCAGCCGCAGCGTGCGGTAGCCGGTGAAGTTGCCGAAGAACTGCGGGCTCTCCACGATTGCGCCGACCCGCCCGGTGACCCGGGGCAACTGGTCCGGCGCGGCGGCCCCGAGCACGCTCATCCGCCCCTCGTCGGCGCGGACCAGCCCGAGCAGAGCCCGCAGCGTGGTCGTCTTGCCCGACCCGTTGGGACCGAGGAACCCGTGCACCTGGCCGGCCTCGACCCGCAGGTCGAAACCGTCGACGGCGACCCGGCGGCCCCGGCGCACACTGTGGAAGGTCTTGCGCAGACCCTCGATCTCGATGACCCCGCTCGGCATGATCCCTCCGGATGGGGTGAGCAACGACACGGCGCCTCACCATACGGCCACCTCGTACGCCGGTGGGGACCGGTCGGTCGTGCGTGATTGGATGGGCAGGTGACTGGAAGCCTGATCCCCGGCGCCGCCGGCGCCGCAGCCGCCCCCTCGCCCGTGGACGCGGATCTGGTGGTCAGCCTCGACGGCGTCGACGTACGCCGGTCCGGCACCGCCCTGCTGCACGACGTGGACTGGCGGGTGGAACTGGACGAACGCTGGGTGGTGCTGGGGCCCAACGGCGCCGGCAAGACCACCCTGCTCAACCTCGCCGCCGGTCGACTGCACCCCACCACCGGCACCGCGCACGTGCTGGGGGAGCGGATCGGCCGCACCGACCTCACCGAACTGCGTACCCGCATCGGCCTGACCACCGCCGCGCTCGCCGAGCGTCTGCCCACCGACGAGCGGGTCCGCGACGTGGTGATGACCGCCGCCTGGTCGGTTGTCGGCCGTTGGCGGGAGAACTACGACCCGGCCGACGAGGCCCGCGCCCGCGCACTGCTCGACCAACTCGGCGTCGGCGCGCTGGCCGACCGGACGTACGGCACCCTGTCGGAGGGTGAGCGCAAGCGGGTGCAGATCGCCCGCGCGCTGATGACCGACCCGGAGCTGCTGCTGCTCGACGAACCGGCGGCCGGGCTGGACCTGGGCGGCCGGGAGGAGCTGGTGGCCCGCCTCGCCGAACTGGCGCAGGACCCCGACGCCCCGGCGCTGGTGCTGGTCACCCACCACGTGGAGGAGATCCCGCCCGGCTTCACCCACGCGCTGCTGCTGCGCGAGGGCGCCGTGATGGCCCAGGGCCTGCTGGAGGACACCCTCACCCCCGACAACCTCACCAAGACCTTCGGCCTGCCGCTGCTCGTCGAGCGCACCCGGCGGCGCTACACCGCCCGCGCCGCCTGAGGTGTAAGGAAGGGCCCCCTATTAACGCCTGCGGTAGAGGAAGGGCCCCCTATTAACAGCCACAACCGCCAGGAGGTCGCCGTGCGACAGCCCCGCGTCGTCGTGGTGGGCAGCGCGAACATGGACCTGGTCGCCACCGCCCCGGCCCTGCCCCGGCCAGGCGAGACGATGCTCGGCACCGACTTCGTCATGGTGCCCGGCGGCAAAGGCGCCAACCAGGCCATCGCCGCCACCCGGGCGGGCGCCGACTGCTCCTTCCTCGGTGCGATCGGCTCGGACTCCTTCGGCGTGACCCTGCGGGCCCGGATCACCGCCGCCGGCGTCGACACCAGCCAACTGCGCGTCACATACGGTACCTCCGGGGTGGCCCTGGTCATGGTCAACGCCGAGGGGGAGAACGCGATCCTGGTGACGCCGGGCGCGAACGCCTCGCTGACCGCGCTCACCGAGCCCGAACTCGCCGTCGTACGCGACGCCGACGTGCTGGTCGCGCAGTTGGAGATCCCGGTCGAGACGGTGGCCGAGGCCGCCGTGGCCGCCCGCGCCGCCGGGACCCGGGTGGTGCTCAACGCGGCGCCCGCCGTCCCGCTCCCGCCGGAGCTGCTCGCCGCCGTGGACCTGCTGGTGGTCAACGAGAACGAGGCACAGGCGTACACCGGCCGTGGCCGGGAGGAGCCGTACGCCCTGCTCGACCTGGTGCCCCGAGCGGTGCTCACCCTCGGCGCGCAGGGCGCCTGGTACGGCGACCGGGACGGCACCGCCGTGCACGTTTCCGCCGTGTCGGTGGAGACGGTCGACTCGACCGCCGCCGGGGACGCGTTCACCGGCGCGCTCGCCGTGGCCTGGGGCGAGGGCCGTCACCTGGTCGACGCGGTGCGTTGGGCCGCGGCGGCCGGCGCCGCCTGCGTCCGCCGGCTCGGCGCGAGCGTGTCACTGCCCCGCCGCGCCGAGATCGACGAACTGTACTCACCCGCGCCCTGAGCGGCTCAGCCGCCGCGCGGCGGTGCTGGCTGGTTTGGCGTACGTCAGCGGAAGCTCACCCGCCGCGCGCCGGTGCTGTCATTCGGCGCTGTCGCTGAGCTTCTCGCCCCGGCGGCGCAGCATCGCCAGGCCGGGAATGCCGGCCACGGCGAGCTTGAGATCCCGGGTCACGTCGAGCAGGTCGTGCAGGTCCGGGCCGACTCGGTCCAGGGTGGCCAGGATGGGCAGGATGTCCGAGGTGAGGTGCTGCCGGAGCTTCGGCAACTCGTCGACCAGTCGGATCGCCGCGGCCACCTCCTCGTGACTGAGCTGCTCGACGAAGTGGTCGGCCATCGGGGCGGCCCGCCGCAGCGCCGGCTCGTACGCCTCCAGCAGTTCGGCGGCGGTGGCCGCTGCCTCGGCCGCCACCCCCACCGTGGTGGCCGCCCGGCCGGAAACCCCCTCCGCGGTGTCGATCACGCCCGCTGCCGCCTGGGCCACGCGGTCGGCCTGCGCGACCGCCGCCCCGGCGGCGGCCGACACCTGTTCGACCTCGCCGATCACCACAGCCGCCGCCGCGGCGATCTCGGTGGCGTTGTCCACGGCGGCGGTGGCGGCGGCACTGATCACCGCCACCTCGCGGACCGCGTGCTCGGCGTCGGTGAGCATCTGCTCGGTGCGGTCGAGGGTCTGCTCGACCCGGTCCACCACCCCGTTGATCCGGGCCAGCAGCGCCTCCACCCCGTCCAGCACGGCGAACGCCCGGGCCGGGAGCGCGGCGAAGGCGGTGGCCTGGTCGAGGGCGGAACGGGTGAGACCGACGACCGCGGCCGGCCGGGGAAAGGGGATCGGCATGGAGTCAAGTGTGCGCCAGGCCGGCGCGTGACGCCGACGGCCGGTGCAGAGCCAGGTCAAATGTTGCTCAATTCCATGATCGGCATCGACCTGGGCGACGGCGAGCCGCCTAGTTTCGGGTCACTGTGGATCACCGCCATCGCCGATCAGCACCTGGAGGAGCACCATGGCGCCTACTCCGCCGACCGATGCTGAGCTGAACATCCTGATCCGGGCCCGGCTCGCCGCCCTCGGCATCGACCTCGATCAACTTCCGCCCGGCACCACCGCCGACCCGGAAACCGGCTCGCCGGGCCGGGACTCGGTGCTCGCCTCGCTGCGCTCGTTCCTGCGCGGCACCGTGGCGACGCTGGCCGCGTACCAGTTGCCGACGCCCGGGGCGGACGACCCGGACACCGCGAAGGCGCTGTCACAGCAGCGCGCCCCGATCCTGTACCCCTCGAACAGCACCGAATGGTGGAAGGCATGACCGCTCAACCACTCGACCGTTCGATCGATCGTCGGGCCTTCCTGGCCCGCGCCGCCGCGCTGGCCACGGCCTCTGCCGTGGGGACCACTGTCGCGCTTCCCTCGATGGCCGGGGCGAGCAGCCCGTTGTCGGCGAACCGTACGGGCATGAAGGCGCTGGACCACCCCGACGCCTACGTCAAGCCGCGGCCGGAGGCGATCGCCGACCCGAGCGAACTCACCATCGCCGAGGCCGCCTGGCTCATCCGGGCCGACAAGCTCACCCCCGAACAACTGGTCGAGGCGTACCTGGCGCGTATCACCGCGTACGACGACCGCTACCAGGCCTTCAACCTGGTGCTCGCCGATGCGGCGATCGCGGCGGCGCGAGATGCCCGCCGTCGGCCGCGACACGGCGCGCTGCACGGCATCCCGCTGGCCATCAAGGACAACTTCTACACCGAAGGGGTGCTGACCACCGCCAACTCCTTCCTGTTCAAGGACTTCCGGCCGCCCTACGACGCGACCGCCGTGGCGCGGCTGAGGGCAGGCGGCGCGATTGTGCTCGGCAAGACGCAGATGGGCCCGCTGGCGACCACCCGTGCCACCACGCCGGCAGGTGTGATCACCACGGTGAACGCCTGGGCGCCGACCAACCGCAACACCGACCCGGGCGGATCGTCCACCGGTACCGCGACGGCGGTGGCCGGCCGGATGGCCACCTCGGGCATCGGAACCCAGACCGGCGGCTCGATCACCAGCCCGTCGAACGCGCAGAACCTGACCGGACTCAAGCCGACCATGGGTCGGATCTCGGCGGCCGGCATCATCCCGCTCAGCTACACCCGCGACCATCCGGGCCCGTTGGCCCGCGATGCCAAGGACGCCGCCATCATGCTGACCGCGATGGCCGGCGAGGACCCCGCCGACCCGCGCAGCCAGGGGCTGCCCGACGTACCCGACCTGATCGCCGCGGCCACCCCGGTGCGCCGGGGACGGCGGGTCAGGCTGCGCTGGGACACCCGGATCGGGGTGCTGCCCGGCTTCGCCAACGGCACCTCGGCCACCGCGCTGGCCCGGCAGGCGTACCTGGCCCAACTCGCTGCGATCCCCGGCGTCACGCTGGTGGACGTGTCCCTCCCGGAGGGATGGAACGAGCTGACCGGGACCACCTTCAACAACATCCGGCTGCCGGAGCGCAGCGAGCCGTTCATGCCGTACCTGCGTACGGACCTGCGCGGCTTCGGGGTGGCCGTGACCAGTTGGCTACAGGGGGCGCTGCTGGGCGGCAACGAGTTCATCACCGGCCAGCGGGCCAAGCTGCTGCTGATGGAGCGGGTGCTCGACGGCCTCTTCGAGCACTGCGACGTGGTGGTGCAGACCGGCCCGCTGCCCTTCGACATCCTGGGCCTGCCGGAGATCGCGTTCCCGATCGGGGCAACCGCTGCCGGGATGCCCATCGGCACCATCCTCGGTGGCCTGCCGTACGCCGAGGACCGGCTTCTGTCGGTGGTCGCGGCGTACCAGGCGGTGACGGACTGGCACCTTCGTCGACCGGCCGATCCGCCGGCCGTCGCCGGGACGCATCGGGCCGCCATCGCGGACGCGCCTCGGTTGACCGCTGAGCAGGTCGCCGAACTCACCCAGTGAGGTGGTGGTGGCCGGGTGCAATCGCGCTCGGCCACCACTGCTGTCGGTCACCGGCCCGGGGTGTCGTGCTCCACGGCCCGCTGCACCGCCCGGTAGATCTGCCCGAAGCGCAGGGCGTCCGGTGTGCGCAGCACCAGCACCTCCTGTCCTCGGTACTGCATCCAGAGCTCGTGCACCCGGTTGCCGCGCTCGTACGAGCGGTCCAGCCAACCGAGCGGGATCTCCAGGAACGGCGTCAACGCCAACGCGATGACCACGCAGGCCACCAGCACGACCAGCGCCGGCAGCCACTCGCCCCGGTCCTGCGCAGACCAGGCCAGCGAGAGTACGCAGACCAGCCCGACCAGCGGCGGCAGGGACAGCAGCAGCACCAGTACGCCCCGACCGAGCACCCGACCTCGTACGGCCAGCGTGGTGCGCCCTTTCTGGTGCCAGACGTAGGTGACTTCGTTGATCGGGATGACCTGTCCGCCCGCCTGGATCGAGTCCGAGGTGACCTGCACCGCGTCGTCTCGGTAATAGAGCACCATCACTAAGCCTAAGCATCCCTGGGCAACCCGTGTAGCTGAGGCTGTTAAAAAGGGGCCCTTCCTATACACGAGGCGTTAATAGGGTGCCCTTCCTTTCATCTCGGCTTCGAGGGCGCGTTGCAGGGCGCGGTAGATCTGGCCGAAGCGTAGGGCGTCGGGGGTGCGCAGCAGCCGGACCGGGTGGCCGCGCCAGCGGATCCAGACCTCCCGGGGGCGGCTGCCCCGGGCGTACGAGCGGTCGAAGTGCTCGAAGAGCTGGTCGGCGAGCGGCCCGGCGGCCAGCCCGGTGAGGATGGAGACACCGATGATGGCGACGGTGAGGGTCGCCGATCCGTCGAGCCAGACGGCGAGCGCGATGCCGGCGACTGCGGCCACCACGGGGCCGATCATCGCCGCGCCGAGTGCGCCCCGACCGGCCAGCACCCGCCACGACCGGCTGCCCCGGTGATGCCAGACCTCGGTGATCTCGGTCAGCGGGTAGGCGTCGCCGTCGACGGTGACCGCGACGGAGGTGATCCGCACGGACCTGTCGTCGTAGTACGTGACCATCACGGGAACTCCGGGTCGTGGGATTGGCACCAGGGTACGTGCCGACAAGGCCAGGTCGTAAGGTTGGCACGCGACTTCGACGAGGAAGGCAGGGGCAGCGTGGGCGAGTTCGTGCGGCTGGAGACCAGGGACGGCATCGGCACCATTCGGCTGGAGAGGCCACCGATGAACGCCCTCAACACCCAGGTGCAGGAGGAGTTGCGCGCCGCCGCGACGGCGGCCACCGCCGACCCGCAGGTCCGCGCGGTCATCGTGTACGGCGGGGAGAAGGTCTTCGCAGCCGGCGCGGACATCAAGGAGATGGCCGACATGTCCTATGTGGACATGGCGGAGCGGGCCAACGACCTGTCCAGCGCGCTCGGCGCGATCGCCCGGATCCCCAAGCCGGTGGTCGCCGCGATCACCGGCTACGCCCTCGGCGGCGGCTGCGAGTTGGCGCTGGCCTGTGACTGGCGGGTGGTGGCCGAGGACGCCAAGCTCGGCCAGCCCGAAATCAAGCTCGGCATCATCCCCGGCGCCGGGGGCACCCAGCGGCTGGCCCGGCTGGTCGGCCCGGCCCGTGCCAAGGATCTGATCATGTCCGGGCGGATGGTGGACGCGCATGAGGCGCTGCGGATCGGCCTGGCCGACCGGGTCGCCCCGGCCGCCGAGGTCTACGACACCGCGGTGGCGCTGGTGCGGCCGTACCTCAACGGCCCGGTGCAGGCGCTGCGCGCGGCGAAGCTCGCCGTCGACGGCGGCCTGGACATGGACCTGAACTCTGGCCTGGCCTGGGAGAGCCAGCTCTTCGCCGCGCTGTTCGCCACCGAGGACCGGCGCGAGGGGATGACGGCCTTCGTCGAGAAGCGCAAGCCGGACTTCACCGGCCGGTGAGGATGGTTCACATTCCCCTTACCGGCCAGTAGCGTGTGACTTCGGTCAGGCGACGAGGGCGACGAGGTAGGAGCGGGCATGACGGAGCGGATCGACGGCCACGGCGGAGAACTCGCCCTCGCGGCGCTGCGCGCGTACGGGGTGCGGGAGATGTTCACCCTCTCCGGCGGGCACGTGTTCCCGCTCTACGACGCCGCGCACCGGACCGGTTTTCCGATCTACGACGTACGGCACGAGCAGTCCGCGGTCTTCGCCGCCGAGGCGGTGGCCAAGCTCCAGCGCCGCCCCGGTCTCGCCGTGCTCACCGCCGGCCCCGGCGTCACCAACGGCATCTCCGGCCTGACCAGCGCGTACTTCAACGCCTCGCCGGTGCTGGTGCTGGGCGGGCGGGCACCGCAGTTCCGCTGGGGCTCGGGCAGCCTCCAGGAGCTGGACCATCTGCCACTGGTCGCCCCGGTCACCAAGCACGCCGAGACGGTGTTCGGCGCCGACGACATCCCCCGGGCCGTCGCCGCCGCGCTGGACGCCGCGCTCACCCCGCACCGCGGCCCGGTCTTCCTCGACTTCCCCCTCGAAGCGATCTTCTCCACCGGTGACGTCGAGGTGCCGGCCGGCCCGACCATCGCCCCGATCGAGGCCGACCCCGACGAGGTGGCCACCGCAGCCGCCCTGATCGCCGGCGCGGCGCGCCCGGTCATCGTCGCCGGCTCCGACGTCTGGGCCGGTGACGCCGTGGACGCCCTGCGCGCCGCCGCCGAGGCGCTCGGAGTGCCGGTCTTCACCAACGGCATGGGGCGCGGCGCGCTGCCGCCGGAGCATCCGCTGGCCTTCGCCAAGGCCCGCCGGGTGGCCCTGAAGGGGGCCGACGTGGTCGTGGTCATCGGCACGCCGCTGGACTTCCGGCTCTCCTTCGGAGACTTCGGCGACGCCAAGGTGGTGCACATCGTCGACGCACCCAGCCAACGCGCCTCGCACGTGCAGCCCGCCGCCGCGCCCGCCGGCGACCTGCGCGCCATCCTCACCGCGCTGGCCGACCACACCGGTGACCGGGCTGACCACGCTGACTGGATCGCGCAGCTGCGTACCGCGGAGGACGCGGCGAAGGCCCGCGACGCGGAGGAAATGGCCGCCGAGACGGACCCGATCCGCCCGGCCCGGATCTACGGCGAGCTGCGCAAGGTGCTCGCCAGCGACGCGGTCACCATCGGCGACGGTGGCGACTTCGTCTCGTACGCCGGGCGTTACCTGGAGCCGGCCCAACCCGGTACCTGGCTCGACCCCGGCCCGTACGGCTGCCTCGGCACCGGCATGGGCTACGCGATGGGCGCCCGGGTCACCCACCCGGACCGGCAGATCTGCGTGCTGATGGGCGACGGCGCGGCCGGGTTCTCGCTGATGGACGTGGAGTCCCTGGCCCGGCAGCAACTGCCGGTGGTCATCGTGGTCGGCAACAACGGCATCTGGGGCCTGGAGAAGCACCCGATGCGGGCCATGTACGGCTACGACGTCGCCGCCGACCTCCAGCCCGAGCTGCGTTACGACCAGGTGGTGAGCGCGCTCGGCGGGGCAGGGGAGACGGTCGCCAAGGCTGCCGACCTGGGTCCGGCGCTGCAACGGGCGTTCGACGCCGGAGTGCCGTACCTGGTCAATGTGATCACCGACCCGGCCGACGCGTACCCCCGCTCCTCGAACCTGGCCTGACCGCGGGCCCCCGCTACACCTCGGGGCGGGGTTCCTCGCGCGGCGGTTCGCCCTCGCGGCGGCGCAGGTCGTCCTCGCGCCGCCGCAGGTCCTCCTCCCAGCGGCGGAAGAGTTCCTGGTCATCCTTACGGGAGCGTTCCTCGATCGAGCGGAGGAACTCCGGATCGTCGTCGGGCGCGAGCGGCCGGGCGGGTTGGTGCTGGGCAGGGCGGCTGCCCGGCCACGGAGTGCCGGTCCCGATCCTGCGCTCGCGTCCGGCGACGAACCAGGCGATCGAGCCGACCAGCGGGAAGAACAGGATGATCAGCACCCAGACGATCCGGGGCAGGTGACGGACGTCGTCCTCCTCGGCCGAGAGGCAGCTGATCAGAGCGCAGACGCCGAGGACGACCTGCACCACGAAGAGGAGGATGTACAGCCGGGCCATGTACCCATCATGGCCTACCCGGCATCGTGGTTACAGCCCGCACACCACCAGCAGGGCGCCGATTACGGCGAATCCGGCGGTGGCCAGCGCCACTCCGGCGAGGGTGGGACCGCCCGTGCGGGGTGGGCCGGTGCCGGTGGCCGGCCGCCAGCAGAGCGCGATGACGGCGCCCCAGTCGAGGATGGTCAGCGCCGCCAGTCCCGCACTGGCCCGGCCACCGGTGAGGGCGAGCCGGACGGTCAGCAGCGCCACCACCGTCATCACCAGTGCGGTGCGTCGCCAGGACAGCCGGGTCCGTTCGGGCTGCAACCCGGGATCGCGGGGGCCGGTCATCAGTTGACCGCGCCGAGCACCACCGCCGCCACCAGCAGCAGCGCGCCGAGGCCGACGATGAGGGCGAGCACGGCCGGGAAGCGGGACGCGGGCAGCTCACGGCCGAGCCGGATGGCCCGTTCGGTACGCGCCCAGTGGTCGACGGCCCGGATCGCGACCGCGCCGCCGAGCAGCAGCAACGCCACGGCGATCGCCTCGCGCAGGTGAGGCAGTGGCAGCTTCGGCAGGAACTGCGCGGCGGCCAGCCCGCCGGCGACCAGCGCCAGCCCGGTGCGCAGCCAGGCCAGGAAGGTCCGCTCGTTGGCCAGCGAGAAGCGGTAGTCGGGGGTCTCGCCCACCGACCGCAGTTCCCTGGGGTCGAACCAGTTCTTGATGCCTTGCCACACGCTGGTGATTATCCGGTGTGAAGCGGGAATAGCCTGGAGACATGACGGATCTTGACGCGAGCACGCCTGGGCAGCGGTTGACGGACGAGGAGAAACTGACCCTCAAGACCGGCGCCTTCGGCGCGGTGTTCCTGGTCGCGAACGCCGACCCGGGGATGCTCGCCCTGTTCCGGGAGAGCTTCGCCGCCGCCGGGGCGATGGCCGACGCCAGCGGCCTGGTGCAGGAGGCGTTGACCAGGGGGCCGTTGCCGGAGCTGCGGCGGGAGTCGGCGGTCGAAATCGAGTCGGTGACGCTGCCGGCGCTGCGCCGGGCGGTTGAGATCCTGACCGAGAAGGCCCCACGGGAGGTGTCGGTCTACCGTGCGGTGGTGCTGGCCGCCGCCGATCGCGCGGCGCGGGCCCACAACGGCGTCAGCTCCGCCGAAGCCGAGGTCATCGCGCGGGTCAGGGGCGTGCTGGGCGTCGATGCTACTGGCAGGTAACCTTGTGCCGTGGGCAACCGCACAGCGGTTCATGGTTGACCTAACGGTGACTAAGGAGCGAGGCTGCGGCCCACAGGCCGGGTGAATGATCACACCACCACAGCAGGAGGGTCGTCGAAGCGCGATGAACATCGTCGTACTCGTCAAGCAGGTGCCCGATTCGGGCGCGGACCGCAACCTGCGTTCTGACGACAACACCGTCGACCGCGGTTCGGCGAACAACGTCATCAACGAGATGGATGAGTACGCCATCGAGGAGGCCTTGAAGATCAAGGAGGCGCACGGCGGCGAGGTGACGATCCTGACCATGGGTCCGGAGCGGGCGACCGAGTCGATCCGTAAGGCGCTGTCGATGGGCCCGGACAGGGCGGTGCACGTGCTGGACGACGCGCTGCACGGCTCGTGCGCGGTGGCCACCTCGAAGGTGCTCGCCGCAGCGCTGGGTCAGCTCAACGCGGATCTGGTGCTCTGCGGATCGGAGTCGACCGACGGCCGGGTGCAGGTGATGCCGCACATGTTGGCCGAGCGGCTGGGAATCGCGGCGCTGACCGGCGCCCGCAAGCTGACCGTCGACGGGTCCGCGCTGACCGTGGAACGGCAGACCGAGGAGGGCTACGAGGTGGTCACCGCCTCGACGCCGGCGGTGGTCTCCGTGTGGGACACCATCAACGAGCCGCGGTACCCGTCCTTCAAGGGCATCATGGCGGCGAAGAAGAAGCCGGTGCAGACCCTGGCCCTGGCCGACCTGGGCGTGGCCGCCGATGAGGTGGGCTTCGCCGGGGCGACCAGTGTCGTGGTGGAGCACAGCAAGCGCCCGCCGCGTTCGGCCGGGGTGAAGATCACCGACGAGGGTTCCGGCGGCGTGCAGCTGGTCGAGTTCCTCGCCACCGAGAAGTTCGTGTGAGAGGTGGGGGATATGTCTGAGGTTCTCGTCGTCGTCGAAGCCACCGGTGAGTTCGGCGTCAAGAAGGTCACGCTGGAGATGCTGACCCTGGCCCGGGAGCTGGGCACCCCGTCGGCGGTGGTGCTCGGCGGTGCCGGCGCGGCCGACGCGCTCGCTGGCAAACTCGGTGAGTACGGCGCGCAGAAGGTGTACGCGGCCGAGGGTGACCAGATCGACGGCTACCTGGTGGCGCCGAAGGCCACCGTCGTGGCCGACCTGGTCAAGCGGGTGCAGCCGGCCGCGGTGCTGCTCGCCTCGTCGCAGGAGGGCAAGGAGATCGCCGGCCGGCTGGCCGTCAAGCTGGACAACGGCATCCTGACCGACGTGGTGGCGCTCGAGGCCGACGGCACCGCCACCCAGGTGGTCTTCGCCGGCTCGGCCATCGTCAAGTCCAAGGTCACCCGGGGTCTGCCGCTGGTCACCGTCCGGCCGAACTCGGTCACCCCGACACCGGCCGCGGCGACCCCCGCGGTGGAGCAGCTCACCGTCACCATCGGCGACACCGACAAGCTGGCCCGGGTGGTCGAGCGGGTGGCCGAGCAGAAGGGCTCCCGCCCGGAGTTGACCGAGGCCGGCGTGGTCGTGGCCGGCGGCCGGGGCGTCGGCAACGCGGACAACTTCGCGTTGGTCGAGGAGTTGGCCGACCTGCTCGGCGGGGCGGTCGGCGCGTCCCGGGCCGCGGTCGACTCCGGTTACTACCCGCACCAGTTCCAGATCGGGCAGACCGGTAAGACGGTTTCCCCGCAGTTGTACATCGCGTTGGGCATCTCCGGCGCGATCCAGCACCGGGCCGGCATGCAGACCTCGAAGACGATCGTCGCGGTCAACAAGGACGGCGAAGCGCCCATCTTCGAACTCGCCGACTACGGCGTGGTCGGCGACCTGTTCAAGGTCGTACCGCAGGCCGCCGAGGAGATCCGCAAGCGCAAGTGACGCGTACGCGAGAAGCCGCCGTCCGGTCTCCGGGCGGCGGCTTCGTCATTGCCGTCGGCCGCCTGGTGCTCTGCGGAGGAGGCATGGTGCTCTGCGGAGGAGGCATGGTGCTCGGCGGAGGAGGCATCCGGGCGAGGAAGCTGATCGGCGGGCCGGGGAGCTGATCCGGCCCGCCGATCAGCAGTCAGTGCGCCCTCGACAATCGGTAACGGGCGTGAGTGCTGTCATCGTGGCACGTCCGACGAAACGTCGACGACCAGGGGTACTGCGACCGATCGGCCAGCGGTGACGGCGGCAGCGCCCACCGGGGCATACCCGGCTGCGGTCGCAAGATTCGCCACCGGCGGGAAGGTTTCGCCACCGACGGCGACGACGAGGGTGGCCGGACGGATGGGACCTGGCAATCCGGCCTGCGGTCGCGGCGCGGACGGTCGTTAGGCTGAACCGTGATGGCTTACCTGGATCATGCCGCGACCACGCCGATGCTCGACGAGGTACTCGAGGCGTACGTCGCGACCGCCCGCGAGGTCGGCAACGCGTCGTCCCTGCACGCGTCCGGCCGGCGTGCCCGCCGCCGGGTGGAGGAGTCGCGGGAGCGGGTGGCCGCCGCGCTGGGCGCCCGACCCTCCGAGGTGATCTTCACCGGTGGCGGTACGGAAAGCGACAACCTCGCGGTCAAGGGCATCTTCTGGGCCCGCCGGGACGCCGACGCGCGCCGGGACCAGGTGGTTTCCAGCGCGGTCGAGCATCACGCCGTGCTCGACGCGGTGGAGTGGCTGGGCCGGCGCGAGGACGCCGAAGTGGGCTGGTTGCCGGTCGACGGCACCGGACGACTGCACCCCGACGCGCTCCGCGCCGAGCTGGCCGAGCACGGCGACCGGATCGCCCTGATCACCGCCATGTGGGCCAACAACGAGGTCGGCACCGTCCAGCCCATCGGCGAGCTGGCCGCCGTCGCCGCCGAGTACGGCGTGCCGTTCCACACCGACGCCATCCAGGCGGTCGGCCAGGTGCCGGTCGACTTCGCCGCCAGTGGGGTCGCCGCGCTCACCGTGACCGGCCACAAGCTCGGCGGCCCGGTGGGGGTCGGCGCGCTGGTGCTGGCCCGTGACGTCGCCGCCGTGCCGCTGCTGCACGGTGGCGGGCAGGAACGCGACGTGCGCTCCGGCACCCTGGACGCCGCCGGCATCGTCGCGTTCGCGGTCGCCGTCGAGGCCGCGGTCAAGGGCCAGCAGGAGTACGCCACCCGGGTGGCCGCGCTCCGCGACGACCTGGTCCGGCGGGTCCGGCAGGCGGTGCCCGAGGTCGTCTTCAACGGCGACCCGGCCGACCGGCTGCCCGGCAACGCGCACTTCTCCTTTCCCGGCTGCGAGGGGGACGCCCTGCTGCTCCTGCTGGACGCCCAGGGCATCGCCTGCTCGACCGGCTCGGCCTGTTCGGCCGGGGTGGCCCAGCCCTCGCACGTGCTCCTGGCGATGGGTGCGGACGACGACCGGGCCCGCTCCTCGCTGCGCTTCTCCCTCGGGCACACGAGCACCGCCGGGGAGGTCGACGCGCTCATCGCCGCCCTGCCGGCCGCCGTCGACCGCGCCCGGCGGGCCGCTGCCCTGCGTACTCCTCGCTGATCCCGGCAACCGGTGCGGAGATAGGCTCGACCGAGGAAGGGAGCGTGGTCCGGGTGAGGGTGTTGGCGGCGATGTCCGGCGGGGTCGATTCCGCCGTGGCGGCGGCGCGGGCGGTGGACGCCGGCCACGACGTCACCGGCGTGCACCTGGCGCTGGCCCGGAACCCGCAGACCTACCGCACCGGGGCGCGCGGCTGTTGCACGCTGGAGGATTCCCGGGACGCCCGGCGCGCGGCCGACGTGCTCGGCATCCCGTTCTACGTCTGGGACATGGCCGACCGGTTCCACGCCGACGTGGTCGACGACTTCGTCGCCGAGTACGCGGCCGGGCGTACGCCGAACCCGTGCCTGCGCTGCAACGAGAAGATCAAGTTCGCCGCGGTGCTGGACCGGGCGGTGGCCCTGGGTTTCGACGCCGTGGTCACCGGCCACCACGCCCGGCTCGGCCCCGACGGTCTGCTGCGGCGCAGCGTCGACGAGGCCAAGGACCAGTCGTATGTGCTGGCCGTGCTGACCCGACAGCAGCTGGACCGCGCGATCTTCCCGCTCGGCGACTCGACCAAGGCGCAGGTCCGGCAGGAGGCGGCGAGCCGGGGCCTGGCGGTCGCCGACAAGCCGGACTCGCACGACATCTGCTTCATCGCCGACGGCGACACCCGCGGCTTCCTGGCCCAGCGGCTCGGCGAGACCCCCGGCGACGTGGTCGACGCGACCACCGGCGCCGTCGTGGGTCAGCACGCCGGTGCGTACGCCTACACGGTCGGCCAGCGGCGCGGGCTGCACCTGGACCGGCCGGCCCCGGACGGCCGACCCCGCTACGTGCTCTCCATCACGCCGAAGACCAACACGGTGACCGTCGGCCCGGCCGAGGCGTTGGAGGTCTCCGAGGTCACCGCCACCCGCCCGGTCTGGAGCGGCGGCCCGCGTCCCGACGGCCCGATCGAGTGCGAGGTCCAGCTGCGCGCGCACGGCGTCGTGGTCCCCGCCACCGTGACCGTCGACGGCGACAGCCTCCACGCCGATCTGCGCCGCCCGGTCCGGGGCGTCGCCGCCGGCCAGGCGATCGTGGCCTACCGCCCCGACTCCGCCGGCGACATCGTCCTGGCCTCCGCCACCATCACCACCTGACCCACCCCCGCGGCCCGGAGTTGATCAAGGAAGTTTGGTGAGTCCGGCAATAGGGAGGGGCGACGAGGCGGGTCCTGGCCCGTGCGGCGACCGGCCGACCAGCCTGAGGCACTCTCATCCGACAGCATCGCGCGCAGGATGCCGCATCTCGCGGTCCGTGCCGCGAGATGCCGCATCTCGCGGTCTGGGCCGCGAGATGCCGCAATTCGGGGTCTGCGCCGCGAGATGCCGCAATTCGGGGTCTGCGCCGCGAGATGCCGCAACTCGCGGCCTTAGCGGGCCCGGATGCCCCGACATGCCGCAACTCGTGCCGCTTGCCGGACGGGATAGCCCGGCATGCCGCAACTCGTGCCCGTCCGATCGGCCCGAGCACTCCGACATGCCGCATCCCGCGCCGCCCACCACCCCAGGCGCAGCATCACCGGGCCTTGGCCCCCACCTTGCCTATCGCCGGCCGCACTTACGTTTGCGGACGGCGGGATCGAGACGAAAACTTCTTGATCAACAGTCGGTGAGGTCGGCGGCGGTACGCTTCGGCCGTGAACAATCAGGCTTGGCCGTGGCCGGCGGGGGCGGCGACGGGAATCGGGTCGTTGCCGGGCAGCGACATCGCCGAGGCGCAGCGGGTGGTGCTCGGGGAACTGCCGGCGCTGCCGCATCTGCCGGAGCTGCCCGCGCGCGGGCCAGGGGCCGACATGATCGGCCGCACCGGCGGCCTGCTGGTCGAGCTGCCGGTGGAGCTGTACGCCGCCCGCTGGCGAGTGGCCCCGCGCCCCGGCAAGGACCTGCGCCGGGCGCGTGACCTGATGGAGCGCGACCTCGACCAGCTCGCCGAGCAGGCCGAGGAGTACGCCGGCCCGCTGAAGATCCAGGCGGTCGGCCCGTTCACCCTCGCCGCCTCGGTGGAGCTGCCGATCGGCGGCCGGATGCTGCGTGATCCCGGTGCCGTCCGCGACCTGGCCGGCTCGCTCGCCGAGGGGCTGCGTGGCCACGTCGAGGCGGTGGCCCGGCGGGTGCCCCGCGCGTCGGTGCTGCTCCAACTGGACGAGCCGAGCCTGCCGGCGGTGCTCGGCGGCCGGGTGCCCACCGAGAGCGGCCTCGGCACCTACCGGCCGGTGGAGCAGGCGGACGTCCGCGCGCTGCTGGGCGCGGTCATCGAGACGGCCGGGGTGCCGACCGTGGTGCACTGCTGCGCGCCGGACGTGCCGCTGGAGCTGATCCGTACCGCCGGCGCGGTCGGCGTCGCGCTCGACCTGAGCCTGGTCACCGACCTGGACCCGCTGGGTGAGGCGCTCGACGCCGGGCTCGGGCTGCTGGCCGGCGCCGCGCCGACCACGGCCGCCACCGGGCCGGCGACCACCGCGCCGACCAGCTCGTCGGCCGGCGCCGCGCCGACCAGCCCGGCCAACGGTCGCGCGCCGACGTCGGCCCAGGTCGCCGATCGGGTACGCACCCTCTGGGACCGCCTCGGCTTTCCGCGCCGCCGCCTCGCCGAGCAGGTGGTGGTCACCCCCGCCTGCGGTCTGGCCGGGGCCACCCCGGCGTACGCCCGGGCGGTCCTCACCGCCTGCCGCGACGCCGGCCGCCGGCTGTACGAGGAGTGAGGTTCCCGTTCTGCCTCTGCTGGGACTGACCGTGCGCCGGGCGGGCGCGGGTTGCGGGCGGTGGGCATCATCGCCTGCATGATCAGCCCAGCATCACGGCGAGCCGCGGGCTCGCTCTTCGGTCTGGCCTACGGTGACGCCCTGGGCAAGCCCACCGAGTTCCTCAGCGTCGCCGAGATCGACCGACGGTACGGTCCGGCCGGCCCCCGGGAGCTGGTCGGCGACCCGGCACCGGTCACCGACGACACCCAGATGGCGCTCGCGGTGGCCTGGGCGCTGCACGACGCGCCCGGGTACACCGCCGAGGCGGTCGAGCCGCTGCTGCGGCGGCGCTTCCTCGACTGGGCGGCCAGCCCGGACAACAACCGCGCGCCGGGGATGACCTGCCTGCGTGCCTGCGCCGAGCTGTCCCGTGGTCTGCCGTGGCAGCAGGCCACCGTGGTCGCCTCGAAGGGCTGCGGCGCGAACATGCGGGTCACCCCGGTCGGGCTGCTCGATGTCGACCTCGACACCCTCGCCGGGCTGGCCCAGCTCCAGGCCGGCCTGACCCACGGTCACCCCACCGGGCTGGCCGCCAGCGAGCTGACCGCGTACGCCGTACGGCTGCTGATGGACGGCGTCGCTCTGGCGGAGCTGCCCGACCTGCTCGCCGCGCGCACCCGCGACCAGCGCACCGTCTACCGGGCCGACTGGCTCGGCGACCTGTGGCGGCGGGCGGGGGCCGCGACACCGGAGGAGTTCATCGCCACCGGTTGGGACGAGTGTCGGGCCGCGTTGCGCCGGCTGGCCGTGGCGCTGGCCGCGCCCGACGACGGCGGCGACCCGGGCCGGCGCACCGGGGAGGGCTGGATCGCCGAGGAGGCCCTCGCCACCGCGCTCTACTGCGCCCTGCGCCACGCCGACGACCCGGTCGGTGCGCTCGCCCGGGGCGCCCGCACCGCCGGCGACTCCGATTCCATCGCCGCCCTCGCCGGCGCCTTCGTCGGCGCCGCCGCCGGCATGGCTGCCTGGCCCGCCGGGTGGGCCGATCGCATCGAGTACGCCGACCAGCTCACCGCCCTCGCCGCATTTTGGGAACGGAAACCCGGCTGAACCGCGCTCGCCGCCTTCTGGGAACGGAAACCCGGCTGACCGGTCGGCGAAGTGTCCCACCGGCCGGATACCGTGCCCGGTAGGCAGTCACAGGAGGTAGCGGGGTGTCCGAGGAAGCCATCGACCAGCAGGTCAGCGCGGCGCAGGAGGCGGCGGCCGGCGCCGAGCCCACCCCGCAGGCGCGGGAGCGGCACGCCACGCTGAGCCAGGAGCTGACCGAGCACCAGTACCGCTACTACGTGCTTGACGCGCCGACCATCTCCGACGCCGAGTTCGACCGGCAGTTGCGCGAGCTGGAGGCGCTGGAGGAGGAGTTCCCGGCCCTGCGCACCCCCGACTCGCCGACCCAGCGCGTCGGCGGCACCTTCTCCACCGACTTCACCCCGGTCGCCCACGCCGAACGGATGATGTCGCTGGACAATTCCTTCGCCGACGAGGAGCTCGCGGCCTGGGTGGAGCGGGTCGAGCGGGAAGCCGGCGGGCCGGTGCCCTACCTGTGCGAGCTGAAGGTCGACGGGCTGGCGATCAACCTCACCTACGAGGGGGGCCGGCTGGTCCGGGCGGCGACCCGGGGCGACGGCCGCACCGGCGAGGACGTCACGGCCAACGTCCGCAGCATCCGGGACGTGCCGAGCCGGCTCACCGACTCGGCGGAGTTCGGTCCGGCGCCGGAGTTCATCGAGGTGCGCGGGGAGATCTACTTTCCGGTCGCCGCCTTCGCCGACCTCAACGCCGGCCTGGTGGAGCAGGGCAAGGAGCCCTTCGCCAACCCGCGCAACGCCGCCGCCGGCAGCCTGCGGCAGAAGGATCCGCGGATCACCGCCTCCCGGCCGCTGCGCCTGGTGGTGCACGGCACGGGCGCCCGCCGCGGCTACCAACCGGCTGCCCAGTCCGAGTCGTACGCCGCCTTGCGGGCCTGGGGCCTGCCGGTGAGCGACCGTTGGCGGGTGGTGCCCGACCTGACCGGCGTCCGGGACTACATCGCGCACTACGCCGAGCACCGGCACGACGTCGAGCACGAGATCGACGGGGTGGTGGTGAAGGTCGACCCGGTGCCGATCCAGGGCCGGCTCGGCTCCACCAGCCGGGCACCGCGCTGGGCGATCGCGTTCAAGTACCCCCCGGAGGAGGTCAACACCCGGCTGCTCGACATCGACGTCAACGTCGGGCGGACCGGCCGGGTCACCCCGTTCGCCGTGCTGGAACCGGTCAGGGTGGCCGGGTCCACCGTCGCCCTGGCCACCCTGCACAACGCGCGTGAGGTCGAGCGCAAGGGGGTGCTGATCGGCGACACGGTGGTGATCCGCAAGGCCGGCGACGTGATCCCCGAGGTGCTGGGCCCGGTGGTGGACCTGCGTCCGGCCGACGCCCGACCGTTCGTCATGCCCACCAGCTGTCCGGCCTGCGGGACGCCGCTGGCCCCGGCCAAGGAGGGCGACGTCGACATCCGTTGCCCCAACTCCCGCAGTTGCCCGGCTCAGCTGCGCGAGCGGGTCTTCCACCTGGCCGGCCGCAAGGTGTTCGACATCGAGGCGCTCGGCTACAAGAGTTCGGCCGCGTTGCTCGACGCGCAGATCATCACCGACGAGGGCGACCTCTTCTCGCTCGACGCGGAGCAGTTGGCCCGGTCGCCGTTCTTCGTCAACAAGGACGGCAGCCTCGGCAGCAACGCGGTCAAGCTGCTCGACAACCTGGCCGTGGCCAAGGAACGCGACCTGTGGCGGGTGCTGGTGGGGCTCTCCATCCGGCACGTCGGGCCGACCGCCGCGCAGGCCCTGGCCCGGCAGTTCCGTTCGATCGAGGCGATCGACAACGCCACCGAGGAGGAGCTCTCCGCCGTCGACGGGGTCGGGCCGACCATCGCCGCCAGCATCCGCGAGTGGTTCGCCGTCGACTGGCACCGCGAGGTGGTCCGCAAGTGGGCCGAGGCGGGCGTACGGATGACCGAGGCGGCGGTGGCGGAGGGACCGCGCCCGCTGGAGGGGGTCACCGTGGTGGTCACCGGCACCCTGAGCGGGTTCTCCCGGGACCAGGCCACCGAGGCGATCCAGTCCCGGGGCGGCAAGGTGAGCGGCTCGGTGTCGAAGAAGACCGGGTTCGTGGTGGTCGGCGACAACCCGGGGTCCAAGGCGGACAAGGCGGCCGACCTCAAGGTGCCGATCCTCGACGAGGAGGGTTTCCAGGTGCTGCTCGACGCGGGCCCGGAGGCGGCCCGCGCGGTGGCGCGCGTCGAGGAGTGAGTCACCGCCGGCCGGTCCGTGGTCACTCGTCCAGATACCAACTTAATTACGACTAGGGCCGATTGTCTGTCGTGGCGGGAAATCAGCCACCAGGGGCGTTTCATTGGGAACACGGCGCGTGAACCCACGTGCCGCGATGACGCACCGGGGAGGTGTGATGGAGCCGCCCGACCCGCGCAACCTGGTCCCGCCTGGACGGGCGGCACAGTTCGCGGCCTTCGTCGGCGGCGTGCTCACCCTGGCCGTGCTGGTCTCGGCCGACCCGCTGGTGTCGCTGGCCACCAGCCCGCCCGAGTTGCCGGTGGCGTTCTGGACCATGGCGGTGCTCGCGGTGGCCTGCGACGCGCGTCCCTTCGTCCCACCCGGCCGGCGGCAGTCCTCGGCAGTCTTCCCGTCGACCTGTTTCACCTTCGCGATCCTGCTCGGCTGGGGGCTCGGTCCCGCGGTCGCGGTGCAGGCGGTCGCCGTGCTGGTGTCGGGGGTCCGGATGAGGCACGCCCCCTGGCGGACGTCCTTCAACGCCGGCCAGTACGCCTGCTCCCTGGCTGCCGCGTACGCCGTCACCCGTCTCGGGCCCGGTGGTGTCTTCGACGGCGGGCCGCTCGCCTGGACGGACATCGCCGCGATCGGCGGTGCCGGGCTGGCCTGGCTCGTGGTCAACTACAGCCTGGTCACCGCCGCCGTACGGTTGCGGTTCGGCGAGCGGTGGTGGCCCAACGCCTGGCACGGGCTGCCCTTCGAGCTGCTCTCCACCGGCAGCCTGCTGCTGCTCGCGCCGGTGCTCGTCACCGCCGCACGGGCCAGCGCGGCCCTGGTGCCGTTGGTGCTGGTGCCGCTCTTCGCGGTGTACCGGATGGCCCGGCTCACCGTCGAGCAGCACCAACTCGCCTCACTCGACCCGCTCACCGGCCTGGCCAACCGCAAGGCGTTGCTGACCGAGGTCAGCGAACAGATCCACCGGCACGCCGAGCGCCGCGCGCGGGATGAGCCGGACGCCCGCCTCGCCCTGCTGCTGATCGACCTGGACCGGTTCAAGAACGTCAACGACGCGCTCGGGCACGAGGTCGGTGACCGGCTGCTCGTCGAGGTGAGCGCCCGACTGACCGATGTGGTCGAGCCGCCGGACCTGGTCGCCCGCCTCGGCGGTGACGAGTTCGCGATCGTGATGACCCGGCTGACCGACGTCGCGCAGGCCCGGGACCTGGCCGGCCAGGTGGTGCAGGTGCTGGCCGAGCCGGTGCCGCTGGACGGGTTGCCGCTGGACGTCGGCGGCTCCATCGGGATCGCCCTGTACCCGGAACACGGCGAGGACTTCGCCACCCTGATGCGCCACGCCGACGTGGCGATGTACGACGCGAAGCACCGCAACGACACCGTCGCCGTCTACACGGCCGAGTCCGACCACAACTCCGCCGAGCGCCTGAGCCTGCTGGCCGACCTGCGCCGGGCGCTGGAGGCGGGGCCGGCGGGCCCACCGGGCGAGGGGGACGTGTCGGCCGCACCCGCGGTACGCGGCGGAGACGGCGCCATGTTGCCCGCAGTGCCGACGGCGCCCACCGACCCGGCCGGGGTGACGCCGACGGAAGCCGTGACGCATGAGCGCCCCGGCCACCGGTGGTGGAGCCGGCACCGGGGCCGCTCGCCGATCGCGGCGCACGACGACGAGCTGATAAAACGGATCGTCACCGGCGCGGACCCGATCCTGCGCCGCGCCGCCCAGTCCGCCGAGTCGCCGGCCCCCGACGAGGTGTGGGCCCGGCAGGTGCGACCCGACGAGCCACCCGAGCCGGCCGGGGACGCGGGCGGGATCATGATGTATTACCAGCCGCAGATCGCGATCGCCACCGGCGAACTGGTCGGCGTGGAGGCGCTGCTGCGCTGGCGGCACCCGCGACGGGGGATGGTCGACCCGGAGGAGCTGATCCGGGTCGCCGAGCAGAGCGCGGTGATGCGCCTGCTCACCCGCCGGGTGGTCGACGACGTGATGGAGCAGCTCGCCAAGTGGTCGGCGGCGGGTCTCCGGCTACGGGCAGCGGTCAACGTCAGCGTGCGCGACCTGCACACCGGCGAGATCGCCGACCAGATCGCCGACCGGCTCGCCCGCTACGGCCTGGCCCCGGACCGGCTGCAACTGGAGATCACCGAGGGTGCCCTGATGGCCGACCCGCGCCGGGTGCTGACCACCATCACCCGGCTGCACCGGATCGGGGTGGGCATCGCGCTCGACGATTTCGGCACCGGATACTCCTCCCTCCAGCACCTGCGCCGGCTGCCGCTGTCGGAGGTGAAGGTCGACCGGTCCTTCGTCCTCGGCATGGTCGACGACGCCGACGACGCGGCGATCGTACGGTCGACGATCGAGCTGGCCAAGGCGCTGGGGCTGCGGGTGGTGGCCGAGGGCGTGGAGGACGAGCGGAGCTGGCGGATGTTGCACGCCGCTGGCTGTGACGTCGCCCAGGGCTGGTTCTACGCCCGCCCGATGCCGGCCGAGGAACTCGTCGCCTGGCTGGCCCGGTATCGCCCGCTACGCCCGTTCGGCGGCCACGACGACGCGGACCTGCCTCACCGCCGTACGCGGTGACCCGCGCTGTCCGTCCGGCTCGCGGCCCGGCGCGCGCAGCGGGTGGCGTGGTCGATTCGCCGGTGCGGGGGAGCCGGGGGCGGCCGGCCGGGCGCGGAACAATAGACTCGCTGCCGTCACCGCGGGTCGCGCTCAGCCGGACCGAAGGTGGGACAACCCAGACCCAGGACAGCCACGAAGGGGGCACCGATGGTCGCCATCTCCCGCGAGGAGGTCGCGCACCTGGCGCGACTGTCGCGGCTCGCCGTGTCGGAGGAGGAGTTGGACACCTTCGCCGGCCAGCTCGACGTGATCCTTCAGGCGGTCGCCCAGGTGGGCGAGGTCGCCGCCGATGACATCCCGCCGACCTCGCACTCGGTGCCGTTGACCAACGTGCTCCGCGAGGACGTCGTGACGCCGGGCCTGACCCCCGAGGAGGCGCTGTCGGGCGCGCCCGACGCGGAGGAGCAGCGGTTCCGCGTACCGCGGATCCTCGACGAGGATGTGGCATCGTGACCGAACTGACGAAGTTGAGTGCTGTCGAGATCGCGGGGCTGGTCGCCGCCGGCGAGACCTCCGCCGTCGAGGTGACCCAGGCACATCTGGACCGGATCGCCGCCGTCGACGGCCGGGTCAACGCCTTCCTGCACGTCGACGGCGAAGGTGCGCTGGCCGCCGCCCGCGACGTGGACGCCCGGCGTGCCGCTGGCGAGGCGCTGGGCCCGCTGGCCGGCGTGCCGGTCGCGGTCAAGGACGTGCTGACCACCAAGGGTGTGCCGACCACCGCCGGGTCGAAGATCCTGGAGGGCTGGCGTCCGCCGTACGACTCGACGATCGTGCAGCGGCTCCGGGCCGCCGGCACGGTGATGCTCGGCAAGACCAACATGGACGAGTTCGCGATGGGCTCCTCCACGGAATACTCCGCGTACGGGCCGACCCGCAACCCGTGGGACACCGACCGCATTCCGGGCGGCTCGGGCGGGGGCAGCGCCGCGGCGCTCGCCGCGTACGAGGCGCCGCTGGCCATTGGCTCGGACACCGGCGGCTCGATCCGCCAGCCCGGCGCGGTCACCGGCACCGTCGGCGCCAAGCCGACCTACGGCGGCACCTCCCGCTACGGGCTGGTGGCGTTCTCCTCCTCATTGGACACGCCCGGCCCGTGCGCGCGTACGGTGCTCGACGCCGCGTTGCTGCACGAGGCGATCGGCGGGCACGACCCGCGTGACTCCACCTCCATCCCGGCCCCGGTGCCGGACGTGGTGGCCGCGGCGAAGCTCGGCGCGACCGGCGATCTGACCGGTGTACGCCTGGGTGTGGTCACCGAGTTCGCCGGCGAGGGCGCCGAGCCGGGCGTGCTGGCCGCCTTCAACGAGGCCGTCGACGCGCTGACGAAGCTGGGCGCGGAGATCGTCGAGGTGTCCTGCCCGCACTTCAAGTACGCGCTGCCCGCGTACTACCTGATCGGCCCGAGCGAGTGCTCCTCGAACCTGGCCCGCTTCGACGGTGTCCGGTTCGGCCTGCGGGTCGGCGACGACGGCAACCGGTCGCTGGAGGAGGTCATGTCCTTGACCCGGGAGGCCGGCTTCGGCCCCGAGGTCAAGCGGCGCATCATGATCGGCACGTACGCGCTCTCCTCGGGCTACTACGACGCCTACTACGGTCAGGCGCAGAAGGTCCGCACCCTGATCACCCGGGACTTCACCGCCGCGTTCGAGCGGGTCGACGCGCTGATCTCGCCGGCCACCCCGTTCGTGGCCTTCCCGCTGGGCGCGCGTACCTCCGACCCCTACCAGATGTACCTGGCCGACCTGTTCACCGTCCCGGCGAACCTGTACGGCGGGCCGGGCATCTCGGTGCCGTGCGGGCTCTCCGGCGGACTGCCGGTCGGCCTCCAGGTGATGGCCCCGACCATGGCCGACGACCGCATGTACCGGGTCGCCGCCGCCCTGGAAACCGCCGTCGGCACCCTCACCCCACCGGAGCTCTGAACCGGCCTGTCGGGGACGATCCACTCAACTCGGGAAGTTGCCGCCGCACAGTCATGCAACTTCCCGAGGTTGGGTCGACGCGCCGAGGTTTGGCGTTGACGGTGGTCGGATAGAGTGCCAATTCCCTGGTGGAACGCGGGTACGGCCTTCCGATCGATCTCTGGATGTGCGCGATGAAGACGCTGCGACCGATCACGATCGTCTCGCTGCTCATGGTGCTGGTCCTCGGCGGTGCGCCGGCGGCGGTGGCCGCCCCCGAGGGCGTCACCATCACCTCGGGGATGCCCGCGTCGCCGGTGACCGCCCACGAGCCGTACCCGACGCACACCTTCACCGCCTCGGGCGGCATCGCCCCGTACGCTGCGTCGTTGCGTTC
>NZ_BOPC01000065.1 GCF_016863555.1 Micromonospora qiuiae | reverse complement strand
ACCCCGCCCTGCCCCGCCCCACCCCGCCCCACCCCGCCCCTTCTCCGCGCCTCACCCCTCCGCGATCTTGCACTTTCGGTCGCTCGATACTGGGTCAAAAGCCGCGAATGGGCGACCAAAAGTGCAAGATCGCGGGCCTCGGCGCGTGCCGCATCAGGCGGACCTGAGGAGTGCGCCAATGCAGCGACGTCGAGATGTCCTCGGGAGGCGGCGAACTGACCGGTGCGCAGAATCACCTCGCCCCGATATGTCCTGAAAGTCACCCCCCCCAGTGTGGTGGATCTTGGACTCGGAAGGCCCCTCTGGGGGCAGAAAGTGTCCAAGATTGCCTGCCAGGGGGTGTACGGGGCAGTAGAGGGGAGGGCCGGCAATCCGAGCAGGGCCGGCAATCCGAGCGTCGACTCGGTGTGCGGTGTTGGGGTGGGGGGTGGGTGGATCAGATGGTTCCGGTGGGGGTGGGTGGATCAGGCGGTTCCGGTGGGGGTGGCGGGCATGTTGGCGGGTGCGGGTGCGGGTGCGGGTTCGGCGCCCGGGGTGGTGGGGCGGGGGCGGCGTAGCGCGGTCGGCAGCACCGCTAGCGCGACCACGGCGCCGATCACGCCGGTGGCGGCAAAGCCCCACAGCGGCGCCGAGGCGTCGATCACGGCTCCGGCCAGCGGGGCGCCGACGGCGATGCCGACGGTGACCGCCGAGCCGTGCAGCCCCATCGCCTCGCCCCGGACGCTGGCCGGAGCGAGATGGCTGACCGTGTCGGAGGTGGCCGCGAGGGTGGGTGCGCAGAGCATGCCGGCGGGGATCAGCGCCAGGCAGAGCAGCCACCAGTGCGAGCCGCCCAGCCCGACCGGGATGGTGCACAGGCTCAACGCGCCCATCAGCACGACCGGGGGGAACGTGCGGTGGATCGCGCCGTACGCGAAGCCACCCACCAGCGACGCGACCGCCCACACGGAGAGTACGGCGCCGGTGAAGGCGGCATCGCCGTTCTCCCGCAGCATGGCGATGACCGCAACGTCGGTGCCGCCGAGCACCAGGGTGGCCGCGGTGCTCACCGCGAACACGGCGACCATCCGCGAGGTGAGCCACTGCCGGCGGGGGATCCTCGGCTGTGGCCCGGTCGCCTCGCCGGCGCTGCGCACCGGCGGGTTGAGCAGCCACAGCACGATGCCGGCGGCGACGATGCCGGCGCCGACCAGGTGGAGCGTGAGGCGGGCCGAGATGGTGGTCACACCGACCGTGGCGAGGGCGGGGCCGATCATGAACGACAGCTCGACGGACATCGAGTCCAGCGCGTACGCCGGTCGACGCTGCTCCGGTGGGACCAGCGCGGCGATGGACTGCCGGATCACCGAGAAGACCGGCAACGCCAGCAGGCCGGCCAGGAAGGCGGCGGGCAGCAGCAGCGGGTAGGAGAGCATCGGCGCGGTGGACCAGAAGATCGCCTCGGCAACGGTGGTGAGGACCAGCACCGGACGCAAGCCGCGATGGTCCACCAGCCGGCCGAGCAGCGGGCTGCCGATCGCCGCGCCGACGGTGATCGCCGCGCCGACCAGGCCGGCCGCCCCGTAGCCGCGCCCGAGATCCTGCACGACATAGAACGTCAGCGTCACGCCGATCGCGGTCATCGGGAGGCGGGCCAGTACCGCCACCAACAGCAACGACCTCAGGCCGGGCAGGGCGAGCGCCGCCCGGTAAGGCTTCATGTTCACAACGGTCCGTACCTCCGTCGGACATCCTCGACGGAAGGCAGGACCCCTCGCCAATGTATTACCGGATCATGCGGCTCTGATCACAGGGGCGCCGTGCATGGTGATCCCGGCACCGTCGAAGGCGCGCAACGCGACGTCGGTGGTGTCCGGTGCGACGGCCGCGGTCAGGTCCAGCAGCACGGTGGTGGCGAAGCCCTCCCGGGCCGCGTCCAGGGCGGTGGCCCGGACGCAGTGGTCGGTGGCGATGCCGACCACGTCGACCCGGTCCACCCCGTGCCGGCGCAGCCAGTCGGCCAGACCCTCGTCGTTCTCGGCGCGCCCCTCGAAGCCGGAGTACGCGGCAGAGTACTCACCCTTGTGGAAGATCGCCTCGATCCGGTCGGTGGCCAGTTCCGGGTGGAACTCCGAGCCGGGCGTGCCGACCACGCAGTGCCGGGGCCAGGTGCTCACGTAGTCCGGCGGGTCGCCGAAGTGCAGGCCGGGATCGATGTGGAAATCCTTGGTCGCCACCACGTGGTCCCAGCGGTCCGGCTCGGCGGCCAACAGCCGGGAGATGCCGGCGGCCACGGCCGCACCCCCCGCCACGGCCAGCGATCCGCCCTCGCAGAAGTCGTTCTGCACGTCGATGATGATCAGCGCGTTGCTCACCGAACTCGCTCCTTTCAATCGGCGGGTACCACGGTGACCGGGATCGCCGGGTCGCCCGCGGAAAGCTTCAGGCCCTCCCACGGAATGGAGATCAGGCACTGCCGCAGGTGCTCCCGCGACTCGTCCAGCGTCGGCAGCGCCATTGGCTCACCGTCCACCACGTACGACTGTTGCAGCAGCCGGTCGTTGGGGCGGCGGTCCGGCACGCCCTGCGGGACGATGATTTCCTCGGTGGCGGTGCCGGTGGGTTTGTGTCGCCGGACGGCCACCTTGCGCCCGCCGATGGTGGCTTTCTGCTCGGAGCGCTTGACCACTGCGTAGCCCTCCACCTCGACCAGCTTGTAGACCAGGCCCGCCGTCGGTGCTCCGGAGCCGGTGACCACGGCGGTGCCCGCACCGTACATGTCCACGGGTTCGGCGGCCAGCGCGGCGATGGCGTACTCGTCGAGATCACCAGAAACGATGATCTTGGTCTCGGTGGCGCCGAGCGAGTCCAGCAACTGACGGGACTGTTGAGCGATCACGGCCAGGTCGCCGGAGTCGATCCGGACGGCCCGCAGCTCGGGCCCGGCAACGTCGATCGCGTTGCGAATGCCCTCGCTGATGTCGTACGTGTCCACCAGCAGCGTGGTCTCCTTGCCCAGCGTGGCGACCTGCGAGGCGAACGCGGCCCGCTCGTCGTCCTGCAGCAGGGTGAAGGCGTGCGCGGCGGTCCCCGCGGTGGGGATGCCGTACCGCTGGCCGGCGGCCAGGTTGGAGGTGAACCGGAACCCGGCCAGGTACGCCGCGCGGGCGGCGGCGACCGCCGCCTCCTCGTGCGTCCGCCGTGCCCCCATCTCGATCAGGGTCCGGCCCCGGGCCGCGGTCACCATCCGGGCCGCCGCGGCGGCCACCGCGCAGTCGTGGTTGAGCACTGAGAGCACCAGTGTCTCCAGCACCACGCACTCGGCGAAGGTGCCGGAAACGGTCAGGATCGGCGAGCCGGGAAAGAACAGCTCACCCTCGGCGTACCCGTCGATGTCGCCGGTGAACCGGTAGTCGGCCAGCCAGGCGGCGGCCTGCTCGTCGACCACACCGCTGCGGCGCAGGAAGTCGATGTCGGCCGGGCCGAAGCGGAACTCGCGGATCAGGTCGATCAGCCGGGCGGTGCCGGCGACCACGCCGTAGCGGCGGCCGGCGGGCAGCCGGCGGGTGAACACCTCGAACACGCAGTGGCGATGCGCGGTGCCGTCCCGCAGGGCGGCGCTGATCATGGTCAGCTCGTAGTGATCGGTCAGCAGTGCGGGACTGAGGGTGTGCACATCCTCAGCCTAGGGTTCACGTCGCCGCCGTGTCGTCATGGCCCGGGATCGTCCGCAACGCCGCCCGCAGCTCCGCCCGCCCGGTCACCCCGAGCTTGCTGTAGATCCGTTGCAGGTGGTTCTCCACCGTCCGGGTCGAGAGAAAGAGCTGCTCGGCGATGGCCCGGCTGGTCTCGCCGTCCGCCGCGCGCCGGGCCACCTGCCACTCCCGATCGGTCAGCGTCGGCGTGGCCGTCCGCAGGGCCGGAGTGTGCACGATGTCACAGCAGCCGAGCAGGACGGCGAGCCGTTCGCTGGCTGCCGCGATGTCCGGGGAGCGGTCCCGACGCAACAGGTGCAACGCGACTGCCGCGGCCTCGGCGGCGGGCAGTGCCAGCCCGAGCTCCATGAAGCCGTCGGCGACGGACATCAGTTGCTCGGGCGAGCCGTCGGCCGCCGCCCGGGCGTGCCGGGCCAGCAGCGGAGGCAACTCGCCGTCGACCTGCTCCGACAGCTCCGTCAACCGCTGCGCGACCGTACGGCAGCTGCCGTCGGAGCAGGTCGGCCCGGTCGGCGCGGTGGCCTGGCCCAGGCGCACCAGGTCGTGCAGCACCAGCGTCTCGTATCCGGCGAAGCCGTCGGCACGCAGCCGCCCGACCAGCCCGTGCAGGTGCGTCACCGCGCCGGGCAGGTCGCCGCCGGCGGCGAGCGTGGCCGCCCGGGCCTGTTCCAGCCACGGGTACAGCACCGCCATGCTCCGCGCGTGGCTGTTGTCGGCCTCGGCCATCGCCTCGGCTGCCTGCCGGGCGTCACCGCGCAGCGCCGCGGCCTGGGCGCGCTCCGCCTGGGCCAGCCCGGCGTAGACCCGGCTGGTCGCCAGGATCGCGCAGGCGCCGAGGGCCGCCTGCATCGCGGTGTCGCTGCGCCCGCGCAGTCGCGCCGCGTACGCCCGCAGGATGGCCAGGTAGCCGCTGCCGAGCCGGAAGTCTCCCGCGTCGGCCAGGTCGGCGAACTCGTCGGCGACCAGGGTGTCGATGCCGGCCAGGTCGCCGGAGATCACCAGTCGGGTGCCCCGGGCCAGCTCCACCGCCAGTTGCAGATACGGCATGTCCACCCGCCAACTGGCCGCCTTCGCCTGGACGAGGTCCACCGCCATGGCGCTGCGGCGCAGCTGCCCCTGCACAGCCTGTAGGTGGGCGATGGTGCAGCGGGCCAGTTCGCGGGCGGCCACGCTGGCTGCCGGCCGGTCCAGCACGCCCTGGGCGAGCCGAAGCGCGGTCGGGGCGTCCAGCCGGTGCAGGCGCATGATCGACTCGAAGGCGGACACCCTGGCCTGGGCCGCGAGATCATTCAGCTCCGTACCGCGCCGGGCGATTTCCTCCACCGTGGATTCCTGGCTCAGCCCCCAGTAACTGACCATGCCCCGGACCGTCAGCCATCGGCTGAGCCGCTCCTCGTCGCCCGTGTCGGTGGCGACCGCGTCGAGCACCCCGAGCGCCTCGGCCGGCCGGTCGGCGAACATCAGGATGGTGGCCAGCAGTTCGGCCGCGTCGAACCCGCCGCCGGCGTCGAGCGCCGCGCGGGCCAGCCGGGTCGCCAGCGGTACGTCGTAGCGCGCGAACGCCTGCCCGGCCGCGGCGATCAGCATCGCGGGATCCTGCGCGGTGCCGGAGTCCAGCCGCCAGACCGCCACCCGCAGCAGGTCCTCCCGCCGTCGCTTGCCCACCCCCTCCAGCAGTTCGGCCAGGTGCGCCTGCAACCGGCGGGTCCGGCTGACCGGGCACTGCCGGCGGACCACCTCGCCGTAGAGCGGATGGCCCAGCCGGACGTCGAGCCGCCGGTCGGAGTTGACCATCATGATCAACCCGCGCTCCTCGGCGGTCTCCACGTCGGCCTCCTCCACGACCGTGTCGAGCAGTCGCAGGCCCAGCGGCTCGCCGAAGGCGACCAACTCGACCACCGTCCGTACGCCGGGGCTGAGGCGGCCGATCCGAATGTCGACCAGCTCGGTCAGGCTGGGTGCCAGCTCCAGCCGGCCGGTCCAGGTCCAGAGCCCGTACTGCTCGGTGAGTTCCTTGCTGCCCTGCACGGCGTGCACCAGCTCGCGCAGCAGCAGCGGGTTGCCAGCGCTCAGTTTGCCCAGCCGGTCCGCCGTGCGGTGTTCGACCGGACCTTCCAGGATGGCGGCGAGCAGACCGGCGGTATCGGTGGGCGGCAGCGGACTCAGCTCGGCGTGCTCGACCAGATCGTCGGTCCACAGTGCACGAATCGGTAGCGGGACCTGCTCGCCGTCGCGCAGGGTGCCCACCACACAGGCGTTCTCCGCCCGGGCCACCAGGTGCACCAGTGCGGCCGTGGGTGAGTCCAGCAGGTGCGCGTCGTCCACGGCGAGCACGATCCGCCGCCCGGCGGCCTGCTGCTGCAACAGGTCGACGGCCCACCGGAGGATGCCCGCCGGCGACAGCCCTTGCGGCTGTTCGACCGGAAGTACCTGCACCAGGCCGCCGAACGGCACCGCCGCGGTGGTGGCGCTGGCCGCGATCCATCCGACCGCGTACTGGTCTCCGGGGAGAGCGTCCACTCCCTCCCGTAACAACCGGCTCTTGCCGATGCCCGCGCTGCCGGTGAAAAAGATGCCACGCCCGAGCGTCCCGGTCACCGCCCTGTACAGACGGTCGAGTTCCGCCCGGCGGCCCACAAACCTCCACCGACCCATTCCCGCAGCATATCGACGGAGCTGTTATCGGGCTGGTAGCCCGGGCGGGAGAAGTTGAGTAGCCGGAGACGTACCACTGAGTATCTGAATTTTTCCTTCTCCGGCGCCGATGCGCCGTACTCTTCCGGAATCCGGATGCGGTAACCGGATGTTCATCGCGACCGGCGCCGCCGGCCGCCTGTCCTGGAGGACGCCGTCTGATGAAGCCGGGTCCGCTGCCCGACCTCGGTACGCCCGACGATGCCGCGCGGCCGCCCGGTCCCGGCCCCTTCCCACACCTGCTCGGCGTGGGCCGTACCGGCCCGGATGAGCCGCTTGCGGTGGTCGCCGTGGGGCCCGCCGGCGCGGGCCGTGTCGGCGTACTCGCCGCCGTGCTGGAACTCGATGACGAGATACTCAGCGTGCCGGCCGGCAGCTGGCTCGTGGTACGCGACGCGGCGGTGGCGACCCGGGTCGCGTACGTGCCCGGCTACCGGACGCCCTACTCGTACCGCGCGGATCTGCCGTCCGTCGGGCCGGCGTTGGCCCGGCCGCCGCGCCGGGTCGAGCTGAGTCTGCCCCAGCCGTTGCTGAGGCATTTCGCCCTGGTCGACACGCCCGACAACGGGCTGCTCGGGCGGTCCGGCGCCGGCGTGCTGCTCGACGCGGTGGGTCGGGCCGGCGCGCTGCTGTTCGTGATCGCGGCGGATCAGTCGTTCAGCGGCGACGAGTTGAACCTGCTCGCCGAAGTCGCCGGGACGGCGGTACGGGTCTTCTTCGCGGTGACGCCGGCCGCCGACGGTTGGGCGGTCCCGGAGAGCGCGGCGGCGGCGCAGGGCTCGGGGAAGTCCGGCGACCCGGCGGTGGACCCGGCAGGGGTCATCGTCTCGGCGCACCGGGCTGCGTTGCTCGCCGCGGTGCCGGGGCTGGCCGACGCCCGATGGTTCCCGATCGCGGACGGGAAGGCGGGCGAGTTGCGGCAGGCGCTGGTCGACTGGGCGTGCGACGAAGGGCTGCGCCGGGCCAGCTCGGAGCCGCCGGAGCTGCCCGGCGCACGCGGCCGGGTGCCGGTGCTGGCGGAGCCGGGGGAATGGTCCGAACGGCTCGACCGGCAGATCCGCGCGGCGGGCCGGCGGATCCGCCAGCATCTGGCGCTGGAGCTGGCTGACCTGCACCTGCGGGTGGTGCAGGAGATCCTTTTCGGCGTCGGCTGCGCCGGCCTGCCCCAGATGCTCGACCGGGAGCTGGAGGCGTTGTCGCTGCTGGCCACCGCGCAGTGCGATCACAGCGTCCGGGCGATCATCGACGATGTCGCCGGGCAGCTGTTCGGCACGCCTCTGTCCGAGGGCGTGCGCCGACGCATCAACGAGGCGGTCAGCTGGAGCCTGACCCACCACACGGCCGGGCCGGAGCTGGACCGGCTGCTGCTGGTCACCAGCGGTGCGGACGTGACGGGGATGACCGGCGGCGCCGCCCTCGACGCGTTGTCCGGGTATCCCGCGTCGGCCCGTACGGAGGTGCTCCCGCCGGTGGCGGTGGCCCTCTCCGGCGGCTGCTGGCAGCACTGGCGTACGCCGGGCCGGAACGACACGAACGACGCGCGCGCCTGGGTCCAGCGGGTGCTGCGGGAGATCGACCTGGAGTTGTCGCGGGAGGTGGCCCGCCGGTTCGAGGTGGTTCGTCTCTCGCTCGGCACGGTGCTCTCCGATGCCGCCGAACGTGGCACTCTGCGCGCCTGACCGTCCGGCCACCGGCGAGGTCGGGCCGCCGGGTGGGGCCGGGCGTGGTCACGGTGTGGCGGACTGTCATGGCGTTCCGGGCCGGTCCGGCGTTCCGGTTCCTCGGTTCCGCCGATCCGGTGGCACGATGGGGGGCATGGCGGCTCCACAGGTTGCACCGGTCGAGACTCCGGACACCGATGAGGTGCCGGCTCCCGACCGGCCGTGGGTGACGATCGTGTGGGACGACCCGGTCAACCTGATGACGTACGTGACCTGGGTGTTCCAGAAGCTTTTCGGCTACAGCCGGGAGAGGGCCGAGCAGCTCATGCTGGACGTGCATCACAAGGGCAAGGCCGTGGTCTCCAGCGGCGCCCGGGAGCGGATGGAACACGACGCCTCCCAACTGCACGCCTACGGCCTCTGGGCGACGGTGGATCGGTCGTGAGCATGTTCCGCCGCCGGGGTGACCGGTACGTCGCCAGCCTGGCCATCGACGAGGTGCGTGTGCTGCGCAAGGTCGCCTCCGAGGTCGTCGGCCTGCTCACCGACGGTTTCGACCATTCCGACCCGGTGGTGTGCCGGCTCTTTCCCGAGGTGTACCCGGAGGATGCGGCGGGGACCGCGGAGTTCCGCCGGTACACCGAGGGTGACCTGAAGACCGCGAAGATCGACCAGGCCGGGGCGATTCTGGCCGCGCTGCCCGACGACGGCGGCGGGGAGGTACGCCTGGACGCCGAGGCGGCCGAGGCGTGGTTGCGGGCGCTCAACGACGCCCGGCTGGCGATGGGCGTACGCCTGGAGATCAAGGACGGGACGGACCTGGGTGCCGAGCTCGACGACGCCGTCGCCGCGGACCCTTCCTCCAGCCGAGTGTTCCAGCTTTCGGTCTACGCCTACCTGGGTTACCTCCAGGAATCCCTGCTCAACGCTTTGATCGAGTGACTGTGACCGGCACCGCCTCGCGGTCTGTCAGTGCCGGCGCTAGGCTTGTCGGCGTGCTGAGTATCGACCGGTCGATCGTTGACGCGATCGTTGCCCACGCTCGTCGGGATCACCCCGACGAGGCCTGCGGTGTGGTCGCCGGTCCCGTCGGCAGCGACAAGCCGACCCGGCACATCCCGATGCAGAACGCCGCCCGCTCGATGACGTTCTACGAGTTCGACTCGATGGAGCAGTTGCGACTGTGGCGGGAAATGGACGACCGGGACGAAGAGCCCATCGTCATCTACCACTCGCACACCGCCACGGAGGCGTACCCGTCGCGTACGGACATCGCCTTCGCCGGTGAGCCGGGTGCGCACTATCTGCTCGTCTCCACCCGCGAGCCCGACACGGAGGAGATCCGCTCCTTCCGGATCGTCGACGGGGTGGTCACCGAGGAGCCGGTGCGGATCCTCGACGCCGGGGTGGATCCGCACGCCGTGCAGTCCTACATGTTCGGGCAGAGCCCGGCGACGGTCGACTACGAGTGTTCGGGCAGCTGACTGCTCAGCCCCGGCACACCTTTTCCGTCACCGAGCACACCCGATCGAGGAGTACACATGGCTATCGAGGTTCGTATCCCCACCATTCTGCGCAGCTACACCGGCGGCGCGAAGGTCGTCGAGGGCAGCGGCGACACGCTGAACGACCTGCTCACCGACCTTGACTCCCGGCACGGCGGGCTGCGTGCGCGGCTGGTCACCGAGGCCGGCGCGCTGCACCGCTTCGTCAACGTCTACGTCAACGACGAGGACGTGCGTTTCCTCGGCGCGCTGGACGCCAAGCTCTCCGACGGTGACAGCGTCACCATCCTGCCCGCGGTGGCCGGCGGCGCGCTCGGCTTCGCGGCCGCTGCGGCGATCAGCCGGCACAGCGCCGCCGCAGGGGCGATCGCGCAGCACAACGCCGGGCGTCGGTCGCCGGCCACCGCCGGCTGAGGCGGCCGCGATGGCGCGGTACGACAGCCTGCTGGACGCCTGCGGCGGCACGCCCCTGGTGGGGCTGCCCCGACTGTCGCCGACGGTGCCCGACGGGGCGCCGCCGGTGCGGCTCTGGGCGAAGCTCGAGGACCGTAACCCGACCGGCAGCATCAAGGACCGGGCGGCCCTGTTCATGGTCCGGGCTGCCGAGGCGGCCGGCAGACTGCGGCCGGGGGACACGATCCTGGAGCCGACCAGCGGCAACACCGGCATTTCCCTGGCCATGGTGGCCAAGCTGCGTGGCTACCGGCTGGTCTGCGTGATGCCGGAGAACGTCTCGACCGAGCGGGTGCAACTGCTCCGGATGTACGGCGCGGAAATCATTTTTTCGCCGGCGGCCGGCGGCTCCAACCAGGCCGTCGCCACCGCCAAGCAGATCGCCACCGAACATCCGGACTGGGTGATGCTCTTCCAGTACGGCAACGAGGCGAACGCCCGGGCGCACTACGAGACGACCGGCCCCGAGCTGCTGCACGACCTGCCGACGATCACCCACTTCGTGGCAGGGCTGGGCACCACCGGCACTCTGATGGGCACCGGGCGGTACCTGCGCGAGAAGGTCGAGGGCATCCAGATCGTCGCCGCCGAGCCGCGGTACGGCGAGCTGGTCTACGGCCTGCGCAACATCGACGAGGGGTACGTCCCGGAGCTGTACGACGCCACCGTGCTCAGCCGGCGGTTCTCGGTGGGCACCCGGGACGCGGTGCTGCGTACCCGGCAACTGGTGGAGGTGGAGGGGCTGTTCGTCGGCTTCTCCACCGGGGCGGTGCTGCACGCGGCGCTGGCGGTGGCGCACGAGGCGGTCCGCGACGGCCGCCGCGCCGACGTGGCCTTCGTGGTCAGCGACGGCGGCTGGAAGTACCTCAGCACCGGCGCGTACGGCGGGACCCTCGCCGAGGCTGAGGAGGCCCTGGAGGGGCAGCTCTGGGCCTGACCTGGGGAGAGTGACATTCGCAAGGGCCATCGGCGATCGGCCGGTGGCCCTTGTCACGTCGGGCCGCCCTGAGTGGCCACTCAGCCAGCACGGCGTCGATCGGACGGGCGGAGCCGGTGTCACGTTGATGACAACTTCCAGCAGATCATTCTTGCCCTTGCGCGGGCGGGCGTAGGCTCCCAGCGTGGCGTACGCGTCGGTAGTGATCATCGCCGGAGCGGCGGCCGGCAAGACCACCACCTACCGTGACAGCGAGACAACTCGATGCGACTGACTGTCCTGGGCTGTGCGGGCAGCTTTCCCGGACCCGAGTCCCCCTGCTCGGCGTACCTGGTCGAGGCCGAGGACTTCCGGCTCCTGGTCGACTTCGGACCGGGCTCGCTGAGCACCCTCCAGCGTTACGCCGGGCTGCACGCCCCGGACGCGATCCTCCTGACCCATCTGCACTGCGACCATTTCCTCGACGCCGCGTCGTACGTCGTGGTCCGGCGGTACGCCCCCGACGGCCCCTATCCGCCGCTGCCGGTCTACGCGCCGGCGGGCGCACCGGACCGGATCGCCGCGGTTTACGGGCAGGAGGACAGCACCGTCGAGGACGTGTACCAGTTCTACGCGCTGCAACCCGGCACCTTCCCGATCGGCCCGTTCACCGTGACCGTCGACCGGGTGCTGCACCCGGTGGAGACGTACGGCGTCCGGCTGGAGCACGGCGGCCGGGTGCTCTGCTACTCCTCGGACACCGCCCCCTGCGAGGCGCTGCTGCGGCTGGCCCAGAACGCCGACGTCTTCCTCTGCGAGGCCAGCTACCTCGACGGGGTGGACAATCCGCCGGACCTGCATCTCACCGGCCGCGAGGCCGGCGAGGCGGCGGCCAAGGCCCACGTCGGGCGGCTCCTGCTGACCCATCTGGTGGACGCCTGGGGCAGCGAGGCGCAGACCGTGGCCTCCGCCGCCGCCGCGTACGCCGGCCCGCTGGAAGTGGTCCGGCCCGGCGCCAGCTACGACATCTGACCCGCCCGGCGGCCGGCGTGGCGTTCCACCGGCCGGGGCACCGGGGGACGGTGCGATCACGGCACCACATAGGGTGCAGGGCATGGCGCGACCTGACGGGCGGCGGCCCGACCAACTCCGACCGGTGACCCTGACCCGAGGCTGGAGCACCCATCCGGAGGGCTCGGTGCTGGTGGAGTTCGGCGGCACCCGGGTGCTCTGCACGGCGAGCGTCACCGAGGGCGTGCCCCGCTGGCGCCGGGGCTCCGGGCTGGGCTGGGTCACCGCCGAGTACGCGATGCTGCCCCGGGCCACCAACACCCGATCGGACCGGGAGAGCGTCAAGGGCCGGGTGGGTGGGCGTACCCATGAGATCTCCCGGCTGATCGGCCGGAGCCTGCGTGCCGCGATCGACCTCAAGGCGCTCGGCGAGAACTCGATCGTGCTCGACTGCGACGTCCTTCAGGCCGACGGCGGCACCCGGACCGCGGCGATCACCGGCGCGTACGTCGCCCTGCACGACGCGGTGACCTGGCTCGCCGCGCGCAAGGCCCTGGCCGGCAAGCCGGAGAACGTGATGCACCGGTCGGTGGCCGCGGTCAGCGTTGGCGTGATCAACGGCGAGCCGCGCCTGGACCTGTGCTACGACGAAGACGTGGCTGCCGAGGTCGACATGAACGTGGTCTGCACCGGCACCGGCGACTTCGTCGAGGTGCAGGGCACCGGCGAGGCCGGGGTGTTCGCCCGCGAGCAGTTGGACGCCCTGCTCGACCTGGCCGTCGTCGGTTGTCTGGACCTGGCCGAAGCCCAGCGGAAGGCTCTCTCCGGGTGAGCCCGCAGACGCGAACGAAAGGTTACTCAGTATGAACAAGGTGCTGCTCGCCACCCGGAACCGCAAGAAGCTCATCGAGTTGCAGCGCATCCTCGACGGGGTGCTCGGCGCGCACCGGATCGCCCTGATCGGGCTGGACGACGTCGAGGCGTACCCGGAGCTGCCGGAGACCGGGCTGACCTTCGGCGAGAACGCGCTGATCAAGGCGCGGGAGGGCTGCCGGCGCACCGGGCTGCCGACGATCGCCGACGACTCCGGGCTGGCTGTCGACGCGCTCAACGGGATGCCGGGGGTGTTCAGCGCCCGCTGGGCCGGCCGGCACGGCGACGACCACGCCAACCTCCAGCTGGTGCTCGACCAGGTCGCCGACGTGCCGGACGAGCACCGGGGTGCCTCCTTCGTCTGCACCATCGCGCTGGTGCTGCCCGGTGGCAAGGAACACCTGGTCGACGGCAGGCAGGCGGGCCGGCTGCTGCGCGCCCCACGCGGCGACGGCGGCTTCGGCTACGATCCGATCTTCCTCGGCGACGGCCAGGACCGCACCAACGCGGAGCTGACCCCGCAGGAGAAGGACGCGATCAGCCACCGCGGCAAGGCCCTGCGCGAACTGGCCGCCCTGGTCGCCAAGGTCCTCCCCGCCACGACCTGACCGGGTCCTGCCGGGTCCTGAGCCACCCGCCGCGGCACCGCCAACGCGCGCTAGCCGAGCGGGCCGATCTCCTGTTCGATGGCGGCGCGCAGCTCCGGCCCGCCCACCACCGCTCGGGCGGCCTCCATCACCGGAGCGAGGAAGACGTCGGGACCGGGCTCGCCGGCGACTCCGCCGAGCGCCGCGATCGCCGCCCGGCCGGCCGGGGACGGGGTCAGCGGGGCCCGCAGCTGCAGACCACGTACGCCCGCCAGCAGCTCCACCGCGAGCAGGCTGGTCAGGTTGTCCAGGACGCTGCGCAGCTTCTTTGTGGAGGCCCAGCCCATCGAGACGTGGTCCTCCTGCATGCCGCTGGTGGGCAGCGAGTCCACGGAGGCGGGCGCGGCCAGCCGGCGGTTCTCCGCCACGATGCCGGCCGCCGTGTACTGGGCGATCATCAGCCCCGAGTTGACTCCCGCGTCCGGGGAGAGGAAGGCCGGCAGGTCCCGGGAGCGGGTGACGTCGAGCAACCGGTCGACCCGGCGCTCGGCGATCGCGCCCACCTCGGCGGCGGCGATGGCCAGGAAGTCGGCGGCGAAGCCCAACGGCGCGCCGTGGAAGTTGCCGGTGGACTCGACCCGGCCGTCGGGCAGCACCACCGGGTTGTCCACCACCGACACCAGCTCCCGCCCGGCCACCGTGCGGACGAAGTCCAGGGTGTCCCGGGCCGCGCCGGCCACCTGCGGCGCGCAGCGCATCGAGTAGGCGTCCTGCACCGCGTGCGCCAGGTCGTCGCGGTGCGAGTCCATCACGCGGGAGTCCTGCAACAGCCGGTGGATGTTCGCCGCCGAGACACCCTGCCCGGGGTGCGGGCGGATGGCGTGCAGCTCCGGCAGGAACGGTCGCTCCGAGCCGAGCATCGCCTCGATGGCCAGCGCGGCGGTCACGTCGGCCATGGTGAACAGATGCGCCGCGTCGTGGATGGCCAGCAGCAGCATGGCGAGCATGCCGTCGGTGCCGTTGATCAGCGCCAGCCCTTCCTTGGCGGCCAGCTCGATCGGGGGCAGACCGGCCCGGCGCAGCGCGTCGGCGGCCGGCACCCGCTCGCCGTCGGGGCCGAGCACCCAGCCTTCGCCGAGCAGCACCAGCGCGCAGTGCGCCAGCGGCGCCAGGTCACCGGAGGCGCCCAGCGAGCCGTGTTCCGGCACCCACGGGGTGACGTCGCGGTTGAGCAGATCCACCAGAGCCTCGGCGACCAGCGGACGCACCCCGGAACGGCCGAGGGCCAGCGAACGGACCCGCAGCAGCATCATCGCGCGGACCACCTCCCGCGGCATCGGCGCACCGACTCCGGCGGCGTGCGAGCGGATCAGCGCGTGCTGGAGTTCCGCCCGCCGCTCGGGGGCGACGAAGGTGTTGGCGAGGGCACCGAAACCGGTGGAGACGCCGTACACCGGGCGGCCGGCGGCCTCGATGTCGTCCACGATGGACCGGCTGGTCGCCATGGCGTCGACGGCGGCCGGGTCGAGGACGATCTTGGCGGTGCCGCGCGCCACGGCGAGCACGTCGGCGGGGGAGACCCCGGTGGGCAGAATGGTCACGGTCATCGCGGTACTCCGTTCTGCAGGACCTGGCGAATCAGGGGCACCCCGGGCCGGTAGGCCAGGTGCAGATGGGACGGTGCGTCGAGGATGACCAGGTCGGCCCGGGCACCCGGCCGCAGCACCCCGATGTCGGTGCGGCGCAACGCCCGCGCACCACCGGCGGTCGCGGCCCACACCGCCTCCGCCGGGGTCATCCGCATCTCGCGTACGGCGAGTGCGACGCAGAACGGCATCGACGAGGTGTACGACGAGCCGGGGTTGCAGTCGGTGGCCAGCGCCACGGTGACTCCGGCGTCGAGTAGCCGGCGGGCGTCCGGGTAGGGCGACCGGGTGGAGAACTCGGCGCCGGGCAGCAGGGTCGCGACGGTGCTCGTCTGTGGACCCGACGGTGCGTCGACGACGGTCGAAGCCAGCGCGTCGATGTCGGCGTCGGTCAGGTGGGTGCAGTGGTCCACACTGGCCGCACCCAGCTCCACCCCGAGTCGCACCCCCGGGCCGGGGCCGAGCTGGTTGGCGTGCACCCGCACGCCCAGGCCCACGGCCTGCCCGCAGGCCAGGATCGCCCGGGCGTGGTCGGCGTCGAAGGCGCCCCGCTCGCAGAACACGTCGATCCACCGGGCGTGCGGCGCGGCGGCGGCCAGCATCGGTCCGCAGACCAGCGAGACGTAGTCGTCGGGGCGGTCGGCGTACTCGGCCGGCACCACGTGCGCGCCGAGGAAGGTGGTCTCCTCGCTGACCTCGGCGGCGATCCGCAGCGAGCGGGCCTCGTCGGCGACGGTGAGGCCGTACCCACTCTTGATCTCGATCGTGGTGGTGCCCTGCCGCAACGCCTCGACACGCAGCCGGCGCACGGTGGCGCGCAGTTCCTCATCGGAGGCGGCGCGGGTGGCGCCGACCGTGGTCCGGATGCCGCCGCCGGTGTATGGCTGCCCGGCCATCCGGGCGGCGAACTCGGCGGCGCGGTCCCCGGCGAATACCAGGTGGGCGTGGCTGTCCACGAACCCGGGGAGCACCGCCGCGCCGTCGGCGTCGATCCGCCGGTCGGCGGCCGGCGCGTCGGCGGCCGGACCGACCCAGACCACCTCGCCCTCCTCGACGAGCAGCGCGGCCCGCCGGCGGATGCCCAGCGGCCCGCCCTCACCCGTGCCGGGCACATTGGTGACCAGCTCACCGATGTTGTCCACCAGCAGACTAGACACCGGTCACCTCCGCGATCGACGTGGCAAGTTCCTGCGGTACGTCAACGGTCAGGTGACGGCCGTCGCGTACCACCATCCGGCCGTCCACCAGCACCTGGACGACGTCGGCCGCGCTCGCCGCGAACCAGGCGCCCGCCGGGGTCACCCCGGCCGTGCGTACGCTGTCCAGCCGCACCGTGACCAGGTCGGCGCGGTCACCGGCCGCGATCCGGCCGGCGTCGGCCCAGCCCAGCGCGGCGTGCCCGGTCGTGCTCGCCGCCGTGAACAGCTCGGCCGGGGTGAAGTGGCCCCGCCGCCGGGTCCGCAGCCGCTCGTCCAGCTCGACCGCGCGGGCCTCCTCGAACGGGTCGATCACGGCGTGGCTGTCGCTGCCCAGGCTGAGCGGGACGCCGGCGTCGGCCATCCGCCGGGCCGGTCCGATCCCGTCGGCGAGGTCCCGCTCAGTGGTGGGGCAGAGACAGACCCCCGTCCGGCTCTCCCCGAGCAGGTTCAGGTCGGCGCTGGTCGGGTGGGTGGCGTGCACCGCCGTGGTGGACCGGCCCAGCACCCCGTGGTCGGCGAGCAGGCCGGTCGGGGTGCGGCCGTGCACCGCCCGGCAGGCGTCGTTCTCGGCGGGCTGCTCCGACAGGTGTACGTGCAGCGGGGCGTGTCGTCGGTCCGCCCAGCCGGCCACCGTGGCGAGTTGCTCGGCGGGCACCGCGCGCACCGAGTGGATCGCCGCGCCGAGGCGGGCGTGCGTGCCGTCCGGGGTGAACGCGGTGACCCGATCGGCCCAGCGCAGCGCGTCACCGTCGCCGAAGCGCCGCTGCGGCCCGGCCAACGGCTGGCCGTCCACCGAGGCGGTCAGGTAGCAGGTGTCCAGCAGGGTCAGCCGGATGCCGGCGTGCGCCGCCGCCTCGACCAGCGCTGCGCTCATCGCGTTCGGGTCGTCGTACGGGGTGCCGCCGGGGCCGTGGTGCAGGTAGTGGAACTCCCCTACGCAGGTGATCCCGGCCAGGGCCATCTCGGCGTAGACCGCCCGCGCCAGTGCCAGGTAGGAGTCCGGGTCGAGCCGGGCGGTGACGGCGTACATCTGCTCTCGCCAGCTCCAGAAGTCACCGCGCCCGCCGTGGGTACGCCCGCGCAGCGCCCGGTGGAAAGCGTGCGAATGGGCGTTGGCCAGTCCGGGCAGGGTCAGCCCCGGCAACCGGACCGCGTCGGTGAGCACGTCGACGCCGACGTCGGGACGGCCGGACGGCGTCAGCGGGGTGACCGCGCTGATCCGGCCCTCGGCCGTCTCGATCAGCACGTCCGGAGTCGGCTCGGCCTGCTCGGGCAGCCACGCGTACTCCGCGAGCCAGCGGGTCGTTGTCATCGGACCTGTCCCCTGTCGAGCTGAACCGTCTGCGCTATCAGCCGATCATCGCCCGGCCCGGCAGGCCCGCTCAGCGGCATGCCAGCTCCTCCAGCACCTTCGCCAGAGCGGTCACCCCGGCGACGCAGTCGGCGTCGGTGGCCGACTCGGCGGGGGAGTGCGACACCCCGGTCGGGTTGCGGACGAAGAGCATCGCCGTGGGTACGTGTGCCGCGAGCACCCCCGCGTCGTGCCCCGCCCCGGTGGGCAGCACCGGTGCCTCCAGCAGTCTCGTCAGCCGGTCGGCCAGCCCGCCGTCGAACGCCACCAGCGGGCTCGCCGACTCCTCGGTCAGCGTGACCCGCGTGCCGTCGCGGCGGGCCCGCTCGACGACCTTGGCGCGTACCGCCTCGACCAGCCCGGCCAGCGTCTCCGGATCGGCGGCCCGGGCGTCCAGCCAGCCGGTCACCCGCGACGGGATCGCGTTGGTGGCGTTCGGTTCCACGGCCACCCGGCCGACGGTGGCGTGGGCGTCGCGCAGCCGGGCCTCCTTGTTCGCGGCGAGCACGGTGAACGCGTACGTCAGCATGGGGTCGCGGCGGTCGGACATCCGGGTCGTACCGGCGTGGTTGCCCTCGCCGGTGAAGTCGAGGCGCCAACGTCCGTGCGGCCAGATCGCGCTCGCCACCCCGACCGGCACGGCCTGGTCGACCAGCGCGCGGCCCTGCTCCACGTGCAGCTCCACGAAGGCGGCGATCCGGCCGATCAGCGCCGGGTCCGCCCCCGCCGGCCGGGCGCCCAGCGCCTCGGCGAAGCTGACCCCGGCCGCGTCGCGCAGCGCGCCCGCGCGGGTGGCGTCGAGCTGCCCGGTGAGCAGCCGCGACCCCAGACACGGTACGCCGAACCGGGCCCCCTCCTCCTCGACGAACGCGCCGACGACCAGCGGGCGGGTCGGCGACACGTCGGCGGCGCGCAGCTCGTCGACGGCCAGCCAGGCGCTGACGATGCCCAGCGGCCCGTCGTACGCCCCGCCGTGCGGCACCGAGTCGAAGTGGCTGCCGGTCAGCACCGCGCCGCCGGCCTCCGGGTCGCCCCACCAGGCGAACAGGTTGCCGTTGCCGTCCTCGGTGACCGGCATGCCCCGCGCGTCGGCCTGCTCCCGGAACCACTCCCGCAGGCGCAGCTCCGGCTCGGTCAACGCGTACCGCAGGTAGCCGCCGCTGTGCTCGTCGCGGCCGATCGGCGCGATCTCGTCCCAGAGCTGGCGGAACCTGTTAAAAAGGGGCCCTTCCTCTACCGTATGCGTTAACAAGGGGCCCTTCCTTCGGTCATGGGGACGCGGACGCCGGTGCGGGCGGCGACCTTGCCGGCCGCGTCGTAGCCGGCGTCGACGTGCCGGATCACGCCCATCGCCGGGTCGTTGGTGAGCACCCGCTCGATTTTCTGCCCGGCCAGCGGGGTGCCGTCGGCGACGCAGACCTGGCCGGCGTGGATGGACCGGCCGATGCCCACCCCGCCGCCGTGGTGGATGGACACCCAGGATGCCCCGCTGGCGGTGTTGACCAGCGCGTTGAGCAGCGGCCAGTCGGCGATCGCGTCGGAGCCGTCGGCCATCGCCTCGGTCTCCCGGTAGGGGCTGGCCACGCTGCCGCAGTCCAGATGGTCCCGGCCGATCACCACCGGCGCGCTCAGCTCACCAGAGGCGACCATCTCGTTGAACCGTACGCCCGCCTTGTCGCGCTCGCCGTAGCCGAGCCAGCAGATGCGGGCCGGCAGGCCCTGGAAAGCGACCCGCTCGCCGGCCAGCCGGATCCAGCGAGCCAGGGACCCGTTCTCCGGGAACAGGTCGAGGATCGCCCGGTCGGTGGCGGCGATGTCGGCCGGGTCGCCGGAGAGCGCCGCCCACCGGAACGGGCCCTTGCCCTCGCAGAACAGCGGCCGGATGTACGCCGGCACGAAACCGGGAAAATCGAAAGCACGCTGGTACCCGCCGAGGCGGGCCTCGCCCCGGATCGAGTTGCCGTAGTCGAAGACCTCCGCGCCGGCGTCCAGGAATCCGACCATCGCCTCGACGTGCTTCGCCATCGACGTCCGGGCCCGGTCGGTGAACTCGGCCGGCTTGGCTGCCGCGTAGTCCCGGGCGTCGGCCAGCTCCACCCCCTCGGGCAGGTACGACAGCGGGTCGTGGGCGCTGGTCTGGTCGGTGACGATGTCGATCGGCACGCCGCGACGCAGCAGCTCGGGGAAGACGGTGGCGGCGTTGCCCACCACGCCGACGCTGAGCGCCCGACGATCCCGTTTCGCCGCGAGCACCCGCTCGACCGCGTCGTCCAGGCTGTCGGCGATCTCGTCCAGGTAGCGGTCGCGCACCCGGCGTTCCAGCCGGGACCGGTCCACGTCCACGATCAGGCAGGCGCCGCCGTTCATGGTCACCGCGAGGGGTTGCGCCCCACCCATCCCGCCACAGCCGGCGGTCAGCGTCAGCGTGCCGGCGAGGGTGTCGTTGAAGCACTTGGCGGCCACCGCGGCGAACGTCTCGTAGGTGCCCTGGAGGATGCCCTGGGTGCCGATGTAGATCCACGAACCGGCGGTCATCTGCCCGTACATGGTCAGGCCGAGCTGCTCCAGGCGGCGGAACTCCGGCCAGGTCGCCCAGTCGCCCACCAGGTTGGAGTTGGCCAGCAGCACCCGGGGTGCCCACTCGTGGGTGCGCATCACCCCGACCGGTCGGCCCGACTGCACCAGCAACGTCTCGTCGTCGCGCAGGTCGGTCAGCGTCCGCACCAGTGCGTGGTACGACGGCCAGTCCCGGGCCGCCTTCCCGGTGCCGCCGTAGACGACCAGGTCGTCGGGGCGCTCGGCCACCTCCGGGTCGAGGTTGTTCATCAGCATCCGCAGCGCGGCCTCCTGCGGCCAGCCGCGGGCGCTGCGTTGCGGGCCGCGCGGGGCCCGAATCGGCCCGGCGCCGCTGCCTGCCTGGTCGGTGTGCGTCAAGGTGGGTCTCCTCCTAACCGAGGAACAACTGACGACGGGCGGCCGAGGCTTCGAAGGCCTCCAGCCGTCGCTGGGTCGCGGCCGGCGCGGCGTCGCAGATCGCCTGGAGCAGCACCATGGCCAGGGTCATCGGGGCGGTGTGCAGGTCGAAGACGAGCTGCGCGCCGACGGCGGCGGGCAGCACCAGGTCGGCGTACTCGGTAGCCGGGCTGACCGGTGAGTCGGTGATCGCGACCACGGTCAGCCCGGCGTCGCGGGCCTCGCGCAACGCGTCCAGGGTTTCCCGTGGGTAGCGGGGCAGCACGAAGGCGAGCAGCGCCCGCGCCCCGGCCGCGGCGGCCTGCTCCAGGCGGTCGGTGAGCAGGCTCCCCCCGTCGTCGAGCACCCGTACGTCCGGGTGCACCTTGGCGGCGAAGTAGGCGAAATAGCCGGCCAGTGGCGCGGCGGCGCGTAGGCCGAGCACCGGCAGCGGGCGACTGGCGGCCAGCAGCCGGCCGGTGGTGGCGATCCGGTCCCGGTCGGCGAGCTGCTCGGCCAGTCGGTCCAGGTTGCCGATCTCGGCGCGTACCGCCTGCTGGAGTTCGTTGCCGACGGTGGCCGGGTTCGGTGCGGCGGCGGTCAGCTCGCGCAGCCGTCGACGCAGTGCGGGATAGCCGTCGTGGCCCAGCGCCACCGCGAACCGGGTGACCGACGGCTGGCTGACCCCGGCCAGCTCGGCGACCTCGGCGGCGGAGAGGTAGCCGACGGCGGGGGCGTGCTGCACCAGGCAGTGCGCGATGCGGCGCTGCGTCGGGGTGAGCCGCACGCCGTCGAACAGGCCGATGACCCGCTCGGTCGCAGCTCCGTCATTCACCCTCTGACTCTATGCATGAAAACTTTCATCAGGCAAGAGGTCAGGCGAATCCATAGTGGAACGTTGTCGAGCTGCGGATTCGTGGCTGCTCGCCGAAGTGTGGGGGTCGGTGGTCAGGGTGACGTGCGGTGGCTCGGTAGGATCCGCACGGCGGTCGAGCAGAGGAGTCTTGCCATGCAGCCGGACGGCCCCTACCGGTACACCCACCTGCTGGGCGGGTCACCGGTCGGCAAAGCGTGGGCGGCGCTCGACCAGCAGGGCCGATTTGTGACGGTGGCTGTCCTGGACGCCACTGTGGCGGCCACCGAAGGCTGGCGGGAGGCGTTCGCCGGGATCGTGAACTCCCTCTCGCAGACGCCCGAGGGCCCTTCCTTCGTGTACGCGGACTTCTCCGCCGCCGAGCCCTGGGTGGCGTACCCGGCCGAGGCGGGCCGGGCGGCCGAGAAGCTCTTCCAGGCGCTGGGAGTGGAGTACACCCCCGCCCCGGACTCCGGCGTACCCGTCTCCGGGTCGCCGGCTTCGGGCGTGCCTGTCTCCGGGGCGCCGGCTTCCGGTCCGCCCGTCTCCGCCTCGCCCGCCTCCGGCGCACCGACTCCCGGGCACGCGCAGCCGATCTCGGGCACTCCGGCCTCGCCGTCGGCACCGGGCGCCCAACTGTCGTCCTCCCCGTACCTGCCGGCCGCATACCCCGCGACCGACACCCCGTCCGATGACCCGTTCGGCTCGTCCGTCCGGCGCATCGCACCGTCCGCGCCGCCGCGGCGCCGGACCAGGCTCTGGGTGGGGGTGGCCGCACTGGCTCTGGTGATGCTCGCCGGTGCTGGTGCGGTCGTCGTCTGGGCTGGATCAGACGGTGAGAACGAGCCGCAGCCACCGCTTGCCAGCGCCACCGTCCTGCCTCCGCCCGCGCCGACGTCACCGCCGCAGTCGCCCGGCATCGAGCCGCCCAAGCAGGGCGAGTGGCCGGGCGAATGGCCGCGCTTCACCGACCTGGACAAGGTCAGCACACTCGCCGGTCTCGAGGGTCTGAACTTTCCAGTCAAGGTTCCGCTCGAATGGGAGTGCACGCTGGCCGGCCGCGCTGAAGGGTTCGTCAGGTACAACTGCGGTACGCCCGCGTCGGGCAGCCAGGCGATGGGCGGCGAGTTGATCGTGCGGGACTGCTCGCAGCCCTGTGATGAGCGACAGCAGACCATCATGCGCCAGGCTGAGGACGCCTGGGGCCTGCAGTGGACACGGACAGGGCAGCACGTCGCCTATGCCGAATCGAGCCAACTGCAGATCGACGGAGAACAGCGGTACGGCCTGGTCTTCGTCGCCTACTGGCGCGGTGGAAGCAGCGGCGAGATCGACCATCAGATGGTCTTCCGCATGACCGCGCCGGTCGACGGCGCCGGTCGACTGCGCCGGGTCGCCAACTACCTCCGCGACGTGCTCCTCTTCTGAGGGTGACTCCGGCTTCACCCGCCCACCGCGGAGGGCGGGTGAAGCCAGACGAACGCGGCTAAGGCAGGAACGCGCGCTGCTCGACGGGCGCGGGCTTGGGCGCCGACTCCGTTGGCGGAGCCGGCGGAGCCGATGGACTGGGCGGGCGTGCCGATCGTGCGGGTGGCGACGCCGGTGCGGCCAAGGCGACCGCCACCAACGGCAACCAGGCCAGGTAGCCGGTCAGGGTCGCCGACAGGTGGGACGCCTCAAGCCACGACACATGCATGAACGCGACGAGGAAGAGCAGCGCCGCCGGGTGACCGTCGGTCGCGAGCGCGACCGAGCGCCGCCAAGCCACGAAACACAGCAGCGCGAACGGCACGATGGCCATCAGGCCGCCGACGACGAGCAGCTGAACCATGATGTTGTGCCCGTGGCTGAACTGGCCGCCGAGCTCGGCAGCGACGGCCGGCTCCTGGAAGATCTTCGGGCCCCAACCGGACAGCGGGCGGTCGGACCACCGATCGAGCAGCGCCGTCCAGATCTGGCCGCGTTTGCTGAAACTTTCCGGATCAGTCGTGATCAACGGCATCACGATCACCAGCAACCCGCCGGCCGCAGCGACCGCGGAGGCTGGCCAACTCCGACTCCGGAACAGACGCAGAAGGAGGTACGCCAGCAGGACGGCGCCGGCAGCGAGTTGACTGGTGCGCGCACCAGTCCAGACCAGCGCACCGAGGATCAGCACGAGGCAGGCCCACCGTACGGCCGGGGGCCGTAGATAGAAGACGAACGCGAGGCTGAGGGCCAGCGCCAGGCCGAGCGCATTCGAATGCAGGAAAGGCCCGGCGAGCAGGCCGCCGAGCAGAACCTGTTTCTCTCCGGCGTCCGCCCCGGAGAGCAGCGCCAATTCGGGGCGTATCGCGGCGAAGAGCATCGAGCCGGAAGCGGTCAGCGCCCCCAGGACTCCGATGACGCCCAGCACCTCCATCCGGGGACGCTGCGCCCAGATTGCCAGCGCCGCCAGAGGGAAGGCCGCCGCGACCGCGCCGGGCATCTGTCCTCGCAGCAGCCCCGCGAGTTCGATGGCCAGCAGCGCGGCGAGGGCGACGGCAACCCACCGGCGCCCGGGGGGCCGCCGTCGCCAGAGGCCGTGCCCGGTGAGCCCGACGGCCAGCAGCAGGAACAGCAGCGTGATTCCGTCCCCGATCAGGTCGCCGACGTGCGAACCGGTGACCTCGCGAGAGTTGAACACGGGCCGCCCGACGGTGAGGAACTGCACCGCCTGGGACGGCACGACCCGAAGCCATGCCAGGATGATCAGCGCGGCCACGCCGACGGTGCCTGGACCCAGTCGGCGGCAGGCGGCCACGACATCGGCCATCAAGGAAGCCGGCATCGGAGCATTCTCCTTCGTCCCCGTCGTCTCGGGCTTCTCGTGCTGAGCGGCAACCGGGACCACCGACCTCCGGAGAATGGCCGCGATCCGAGCTGTCCGGTCGCGAATGAGACCCAGGTCCTCGCCGTACGGCACGGTCAGCATGCGCACCGACCGTAGGGCGGGCACCCGACCGACGCCGACCGCCGCAATGGTCATGGTGGCGGCGTAGCCGGCCAAGCTCGCGATGGCCGCACCGATGGCGCCGAGCGGCGCGCACACCAGTAGTGCCACGACGCCGACGACGGAGCCGATCACCAGCGCTCCCGATGACCACCCTGGACGGTTGTGCGCGAGTAGCGCCGCAGTGTAGATGATCATGCACGCGTAGAGAACTGTGGCAGCGCAGAGAATCATGGTTGGTATGACGGCCGGCGCGAAATCGGCACCGAAGACCAATGGCACGGCGTACCCGGCCGAGAGCGCCAGCAGGCCGCACGCGATCACCGACGCCAGCACCGCCAGCCGGGCAACCTGGGTTGCTGCTCGGGGGTCACCGCTGCCCTGGCGTCCCAGCAACACCGATCTGGCCGCCGTGGCAATCACCATGGGAATCTCCGCGACGCTCACCGCCACCGCGTAGTAGCCGAGTTCTCGGGGACCGATCAGCGGCAGACCAATGACCTGAGCCAGGCGGGCGCTGGAGACGGCAGCCAGCACGCCGGGCAGACAGGCCAGGGCGTAACGGATGAGCGAGCCGGTCGGGACTGCCGCCGGCGCCGTACCCGGTGCCGGCGGCGTCGCATCCTGTGCCGCCGGGTCGGGCGTGGTCCAGAGCCGGACCAGCCCGAAGGCCAGCCCCGCCAGCACCGAGGCAACGAAGAGCAGGCCGGCCTGATACGCGTTGAGGTCGAACGCCAGGCAGGCGAAGATCACCACACCGGTGCGGACCAGCGCCGGCACGACCTTGACCAGGTTCAGCCCGCGGATGTCCCCGTTGCCGGTCAGGGCGCCGATGAGCAGGTTGGACAGGACGTGCAAGGGCGCGAACACCACCAGGATAAGGAACTGGCGGTACTGGGCGGTGTCTGGGAAAAGAAAGAAACCGAGCGCCGCCAACGCGCCGACCGTGAGCACGCTGAGCGGCAGCATGGCCACCAGGCTGAAGCGTGCCGCTGCCCTGCTCGATAGACGCCCCTGCCTGACGTGGTAGCTCAGCGCGTCCTGCAACCCGTACGTGCCGATCCAACCCCACACCACGATGGGCAGGGTCAGTGCCGCGTACACGCCGCGTCCTTCGGGGCCCAATTCGCGTGAGAGAAACGGGCTGACGAGCAGACCGCTGATCGGAATCAGGAGATTCGCGAAGGAGGCCGACACCAGCTTCCGCGTCGACATCACGGTTCCTCTCGTGGTGCGGCCTCGCCCAACAGCGCGTGCCGGCCGAGTGAGCCCACCAGCCGGTCAGCGAAATGCGTTTCGGAGAAGCGCTCACGGACCAGGCGCAGCGCCTCCGTTGCCATGCGATCGAGCTGATCCGGTGTGGCAGCCAGGATCGCTGCGGCGAGGCCCGCCGGGGTGTCGGCCGAGCAGGCTCCTTCCGTCGGCGGGACTCCCTCCAGGCCCACCGGTGTGCTGAACACCGGAACCGAGTGCGCGAGCAGTGTCATGGTCTTCAACTTGACCCCCGCGCCGCTCCACAGGGGCACCACTGCGGCCCGGGCCCGGGCGAGGACGGGACGCAGATCCGGCGCCCAGCCGGTCACCGCCAGACCGTCGTATCCGGCGAGCCCGTTGCGGATCGGCACCGTGAGACCTGATCCGACGAGTTCGAGGACGTAGCCGGCCCGGTGCAGCTTCGGCCAGGCTTCCGCGAGGAACCGGTGCAGGCCGAGCAGGTTGGACCGGTAGGAGAAGCTGCCGAGCCAGATCAGCCGGCGCGCGAGCGGTCGGGGTGTGTGTCCCTCCGGCAGCGGTACACAGCTGGGCAGGGTGAAGTCGGCAGTGCGGCCGTACGCCCGGGCCAGGCGGGTCGCCTCCTCGGCACTGGTCACCGAGACGGTTGCGCAATTCGCCAGTGCCCGCTCCTCGAACCTTGCGGAAATTCTGGCGAGGTACTGGGCCCGAAGCCGGTGCGCCACGCCATGCGCCTCGTCGACGTCCTGTCGGCTGCTCGCGACCAGCACGTTGGCTTTGTCCCAGTGCCATCGAAGCGGGACGTCCCGGATGTACGCCCCGGCCGCCTCGCCGATGGCCAGCCCCGCTCCCGTCCGGGCGCGCAGCGCGTCGTGCAGTTCCTGGCTGTACCGGGTCCGTACCCACGGCGGCATGCCGTCGAGCAGCGATTCCTGGTAACGACCCAGCGGGCCCAGCCGGTTGAGCCGGTAGGGCGTCGCGGCGAAGTCGCGCACGGTGACACCGGGAAGTAGGGCGCGCAGCTCTGCCACCTGGGCGTCGGTGGTCTCCGAGCGGCGGACCACGAGCAGCGTGTACGGGCGCACCCGGGCCAACGCACGCAACATCATCAGAACGCGGATCGGGTCCCCGCGATCCTGCGGGAGTGGAAAGAACGTGACGACGACTGTCAGGTCCATGCCCCACCCCTGGCGAGTCGACTCCATTCAGCGAGCAGCCGCCGGGCCTGCAACGCGGGAGAGAATTCGTCGCGCAGCCGGGCGGCGAGCCTGTGCGCCCGCCGCTGCCCCTCGCCTGGGCTGTGGATCAGCTGATGTACTGCATCGGCCAGTGCGTCCGGATCGTCCGGTGGCACCTGCCAGCCGCCGAACGGGCCGATCAGCTCGGGGATGCCGGACACCATGGTGGTCACGACAGGCACCCCTCTGCTGGCGGCTTCCATCAGGAAGACGGGAATGCCGTCGAGGTCGCCGTCGGCGGCGCGACGGCAGGGCAGCACCGCGGCGTCTGCGCCGACCAGCCCTGCCGTGGCGGCCCGGTGGCTCACGGAGCCGTGGAAGGTGACCACGTCGGTCAGACGCAATGCCCTGGTCCGTTCCTCCAGTGTCGCCCGGAGCGGCCCGTCGCCGTACACGTCGTAACGTACCGATACGCCGATCTGGATGAGTCGGGCGACCGCGTCGAGCGCAGTGTCCACGCCCTTCTTCTCGACCAGTCGCGCCACCGTGACCAGACGGGTGACCCCGTCGGGCGGTCGCGGCTGCGGTTCCACCATCTCGCCGTCGAACGCGGCCCGAACCACTCCGTGGGGAATCGCCGACAGGGACACGCCCCGTTCGGTCAACTGCCCAGCGGCGGCCTTCGAGATGACAAAGAGGTGGCTGAGCAGCCGCAGCCGGCGATCCAGCGCACCCCCGTTGCGGTCGAGTAGGAAATCCGCTGCGTGCGCCATCGCGGTTACCGGGATCCCGCTACGCCGGCCGACCAGCGTGGCGATCGCGGTCGGCAGGTTGACGAAGTGCGTGTGCACCACGTCCGGACCGAAAGCCGCGATCGGGCCGGCCAGCCGGGCCGCGTGGGCGGCCGCGAGGACAGCCCGCGGCAGGTACGACATCCCCAGCGCGCGCACGTCCGCCAGCGTGCGCAGCGGGTGCCCCAACGCCGTGCGGACAACCTGGCGAAGCTCGGCCAACCGGTCGCCGTCGCTGGCCACGAAGACCTCGACGTCGGCACCGGCCGACCGGACGGCGTCGATCTCGGAGGTGATGAAGGTTTCGCTGTAGCTCGGTTCGCGTAGGAGGACGTACGCCACGCGTAGCGGATGGCCGGGAGGACTCATGCCTACCGCCTGCCCTTCTCGGTCGAGCCGGCTGCCGACGAGAATTCCTGGAAGAAGGCGGCATGGGCGGTCGTGCATTCGGCGTCGGAGAGAATGCCAGGCGTTCCGGCCGCGCCGGCGGCGAGTGCCAGCCGCATCTCCGGCGAACCGGCGAGTTTGCGCAGCGCTGTGGCGAGATCCTCCGGCCGGTCGGGCTGCACGAGCAGCCCGTTGGATCCGCTGCGGATCCACTCGCTCGGTCCGCCGCCCTCCGTCGCGATGAGCGGCTTGGCCCGAGCCATGGCCTGAAGCACGGTCTGGCCGAGCGGCTCCGGCCGCACTGACGCGTGTACCAGCACGTCCATCGAGTCGATGAAGGCGGGCACATCGTCAATGTGCCCGAGGAAGGTGACCTGGTCGGCGATGGCCAACTCGACGGCGAGCGCCCGCAGCTCCTGCTCGTACGCGGCCTCTTCGAACAACGGCGCACCGGCCAGGTACGCCCGGACGCCGGTGCCGCGGAATGCGTCGGCGAAGGCGCGCAGGAAGACGTGCTGACCCTTCCACCGTTGCAGGCGACCGAGCATGCCGACCGCCCGGACCTCGGACCGTACCTGCGGCGCGGTGACCCGGTGGCGCAGGCCGCTCGGGCTCTGCAGTACCGCCCGCCGTACGCGGGTGGGCAGCCGGTCGGCGGCTGAGGCAAGGGTTGTCCGCGAGTTGGCGATCACTCCGTCGACGCGCGGGAGTGCCAGCCGGGTGAAGGCTGCGTACCCGAATCGACCCATGCTCTCGGGCGTGACCAGGTCTCGGAGATGGACTACGAGAGGAACTTGCCGTCCCCTGCTGGCAAAAGCGCAGATGATCGCGGCGGCGGCGGTGTTGGCGTGGACCAGGTCGGCCGCGCCGAACAGCGGACTGCGCCGAAGCGTGCTGGCCGCAGCGCGCAGCGACGCCAGGTACCGCGCCGCGAGCATCGGGCTGCGGCTGCGCGTGCCACCGACCGGAAGCCTCGGCAGCCGCTGTTCAACGGTGACCCCGCGCCCGGCCAGCCCGCCGAACGCATCGCCGCCTGGTGGGCAGCAGAGCATGGCCGTCCAGGGCGGATCGGTGGTGAGGAGCCGGGCCAGCGCCAGTTCGGCCCCACCTCCGTGCCCGGTGTGACTGACGTGCAGTACCCGCATCGGCGGTGCGCCACCGTCGGCCTGATCAGCGGCACTCATCGTCGATCCACGCCGTCATCTCCGCCGCGAAGCGGATCGGGGAGAAGGCGGTGGCATGGGCGGCGATCCGCTGGGTGGACAGCTCGTTGAGCCGTTGCACGAACCACGCGTGGTCCGCCGGCTCCGTGGAATCCACCAGAAACCCGGTCTCGCCGTCGATGACTGTTTCCAGGAGGCCGCCACGGCGCAGCCCGATCACTGGCGTGCCGCACGCCTGGGCCTCGACCGGGATGATGCCGAAGTCTTCGTGGACGGGGAAGAGCAGGGCCCGCGCGCCCCAGTAGAGTCGCCGCAGCCGCTCCCGGTCGGGCCGAACCTCGAAGGTGATCGGCACAGTAGCCCGCGCCGCGAGTCGACGCAGCTGAGCCTCCTGAGGGCCGGAACCCGCGAGCACGAGGGGTAACCCAGCCTTTTCCGCGATCGCCATGATGAGGTCGAAATTCTTGTACGGGATCCAGCGCCCCACCCCGAGCAGATAGTCACGGGCCTGTGCCCGATCGCTGGCCGGCGCAGAGGCGAACCAGTCGACGTCCACCGGCGGGTTGATGACGACTGCATCGCGTTGCCAGTACTGCCGGATCCGGGCCTGCACCTCCCGCGAGTTCGCCGCATACCCGTGCACGTGTTTGCTGAGGCGAACGTCGATGCTCTGTAGCGCACGCCGGGGCACCCTCAGCAGCGGGTTTGATCCGCGGCCGTCGAAGGCCGGGCTCCAGATGTACCGAGCCGGGGCGTGTACGTAGCTGAGATGGGTGGTCGTTTCAGGCGGACCGAGCTTGACGGTGTGCGCGAAGGCGTGGCTCGACGAGATGACCACGTCGAAGCGTTGACGGCTGAGTGTCCGCCAGACCAGCGGCATCAGTGGCAGCGCAACCGCCTTGCTGTGCCGCAACGGCGTTCGTGCCAGCCACGATTCTCGGAGCCCGGGCTCGGTGGCGTCCCGGTCCCTCCATAACACGAAACGCTCGCCGTGCGGGACCAGGTCGGCGATCTGTCGGAAGACCTGCTCCGATCCGCCGGTGGCGCCGAACCACTCATGCACGAGTGCCACCGAGCGACCGACCAGCACGATCCACCCATCCCCGCACGACCGGCATTCCGACGGCCGGTGATGCTACCGGATTCCCGTCCTCACCGGGGTCCGCAACTGCGCACGTCGGCGCCGTGCGCGGGACCGCTGGCACTCGGGGGATCCGCTACGCTGCTGCCCGAGCGGCGGGGGCGAGGGGTACATGCAGGACACTGCCGAGGGATCGGATGCCGTGCTGACGAGCGCACGCCAAGCGGGGGTCGCACTGCCACCGCCGGGACGAGCCGACGATAAGACACCGCACGAGGTGCATCCCCGGTCCGGGATCCGGCAGTGGCTCGGGGCGGCCCGGCCGCTCTTCTTCGCCGGCCTGGTGGGTCTCGTCGTGTTGGGGATCCACGTTCTCGCGCTCAGAGCCGGCGCGCACCCGAGGTCCGGGCGGACGGAGTACGGTCTGCACACCGCTGCCATGGTCGTCGCTGCGCTGGCAGTTGGCGCGGTGTGGTGGGCTCGGCGGACCGGTCGGACGTGGGACAGCGACCTGCTTCCTGCCCTGTTTGCCGGGCTCGCCGGGCTGACAATGCTCACCGCGCTGCACGGCACTCCGTTCGACGCTTACGGCGTGCAGGGCGACCAGTCCTTCCGCACCGCGATGGTCACCCGTTTCGCGGACACCTGGCAGCTCGTCGACTACACCTACCGCGACCTGCCGGGCTACTACGCCCCGGGGTACTTCTGGCTGCTCGGCAGGGCCGCATACCTGACCGGCGTGGCTCCTTGGCACATCCTCAAGTTCGGCGCGATCGCCGTCGCCTTCGCCGTACCGTCGGTGTCCTATCTGTTCTGGCGGCGCCTCGTGGCACCGCGGCACGCCGCGCTCATCTCGGCCATACCACTGATCGTGCCGGACCTGTACGAGAGCTATGGCTGGCTGGTCCAGTTGGCCGTGATCCCCTGGTGGCTGGAAGCCGTCCACGGATTGACCCGGTCGGGCCTGCGTCGCCGGCACCCCATCGTGCTGGGACTGATCGGGGCGGTGCTGTTCTGCGTTTATTACTACTATTTTTTCCTTTTCGTGTTGGTCTTCCCCCTGTTTCTGGCCATGCAGTGGCGGCGCGGTGAGTTGGATCGGCGGGCTGCGGGCCGAGGCCTGCTCGTCCTCGGCATCGCCGCCCTGGGCTCGGCGGTCTTCTGGGCGCCGCTGGCCTGGAACTTTCTCACGGCACCACATTTCGAGTCGCTAAACAACCGGTGGATCACGCTGAACTCCGGTGATCTGGCGCTACCCATGCTCGAGCCAAGCGTGGTCGGCGCGCTCTGCCTCCTCGGCCTTGGTTACCTCATCCTCACCGCCCGGGAGGCGCTGTCCCGGTCGCTGCTGGTCGTGCTCGTCGCGCTGTACCTCTGGCACGCCCTGGGCTTCGTCTTCCTCGCGCTGGACGTGCCGCTGATGTCATTCCGGATGAAGGCGCTGGTGCCGTTGGTGCTGCTGAGCGCGGCAGCGCTGGGGCTGGTGCGGGGTGTGCGATGGATCCTCGGCCGGATCTCGGTGCCCGCGATGTGGCCGGTCGTCGCCGTCGGCGCGGGCCTGCTCGCCCTCCTGGTTGGCGACGGATTCGTCAACCGGGTGGTCGATGACCCGCGGATTCACGCGGCGCACAACGAGACACTGCCGGACGGCACGCTGCCACCCTTCCACGACACCGACAAGCAACCCACTCTCCCCGCGGCGACCAGGGTGGACGCCCTGATCCAGGCCACCTATCGGGGAGCCGGTCACCCGGTGGTCCTCTCGGACCGAACCCACCTCTTCGCCTACCAGCCCTACTACGGATTCGTGCAGTGGAACGCCAACTACTCACACCCCACCGCCCAGTACCACCGCCGGCTGGAGTTCCTCGAGGAGACAGCGGGTTCGGTGTCGCCGGTTGAGTTCGCCGCGAAGACCGGCGACAACTCTCACGACCGGATCGACGCCATCGTGCTCCGGGTGGACGGGGACAATTTGGTCTATCGCACCTACGACGACGATTTTCCGTTCGGTACGAAGGCCAGGACGATCATGATCCCGAGCCGCTTGGTCACTTCAGAGCACTTCGAGTTGACTGAGATCGACGGCTACCTGGTGGCTGTACGGCGGCCGGTTGGGGCCTGAGCCGCCAGCTGGACGGACAAGACGCCGAGGCTCGTCGGCCAACCTCGGCGTGTGCAAGGCGCGCAGGATCCATACAGGACGGCGGCGGTCACCGCGTTCACGTCGCCTATGGTTGGCGTATGACCGGGGACGTCGCGCTGCTGCTCCGCCGCGCTGGCTTCGGTCCGACCGCGGCGGAGCTGGCGGCAGCGACAAAGATCGGCTACGCCGCCACGCTCATGACGGTGACCGCGCCGGCGGGGCCTGACATCGGTGCCACCAGCGCTCCCCTCCCACAACTCGGGCCCGATGCCTACGCGGCCAATCCGAACCCGAGCACTGAGCAACGAGCTGCCGCTGACAAGGCCCGAGAGGAGCAGGCCGAGCAACTGACGCGGTGGTGGCTGGACCGGATGACCGTCGCCGACCACCAGGCGTTGGAAAAGCTGATTTTCTTCTGGCACGGGCATTGGGCTACGTCCATTCGTAAGGTCAAGAGCCCTCAGCTGATGCTGGCCCAGCACCGCACCCTTCGCTCTGCCCCGAACTTCGCCGATATGGCCCGTCGCATGGTGGTGGACCCGGCACTCGTGCACTGGCTCGACGGGCAGTTCAACACCCGAAAGGCTCCCAACGAGAACCTCGCTCGGGAGCTCTGCGAGCTCTTCATGCTTGGTCACGGGCATTACACCGAGACTGACGTCAAGGAGGCTGGGCGGGCATTGACCGGTTGGCGGCTCGACCTGAAGGCGGAGCGTGTTGTTCTCGACCCGAGCGCGCGCGACACCGGAAGCAAGACGGTCCTCGGTGCACAGGCCGAGTTCACCGCCCGGAGCCTGGTCGATCTGTTGCTCCGCCAGCCCGCCTGCGCCGAGTTCATCGCCGGGCGGCTCTGGTTCCGCTACGCCTCGTCCACCGAGCCGATTCCGCCGGCGACCCGGGATCGAATGGTCGCGGCGTTTCCCGCTCCGATGGCGATGCTGCGGGCGCTCTTCGCCGATGACGCCTTCCAGGCCACCGCCGGCACGTTGGTCAAACAGCCGATCGAGTGGATGGTCGGTGCGATGCGCCAGTTGGGCGTTCGCCCGGCGAACATTCCCCGTGACACGCTGACCCAACTCTGCGACGGGCTGGGCGGGCTGGGGCAGCGCCCCTTCGCGCCTCCGAGCGTCGGTGGCTGGCCGGCCGGAGCCGCCTGGCTCACGTCAGCTGCGGCGCGGCTGAAGCTCAGCCTGGCCGGCAAACTGGCGAGTCAGCTTGAACCCGGCCGCCTCACCCCGGAAAACGTGGCGGCCATCCTTTGCGTGGATCGGTGGACCAACCGGACGTACGCGGTCCTGCGGAAGGTGGACAATCCCCGCATGCTGTTGACCCTGGGCCTGGTCAGCCCCGAGTACACGGTGACGTAGATGGATGCTCTTACCCGACGTCGATTCCTGCTCGCCTCTGGCGTGACCGGTGCGGCCACGCTGGCCGCCGGCGGGGGTGCTTTGGCCTTCTCTCGGCTGTTGGGCGGCGCCGCTAGCGAAGCCGAACCACCCGCCGACACGCTCGTCCTGGTCACCCTGTACGGCGGTAACGACGGGCTCAACACGGTCATCCCCTACGCCGACCCGGCCTACCACGCCAACCGGCCGGAGCTCGCGTACCCGGGCGAGAGGGTTCTGCCACTGGACGACGAGCTTGGCCTGAACCCGGTGCTGACGGGGTTGAAGCGGCTGTGGGACGGCAAGCGACTGGCAATCATCCTGGGCGTCGGATACCCCCGGCCCGACCGGAGCCACTTCCGCTCCATGGACATCTGGCAGACCGGTGTGCCCGATGTCCCGGCAACCACCGGCTGGATCGGCCGCTGGCTGGATGACACCGAGGCACCCGTGGGCACCGCGGTCAGCTTCGAGCCGGTCATTCCGCCGCTGCTGGTGGGACGCCGACGCATCGGCTCCTGCATCAGTTATCAAGGACTGGACATGCCGCCCTGGGTCGATCCGGGGCTGGTCGCGGAACTCGGTCGTACCGAGCCGGGAGAGCCGGAAATGTCGGCCCGGGCTGCCTCGGCGTACACCGACCTGATCGAGTTGCAGCGGGTCATCGGAGGCGTCGACGAGGCGACCGGTTCGCCGAAGGCCGTCGCGGAGCCGGCGGTCCCGGCGACCGGCACCGGTGGCGAGAGCGCCCTCTCTGCCCAGCTTGCCCTGGTCGCTCGCTGCGTGGAGGTCGGTGTGCCGACCCGGGTCTACTCGGTCAGCCTGGGTGGTTTCGACACCCATGCCGATGAGCTGCCCACACAGGAATTACTGCTGCGTCAGCTCGATACGGCACTGTCGTCGTTCGCGGACCGGATGGCGCAGTCCGTAGCCGGCCGCCGGGTCACTGTCGTCGTCTACAGCGAGTTCGGTCGCCGGGTGCGGGCCAACGCGTCGGACGGCACGGATCACGGTACGGCCGGCCCGGTCCTGGTTCTGGGTCAGCGGGTAGTGGGTGGCTTCTACGGCGAGCAGCCGAGCCTGACGGACCTGGACCACGGCGATCTCAAGGCCACAACCGACTTCCGAGACGTCCTCGGCAGCATCGTGGGATCGGTGCTGCAGGCCGATCCGAGCCGCTACTTCGAAGGGTACGAGCCGCGACTGCTGCCGCTGAGCACCGGCTGAGGTTACCGGGGCGGCCGTCAGCGACCACCGGCCCGCAGCACCTCCGCAACAGTCCGCAGTATGACCTTGATGTCGAGCCAGAGCGACCAGTTCTCGATGTAGTAGTTGTCGAACCGCGCCCGATCGGAGATCGGGGTGTCGCCGCGTAGGCCGCTGACCTGCGCGAGCCCGGTGAGCCCGACGGGCACCCGATGCCGTGCCGCGTAGTTCGGGTACCGCGCCGAGAACTGCTCGACGAAGTGTGGCCGCTCCGGCCGGGGACCGACCACGCTCATGTCACCGCGCAGGATGTTCCACAACTGGGGCAGTTCGTCCAGGGAGGTGCGGCGCATGAAGCGGCCGATCGGGCTCACCCGCTCGTCGTCCGCGATGGACCACCTGGTCTGTGACTCCTGCTCGTCGAGTGGACGCATCGAGCGGAACTTGATGACCTTGAACGGCTTGCCGTACCGGCCGACCCGCTCCTGCTGGAACAAAACGCCCCGGCCGCCGTCGAGGAAGGTGGCGATGGCGCAGAGCAGCAGCACCGGACTCAGCACCACCAGCGCGACCGCGGCGAAGACTATGTCCGAGGCCCGTTTGATGGCCCACCTCGGCCCGGAAAACGTGACATCGTCGATCTTGACGATCGGGATCGCCCCGATGTGGTCGGGATAGCCGCCCTGCGAACGTGAGCCCCACAGGCCGGGCACCGCCCAGAGGTCGCATCGGGAGCTACCGGGCCGCAGCAGCGTCTCCATGAGGACGGACTCCGAGCAGTCCGGATCGGCGATGATCAGTACCTCGCACTCCAGGAGTCGCACGAGATGTTCGAGGTCGTTGAGGCCACCGCTCAGCGGCAGGGCCCCGGTCTCCTGCCGTGACGCTGCGTCCACGCAACCGACGAACCGCAGACCGTACCGGGGATGACGGCGCAACAGCCGGGCCAACTCGAGACCGGTCGGCCCGCTGCCGATGATGACGGCGTTGTGCTCCACCCATCGATGCTTGCGCACGAAGACGATGAGCGTACGACTGACCGTGCGACCGACGATGATCAGCCCCGCCGAGAGTGCGACGTCGCGCATGAACTCGCTGACGTATTCCACGGAGGAGTGCCGCTGTGCCGCGATGATGGCGACCACCGCCGCGGAGGCCAGTAGCCGGCCCCCGAGGCTCGGCAGCTCGTCGAGGATGCTCACGTGCCGGCGTGGCCGGTAGTGTCCGCCGGACCAGAGGATGGCTACCGCCAGCGTGGCGTAGGCCAGCATCCCGCGCCAGTACGTCTGGGTCAGCAGCAACGGGGTGGTCAGCGCGGCGACGTCGATGGGGAGCGTCATCATCCAGGCACGGACCCAGCGGGTGCGCGACGAGGCCCGGGATCTCGCGTACGGCAGAACCGCGGTCGTCTCGACCGCGGTGCGGGCCTCCTGTTGCGGAATCACCTGCTGTGCCAGCCCACCGAGGTGCGCTCCGGTATGACCGGCTGCCGGTTGGGCCGGCATGGTCGGCGCTCTCCCCGTGAGTCCCCCGGCCGCGCTACATGACTGAGGGCGACCGCGTGACACGGCCGGGCGGGAGCCGACATCATTGGTCAGCATGCCTGTTCGAGTTCCTACTTCGCAGCAGCCAGAATTTCTGGCACCGCGTCCCGACGGACCGCGTCGAAGAGCTCGTCCGCTTTCGCCTTGTCGGCCAGCACCACGCTTTCGTTGCCGATCATGCCGGTGCCCTTGGTCGGGCAGGTGAGAAAGGTCAGGTTGCCGCCACGCAGGTGACGCAGCTCCATCCCGAGGTCCAGCAGGGACATCGACTCGTCGACCGCCACCGCGTCGGCGGTGGCCCGGACGAAGGAGTTCAGCTTGGTGGGGCTGGTCAACGTGCCGCCGGAAGCAGCGGTGTCCAGAATCGACTTGATGACCTGCTGCTGGTGCTTGATGCGGGTGAAGTCGCCGTCGGCGAAGGCGTACCGCTCACGGGCGTAGTCCAGCGCGGCGGCCCCGTCCATGGTTTGCTTGCCCGCGACGAACTCACGCCGGCCGTCCGGATTCAGCGAGTGCCGCGAGGTGAAGCCCTTGTCGACGGTGATTTCGATGCCGCCGAGGGCGTCGACGATCTCCTTGAAGCCGGAGAAGTCGACCATCGTCACGTGGTCGATGCGGACGCCGGTGAACTTCTCCACCGTCTGCACCATCAGCGGGACGCCGCCCCAGGCGTACGCGGCGTTGATTTTCGCGTCCCGGCCGCCTCGGCCCTCGCGGGACTTCGGCACGCTCACCCAGGTGTCCCGGGGGATGGAGATGAGTTGGGCGCTCGACCGGTCCTTCGGCAGGTGCGCCAGGATAATGGTGTCGGTGCGGGAGCCGGAGGTGTTGTCCGGATCGCGGGTGTCGCTGCCCAGGATCATGATGTTCATGGCACCCGTCGCGACGGCCTGCGGGCGGGTCTCCTCGGGGACCCCCTCGAAGGCGTCGACGCGTTCGATGCTGGACTCGACCGAGCGGTAGTAGAGGCCGCCGGCAAGTACGCCACCACCGGCCAGGAGCACCAGCACCAGGGCACTGATCAGGGCGATCCGCTTCCACCGGCGTCGCCGTCGTGGACTCCCGGTGCTCGACTCTGCCGTCGGCTGCTTGTCGATGCCCTTCTGCTCTGCCGGAGGTCTGTCGAAGAGCAGGGTGTCGGGATCGCCGTCCCCGTGGTGTTGGCGCATGTGGAGGATGCTACTGATTTGGACACGCGGTTCGCATTCCCCTTTGGCGTCAACTGCGTTTCGTCGCCGAGCCGGAGCACGGCGCGAGGCACAATTGTGATAATGAGGAAATCGGACAACTCGCGCTTGTTGCCCGCATGTTCTCCTCGGTCTGGTAGAACCTCGCCGTGGACGCCGTCAAGCTGCGTCGGGCGCTGGCCCGTACGCGCCTCGCCCGGGTTGCCGCCTTTCCGAAACGCCTGGCCACCGTCGCCCGTCACGACGCCAAGGTGCTGAGGGTCTCGGCGCGATGGTTGGTCGCTTCGCGGGAACATCACAACTACACGTACGAGTTGACCAAACTCAGCCGCAGCCACCTCGCCTGGTTCGTCAGTGTGGTCTGCGACCTGCCCGTGAAACAGGTGCGTGAATACCTGACCGAAATCGAGTCGGACGACGAGCTGCGCCGGCACATCGCCTCGGCCACCGCGGCAGCGGTGCGCCGCGGGCTGGCCGACAAGCAGGTCCGGTACGCCCGCCGCATCGGCTGGTACGCGATCGTGCGCGCCCGCAGGCCGAGGCACATCGTGGAGACCGGTGTGGACAAGGGACTGGGCAGCTGCGTGCTGGCCGCCGCCCTGCTGCGCAACGCCGCGGAGGGGCACCCGGGCCGGCTCAGCTCCATCGACATCAACCCGGAGGCCGGCTACCTGGCCCGTACCGCGCCCTGGTCGGAGGTGATCGATCTGATCATCGGTGACTCGGTCGAGTCGATCGGCGTGCTGGACCGACCGGTCGACCTGTTCCTGCACGACAGCGACCACAGCCGGGGCCACGAGCGGCGCGAGTTCGAGGCCGTGGAGCCCAAGCTGGCCCGGGGGGCGATGCTCCTCACCGACAATGTCATGCACACCAACGTGCTGGCCAACCACGCCGAGCGCACCGGCCGCCGATTCCTCGCCTACCGGGAGACGCCGGCCAACCACTGGTACCCGGGCGACGGCATCGGCGTGGCATGGTAGCCGGGTGCGGCTGAGCGCGATCCACACGTACCCGATCAAGGGTTGTCGGGGGCTCGACCACGACGCGGCCACGGTGGCGCCGTGGGGGCTGGACGGGGACCGACGTTGGATGGTGGTCGACGCCGACGGGGTCGGCGTCACCCAGCGTGAGGCCGGCACGTTGGTCAAGGTGCATGCCCGTCCGGTTGCCGGCGGTCTGCTGCTGCGGGCCGACGGCCACCGCGACCTGCTGGTGCCCGAACCGGACGGGGTCGCCCCGGTGCGGGTGCGCACCTTCCGCCGCCGCCCGCTGCGGGTCGAGGCGTTGCCCGCCGGCCCGGCCGCCGACGCCTGGCTCGGCGCGGTACTGGGCCGGCCGGTGCGACTGGTCCGGCTGGCCCGGCCGGCCCGGCACATCAGGCGCGGCGACCGGGAGCACGACCCCGGCGACCAGGTCAGCTTCGCCGACGCGTACCCGGTGCTGCTGACCAGCACCGCCTCGCTGGCCGCGCTCTGCGACGCGGGCGGGTGGCCGGTGCCGATGGCCCGCTTCCGGCCCAACCTGGTGGTGGACGGCGCCCCCGCATGGGCCGAGGACGACTGGGTGGGGCGGCCGTTGCGGATCGGCGACCTGGCCTTTCGCGCCGCCGGCCCGTCGGCCCGCTGCCTGGTCATCACCATCGACCAGGAGACTGGCGTACGCGAACGGGAGCCGCTGCGCGCCCTCGCGCGGCACCGCAACATCGGCCGCAAGCTCCTGTTCGGGCTGTACCTGCTGCCGCCGGAGCACGGCCGGGTGCGGCTCGGTGATCCGGTGGAGTTGACCGACTCTTAGCTTTCGCGGTGCTGCGCCACCCCGACGGCGTCGGGGCGGGCGTCGGTCAGGTCGAGCCACATGAGGATCTCGTCGCGATCGTCGCCGGGGGCGACCCGCAGGGCAGCGGGCCACCGCCCCACCTCCCGGTAGCCCAGGCGGCGGTAGAACCGGTCCAGCCCCAGCCCGTCCCGTACGGTCACGTGCAACGCCGCCAACCCCAGGTCGCGGGCGATCCGCTCGGCCTCGCGCATGAGCGCCTCGCCGAAGCCGCGCCCCTGCGTGTCGGGGTGGACCATGACCCGGGTGAGCACCCGCAGGTGCGGCTTCAGATGGAAGCGCGGGTCGGTGAAGATCGCCATGGCGACGAGCCGGTCGCCGTCGTAGCCGAGCAGTAGCCGGTCCGGGCCGTCCGCGATGCCCGCCAGCGTCGGGTCGGCGATCGTGTGTACCTGCTCGGCGGTGACCGGTGCCACGAAGCCGACCGCGCCGCCGGCGTTGGTGACGTCGACCCAGAGCGCGACGATCGCCGTACGCAGCTCCGGGGTCAGCTCAGGATCGAGGATGAATCGCAGACTCACGGCGCTCATCCTTACCGGAGGCTGAGCCGACCGCCCGTGATCGTGATGCTCCCGACAGGGTGCTGTGGTGCGGGAGGGGGGATTCGAACCCCCACGTCCTTTCGGACAATAGGACCTAAACCTACCGCGGCTGCCGTTACGCCACTCCCGCCGACCTCGATGATTCTAGAGTGTCGGTTCGTAACCGTGTTAAGCCCGGCACGTCCCTCACTGCACCATCGATGGTCAGGATCGACTGCGCCTGCGACCGGGCCTAGTCCAACCCGAGGTCGCGACGGAGTTTGGCGACGTGGCCGGTGGCCTTGACGTTGTAGAGCGCCCGCTCGATCTTGCCGTTCTCGTCGATCACGAACGTCGAGCGGATCACTCCGGTGACCGTACGGCCGTAGGACTGCTTCTCGCCGTATGCCCCGTAGGCGGTCAGCACCGCCTTGTCGGTGTCGGCGACGAGCGGGAAGGTGATCGCGTCGCGCTCGCGGAATTTCGCCAGCTTCTCCGGCATGTCCGGCGAGATGCCGACCACTTCGTAGCCTGCGGCCTGCAGAGAGGCGAGCGAGTCGCGGAAGTCGCAGGCCTGCTTGGTGCAGCCGGGAGTCATCGCGGCCGGGTAGGCGTACAGGACGACCTTGCGGCCGCGCAGGTCGGCCAGGGTGAGCTGCCCGCCGGTGTCGGTGGGCAGGGTGAACTCGGGCGCCGGATCACCGGGGGAGAGGCGAACGGGTGCGGTCATGGCACGACCCTACCGTCGTGCCGGGGTGGCCCGCCGCGCCGCCGTGCCGGTCCGGCTCGTGTCGCCGCACCACTTGACCACGGGCGCGGTGGCGGCGACGAACACTTGGCTGTTGCAAGGTATTGGCAACAGCACATGATTGGAAATAGGCTCACCCTTGCCGGCGAGCGCGGGCCCGCCGTCACGTGGGAGGTCACGTGGAAACTCTGGCCATGCACATCTCGAACGGGATCATCAACGGTCCCGTCGCCGCAGCCTTCGGGGTGATCGCACTGGCGGCGCTGACGGTCTGCGTCCGGCGCGGCCGGCTGGACCTGGACGATCGGCTGGCACCGATGGCCGGCCTGGTCGCGGCGTTCATCTTCGCGGTGCAGATGCTCAACTTTCCGATCTTCACTGCCGGGGTCAGCGGTCACCTGCTCGGCGGTGCGCTCGCCGCCATGCTGGTCGGCCCCTGGGTCGGCGCGCTCTGCATCGCGGTGGTGCTGGTCGTGCAGGCGCTCGTCTTCGGCGACGGGGGCGTGGCGATGCTCGGGCTGAGCATCACCAACATGGCCGTGATCGCCGTCGCGGTGGCGTATTTGCTGATCGCCCTGCTGCTGCGGGTGCTGCCGCGTACCACCACCGGGTTGGCCGTGACGGCCTTCGTCGCCGCGTCGGTCAGCGTGGTCGTCGCGGCGATGGGCTTCGTGGTGCAGTACTGGCTCGGCGGCACCGCCGACCTCGGCGGCAACCTGGCCGGGCTGGCCGGGACGATGGCCGCGTCCCACCTGTTCATCGGCATCGGCGAGGGCCTGATCACCGCCACCACGGTGGTCACCGTGGCGAAGGTCCGACCCGACCTGGTGTACGCGCTGCGCAAGCCGGCTGCATCGGCGACCATCGCGACCGTCGGAGGTGTCCGATGAGGAAGTGGAGCTTCATCGTCGGTGGTCTGCTCGTCGCCGTGCTGCTGGCCGGCGTGGTGAGCAACTTCGCCTCGCCGCACCCCGACGGGCTGGACTCGTCGCTGTTGGAGGGCTGCACCCTCGACACCCGCGGCGAGATCACCGGCGGCAGTTGCCCCGCCCAGCAGGAGCAGGAGCACGAGATCGGTGGTCCGCTGACCGACTACGGCATCGCGGGTCTGGACAACGAGTTCCTCTCCACCGGGCTTGCCGGCGTGTTGGGCGTACTGCTGACCTTCGCCGTGGCCGGCGGTGCGTTCTGGCTGGTCCGCCGCCGTGAGGCCGGGTACGCGCCGAAGGCGGGCGGGCCGCGGGACGCGGATCAGCCGGGCACGTCCGCCACGAGCCAGGGATAGCACCGGTGGGGGCCGGCCACGCGCACGTGCTGTACCGGGAGTCCGACTCGCCGGTCCACCGGCTGCCGCCCGAGGTGAAGATCGTCGCGATGGTGGCGTTCACCGTCGCCGTGGTCGCCACCGCGCGCGAGGCGCTCTGGGCCTTCGGCGCGTACGCCCTGCTGGTCGCAGTCGTGGCGGGGCTGGCCCGGGTGAGTGCCCGCTGGCTGCTGGTCCGGTCGACGATCGAGCTGCCGTTCGTGCTCTTCGCCTTCGCGTTGCCGTTCCTCGGCGCGGGCGAGCGGGTGGACCTGCTCGGCTTGAGCCTCTCCGCCGAGGGCCTCTACGGCGCGTGGAACATCCTCGCCAAGGGCACCCTGGGCGTCTGGGCGTCGCTGCTGCTGGCCGCGACCACCACCACCCGGGATCTGATCGTCGGGCTGGACCGGCTGCGCTGCCCGCAGATCCTCACCCAGATCGCCATCTTCATGCTGCGATATCTGGACGTGCTGGTCGGCGAAGCCCGCCGGATGCGGATCGCCCGATTGTCCCGGGGCGACGACCCGCGGTTCCTGTGGCAGCTGCGCGGCTTCGCCGCCGGCGTCGGGTCGCTGTTCCTGCGCGCCTTCGAGCGCGGCGAGCGGGTCTACCTGGCGATGCTGTCGCGCGGCTACACCGGCCGGATGCCCGCGGTGTGGCCGGGCGCGGGCGCGGCGACGGCCGGGCAGTGGCTGGTCGGCGCCACCGTGCCGGTCCTGGCGGGTGCCGTCGCCGCCACCGCCGCCGTGCTGACATGATTCCCGGTGTGCCGCCGATGGCCCCCAGCCTGGATGTCCGTGGCGTCCGATACGCCTATCCGGACGGTCACCTCGCGCTGCACGGGGTCGACCTGACGGTGGCCCGGGGCGAGCGGGTGGCCCTGCTCGGCCCGAACGGCGCCGGCAAGACCACCCTGGTGTTGCACCTCAACGGCATCCTCACCGCCACCGAGGGCAGCATCGCCGTCGGTGGCCTGCCGGTCAGCCCCGACCGGGCCACCCTGGCGGAGATCCGCCGACGGGTGGGCATCGTCTTCCAGGATCCCGACGACCAGCTCTTCCTGCCCACCGTCGCCGAGGACGTGGCGTTCGGACCGGCCAACCTCGGGCTACGCGGGGCGGAACTCGCCGCCCGGGTGGACGAGGCACTGGTCGCGGTGGGCATGTCCGAGCACCGGGTCCGGGCACCGCACCACCTGTCCTTCGGGCAGCGCCGCCGGGTGGCGGTGGCCACCGTGCTCGCCATGCGCCCGGAGATCCTGGTGCTCGACGAACCCTCGTCGAACCTCGACCCGGCGGCCCGCCGGGAACTCGCCGCCATCCTGCGGTCCCTGCCGGTGACCCTGCTGATGGTCACCCACGACCTGCCGTACGCCTTCGAACTCTGCGACCGTTCGGTGATCCTCGACGGTGGCCGGATCGTGGCCGACGGGCCGACCGCCGAGCTCCTCGGCGACGAGGACCTGCTCGCCCGGCACCGCCTCGAACTTCCCTACCCGTTCAGCGCTTCGCTGCCTCCACGCCGGTGACCGCCGAGCGGCCGGTGGCGTGCAGGCGCAGGACGGCGGCGGCCAGGGCCCCGGCCCCGGCGACGACGACCAGCACGACCAGCACCCGGGCCGCCGTAGCCGGCCACGGCACCGGCGGCACGGACCGGGCGAACACGGCGGCGTTGGTCACCCCGGCGAACAACGCCAGACACGCCCCGGCCAGGGCCACCACGAAGTCGACGTTCGACCGACGGTTACCGTCGGCCACCGACGCCGGCGAGCCGGCGATCAACGCCCGCCAGCCGGCGACGATCGCCCCGAGCCCGACCAGCAGCGCCCACACCTGGCCGGTCAGCAGGCCGCCCAGCACCCCACCGATCCCCTCGGCCCCGTCGTCGCGTACCCGCCCGACAGTGAGCAGCACGGCGGCCAGCCCGCCGCAGACCAGCAGCCCGCCGAGCCCGGCCAGCGCCCGTCGACCCGGCGCCGAGGCGGCCGGCAGCAACCCGACCGCGCCGACCGCGAGCGCGCCGAGCGTGACCAGCACCCACCAGGTGTACGCGTCCGGCGGCGGCACCCAGTCCAGGGTGCCCCGGATCTCCAACGGCCCGTCGGTGGCGCGCAGCGGCACCACCCAGTCGCGTACCCGATGCTCCCGGTCGGGCGCGGCGCGGACCTGGGCGGGCGGTCCCGGCTCGCGCCACAGCGCCCGCTGGTCGTGCCAGCGCACGGTCGGCCCGTCGTCGACCCGCTGCCAGGCCGGCGCGGCGGCCGGGTCGACCTCGGCCGGCAGTACCGTGTCGCCGGCGATGGTCCGGTTCAGGTAGGTCGCGGGCGAGCGGATGTTCTCGAACACGCCGTCCGGGCCCACCCGCAGGTACGGCTCGCCCGAGTAGCCGATCACCTCGACCGGTTCGCCGCCGGTGTTGGTCAGCTCCAGTCGAGCCCCCGCCTCGACCACCCGGACCCGAAGCTCCGGCCGCGCCGGGGTCACGGCGGTGACCTCGGCGCGGTAGTCGCTGCCGTTCGGCGCGTCCGCGCCGTGGGCCGTGGCCGGGCCGGCGGTGGCGAGCAGGGCCGCGACCACACCGGCGAGCAGCAGCGCGACCCGGGTCAGCAGGGTCACCGCCCGGCCGCCTCCACCGCCGCGATGATGTTCGCCGGCGACCAGTCCCGCACCGGCTCGCCGTTGACCCGGACCGTCGGCGTGCCGGTGACGTTGGCGCGGCTCGCCGCGTCGGTGACGTGGGCGCTCCACGACCGGTACTTCCCGTCGCGGACGCAGCCGCCGAAGGCCTCCCGGTCCAACCCGACCTCGGCGCCGATGTCGATCAACTGGTCGTTGCTGAGCCCGGCACCGTTCTCGGCTGGCTGCCGTTCGAACAGCGCCTTGCCGAACTCGGTGAACTTGCCGCCCTCGGCGGCGCAGCCGGACGCGGCCGAGGACCGGGTCGAGTAATCGGTGCTGGAGAAGCGGTTCAGGTAGGCCACCGGGTGGTACACCGCCCGGATCTTGCCCTCGCTGATCAGCTGGTCGATGGTGGCGCCGCTGGTCTGCTCGAACCGCTTGCAGGCGGGGCAGAGGTAATCCTCGTAGATGTCGACGGTGACCGGCCCGGAGCCGACCACGATGCCGGTGCCGGTGTCGTTGGCCCCCGGCGGTGCGATGAACTTTCCGCCGCGCTGGCCCGAAAAGACGCTCCAGCCGATCAGACCGGCGATGACCAGCACCACCACCGCGCCGAGCGAGATCCACAGCATCCGCTTGCGGCGGCGCTCCCGGGCCAGCTGTTCCCGGACCACGCGGGCCGCGTCCTTGCGCCCCTTGCGACTACTCATTTTCGTCCTCCACCAGTTCGCTCGTCAGCGCGCCGTCCACCGAGACGGCCGTCCGGGGCCAGATCAGCAGGAACCCGGCCAGCGCCAGGAAGCCCAGGTCCCGGAGGATCTCCGGGAGATAGCTGGCGTCCTGCCCGGCCGGCAGCTCGCCGCCCGTGCCGAAACAGCCGCAGTCGATCGCCAACCCGCGCGCCCAGGCCGAGACGATGCCGGCGATGAAGACCAGCAGCAGCGCCGCGGAGATCCCGGCGACCAGCTGGGTGGCCAGCCCGAGCAGCAGCAGTACGCCCAGCGCCAGCTCGACGAAGGGCAGCGCCGCGCCGACCACCATCGCCACGTCGTACGGCATGATTTGGTACGCGTGCACGGAGCGGCCGGAAGCGGCCAGGTCGCCGACCTTGGTGGCGCCGGCGTAGAGCCAGACGGCTGCCAGTCCGAGCCGGACGGCGAGCCCGAGCCAGCGGCGCCACCTGCCGTTCACCCCGCTCGCGCCTCACCGATCGAGTCGACCAGTTCGGCGCGGGCACGGGCCACCCGGGATCGGATCGTGCCCACCGGCACCTTCTCCACGGCAGCGGCCTCGGCGTAGGACAGGCCCAGCAGTTGGGTCAGCACGAACGCCCCGCGCCGCTCGGCGGGCAGCCGGCGGACCAGGTCGGCCGCGCCGAGCGACGCGGCCGGGTCGGGGTGCGGCACGTCGGTGTGCGCCTGGGCGGTGAGCCGCTGGTCGAGGCGCCGTCGCCGAACCACCGTACGCAGGTGGTCGGCGCAGGTCCGCCGGGCGATGCCGAGCAGCCACGTACGCGCGCTGGAGCGCCCCTCGAAGGCGGGCAGCGCGCGGAACGCCCGCAGGTACGTCTCCTGGGTGAGATCGTCGGCGCTGTCCGGATCGACCAGGGCCGCCGCGAACCGCCACACCTCGACCTGGGTGGCCCGGACGAACGCGGCCTGTGCGGTCGGATCGCCGTCGCGGGCGGCCAACGCCCACCTGGTGGCGTCGTTGCCGGCCGGCTTCGCGCACTCCGGCACGCCTCCGCCGCCGTCCATGGGATCGGCGGTGGCGGCGGTGTCGCGCGGCACGGGGATCACGACAAGCCAGGTTACGCGGCAGCGCGCCGAGCAGCAGAGTCCTTCGGCCCTTCCATGGTCTGCGCCACGTCGGGAACTTTTCCGCCGTGCCGACCGACTAGTCGCTCGTGATCCCCCGCCAGGTGCTTGCGCGCGTGTCCGCGCGCGGTCGAGGCGATCTTTCTTATTCGCAGCCGCCGATGGCTCGCCTTGCGGGTGGGTTTTCGGAGAGCATGGCGGACATGACTGCCGCCCCTCGCCGCCGCTTCGCCCGGCTGGCTGCCGCCGCCGGTTTACTGGTCACCGTCGCCGCCCTGCTGCTCGCCCCGGCCAGCCCGGCCACCGCCCACGCCGTGCTGAACAGCAGCAGTCCCGCCGCCTCGTCCGTGGTGTCCACCGCCCCCGCCGAGGTGGTGCTCACCTTCAGCGAATCGGTACGCAAGGTGCCGGACAAGATCCGGGTCATCGCGCCGGACGGCTCCCGCGCGGACCGGGGCGAGCCCACCTTCGCCGACAGCGTGGTCAACATCCCGGTCGACCCGTCCGGCCCCAACGGCACCTACCTGGTCACCTACCGGGTGATCTCCGCCGACAGCCACCCGGTCTCCGGTGCGTTCACCTACTCCGTCGGCGCGCCCTCCGAGCCGCCGGTGGACAGCGGCGACGACGGCCGGGCCGACCCGACGGTCAGCAACGCGATCAAGGCCGCCAAGTTCGTCGGCTACGCCGGGCTGCTGCTGCTGGTCGGCTCCTCCCTGGTGCTCGCCCTGCTCTGGCCGCGCCGGCTCTCCCGGCGCGGCCCGGCCCGGCTGGCCTGGGCCGGCCTCGGGCTGGTGGCGCTCGCCACGGTCGCGATGATGCTGTGGCAGGTGCCGTACACCAACGGTGGCGGATTGTTCGACATCACCGGTGCGGGGCTGAGCCTGGTGTTCGGCAGCGTCTTCGGCGCCGTGCACCTGGTCCGGCTGGGGCTCCTGGCCGCCGCGGCGGTCCTGCTCCGGCCCCTGCTGGCCGGGCCGGTGGGCCGCACCGACCTGGTGGTTCTCGGGGCGCTCGGCGCGGGCGCGCTGCTCACCTGGCCGTTGTCCGGGCACCCGGCGGCCTCGCCCGCCCCGGCCGTGTCGGTGCTCGTCGACGCGGTGCACCTGGGCGGGATGGCGGTCTGGCTGGGCGGGCTGGTGATGCTCGCCGTGTTCCTGCTGCCTCGGGCGGACGAGCGGGAACTGGGCGCCATCCTGCCGATCTGGTCGCGGTGGGCCGCCCTGGCGGTGTCGGCGCTGCTGCTGGCCGGCATCGTCCAGGCGCTGATCGAGGTGGCCACCCCGGCGGCCCTGTTCGGCACCCGCTACGGGCAACTGGTGCTGGCCAAGATCGGGCTGTTCGCGCTGGTGATCGGGGTGGCCGCGTACTCCCGTCACCTGGTGCGCAAGCGGCTCGCGGCCAGCCGTCCCGCGTCGCTACGCCGGGCGGTCTGGGTGGAGTTGGCGATCACCGCGATCGTGCTCGGCGTGTCGGCGACCCTGGTGCAGACCACCCCCGCCCGCACCGCCTCGTCCAACGTGGCCGGCGCCGAGGCCGACTACTTCGCCACCACGCTCACCAGCCCCCTGTTCTCGCTCCAGGTCGAAGTGGCGCCGGCCGAGCGGGGCAACAACTCGTTGCACTTCTACGCGTACACGCCGGATAACCGACCGCAGCCGGTGCTGGAGTGGAAGGCAACCGTGGCGCTGCCGTCAGCCGGGATCGAACCGATCGACGTCCCGGTGCTGGCGCTCACCGACAACCACGCCACCGGGGAGATCAACCTGCCCTCGGCGGGGGAGTGGCAGCTGCACATCACCGCCCGCACCACCGAGATCGACCAAGACACGGTGACCGCCACCGTGCCGATCCGATAGAGAGGTCCCATCGATGATCCGTCACCGGCGTACCGCAGGCGCTGCTGCCGCCCTGACGCTCGGCGCCGTCGCCATGGCCGTGTTCGGCTTCGTGGCGCCCGCGTCCGCGCACGTCACGGTCAACCCGAAAGAGGCGACCCAGGGCGGCTACGGCCGGTTCGCGTTCCGGGTGCCCAACGAGAGCGACACGGCGTCGACCACCAAAGTGGAGATCTTCCTGCCCGAGAACGCCCCGGTCGGCTCGGTGTCGACGATGCCGGTGCCGGGCTGGACGGTGGCGGTGGAGAAGCGCAAGAGCGATCCGCCGGTGAAGGTGCACGGCACCGAGATCTCCGAGGTGGTATCCAAGATCACCTGGACGGCCGGTGCGGACGCGGCGATCGCCCCGGGCACCTTCCAGGAGTTCCCGGTCTCCCTCGGCCCACTGCCCGAGGTGGACCAGATGGTCTTCAAGGCATTGCAGACCTACTCCGACGGCGCCGTGGTGCGCTGGATCGACGAACCGTCGGCGCCGGGCGAGGAGGAGCCGGCCACCCCGGCGCCGGTGCTCACCCTCGCCGCCGCCGCGCCTGAGGCGGCGCCGGCCGAGTCGCCGGCCGCGCAGGCCGATGCGGCCAAGGAAGGCGACGACGGCGACAGCGGGCTGGCCATCGGGCTCGGCGTCGCCGGTCTGGTCGCCGGGCTCGGCGGGCTGGTGCTGGGCGGGCTCGCGTTCGCGCGTACCCGCCGCGAAGGCGCCGTCGCGGTCCGCGACGACGACCCCGCGCCGACGACGGCCTGAGAAGTCACCGCAGCGCCGCCGCGGTCCGGGACGATCCCGCGCCGACGACGGCCTGAGAAGTCACCGCCACGCGGGCCCGCCGGGACACCCCGGCGGGCCCGTCCGCTTTTCCTGTTCTCGACGTGGATATCCGCAGTTCAGCGCCGGGTCGTAGGTAAGGTCGGCCGGGTATCTGGCTACGGAGGGAGACAGGGCGGATGCGTTTCGTGTGGGCACTGGTCGGAATGGTGCTGCTGGCCATCGGCACGACCGCGCTGGTCGGTGCTGCCGCGCTCGGCCTGACGACCGGCCGCGCCGCCCCCGACGGGGTGTTCACCGCGCGGATCGAGAGCATGCGGACGCCAGGGCACGCCGTCGTGGTGACCGATCTCGACGCGCTGGTACGCCGGGAGGTGCCCTTCGCCGGCGGCGGATCCGCCCGATTCCGGCTCGACGCCCGTACGCCGGACGGGCCGGCCTTTGTCGGGCTGGCCCCGGCCGACGAGGCGCAGCGATGGTTGGCGGCGGCGCCGTACGCCGTGGTCCAGCGGATGGCGCTGGCCCGGGGCTCGCTGCCGGTCCGGCTGGAGCAGGTCAACCCGGCGGCCGGCGTGCCGCCGGCAGTCCCGGCCGCCCCCGCCGCACAGACCTTCTGGGTACTCGCCGGCACCGGCGTGCTGGAGTGGAGCCCCGCCGACCTGGCCGGCCGCCGATTGAGCCTGGTGCTGATGCGGCCCGACGGCGGGCCCGACCTGGGCCTGGACCTGCGCGCCGAATTGCGGGCCGGGTGGATCGCCCCGCTCACCTGGGGCTCGCTGGCCGGCGGGATACTGCTGCTCACCCTCGCCGCGCTGGTCCTGCTCCGCCCGATCCGCCCCCGCGAGATCATCTTCGTGGTCGAGCCGGATCAGGTGCCGGTGCTCGCCGGTCGGCTCGGCGTGAGCTCGCTCAGTGGCCTGGGTGTCCCACCGGGACCGCGCCCGCTCCCGCCGGGCCCGCCTCCGCCCGCACCCGGCCCCCGCTCGCTCTCGCCGGTCCCGCGCCCGGCGGCTGAGCGGCAACTCGTCTCCGTAGCCACGACCCCGCCCCG